>NZ_JAVIWS010000001.1:2594500-3243125 GCF_031323975.1 Escherichia ruysiae
CAACTCATTACTTTGCGCCGAAGCGTGCTAAAACTTACCGGCGATGTACTGAATGACGACCCGCGCGATCTGCAATTGCTGCCCATTGCCGGACGCCTGAAATGTGCCCATGTAAATCATGTAGAAGCGTTATGCGACGCAGAGGACGTGCTGGTGTGGTCCGTGGCGGTCACTCCAGCGATTGAGAAGCTCAGTGTCTGGGAGTTAGATGGTAAGCAAGGCTGGAAAAGTCTGCCGGATATTCACAGTCGCGCCAACAACCCCACCAGCCGGATGATGCGTTTTGCCCAGCTATCTACCGTGAAGTCTTTTTCGCCAAATTGATAGACAACCACAGGAGTCATCATGTCTGAAAAATTGAAGGTGGTTACGTTACTGGGGAGCCTGCGCAAAGGCTCATTTAATGGCATGGTTGCACGTACACTGCCGAAAATTGCCCCTGCGGGTATGGAAGTCAATGCGTTACCTTCCATTGCCGACATTCCTCTGTATGACGCTGACGTACAGCAGGAAGAAGGTTTTCCAGCGGCAGTTGAAACTCTGGCGGAACAAATTCGCCAAGCTGACGGCGTGGTGATCGTCACGCCGGAATATAACTACTCCGTGCCGGGCGGACTGAAAAATGCCATCGACTGGCTATCTCGCCTGCCGGATCAACCGCTGGCCGGTAAACCGGTGTTGATTCAGACCAGCTCAATGGGCGTGATTGGCGGCGCGCGCTGCCAGTATCACCTGCGCCAGATTCTGGTTTTTCTCGACGCGATGGTAATGAACAAACCGGAGTTTATGGGCGGTGTGATTCAGAACAAAGTCGATCCACAAACCGGAGAAGTGATTGATCAAGGAACACTGGATCATCTGACCGGACAATTGACCGCATTTGGCGAGTTTATTCAGCGGGTGAAACTCTAAATAAAAAACCCGCCAGCGGTAACTCATGGCGGGTTTTTTAACGAGTTATCGATTTTAGTGGGCGTCGATAAACACGATCTTCAGGATAAACAGCAGCGCAACGATGATTACGCACGGGCTTAGATCACGCAGACGTCCGGTGCCGATTTTCATCACGCAGTAGGAAATGAAGCCCAGCGCAATACCTTCAGTAATCGAAAAGCTGAACGGCATCATCACGGCGGTAATAAACGCCGGAACGGATTCAGTAAGATCCTGCCATTTCACGCGAGCAAGACTTGAGGTCATCAGTACGCCCACGTAGATCAGCGCGCCAGCAGCAGCATAGCCAGGCACCATTCCCGCCAGCGGTGACAGAAAGATAACCAGCAGGAATAGCAGGCCGACAACCACTGCCGTCAGACCGGTACGACCGCCAACGGAAACACCAGAAGAGGACTCAATATACGCCGTGACGGAAGATGTACCGATAAAGGAACCGGTAACAGAAGAGATACTGTCGACATACAGCGCCTGCTTCATGCGCGGGAATTTACCTTTCTCATCCGCCAGACCCGCTTTATCGGTTACGCCAATCAACGTACCGGAGGAGTCAAACAGGTTGACCAGCATGAAAGAGAAAATTACCCCTGCCAGACCGAGGTTTAATGACCCGGCTAAATCCACATGACCCACTACCGTCATCACGCTCGGCGGCGCGGAGACAATGCCGTTGTAGTGCACATCACCCAGCATCCAGCCCAAAAGCGTCGTCACCACGATGGAAACCAGTACCGCCGCGTGAATGTTGCGCGAGGCCAGAATAGCAATGATGAAGAAGCCGAGGATACCCAGCAGCACGCTGTGAGAAGTCAGGTTACCGATGCTGACCAGCGTTTCCGGGTTAGCGACAATGACACCTGCGTTTTTCAGCCCCATCATACCAATGAACAGGCCGATACCGCTGGTGATCCCCACACGCAGACTCACTGGAATGTTGGCAATCATCCAGTAGCGAACGCGGAAAATCGTCAGTAACAGCAGACCAATCGCGCCCCAGAAAATGGCGCCCATCCCGACCTGCCATGGCAAGCCCATCGCCTGCACCACAACAAAGGCGAAGAACGCATTCAGACCCATAGCGGGAGCCAGCGCGACTGGCAGGTTAGCAAACAGCCCCATCAGAATACTGCCGAACGCAGCAATCAGACAGGTGGTGACGAAGACGGCGCTTGTGTCCATGCCAGCGACGCCAAGAATTTGCGGGTTAACAAAAACGATGTAAACCATCGTCAGGAAGGTGGTAAAACCAGCGATCACTTCGGTTCGTGCCGTCGTGCCATGTTCGCGCAGTTTAAACACGCGTTCCAGCATCCCCTGGCCAGAAGCCTGGGTTGTGTGTTGTTGACTCATTATCTATTTCCGAACAAGGAGGGAAAATCCGTCGCTATCGTATACCAAAATGAGACAATATGGACGGCTGAAGATAACTTTTTTTCATTGTATTTGCTTATACGGCAACGATTGCGTCGCGCCAATCTGCATGACGAAAACGTTAAACTAACGATAAAGGAAAGACATGTCCCAGATAGAAGCGGTATTTTTCGACTGTGACGGTACGCTGGTCGATAGCGAGGTCATTTGCTCTCGCGCCTATGTCACGATGTTCAGGGAATTTGGCATTCACGTTGACCTGGAAGAAATTTTTACCCGTTTTAAAGGCGTAAAACTCTACGAAATCATCGACATCATTAGCAAAGAACAGGGTGTAGAAATGGTTCGTGCCGATGCCGAGCACGTTTATCGTGCGGAAGTGGCGCGTCTGTTTGATAGCGAACTGGAGGTGATTGCGGGTGCTAACGAATTGCTGGCGAGCGTTAACGTGCCGATGTGCGTCGTCTCTAACGGCCCAGTCAGCAAAATGCAACATTCGCTTGGCAAACTCAATATGCTGCACTATTTCCCGGAAAAACTGTTCAGCGGTTACGACATCCAACGCTGGAAGCCCGATCCGGCGTTAATGTTCCATGCGGCAAAAGCGATGAATGTGAACGTTGAAAACTGCATTCTGGTTGATGACTCCAGCGCCGGTGCGCAGTCAGGAATCGATGCCGGTATGGAAGTGTTTTACTTCTGCGCTGACCCGCACAATAAGCCGATCGTTCATCCGAAAGTCACTACTTTTACCCATCTTTCACAGTTACCGGAACTCTGGAAGGCTCGCGGCTGGGATATTACTCGGTAAATAAAGAGACCGGTGATATATCTCACCGGTCAGATTACGTACTCGCAGATTGCCTGATGCGGCATACGGTTAGCGTGAGGCTTTCGGATCTTTCTCTGCCAGCAGTTTATCCAGCTCATCGCCGCCGACGTGACGGAAATCCTGCCCTTTCACGTAGTAGAAGATATATTCACAGATATTCTGACAACGGTCACCGATACGTTCGATTGAACGCGCACAGAACAGCGCGGTAAGTACGCTCGGAATAGTGCGCGAATCTTCCATCATGTAGGTCATCAGCTGACGAACAATACCTTCGTACTCCTGGTCGACTTTTTTATCTTCACGATAAATTCGTACCGCTTCGTCAATATCCATGCGCGCGAACGCGTCCAGTACGTCATGCAGCATCTGGATTGTGTGACGCCCCAGAGATTCCAGACTTACCAGCAACGGCTGATGCTGCTGGGAGAATTTCTCCAGCGCAGTACGGCAGATTTTGTCCGCCACGTCGCCAATACGCTCCAGTTCGGCGATGGTCTTGCTTATCACCATCACCAGACGCAGGTCGCTCGCCGTCGGCTGACGTTTAGCAATAATGCGCACACAGGCTTCATCGATTGCCACTTCCATCATGTTGACGTTTTTGTCGCCTTCGATCACACGCTTCGCCAGATCGCTGTCCTGGTTGTGCATGGCGGTGATGGCATCAGTAAGCTGTTGCTCCACCATACCGCCCATGGTCATCACCTGCGTGCGGATGCTTTCCAGTTCGGCATTGAACTGGCCAGAAATATGTTTATTAAGATTGAGACTGTCCATAACGCACTCCTGAATCAACCGTAACGACCGGTGATGTAGTCTTCTGTTTGTTTCTTCGCTGGCTTGGTGAACAGATCGTCCGTGTTGCTGAACTCAATCAATTCGCCCATATACATAAATGCCGTGTGGTCGGAACAACGCGCAGCCTGCTGCATGTTGTGGGTGACGATCACCACGGTGTAATCCTGCTTCAGTTCGGTGATCAGCTCTTCAATACGCCCGGTGGAGATAGGGTCGAGCGCCGAACACGGTTCGTCGAGCAGCAGCACTTCCGGGCGAATGGCGATTCCTCGCGCAATGCACAGACGCTGTTGCTGACCACCAGAGAGAGAGTAACCGCTCTGGTGCAATTTATCTTTGGTTTCGTTCCACAATGCGGCTTTGGTCAATGCCCACTGTACGCGCTCGTCCATGTCGGCACGAGAGAGCTTCTCAAACAGACGGACACCAAAAGCGATGTTGTCGTAGATGGACATCGGGAACGGTGTCGGTTTCTGGAACACCATGCCCACTTTCGCACGCAGCAGGGCGATATCCTGAGTGTTCGTCAGAATGTTGTCGCCATCGAGCAGAATTTCACCTTCCGCACGCTGATCCGGGTACAGTTCAAACATTTTATTGAAGGTACGCAGCAGCGTCGATTTACCGCAGCCGGACGGCCCGATAAACGCCGTAACCTGGTTTTTAGCGATATCCAGGTTGATGTTTTTCAGGGCATGGAATTTGCCGTAGTAGAAGTTCAAATTACGAACCTGAATTTTACTCGGGGCAGTTTCAACCATACTCATTGCAATCTTTTCCTCATCGTGCCTGATGCACTTCGCTAATCAGGCTTACCGTAGGCCGGATAAGGCGCTCACGCCGCATCCGACAAAGTGTTAACCGTGTACAGAGTCAAAAAGGCGCTCGATCGGTCCCCTCGCCCCTCTGGGGAGAGGGTTAGGGTGAGGGGAAAACCGTGTCAGCAATATCAACCGTGTTTATTCTTCGCAAAAACAACGCGCGCCAGAATGTTCAGCAGCAGGACGCACAGGGTGATGATCAATACCCCGGCCCAGGCCAGTTGCTGCCATTCCGCAAATGGGCTCATCGCAAACTTAAAGATCGTCACCGGCAGGTTGGCGATCGGCTGCATCATGTCCGTGCTCCAGAACTGGTTGGAGAGCGCGGTAAACAGCAGCGGCGCGGTTTCACCGGCAATACGGGCAATCGCCAGCAGGATACCGGTCATGATCCCGGACACCGACGCTTTCAGCGTAATCGCGGAGATCATCTTCCACTTCGGCGTACCCAGCGCATAAGCCGCTTCACGCAGGCTGTCCGGCACCAGTTTCAGCATGTTCTCGGTGGTACGGATAACAATGGGCACCTGCAACAGCGCCAGCGCAATTACGCCCGCCCAGCCGGAGAAGTGCTCCATCTGCGCCACCACGATGGTATAAACAAACAGACCAACCACAATCGACGGTGCAGAGAGCAGAATGTCGTTAATAAAGCGAATCACTTCTGCCAGCCAGGATTTACGGCCATACTCCGCCAGATAAATCCCCGCCATAATACCCAGCGGCGTACCGAATACCGTGGCCCACAAAATTAACAGGCCGCTACCCGCCAGGGCGTTCGCCAGACCACCACCTTCCGTATTGGGCGGCGGCGTCATTTCGGTGAACAGCGCCAGCGACATACCGTCGATTCCGCGAGTGATGGTGGACATTAAAATCCAGATCAGCCAGAACAGGCCGAAGGCCATCGTCGCCATTGAGAGCGTCAGCGCAATACGGTTTTTGAGGCGGCGACGCGCCTGCATTTTGCGGCGGGATTCCGCCAGCGCCGCAGTGGTTTGCATTTCAACCATAGCCATTAGCGTGCCCCCTCATTCTTAGCCAGGCGCATAATCATAAACTTCGATGCGGCCAGGACGATGAAGGTAATTACAAACAGGATCAGGCCGAGTTCCATCAGTGCGGCAACGTGCAGGCCAGATTCCGCTTCCGCAAATTCGTTGGCCAGCGCAGAGGTGATACTGTTGCCCGGCATGTACAGCGAGGCGCTGTCGAGCTGGTAGGTGTTACCGATGATAAAGGTCACCGCCATGGTTTCACCGAGCGCGCGCCCCAGCCCCAGCATAATGCCGCCGATAACACCATTTTTGGTGAACGGAAGAACGATACGCCAGATAACTTCCCAGGTGGTGCAGCCGATACCGTAGGCCGACTCTTTCATCATCACAGGTGTCTGTTCGAACACATCGCGCATGACCGCCGCAATGTACGGAATGATCATGATGGCGAGGATCACGCCTGCCGCGAGGATACCGATACCAAATGCCGGGCCGGAGAACAGCGCGCCGACAATCGGGATATTCGACAGGATATTGCCGACTGGCTCCTGGAAGTAAACGGCAAACAGCGGCGCGAAGATAAACAGCCCCCACATGCCGTAAACGATACTTGGAATGGCTGCCAGCAGCTCAATGGCGATCCCCAGCGGGCGTTTCAGCCAGCCTGGCGCAAGCTCGGTCAGGAACAGGGCGATACCGAAACTCACCGGAACGGCGATCAGCAGCGCGATAAACGAGGTCACCAGCGTACCGTAGATCGGCACCAGCGCCCCGTAAATATCGTTCGGTGCATCCCACTCTTTGGTCCACAGGAAAGCCAGACCAAATTTCTGAATGCTCGGCCAGGAGGAGATGATCAGAGAGACAATAATGCCACCCAACATCAATAGCACAATCAGCGCCGCCAGTTTTACCAGCACGCTGAAAATTATGTCGCCCTTTTTACCCGGTGGGTTAAAAGCAGGCTTGGTTGCAGCCATAAGTTACTCTTCAGTTAAACGCGTTTACAAAGTCATTTTGTAATGCCGGATACGACGTAAAGACCTTATCCGGCATGGTGTTTTATTAGTACAGCGGCTTACCGCTACTGTCTTTAATATTGGTCTTCCACGCAGCGCGAACCTGTTCTACAACGCTCTCCGGCAGGCTGGCGTAATCAAGGTCGTTAGCCTGTTTAGCCCCGGTTTTGTATGCCCAGTCGAAGAACTTCAGCACTTCTACACCCTGCTCAGGTTTCTTCTGATCTTTGTGGATCAGTATGAACGTGGTAGAGGTGATCGGCCATGCATCTTCGCCTTTCTGGTTGGTCAGATCCTGAGCGAAGGTTTTGCTCCAGTCTGCGCCTTTTGCCGCATTGGCGAAGTTTTCTTCGGTCGGACTGACCGATTTACCGTCGGCGGAGATCAGTTTGGTGTACGCCAGGTTATTCTGCTTAGCGTAAGCATATTCAACGTAACCAATCGCACCCGGCAGACGCTGAACGAACGCGGCGATACCGTCGTTACCTTTACCGCCCAGACCGATCGGCCATTTTACGGTAGAGCCAGTACCAACGCTGTTTTTCCACTCTTCGTTCACTTTCGCCAGGTAGCTGGTGAAGACGAAGGAAGTACCGGAGCCATCTGCGCGGCGTACTACGGCAATGTTCTGTGAAGGCAGTTTCAGACCCGGATTCAGTTTGGCGATGGCTTCATCATCCCACTTTTTAATTTTGCCCAGGTAGATGTCGCCGAGGGTTTTACCATCCAGCACCAGTTCACCGGATTTCAGACCCGGCAGGTTAACCGCCAGCACCACGCCGCCAATCACGGTCGGGAACTGGAAAAGACCTTCCTGAGCCAGTTTTTCGTCAGACAGCGGCGCGTCTGAAGCACCGAAATCAACGGTATTGGCGATAATCTGTTTTACGCCACCGGAAGAACCGATACCCTGGTAGTTAACTTTATTACCGGTTTCTTTCTGGTAAGTGTCAGCCCATTTGGCATACACCGGCGCAGGGAAGGTTGCACCCGCACCTGTCAGGCTTGCTTCTGCAAATACAGAGAAAGCACTCATCGATAAGGTCGCGGCGACAACAGTTGCGACGGTGGTACGCATAACTTTCATAATGTCTCCTGGGAGGATTCATAAAGCATTGTTTGTTGGCTACGAGAAGCAAAATAGGACAAACAGGTGACAGTTATATGTAAGGTTTATGACAGTTTTATGACAAATCAGGATTATTATTTAAGTGTTTAATTTATTTGAAGAAAAAAAGGAAAGCGATGTCATCGTTTTGTCATGTCGGATGAAAATATACAGCCAAAAATGCGTAAAATGACAACGGTGTGAGGAGCACCGCTGTCAGTTCGGTTAGCGAACAATCTCAATTGTTATGGTTGCAGTCGCGGTAAATGTTCCTGGCGCAGGGCGAGCTCCAGTGAGGCTTGCAGGTGCGGCAGAAAAAGTGACGTTGCCAGCTTTCTCTCCATAGACGGTTGTTTTGCCCATATCTGTCGACAATTCGCCTCCGTTTACTTTGATTTCCTTATTATTTTTATCGTATATTTTTACCCCCACGTTGGGGTTTGACGTTACAACCATAGAATTATCCGTACTGGATTCAGTAGCATAAAATGATGTGGTGATATCGTCTGTATTCAGTAACCCCATGTTTTCACACTCAATAGTGACGGTTTTAGTGATTTTATGCGTTGTTACCGCACTCCCGGTAACAGAGGAAAAATCTGCGGCGGGTATTTCTTTAAAATCAAAATAAACCGGTTGTAAATTATTAATTTCGCAAGTTTGTGCCGCAGTGATATCGCCGTGAATGTAAACATCAGCCATCGGTTGAGAATAATCAACCGGCGTATCACGACTTATGGTTCCATACAACGTAGATATCTTTGTTTCAGGAATAATTAACTTTCCCACAAAGGTTTTTTTGATATAAAAATAAATTTGTGCTCTTGCACCGCTGGAAATATTCAAGGGGGAAATACGGCCACAATCATAACTGTTAGAAGGCTTATTAGGCTGATAGTCAAACGGTGCATTAACCATTCCTACTCCGAGAATATCAATTGCAATACCCACATCGAGATTCGGATTAAGATTATAATAATTCAAGCCTGAGTGAACACCAGCAAAGCTTAAGGCATCATTGATTCTGGCTGTGTAGTAAATAAAGGAGAATCGATCTAAAGGCCCCGTATCACAATGACAGCGACCTGGATAAGAGCCACCATTACTCACCGTGGTGTTAAATATCGTACCTACTCTGTTCTGGTTCGCTGTAATAAGATAGCCTGAAAAATTAAGCGTACTATGGAAAACTCCATTATCTGGAGTACAGATACCTTTAGGCGCAGCTAGTATTGTGCCACTAAAAGAGACAATAAGAATCGCCAACCACCATCGTATAATATTCTTGTTCATAAAAATCCTTTTAATGACATGTCACGTCTTGCTCAATTAATCCACTTTCACTTGCAGGTAATGAGAGAGTGTAATCGAAGGTACATTTTGTGGTCGCATTTTCGCCCCAGGATAATGTTACTTGTCCCTTTTCAGGAAGCCCCGAGAGATAAAGCTCGCCATGCTCCCCCACAATCCCTGAGTTTGCAGAGGACGCGCTTTGTACTGATGCCATCGCGCCAAATGGTGCTGGCTTACCTTTTACATTCATGACTCTGAATAAAACACGGTAACCCACATGCGTAACAAACTCTGCTTTAACCACAGCGCCACGCGTCGGAATCATCGTCACGACGGTATTATCAAGCTCGACATTTGCTTTCGAGAAATAGTTATCACTGATTGCCACTCGGTTTTCATCATATGGATTTAGTTGTGTCTTGACCGTGTAGCCACGCCAGTCCGTTGCGGCACCGCGCATATTATCAATTTCCAGCCCGGCTGCGCCTGGTGCTTTAACCAGAGCGATGGTTTCACCTAACTCCTGACTTAACGTTACCCCTTCGCTGTGCGCCAGAATACCGCCCTTAATACCGTAATTGAGTCGCTGGGAATTTTGGCTGTAATTATAACTGCCGTTCAGCGAACCGTAGGTGCCGTCATAAGACAGTGACATATTCCCGCCAACTTCATCATCGTGGCTGTTATAAGACTGCATTAAATTCCAGGACAGATTATTTTTTTCCAGGGCTGTTCCGCTTATCCCTACTTGATGTGAACTGCCGGAATTATCATTTTGTGAAACGGAATATGTGGCGTAACTATTCCCCCACCAGCCAGATAAAGGCACAGATAAAGAGAGCATGTAGATCTGCTCACTGCTGTTATCACTGGCATAATTATTACTCGTCCCCTGACGAGCGGTATTGGAATAACTCCAGGAGATATTCCACGAGAGACGCTTCCAGCTACTGCTGTAGCCAAATTGCATTAATCGCTCGACATCATCGGTATGCCAGTACTGCTGACGACTTAATGTCAGGTATACGTTGCCGTAATCTCTTCCCAGCGACTGCGTTAGCGTTCCTTCCACACGACTGCGGCGGTTACCGGTTTGCCAGAAATCGTCAGGACTGTTGCTCCGTGACGCCCATTCGTTGAGGGTATAGTAGCCTTCAGTGGAATAACGATAGCCAACCAGACGCAAACTGGTGTCCGTATCATCAAAACGTTTCGAATACAGAAAGCGATAGGACTGTCCGGTTTCCGTATCATCATGACTAAATTTTGCACGCGCATGAGTCACATCGAACGAGATAGCACCCAGAGAACCAAGATCTTTACCCATCCCTAACGCTGCTGAACCATAATTCTCGGTAGCCTGTAAACCACCATACAACGTAAACCCATGCGGCAGGCCATGAAGGATCTGCGCCTGGATGACATCTGGCATAAATCCATCTTCATCGCGTAATTCACCCACGCTGATATCGACATCTGTTTGACCTTCACGCTTAAGGATTGCCAAAGTGGCGTAAGGTTGGGTGAATCGTTGTTCGCTACCATCTTCTTCCTTGATAGTTACGTCCAAATCTCCCCCTGAACTGGCAGTGTTCAGGTCAGTAATTTCAAAGGCACCTAGTGGAACGGCAGACTGGTAAATCACATAACCACTTTGACGAATGATGACCGTGGCGTTGGACTTGGCAATGCCACGCACCACAGGGGCAAATCCATTCTGGCTGGCAGGCAACATATCGTTATCGGTATAAAGACGTGCGCCACGGATTTGCGTGCTGTCGAAAATATCGCTCGCCGTCCACGTATCGCCGATCATAATCTGGCTTCGTAACGCGGCAATATTACGTTGTATCCAGGTGCTTATAGAGTTGTAATCCGCACGACCATCGGTTGTGTTTAAAGTACTGTAATTGCGTAATCGCCACGGCCCAATATTCAGTCCGTTGCGCAGGTTGAGATAGCTGGTATTCGTCTCCTGAGAACCATAATCAGAACGCAGGGTATGTGAACCGGAAAAATCGTAGTTGATAGTGAGCGCATTAATCCCCTCATCCCAACGCGTAGGGCTTATGTAATCGTAGGCCATCGCGTCCATGTAGATTTGGGGAATGGAGATATTCAGTTGCAGTTTATCGCTGTCCAGTTGCCAGGATGAGCCTTCAATGCGTGGCTCAGGATCAATACAGACCGTTTCATCCACATCATTGAGCGATTTCAGTGCATCAACTTTTACGCCAAAGGAGATCAGCGTTTTTTTTATAGCGACAAAGCAGGCGTGTAAATCAGCATCGGGATTATCCTGAACAAATGTCACATCCTGACGTTCAAACATTTTACCGTTGATAAAAATATCAACGCTATAAACGCCGGGAGGCATCATATTTGCCCGGTTAAACTGACGAATGTCGACCCCGGATTGATGGTCGATTTCCAGTAGCGCCGGGTTAAATACGCTGACCTGGGCCATCAGACTATGTGAGAATATCAGACACGTCCCTGCCATCAGGCCAACCGCTATTCTGGTCGTAACCATAATACGCCTATCCTTATGCCATGCTTACAGTGCGTTTTTTAGCGGTTCGCTTATCGCGCCATAATCATTTATGAATCGCCAGGTCATTTGGTTACCCGCAGAATTGGCAGGCAACGGTAAAGAGAGCGTTTCGAAAGGACGGATCATGTTGAGAGGCACATCATGGCCATCAACAATGACATCCATCACACTGATATGAATCGGGTTTGGATTTTCAGCAATCAGATTTTTGCCTTCACGGCGCCACTTAACCTTAGGCGCTGCATCTTCAGGAATAAGTCGAATAGTTGCTGGTCGCCAGAACAGCTTGATACGCGTTTTAACAGCAATTTCCAAAGAGTTAGCCGCTTTATTGGTTGCTGCAGGCGGAATATTTTTGATATTCAGCCAGAAGACGGATTCACGGTCGTCGGGTAATGACATTCCCTTCGTGTGAAGAATACGTAATACTTTTTCTTGTCCGGGTTCAAGTCGGGATACAGGAGGTATAACAGTAAAGGGCGCTTTACTTTTATCATCTTTATTAAACGGATCCACCCATGACTGGATGAGATAAGGGATCTTCTCTTCCTTGCTGAATACAGAAATAGATTTATCTGCATTATTACTTATGTAAACAACCCGCGTACCGCCAATGACAACGCCTGCATAGGTTAATGCTGGCTGGCCTAAAAAAAGGCTTAACATAATCGCGATAAATAATTTGTACCAAAGGGTTGTTTTAAAGAGCCTGATTAAACAACTTTTTCTGGACATAATAACTCCCTGGCCAAAGCCAACTGAATAAAAAGGCTCTGATAAATTATTTCTTATATTCGATAGTAAATTGTGAATCGGCGTTCGCTGTACCCGCCGTTACGACTGCATTTGTTGCAACATAGCGTGCAATAAATTTCATTTCCGCAGTGCCGTTACCATCGATAGTGGTATAAGCTGAGTCGTTATAAAGTTTGACCTGAGAGTTGTCAGCCTGGTTAAAGATACGGATACCAACACCAGTGGCCACAATCGCTGCCCCGGTGCCGGTATAATCCCCCGGATCGGCAGCTGTAGTCGGAGTACCCACTTTCAGATCGCCATCGCCGCCAGGTGCTTCTGTACCATCAAAACGAACCGCAGCCTGAGTGTACGTTGCCGGGCATTTCTCCAGTTTAATACTAAACTGCTGTGGCGATGCCATGCTACCTACGCCTGAAAATGCATTTTTACTGACTTTTCCAAGAGGAACAGTTTGATCCGCTGTATCGGAGGTAACTTCACAACTACTGTCAACAATTTCACCAACAAAGTGAACAACACCATCCTCTGCGAGTGCATGTCCGGCCAGCATTAAAGATGCCAGCGTGAATGCACCACCAATAATATTACGTTTCATAAAAACTCCATTGATATAATATATCCTTCAACCCGAACCATCACTTATATTAATAAGTGTATTTATGATTCGCAAACATATTACATCAATGACACAGGTTTAGCTAAATTAATATCTATAAATCAATCTGAGAATATAAATTTATTATATAAATATTATTCAAATAATAGTAAATCAAGTTCGTAAACGGACATTGGTAAAAATTCAGAATATATTTATTTAGTTATCTAAATGGAAAATTTATTAGAAATAAATATGAAAAAGGGCCACCCGCTGGCAGCCCTTACTTACTTAACGGTTAGAATTACTCAACCGTAACCGATTTCGCCAGGTTACGCGGCTGGTCAACATCGGTGCCTTTGATCAGCGCGACATGGTACGCCAGCAGTTGCAGCGGAACGGTGTAGAAGATTGGGGCAATCACTTCTTCCACATGCGGCATCTCGATGATGTGCATATTATCGCTACTTACAAAACCTGCGTCCTGATCGGCAAAGACGTACAACTGACCGCCACGCGCGCGAACTTCTTCAATGTTGGATTTCAGTTTTTCCAACAGTTCGTTATTCGGCGCGACGACGATAACCGGCATATCGGCGTCAATCAACGCCAGCGGACCGTGTTTCAGTTCACCCGCAGCGTAGGCTTCAGCGTGAATATAAGAGATCTCTTTCAGCTTCAATGCGCCTTCCAGCGCGATGGGATACTGATCGCCACGGCCCAGGAACAGTGCGTGATGTTTGTCAGAGAAATCTTCTGCCAGAGCTTCAATACGTTTGTCCTGAGACAGCATCTGCTCAATACGACTCGGCAGCGCCTGCAGACCATGCACGATGTCATGTTCAATGGAGGCATCCAGACCTTTCAGTCGAGACAATTTTGCCACCAGCATCAACAGCACAGTTAGCTGAGTGGTAAAGGCTTTGGTAGATGCCACGCCAATTTCAGTACCGGCATTGGTCATCAGCGCCAGATCGGATTCACGCACCAGAGAAGAACCAGGAACGTTACAGATTGCCAGCGAACCAAGGTAACCCAGCTCTTTCGACAGACGCAGGCCAGCCAGGGTATCTGCCGTTTCACCGGACTGCGACAGAGTGATCATCAGACTGTTACGACGCACGGCTGATTTGCGATAGCGGAATTCAGAGGCGATTTCGACGTCGCACGGAATGCCTGCCAGCGATTCAAACCAGTAGCGGGAAACCATACCAGAATTGTAAGAAGTGCCACAGGCGAGGATCTGAATATGCTCAACCTTCGACAGCAGTTCATCGGCATTCGGGCCCAGCTCGCTTAGATCAACCTGACCGTGGTTAATACGTCCGGCGAGAGTGTTTTTGATCGCGTTAGGCTGTTCGTAGATCTCTTTCTGCATGTAGTGGCGGTAAATACCTTTATCGCCCGCGTCATATTGCAGATTGGATTCGATATCCTGACGTTTTACTTCCGCGCCAGATTTATCGAAGATGTTTACCGAACGGCGAGTGATTTCCGCAATATCGCCCTCTTCAAGGAAGATAAAACGGCGGGTCACCGGCAATAGTGCCAACTGGTCAGAAGCGATAAAGTTTTCGCCCATACCGAGGCCGATAACCAGCGGGCTACCGGAACGAGCCGCCAGCAAAGTATCCGGGTTGCGGGTGTCCATGATAACCGTACCGTAAGCGCCACGCAGTTGAGGGATAGCGCGCAGAACGGCCTCACGCAGAGTGCCGCCCTGTTTCAGTTCCCAGTTCACCAGGTGAGCAATCACTTCTGTGTCGGTTTCAGAAACGAAGGTATAGCCACGCGCTTTTAACTCTTCGCGCAGCGGTTCATGGTTTTCGATGATGCCGTTATGCACCACCACAATGTGTTCAGAAACATGCGGATGCGCATTCGCTTCTGAAGGTTCTCCGTGAGTCGCCCAGCGGGTGTGAGCAATACCGGTGCCACCATGCAGAGGATGTTCTTCCGCTGCCTGGGCCAGCATCTGTACTTTACCGAGACGACGCAAGCGGGTCATATTTCCGTTTGCATCGACGACTGCCAAACCGGCAGAGTCATAACCACGGTATTCCAGACGACGTAAGCCTTCAAGAAGGATTTCAGCTACATCACGTTGCGCGATCGCGCCAACAATTCCACACATAGTTTTTAATTCCGATTGATATCGTTGTCGGTCAACCTGTATACCCGATTTTTCGGGCGCCCCGAGCCTTGTAGAGAGTGGGGTTATTTTTATAAGTACAACATATTGGGCGGGAGATTATGTTATCTCCTCATCCCTGGTGGCCGGATTACCCAGCCAGAATTACTTTTTCTTAACCGGACGACGCCAGCCTTCTTTTTGTGACTGCGGCACACGGCTGATTGCCAGGGCATTTTCACCAACATTGCGCGTTACGGTAGTACCCGCAGCAATGGTTGCGCCTTTACCAACCGTTACCGGTGCAACAAGTTGGGTGTCAGAACCGACAAATACATCGTCGCCAATAATGGTTTTAAATTTATTCGCACCGTCGTAGTTGCAGGTAATAGTTCCCGCGCCGATGTTAACGTTATCGCCGATTTCCGCATCGCCCAGGTAAGTCAGATGACCGGCTTTCGAGCCTTTACCCAGACGCGCTTTTTTCATCTCAACGAAGTTACCGACGTGCGCACCTTCCAGCAGCTCTGCACCAGGACGCAGACGGGCAAACGGGCCAATGGTACAGGCCGCCGCCAGATTCGCATCTTCCACGACTGTATATGGGCTGATTTCGCAATCATCGCCAATCACGCTGTTTTTAATCACGCAACCAGTGCCAATTTTCACGCGATTGCCGAGAGTAACATTACCCTCGATGATAACGTTAGTATCAATTTCAACATCGCGCCCGTGAGTAAGCGTACCGCGCAGATCAAAACGAGCCGGATCGCGCAGCATAACTCCCGCCAGCAGCAATTTTTCTGCCTGTTCGGACTGATAAACGCGCTCCAGACGGGAGAGTTGCAGACGGTTATTTACACCTTCGACTTCGCTTAAACGCTGCGGATGTACAGCGACGATTTCACGTCCTTCCTGATACGCCAGGGCAATAATGTCGGTGATGTAGTACTCGCCCTGAGCATTATTATTGGTCAGCTTCGCCAGCCAGCGTTTCATATCTGCACCGTTGGCGATCAGAATACCGGTGTTGATCTCCTGGATTTGACGCTGCTCATCGGTAGCATCTTTATGCTCAACAATGCCGGTAACTTTGCCATTCTCACGGGTAATGCGACCATAACCGGTTGGATCATCCAGTTTCACTGTCAGCAGACCAATCCCACCCTGCGGTTTTGCATCACGCAGACGCTGGAGTGTTTCGACCGAGATCAGCGGCACATCGCCGTAGAGCATTAAAATGTCTTCATCATCGGCAAAGAAAGGTGCAGCCTGCTGCATTGCATGACCGGTGCCCAGTTGCTCGGCCTGAAGCACCCAGTTCAGGTTGTCATCTTTCAGCGACTGTTTAAGCAGATCGCCACCGTGACCGTAAACCAGGTGAACGTGTGCTGCGCCTAATTCATTCGCAGCATCAATGACATGCTGAACCATCGCTTTCCCGGCAAGGGTATGCAGCACTTTTGGAATATCAGAATACATGCGAGTGCCTTTGCCTGCTGCAAGGATCACTACGCTCATAGCATTATTCAACATACGCGTCCTGACTGTAATTTGAGAACGAATTTAAACCGCTTCACATTGAAAAAACTACATTTTTTTCATCGTGAAATGGACAGAGGATAAATTGCGCAATAAAGGATTATCCCCACTGACGAAAACATCATTTTCGACCATTGGCGCGCCTTTTGTCTGCATAAAAGTAAGATAGCACCTTCATTTAAGCGTCAGCATGATGTTTTTGCTCTTATTTCGATCAATGAATAAACGAGAAAACAAGCAAAGAATTTCGCTGGTTTATATAAGAAGAGTTAATCGCGGAACATGAATGACCACAGCACAAATCCTGCTGTACTGCTATCCAGATGAAAATATGCGCAGCGCACGCAATAAAAAAGCCAGCCTGTTTCCAGACTGGCTTTGTGCTTTTCAAGCCGGTGTTACATCGCTTTTTTGGTCAACTCGATAACGCGCAGCTGCGCGATCGCTTTGGCCAGTTCCGCAGACGCCTGAGCGTAATCTACGTCGCCGTGAGAGCTGCTAATGTGCTCTTCAGCCTTACGTTTCGCTTCCATGGCTCGCGCTTCGTCGAGATCCTGGCCGCGAATTGCGGTGTCGGCCAGAACGGTCACGTTGCCAGGCTGCACTTCAAGAATGCCGCCAGACAGATAGATAAACTCTTCGTGACCGTGCTGTTTCACGATGCGAATCATACCAGGCTTAATGGCGGTGAGCAGCGGTGCGTGGCCAGGGTAGATCCCCAGTTCACCTTCGCTACCCGTTACCTGGATTTTCTCGACCAGACCAGAGAACATTTGTTGCTCTGCGCTGACGACGTCCAGGTGGTAAGTCATTGCCATATCACCCTCCGATTAAGGCGTTAAAGTTTTTTGGCTTTTTCCACTGCTTCTTCGATGGAACCGACCATGTAGAACGCCTGCTCCGGCAGGTGATCGTATTCGCCTTCCATGATGCCTTTAAAGCCACGGATGGTGTCTTTCAGGGAGACGTATTTACCCGGAGAACCGGTGAATACTTCTGCCACGAAGAACGGCTGGGACAGGAAACGCTGGATCTTACGAGCGCGCGCTACCACCAGTTTGTCTTCTTCAGACAGTTCATCCATACCCAGGATGGCGATGATGTCTTTCAGTTCCTGATAACGTTGCAGGATGGACTGAACGCCACGAGCGGTGTCGTAGTGTTCCTGACCAACTACCAGCGGATCCAGCTGACGGCTGGTGGAGTCCAGCGGGTCAACGGCCGGGTAGATACCCAGAGATGCGATCTGACGGCTCAGTACCACGGTTGCGTCAAGGTGAGCAAAGGTGGTTGCTGGGGATGGGTCAGTCAAGTCATCCGCAGGTACGTATACCGCCTGAACGGAGGTGATAGAACCGGTTTTGGTGGAGGTGATACGTTCCTGCAGAACACCCATCTCTTCCGCCAGGGTCGGCTGATAACCTACCGCTGAAGGCATACGACCCAGCAGTGCGGATACTTCCGTACCGGCCAGGGTGTAACGATAGATGTTGTCAACAAACAGCAGAACGTCACGACCTTCGTCACGGAATTTCTCAGCCATGGTCAGGCCGGTCAGAGCAACGCGCAGACGGTTTCCCGGCGGCTCGTTCATCTGGCCATACACCAGGGATACTTTGTCGATAACGTTGGAGTCGGTCATTTCGTGGTAGAAGTCGTTACCCTCACGAGTACGTTCACCTACGCCCGCAAACACAGAGTAACCGGAGTGCTCGATCGCGATGTTACGAATCAGCTCCATCATGTTTACGGTTTTACCTACACCCGCACCACCGAACAGACCAACTTTACCGCCCTTAGCGAACGGACACATCAGGTCGATAACTTTGATACCGGTTTCCAGCAGTTCCTGAGAGTTTGACAGCTCTTCGTAGGAAGGTGCTGCGCGGTGAATCGCCCAACGCTCTTCTTCACCGATCTCGCCTTTCATGTCGACTGGTTCGCCCAGTACGTTCATGATACGACCCAGAGTCGCTTTACCTACCGGGACTTCGATCGGGTGTTCGAGGTCTTTTACATCCAGACCGCGACGCAGACCGTCGGAGGAACCCATTGCGATGGTACGCACGATACCGCCGCCGAGCTGCTGCTGAACTTCCAGCACCAGACGCTCATTACCATTTTGCACCTCAAGAGCATCGTACACGCGCGGTACGGCATCCTGAGGGAATTCGACGTCAACTACGGCGCCGATTACCTGGACAATCTTTCCAGTAGCCATCTTAAATCCTCTACGAAATAACCTGTTTAAACCGCGGCGGCCCCCGAGACGATCTCGGTGAGTTCCTGAGTAATGCTGGCCTGACGAGCTTTGTTGTATACCAACTGCAGCTCTTTAATCAGGCTGCCGCCATTGTCGGTCGCGGCTTTCATCGCCACCATACGGGCGGCCTGCTCGCTGGCCAGGTTTTCAACCACGCCCTGATAAACCTGAGATTCGACATAACGACGCAGCAGGGTATCCAGCAACGCCTTCGGATCGGGTTCGTACAGGTAATCCCAGGATTTATGTTTCAGATCATCATCATCTGATGCCGGTAACGGCAGCAGCTGGCTGATGGTCGGAACCTGAGACATGGTGTTAATAAATTTGTTGCTGACAATGTAAAGCTTGTCCAGACGGCCTTCGTCGTAGGCCTGCAACATCACTTTTACCGGACCGATCAGTTCGGACAGGGAAGGGTTATCCCCCATGCCGGTGACCTGGGCAACAACATTGCCGCCCACGGAGTTGAAGAACGACACGCCTTTCGAGCCGATCATTGCGAGGTCGCATTGAACGCCTTTGTCGGTCCAGGTCTTCATTTCCGCCAGCAGTTTTTTGAACAGGTTAATGTTCAAACCACCGCACAAACCACGGTCGGTCGACACCACCAGGTAGCCCACGCGTTTAACGTCGCGGTCTTCCAGGTATGGGTGCTTATATTCCAGATTACCGTGTGCAAGGTGACCAATCACTTTGCGCATGGTTTCTGCATAGGGACGGCTGGCCGCCATGCGATCCTGCGATTTACGCATTTTGGAAGCGGCGACCATCTCCATCGCTTTAGTGATCTTTTGCGTGTTCTGGACGCTTGCGATCTTACTACGTATCTCTTTTGCGCCGGCCATGAGCTTCTCCTCAATGCCTTGCGGCCTGCCCTAAGGCAAGCCGCCAGACGTTACCAGGATTGGGTTGCTTTGAAGGAATCGAGGATGCCTTTCAGCTTGCCTTCGATTTCGTCGTTGTAGCCACCGGTCTGGTTGATCTCTTGCATCAACGGAGCGTGATCACGGTCGACGTAAGCCAGCAGAGCGGCTTCGAAGCTGCCGATTTTCGACAGTTCAACATCCGCCAGGTAACCACGTTCTGCTGCGAACAGAACCAGAGACTGTTGCGCTACGGACATCGGCGCATACTGTTTCTGTTTCAGCAGTTCGGTCACTTTCTGACCGTGGTCAAGCTGCTTACGTGTTGCATCGTCAAGGTCGGATGCAAACTGAGAGAACGCTGCCAGTTCACGATACTGTGCCAGAGCGGTACGGATACCACCGGACAGTTTTTTCATGATCTTGGTCTGTGCTGCACCACCAACACGGGATACGGAAATACCCGGGTTAACCGCAGGACGAATACCGGCGTTGAACAGGTTGGTTTCCAGGAAGATCTGACCATCGGTAATGGAGATTACGTTGGTCGGAACGAACGCAGAAACGTCACCCGCCTGAGTTTCTATAATCGGCAGCGCGGTCAGAGAACCGGTTTTCCCTTTCACTTCACCTTTGGTGAAGGCTTCAACGTATTCGGCGTTAACACGCGCAGCACGCTCCAGCAGACGAGAGTGGAGGTAGAATACGTCACCCGGGAATGCTTCACGTCCTGGCGGACGACGGAGCAGCAGGGAGATCTGACGGTAAGCAACAGCCTGTTTAGACAGGTCATCGTAAATGATCAGCGCATCTTCGCCACGGTCACGGAAGTATTCGCCCATTGCACAACCGGCATACGGTGCCAGGTATTGCAGTGCTGCGGATTCAGACGCGGTTGCTACCACAACAATGGTGTTAGCCAGTGCGCCGTGCTCTTCCAGTTTACGTACCACGTTAGAAATGGTGGACGCTTTCTGGCCGATAGCGACATAGATACATTTGATACCGGAATCGCGCTGGTTGATGATGGCATCAATAGCCAATGCGGTTTTACCGGTCTGACGGTCACCGATGATCAATTCACGCTGACCACGACCGATTGGAATCATGGAGTCAACGGCTTTATAACCAGTCTGTACAGGCTGATCTACGGACTGACGTTCGATAACGCCCGGAGCGATTGCTTCTACAGCAGAGAAGCCGTCGTGATCCAGCGGACCTTTACCGTCGATTGGCGCACCCAGGGTGTTAACCACACGACCCAGCAGGCCACGGCCAACCGGAACTTCCAGGATACGACCAGTACACTTAACTTTCATGCCTTCGGCAAGGTCAGCGTACGGACCCATAACTACCGCACCTACAGAGTCGCGCTCGAGGTTCAGTGCGATAGCGTAACGGTTACCCGGCAGGGAGATCATTTCACCCTGCATACAATCGGCCAAGCCGTGGATGCGGATAACACCGTCACTTACAGAAACAATAGTACCTTCGTTGTGAGCTTCACTCACAACATTGAACTGAGCAATGCGCTGCTTGATCAGTTCGCTGATTTCGGTGGAATTCAGTTGCATGCTCCAGTCCCCTTAAGACTGCAAGACGTCTGCAAGGCGCTCAAGACGACCGCGTACGCTGCCATCAATGACCATATCACCCGCTCGGATGATAACGCCTGCCATTACAGACTTATCGATTTTGCAATTCAGCTTAACTTTGCGTGACAGACGTTTTTCCATCGCAGCAGAAATTTTCGCGAGCTGTTGTTCACTCAGTGCGGCAGCGGAAATGACGTCTACCTCAGCGGTAGCCTCACTCACGGCACGCAGGTGAATAAACTGCTCCAGAACATCCGGGAGCGCGTTAAGACGACCATTTTCAGCCATAACCCGAATCAGGTTCTGACCGTTTTCGTCCAGTTGCTCACCACAAACTGCGATAAACGACTCGGCGAGCGTTTCTGGCGCCAGTGCGCCAGAGAGAAGCTCTGCCATCTGTTCGTTTTTGGTTACCTCTGCGGCAAACGCCAGCATGTCCTGCCAGCGTTCTACACTTTGGTGTTCGACGGCAAAGTCAAAAGCTGCTTTGGCGTAGGGGCGAGCTACCGTAATAAATTCAGACATCAGCCCCTCCCTCCTTACAGTTCAGCGACAAGTTTATCCACGATGTCGCTGTTAGCAGCTTCATCCACGGAACGTTCGATGATCTTCTCGGCGCCAGCAACAGCCAGGATAGCAACTTGCTTACGCAGCTCTTCACGGGCACGTTTACGCTCGGCTTCAATTTCCGCCTGCGCCTGAGCCACGATTTTAGTACGTTCCTGTTCTGCCTCAGCTTTCGCTTCGTCCAGAATCTGCGAGCGGCGTTTGTTCGCCTGCTCGATGATTACCTGGGCTTCCGCTTTCGCTTTTTTCAGCTGGTCGGTCGCGCTGGCCTTTGCAAGGTCAAGGTCCTTGTGTGCTCGTTCTGCGGAAGCAAGACCGTCAGCAATTTCTTTTTGACGTTTTTCGATGGCAGCCATTAATGGCGGCCATACGTACTTCATGCAGAACAGAACGAACAGGACAAACGCGATGGCCTGGCCGAGGATTGTTGCGTTAAGATTCACAGCACAATGCCTCTATTTAGTTAACGTTCTGATATTGCTCTTTAAATAAAAGCAACGCTTACTACGCGACAGCGAACATCACGTACAGACCCAGACCTACAGCGATCATCGGGATAGCATCCACCAGACCCATAACGATAAAGAACTGAGTACGCAGCAGAGGAATCAGATCAGGTTGACGCGCTGCGCCTTCCAGGAATTTACCCCCGAGGATGCCGATACCGATCGCAGCACCGATTGCCGCCAGACCCATCATCACAGCGGCAGCCATGTACAGCAGATCCATATTCAGGTTTTCCATGACAGTCTCCAGTTTGTTTCAGTTAAAACGTAGTAGTGTTGGTAAATTAATGTTCTTCAGACGCCATCGACAGATAGACGATCGTCAGAACCATGAAGATGAAGGCTTGCAGCGTAATGATCAGGATGTGGAAAATGGCCCACGGCACATTCAGGATCCACTGTGACCACCACGGCAACAGACCAGCAATCAGAATGAAAATCAGCTCACCGGCGTACATGTTACCGAACAGTCGCAAACCGAGTGAAACTGGTTTGGACAGCAGGCTTACCCCTTCAAGGATTAAGTTGACAGGAATGAACGCCCAGTGATTGAACGGCTGCAGCGTCAACTCTTTCGTGAAGCCGCCGATGCCTTTCATTTTGATGCTGTAGAACAGAATCAGGATAAATACGCCCAGAGCCATCGACAGCGTCACGTTCACGTCAGCAGACGGAACTACACGCAGTGCCGGCAAACCGATCCAGTGTTCTGCGATATACGGCAGCAGATCGATAGGCAGTAAGTCCATCAGGTTCATCAGGAATACCCAAACGAAGATCGTCAGGGCCAGCGGTGCAATCAGCTTGCTTTTGCCATGGTACATGTCTTTCACGCTACCATTAACAAAGCCGATTACCAGCTCAATCGCGGTCTGAAACTTACCTGGTACGCCGCTGGTCGCCTTTTTGGCGACGCTACGGAACATAAGCAGGAACAACAGACCCAGCACCACCGAGAAGAACATGGAGTCAATATTGATTGTCCAGAAGGTGGCTGGGGGGTTTTGTGGATCCACCAGCGAGAATGTACGCAGGTCCAGCTGAAGGTTATTCAGGTGGTGTCCTATGTAATCCTGCGGCGTCATATTTTCTGAAGCCATGATGCCTTTTACCCTTTGTTGTTAATTACAGCCGGTGCCAGTATCTGAACCACCAGCACCAAAACCCACGTAACGATCAGCGGCAAGAATACCGCCTTTAAAACCGCCAACGCCACCACCAGTAACACCAACATCGCCAGAACTTTGAAAGCTTCGCCAAATGCGAATGTCCAGGCCACCCGGCCTTTCGCTGGTGTATGCGCCTGGTGACGCCAGGCAAATATCATAAACAAAACGTTAGGCAGAAAGACTGCCAGGC
Source organism: Escherichia ruysiae (assembly GCF_031323975.1). Lineage (NCBI taxonomy): Bacteria > Pseudomonadati > Pseudomonadota > Gammaproteobacteria > Enterobacterales > Enterobacteriaceae > Escherichia > Escherichia ruysiae. The sequence continues at coordinate 2,618,435 of NZ_JAVIWS010000001.1, forward strand.
CTCCGCTTAATGCAGAGACGCCCCAGAAGGGGTCTTTGAGGCTGAACAGCAATCCACTTGCTATCACCACCAGTAACTGAACGAGCAGAAGCTTCCGAGCAACGTTTCGACTCACGAGCGACACAGACATCACGTTTTTCACTCCTGCTCCCTTCGAGGTATGCCGCGTGTCGTATAAAACTTTCTTTAAGGCTTAGAGTCAAGCATCAAAAAGCGGTCAAATTATACGGTGCGCCCCCGTGATTTCAAACAATAAGTAGCCAAAAGGTGAATAAATGTTTAAATATTTTTCCAGTGCATACAATTGCGACTTTTCTGCTAACCATGCCAGATCATGAAAAACTGTAAATAACGCGTAAACACTGGTGGTAAAGCGTGCTTCAGATCACAGATCGAGCATGTTCGCGCACAGCATATTTATTTACTTGGCAAATGATGCCATTGCAAGTTTCTGATATTTCAGTCTAAAAACAGATACTGTTTTCATAAATAGCATTTACATAACAAAAACCAGACATTGACATTCTTAATAAAATTTTAACAGCAAATTATGGTTCTTAGCGCCGATTTTTAGCAGACTGATATTTTCACCGATGACTTATTTTCTGCTTACCCAAAAAAGCCACGTTAGTTCATTGATGCGAAATGGTAAACGTGGCGTTAAATGTAACCAGTTATATCAGTAAAAAACCTGGTCGTTGTTAACAGTCAAACCGATAAATTTTTTATGATTTTTTTGATAAAAATTAAATTTTATTTGCTTTAATCACAACCAAATGGCGTTCGCCATCCAGAGCAGGAACCTGAAGTTTAACCACTGATTCAACCTGATATTCTGCGGGCAATAGGGCTATTTCATCTTCCGGCATTTGTCCTTTCAGCGCATAGAAACGGCCTTGCTCGCCAGGAAGATGATGACACCAGCTCACCATATCGTTCAGAGAGGCAAAAGCACGGCTAATTACACCATCAAACGGTGGCTCTGACGGAAACTCCTCTACCCTACTCTGTACCGGCTCAATGTTCTCAAGTTTCAATTCATGTTGAACCTGGCGCAGGAAACGCACGCGTTTACCGAGGCTATCCAGTAGTGTGAAGTGGGCGTCAGGGCGTACGATAGATAGAGGAATGCCGGGCAGACCCGGGCCGGTGCCGACATCAATAAAACGTTCACCTTGCAGATAAGGTGCGACGACAATGCTGTCCAGAATATGGCGTACCAGCATCTCATTAGGATCGCGCACCGAAGTCAGGTTGTACGCCTTGTTCCATTTGTGCAGCATATTTACGTAGGCAATAAGCTGATTTTTCTGGTGATCGGTAAGCGAAATTCCTGCGTCTTTCAGCAGTGAGGAGAGTTTGTTGAGCACGGTGATTACCTGTTCTTGATGCGTTGCCTGGTAAGCAGGTGCTTACCAGGCATTTTTAATGCGTTATGCGCTACGACGCAGCATACCTTGTTTTTTCAGCCATACCAGCAGAATGGAGATAGCCGCAGGCGTGACGCCAGAAATACGCGAAGCCTGACCGATAGAGGCCGGTTTGTGATCGTTGAGTTTGGCGATCACTTCGTTAGAAAGACCGGATACCTGGCGGTAATCCAGCGTCGCAGGCAGCAAGGTATTCTCGTTACGCAGCTGCTTTTCGATCTCATCTTGCTGGCGCGCAATATAACCTTCGTATTTAACCTGAATCTCAACCTGTTCCGCCGCCTGTTCGTCTGTCAACGCAGGGGCAAACGGCGTCAGCGTGGTTAATTTTTCATAAGTCATTTCCGGACGACGCAGCAGATCTTCACCACTGGCTTCACGGGAAAGCGGCGCAGTCAGGTGAGCATTCACTTCGGCTGCAACGTCCGCTGACGGCGTTACCCAGGTCGATTTCAGACGCTGGCGCTCACGCTCGATGTTCTCAAGCTTCTCGTTAAAGCGCGCCCAACGTTCATCATCAACCAGCCCCAGCTCACGACCAATTTCAGTCAGACGCAGGTCTGCGTTATCTTCACGCAGCATCAGTCGATATTCTGCGCGTGAGGTAAACATACGGTACGGTTCTTTGGTTCCTAAAGTGCACAGGTCATCGACCAGTACGCCAAGGTAAGCCTGGGAACGTGCAGGCGCCCAGCCTTCTTTGTCGGCAGACAGTCGAGCGGCGTTAAGACCGGCCAGCAAACCTTGCGCTGCAGCTTCTTCGTAACCGGTAGTGCCGTTAATCTGACCAGCAAAGAACAACCCCTGGATAAACTTGCTCTCCAGCGTCGGTTTCAGGTCGCGAGGATCGAAGAAGTCATACTCAATGGCATAACCTGGACGCACGATCTTCGCATTTTCCATCCCCTGCATGGAGCGGACGATTTGCATCTGCACATCGAACGGCAGGCTGGTGGAGATGCCGTTCGGATAAATTTCGTTAGACGTCAGCCCTTCCGGTTCAAGGAAGATCTGATGCTGATTTCTGTCGGCGAAGCGCATGACTTTGTCTTCGATCGACGGACAGTAGCGTGGGCCAACACCTTCAATCACTCCGGCATACATTGGACTACGATCGAGGTTACTGCGGATCACGTCATGAGTTTTCTCGTTGGTATGGGTGATATAGCACGGCACCTGCTGTGGATGCTGCGCTGCGTTGCCCATAAACGAGAACACCGGCATTGGGTTATCGCCATGCTGTTGCGCCAGCACACTGAAATTGATGGTGCGGGCGTCAATACGCGGCGGCGTCCCTGTTTTCAGACGACCAACGCGCAGTGGAAGTTCGCGCAAACGGCGAGAAAGCGGAATGGAAGGCGGATCTCCAGCACGACCACCGCTGTAATTATCCAGACCGATATGAATCTTGCCGTCAAGGAAAGTGCCTACAGTGAGCACGACAGCCTTAGCACGGAATTTCAACCCCATTTGGGTGACAGCACCGACCACGCGATCATTTTCGACAATAAGATCCTCAACCGCCTGCTGGAAGATCATCAGGTTTGGTTGATTCTCAAGTGCAGTGCGTACCGCCTGACGGTACAGCACACGATCCGCCTGTGCTCGGGTTGCACGAACCGCCGGTCCTTTGCTGGCGTTTAGTATCCTAAACTGGATACCCGCCTGGTCGATCGCTTTTGCCATCAGACCGCCGAGTGCATCCACTTCTTTTACCAGATGTCCCTTCCCAATACCGCCGATTGCCGGGTTGCAGCTCATCTGTCCCAGAGTGTCGATATTGTGTGTCAAAAGCAGAGTCTGTTGACCCATACGCGCCGCAGCCATCGCGGCCTCGGTGCCTGCATGACCCCCGCCAATGATGATGACGTCAAAAGGATCCGGATAAAACATGGTGATTGCCTCGCATAACGCGGTATGAAAATGGATTGAAGCCCGGGCCGTGGATTCTACTCAACTTTGCCTGCTTGAGAAAGACCTGGGATCCTGGGTATTAAAAAGAAGATCTTTTTATTTAGAGATCTGTTCTATTGTGATCTCTTATTAGGATCGCTCTGCCCTGTGGATAACAAGGATCCGACTTTTAAGATCAACAACCTGGAAAGGATCATTAACTGTGAATGATCGGTGATCCTGGACCGTATAAGCTGGGATCAGAATGAGGGGTTATGCACAACTCAAAAACTGAACAACAGTTGTTCTTTGGATAACTACCAGTTGATCCAAGCTTCCTGACAGAGTTATCCACAGTAGATCGCACGATCTGTATACTTATTTGAGTAAATTAATCCACGATCCCAGCCATTCTTCTGCCGGATCTTCCGGAATGTCGTGATCAAGGATGTTGATCTTCAGTGTTTCGCCCATCTGTTTCGCACCGGAATTTTTGAGTTCTGCCTCGAGTTTATCGATCGCACCACAAAAAGTGTCGTATTCACGACTGCCAATACCGATTGCGCCAAAGCGTACCGCAGAAAGATCGGGTTTTTGTTCCAGCAACGCTTCATAGAAAGGAGAAAGGTTGTCCGGAATGTCTCCGGCGCCGTGGGTAGAACTGATAACCAGCCAGATCCCGGAGGCAGATAAATCTTCTAACAACGGACCATGCAGCGTTTCGGTGGTAAAACCCGCCTCTTCCAGCTTTTCTGCCAGGTGTTCTGCTACATATTCGGCACCGCCCAGGGTGCTGCCGCTGATAAGAGTGATATCTGCCATAAACCGCCACCTTTATTAAGAGTGGCGTATTGTACGCTGTGAACGCGCTGGGATCTACCTGTGGAAAAGTATGGGATTAAAAAAGCTGATCATGGCTTGATGGTACGCATGATCGGGTTTTGCAGGACGATCAGTGTTTCGGTGGACTGAATTTCATCAATTGTTTGGATCTTGTTGATAAGTACATGCTGGAGAGCATCGATCGAACGGCACATCACTTTTATAAAGATGCTGTAGTGGCCGGTTGTGTAATAGGCTTCAGTAACTTCATCAAGGCTTTCCAGCTTTGCCAGCGCGGAAGGGTAGTCTTTGGCGCTCTTTAATATAATGCCGATAAAGCAGCCTACGTCATAACCAAGCTGCTTCGGGCTGACGTCGATACGCGCACCGGTAATGATCCCCGCCTGCTTCATTTTCTCTACACGAACGTGAATCGTCCCCGGGCTGACGCCAAATTGTTTCGCCAGTTCAGCGTAAGCGGTGCGCGCATTGCCCATTAATGCTTCCAGGATGCCACGGTCCAGATTGTCGATCAGATAATTTTCCATAGGATTTTCTTATTCATATTGATGATTCATTCTATTTTAGTCTTCTTTTTTAATGAATCAAAAGTGAGTAAGGCTTTTTATTGAATGATTATTGCATGTGTACTGGTTTTTGTTGCTTAATCATACGCAACAGGACGCAGGAGTATAAAAAATGAAAACCGCTTACATTGCCAAACAACGTCAAATTAGCTTCGTGAAATCTCACTTTTCTCGTCAACTGGAAGAACGCTTAGGGCTGATTGAAGTCCAGGCGCCAATCCTTAGTCGTGTGGGGGATGGCACGCAGGATAACTTGTCGGGCTGTGAAAAAGCGGTACAGGTAAAAGTGAAAGCTCTGCCTGATGCCCAGTTCGAAGTGGTTCATTCACTGGCGAAGTGGAAACGTCAGACGTTAGGGCAACACGACTTCAGCGTGGGCGAAGGGCTGTACACGCACATGAAAGCCCTTCGCCCCGATGAAGACCGTCTTTCTCCGTTGCACTCGGTCTATGTAGACCAGTGGGACTGGGAACGCGTAATGGGCGACGGCGAGCGTCAATTCTCGACTCTGAAAAGTACCGTAGAGGCGATCTGGGCGGGAATTAAAGCAACCGAAGCTGCGGTTAGCGAAGAGTTTGGCCTGGCACCGTTCCTGCCGGATCAGATCCACTTCGTACACAGCCAGGAATTACTGTCTCGTTATCCGGATCTCGATGCCAAAGGGCGTGAGCGGGCGATTGCGAAAGATCTTGGCGCGGTATTCCTTGTCGGGATTGGCGGCAAGTTGAGTGATGGTCATCGTCACGACGTGCGCGCACCGGATTATGATGACTGGAGCACCCCGTCAGAACTGGGCCATGCGGGTCTGAACGGCGATATTCTGGTGTGGAACCCGGTGCTGGAAGATGCGTTTGAACTTTCTTCTATGGGGATCCGCGTGGATGCCGATACGCTGAAGCACCAACTGGCGCTAACCGGTGACGAAGATCGCCTGCAACTGGAATGGCATCAGGCGCTGCTGCGCGGTGAAATGCCGCAGACCATCGGCGGCGGTATCGGTCAGTCTCGTTTGACCATGCTACTGCTGCAACTACCGCATATCGGCCAGGTTCAGTGTGGCGTTTGGCCTGCGGCAGTTCGTGAGAGCGTCCCTTCTCTGCTGTAATAATTTATCGCCGCCAGCGTCTCAGCAGGCGGCTTCGCATCCCGGTATCAAAGCGCCAGATATGATCGAAAATGCGCATGATGCCGGGTTTGCCGTGTGCCGACATCGCCACGGCATGAAAGCGATGCTGATGTACCCGCTGCAACTCTTTCACTTTACTCGTCACGTCGTCAGGCAACCGCTGGGCGATAAAATCAGAAATCACCACCGCATCGGCGTCAAACCATTCCCGACTTTGCAAGCGTTCCATAATGGCGCGAAAACAGCTGGCAAGATCGGTGCCGCCACGAAACTGCTGGCTTAAAAAGCGAATCGCTTGTTCGATGCCTTGTGAGCCTGAAAGCTCATAACGGACGATCTCGGTGGAAAATAACATAATAAAGCAGCGCCGGTTTTCAGCGAGGGCAATGCGCATTAATGCCAGGCAGAACGCTTTCGCACACTGTTCATTAAAGCCGCCCATTGAGCCGGAAGTATCCACGCAGACAATAAACGGTCCGCGCGGCTGTTCGTCGTAATCTTTATGTACCACCGGGCGTTCGATAACTTTTTCACGCCACGACTCACCGTGCAGGCGATAGGTGAGTAACTGCTTTTCCACCAGTCGACGGTAAAATTCATACTCCAGTTCAGTTATCCCAAGCGTCGCCAGTTCCGGCGGTAGAAGGCGTAAAATATCATCGCTTTGTTGCAGACCATCAACCTGCTCAGGAACGGTCGCCGGTTCGCGCACCATGGTGCGGAAGGTTTCCATCTGCGCATCGTTGCGTGGTATCGATTTGGCTTCCCGCGAACGCCCGAGCTGTTCCGCCAGGCGCTTCAGTTCCGGCTGTTCGTTAAGAAATTCACCGTATTTTACAATTAACTGATAGTCGCCACGTTTAAGCTGACCGGCGCTCATATCCCACAGACGACCGGCTGCGGTGTTGTTTTCTGCCAGAATCGGTTCAAGCTGCCCACTTAGCGTCATGCGTTCCTGAACTTCACTCAACAGTTGTTCGCGTTCTTCTTCTAATAACTGTTGATTTAACGTCGTCGCTTGCACTATCAGACTTAAGCGCCAACGCTGGAGAAAAAGCGTGTGTAATGCCGGAGTGATCGTGCCATTGGCATCAACCAACTGCTGGGCTTGTTCGGCCCACGGGGAATTCAGTCGATGCAGTAAATCCAGTATCTGCGGTAGTTGCACAATAAATTGCGGCGTGGAAAGAAGCTGGCTTTGCTGATAGCACATGACCTCTTCCGTGAGCTCCTGCGGGACTCGGGCATCTTTCAACCGACTGCGCAGCGCCTCACGCCAGCGGGGAATATCATCAGTGATTGCCGCCTTCAGTCGTGGGAATTTTTCAAAGAAGACAGCCAACTGCGGTGAGGCCAACAGAGCGATGATCATCTCTTCGATCAATCCCTCTTCGCTGACGGCCAGCATCACATTGAGCGTATCCAGTGTTAGCATTGTTGCGCCTGGCGAATCTGGGTGCCGACATCCTGTAGGCTGGCTTCAATGCGACCTAACCAGTCGCTATGGATAAACAGACATTTTTGCTGTTCGCTGAATAAGGCGTGTTGCTTGCGCCAGTCGCTTTCAAGCTCTTCCAGTTGTTGTTTTATTTCACCAGGCAGACCTTCAGCCGATGAACCGGGAAGCGCCAGCGTACTGCCTTGTAAACTCACATCGCGTACAACCAGATGTTGGGCGCTATCAACTTCCAGATTCAGTTTCTGGGCAAAGCCGATACCGTTCAGTTTGCCGCGAATTTCACCACCTTTATTCAGCCACTGTTCCAGTGCGCTACGCTCAAAAGCGATATGAACAACTTCCATATCATGCAATTTTAATGGTTTTTGCAGCAACAGGGTCAGCGTGGAAGCAGCAACGTCGGCAGGAAGTTGATACTGTGGGCGACGGCTGAACATGCCACCCTGACGAATCACCGTAAAGGCCGTTTTATCGCTTTGTTGCTGCTGGAGTTGCAGGCGACGCTGCACAATTGCACTCAGTTGCGTCAGCATTTCCTGTTGCTTCCACGCATGACTGGTCATCAATACGTCAATTTGTTGTTGAATTAAATTCAGACTTTGGGCGTCGTACCACAGGCAATCTTTCAGCAAGATGAGATCAATCGGGACAACCGCGCTGCGACCGCTAAAAAAGGCGCTGGCCTGCAATAAGCGGATCGCTTTTTTCCAGCGACGGTCGGAGACATAAGGCGCATCCGGTAATTTATCCAGTTGCTGGCGCAGCATAAAAATCAGCTCAAATACATGATCGGGCAGCGTAATTTCACCAATCTCTTTCTGCCAGCGTTCGTATTCTTCATCCGTGACCTGCAAGGATGGTGGAACGGGATTGTCGTTTTCATCCTGTTGGCTGGTCAGCATGGAGCGAAAATTCGTTTTATCCTGCACTTTATCTAACCACAGACGAATCAGCATACGGTCATATAACGCTTCCAGGCTGCTGTCTGCTTCTGGCAGTTCGTTGGAGGCCGCCACCAGCAGGCGCATAGGGATTTTTTCAACATGTGCGCCGTTGCGGAAGTGGCGTTCATTAATAGCGGTTAGTAGGGTATTAAGAATCGCTGGCCCGGCTTTCCAGATCTCATCAAGAAAGACGATTTCTGCTTCCGGCAGGTAGCCGCTGGTTAAACGCTCATAGCGGCCTTCATCTTTTAACGCCTGAATAGAAAGGGGGCCAAAAACTTCTTCCGGTGTGGAGAAGCGGGTCATCAGATATTCAAACGCGCGCGCATTCTGGAAGGCGAATTTTAAGCGCCGGGCGATTAAACTTTTAGCAATACCTGGTGGGCCAAGCAGGAATACGCTTTCACCACTTAATGCCGCTAACAAACACAGGCGGATGGCGTGGCTACGTTCATAAAGCCCTTTTTCAAGCGAACTGCTTAGACGGGAAATTCTTTCCGCTAATAAATGAGGGTGAGCCATAATGAAGTGGCGTCCTTTCGTCAAAAGTTCTGCGTAAACTGCGAGTATAGACGTTTCTTGCTGGTGGCAAAAATAGTCTCAAAGGAGGGCTATTTTTCTTTGAGCCAGGTTAATGTGGCCGCATTTAGGAGTACGATTTTGCCGTTAATCGTGCATACTGTGCGCTTTTTTGTGGGCCAAGGGACTACGCACACATTTCATATTTCAACGAAAGACTAGTCTATGAGCACTGATAATAAGCAATCGTTGCCCGCGATTACCCTCGCGGCGATTGGAGTTGTCTACGGCGATATTGGTACCAGCCCGTTATATACACTTCGTGAATGTTTGTCCGGCCAGTTTGGTTTTGGCGTTGAACGCGATGCCGTGTTTGGCTTTTTATCGCTGATCTTCTGGCTGCTAATCTTTGTGGTTTCCATTAAATATCTCACCTTCGTGATGCGGGCAGATAACGCCGGGGAAGGGGGCATACTGACATTGATGTCGCTTGCCGGGCGTAATACGTCGGCGCGAACGACATCAATGCTGGTGATTATGGGGCTAATCGGCGGCAGTTTCTTCTATGGTGAAGTTGTCATAACACCCGCTATTTCGGTGATGTCAGCCATTGAAGGTCTGGAAATCGTCGCCCCTCAGCTGGATACCTGGATAGTTCCCCTCTCAATCATCGTTCTCACTTTACTGTTTATGATTCAAAAGCATGGCACTGCCATGGTCGGTAAGTTGTTTGCGCCGATTATGCTGACCTGGTTTTTGATTCTGGCGGGGCTGGGGTTACGTAGCATTATTGCCAACCCTGAAGTGTTACATGCTTTAAATCCAATGTGGGCGGTGCATTTCTTCCTTGAATATAAAACCGTTTCCTTTATTGCGTTAGGCGCGGTGGTGCTGTCGATTACCGGTGTCGAGGCGCTGTATGCCGATATGGGGCACTTTGGTAAGTTCCCTATTCGCCTGGCGTGGTTCACCGTCGTATTGCCGTCTTTGACCCTTAACTACTTTGGGCAGGGGGCGCTGCTGTTAAAACACCCGGAAGCGATTAAGAACCCGTTCTTCCTGTTGGCTCCGGACTGGGCGCTGATCCCGCTACTGATCATCGCCGCACTGGCAACGGTGATTGCCTCGCAGGCGGTTATTTCTGGTGTTTTCTCATTGACGCGTCAGGCGGTACGTCTGGGATACTTGTCGCCGATGCGCATTATTCACACCTCTGAAATGGAGTCAGGGCAAATCTACATTCCGTTTGTGAACTGGATGCTCTATGTCGCAGTCGTGATTGTCATTGTCAGCTTTGAGCACTCCAGCAACCTGGCGGCGGCGTATGGAATTGCGGTGACCGGAACGATGGTGCTGACGTCTATTCTTTCAACCACCGTGGCGCGTCAGAACTGGCACTGGAATAAGTATTTTGTTGCGCTGATTTTGATTGCTTTCCTTTGTGTCGATATCCCTCTGTTTACCGCTAACCTCGATAAACTGCTTTCCGGCGGCTGGTTGCCTCTGAGCCTCGGCACGGTGATGTTTATCGTGATGACGACCTGGAAGAGCGAGCGTTTCCGCCTGCTGCGTCGGATGCACGAACATGGTAACTCTCTGGAAGCAATGATTGCTTCACTGGAGAAATCACCGCCTGTTCGCGTTCCCGGAACCGCTGTGTATATGTCGCGTGCAATTAATGTCATTCCCTTTGCGCTGATGCATAACCTTAAACATAACAAGGTGTTGCATGAGCGGGTTATTCTGTTAACTCTGCGTACTGAAGACGCGCCATATGTCCATAACGTCCGTCGGGTACAGATTGAACAATTGTCGCCCACGTTCTGGCGGGTGGTGGCAAGTTATGGTTGGCGAGAAACGCCAAACGTGGAAGAAGTTTTCCACCGCTGCGGTCTGGAAGGATTAAGTTGCCGGATGATGGAAACCTCCTTCTTTATGTCGCATGAATCACTGATCCTTGGCAAACGCCCGTGGTATTTGCGTCTGCGCGGCAAGCTGTACTTGCTGTTGCAACGTAATGCGCTGCGCGCGCCGGATCAGTTTGAAATCCCACCAAACCGGGTTATCGAATTGGGTACTCAGGTCGAAATCTAACGCCAGACGCCTCCTTTCTCCATAAGGGGGCGTTTTTTTTCATGGTTACTCACGATGTAAAACGTTTCGATGTTGATCACATTTCAGTAACGTCGTGATGGTTTTCCTTAATCAGTCAGGATTAAACTGCGGGTCAGCGAAACGTTTCGCTGATGGAGAAAAAAATGAAAAAAGGCACCGTTCTTAATTCTGATATTTCATCGGTGATCTCCCGTCTGGGACATACCGATACGCTGGTGGTGTGTGATGCTGGTTTACCCATCCCCAAAAGTACAACGCGTATCGATATGGCATTAACCCAGGGTGTACCTTCTTTTATGCAGGTGCTGGGCGTCGTCACAAGTGAAATGCAGGTCGAGGCAGCCATTATCGCGGAAGAGATCAAACAACATAATCCGCAACTCCACGAAACGTTGCTCACTCACCTTGAGCAGCTGCAAAAACACCAGGGAAACACTATTGAAATTCGTTACACCACGCATGAACAATTCAAACAACAAACCGCAGAAAGTCAGGCGGTAATTCGCAGCGGAGAATGTTCTCCGTATGCGAATATCATTCTCTGTGCTGGCGTGACGTTCTGAGGCCGCCATGGAAGCATTACTACAGCTTAAAGGTATCGATAAAGCGTTTCCGGGCGTAAAAGCTCTCTCGGGAGCCGCGTTAAATGTCTATCCAGGTCGTGTGATGGCGCTGGTAGGCGAAAATGGTGCGGGTAAATCCACCATGATGAAAGTGCTGACCGGTATCTATACCCGTGATGCTGGTACGCTTTTATGGTTGGGTAAAGAGACTACTTTTACCGGGCCGAAATCCTCCCAGGAAGCCGGGATTGGGATTATCCACCAGGAACTGAACCTGATCCCGCAGTTGACCATTGCCGAAAACATTTTCCTCGGTCGTGAGTTTGTAAATCGCTTTGGCAAAATTGACTGGAAAACCATGTATGCCGAAGCGGATAAACTCTTAGCCAAACTTAACCTGCGGTTTAAAAGCGACAAGCTGGTGGGCGATCTTTCTATTGGCGACCAGCAGATGGTGGAAATTGCCAAAGTGCTGAGCTTTGAGTCGAAAGTCATCATTATGGATGAACCGACCGATGCGCTGACCGATACCGAAACAGAATCCCTGTTCCGCGTTATCCGCGAACTGAAATCGCAGGGGCGCGGCATTGTCTATATTTCCCACCGTATGAAAGAAATCTTCGAGATTTGCGATGACGTTACCGTTTTTCGTGACGGGCAATTTATTGCCGAGCGCGAAGTAGCGTCACTGACTGAAGATTCGCTGATTGAGATGATGGTGGGACGTAAGCTGGAAGATCAGTATCCACACCTGGACAAAGCGCCGGGGGACGTCTTACTGAAAGTCGATAATCTCTGCGGACCCGGCGTTAACGATGTCTCTTTTACTTTACGCAAAGGCGAAATTCTTGGCGTCTCTGGTTTGATGGGCGCAGGTCGTACCGAACTGATGAAAGTGCTCTATGGCGCCCTGCCGCGCACCAGCGGTTACGTCACCCTGGATGGGCATGAGGTCGTTACCCGTTCGCCGCAGGATGGCCTGGCAAACGGCATTGTGTATATCTCTGAAGACCGTAAACGCGACGGTTTAGTGTTGGGCATGTCAGTAAAAGAGAACATGTCACTGACCGCGCTACGCTACTTCAGTCGCACAGGTGGTAGCCTGAAACATGCGGATGAGCAGCAGGCGGTCAGTGATTTTATCCGTCTGTTCAACGTCAAGACGCCGTCGATGGAACAGGCAATAGGCCTGCTTTCCGGGGGAAATCAGCAAAAAGTGGCGATTGCCCGTGGCCTGATGACGCGTCCTAAAGTGTTGATCCTTGATGAGCCTACCCGTGGCGTAGATGTCGGCGCGAAAAAAGAGATCTATCAACTGATTAACCAGTTCAAAGCCGATGGTTTGAGCATCATTCTGGTGTCATCGGAAATGCCAGAAGTATTAGGCATGAGCGATCGCATTATCGTCATGCATGAAGGGCATCTCAGCGGGGAATTTACTCGAGAGCAGGCCACTCAGGAAGTGTTAATGGCTGCCGCTGTGGGCAAGCTTAATCGCGTGAATCAGGAGTAAAAAAATGACAACCCAGACTGTCTCTGGTCGCCGTTATTTCACGAAAGCGTGGCTGATGGAACAGAAATCGCTTATCGCTCTGCTGGTGCTGATCGCGATTGTCTCGACGTTAAGCCCGAACTTTTTCACCATCAATAACTTGTTCAATATTCTCCAGCAAACCTCGGTGAACGCCATTATGGCGGTCGGGATGACGCTGGTTATCCTGACGTCAGGCATCGACCTGTCGGTCGGTTCTCTGTTGGCGCTGACTGGTGCAGTTGCTGCATCTATTGTCGGCATTGAAGTCAACGCGCTGGTGGCTGTCGCTGCCGCTCTCGCGTTAGGTGCGGCAATTGGCGCGGTAACCGGGGTGATTGTGGCGAAAGGTCGCGTCCAGGCGTTCATCGCTACGCTGGTTATGATGCTTTTACTGCGCGGCGTGACCATGGTTTACACCAACGGTAGCCCGGTGAATACCGGATTTACTGAGAACGCCGATCTGTTCGGCTGGTTTGGTATTGGTCGTCCGCTGGGTGTTCCGACGCCAGTCTGGATCATGGGGATTGTTTTCCTCGCGGCCTGGTACATGCTGCATCACACGCGTCTGGGACGTTACATCTACGCGCTGGGTGGTAACGAAGCAGCAACGCGCCTTTCTGGTATCAACGTCAATAAAATCAAAATCATCGTCTATTCTCTTTGTGGTCTGCTGGCATCGCTGGCCGGGATCATTGAAGTGGCGCGCCTCTCCTCCGCGCAACCTACTGCGGGGACTGGCTATGAGCTGGATGCTATTGCTGCGGTGGTTCTGGGCGGTACGAGCCTGGCGGGCGGAAAAGGTCGCATTGTTGGGACGTTGATCGGCGCATTAATTCTTGGCTTCCTTAATAATGGGTTGAATTTGTTAGGTGTTTCCTCTTATTACCAGATGATCGTCAAAGCGGTGGTGATTTTGCTGGCGGTGCTGGTAGACAACAAAAAACAGTAATAACGACTACAGGACATCTTGAATATGAACATGAAAAAACTGGCTACCCTGGTTTCCGCTGTTGCGCTAAGCGCCACCGTCAGTGCGAATGCGATGGCAAAAGACACCATCGCGCTGGTGGTTTCTACACTTAACAACCCGTTCTTTGTATCGCTGAAAGATGGCGCGCAGAAAGAGGCGGATAAACTTGGCTATAACCTGGTGGTGCTGGACTCCCAGAACAACCCGGCGAAAGAGCTGGCAAACGTGCAGGACTTAACCGTTCGCGGCACCAAAATTCTGCTGATTAACCCGACGGACTCCGACGCAGTGGGTAATGCTGTGAAGATGGCTAACCAGGCGAACATCCCGGTTATCACTCTTGACCGCCAGGCAACGAAAGGTGAAGTGGTTAGCCACATTGCTTCTGATAACGTACTGGGAGGCAAAATTGCGGGTGATTACATCGCGAAGAAAGCTGGCGAAGGTGCAAAAGTTATCGAACTGCAAGGCATTGCCGGTACATCCGCAGCTCGTGAACGTGGTGAAGGCTTCCAGCAGGCCGTTGCTGCTCACAAGTTTAACGTTCTCGCCAGCCAGCCGGCAGACTTCGATCGCACCAAAGGTTTGAACGTCATGCAGAACCTGCTGACCGCTCACCCTGATGTGCAGGCTGTGTTCGCGCAGAATGATGAAATGGCGCTGGGCGCACTGCGCGCGCTGCAAACTGCCGGTAAATCGGATGTGATGGTCGTCGGATTTGACGGTACACCGGATGGCGAAAAAGCGGTGAATGATGGCAAACTAGCAGCGACTATCGCTCAGCTACCCGATCAGATTGGCGCTAAAGGCGTCGAAACCGCTGATAAAGTGCTGAAAGGCGAGAAAGTTCAGGCTAAGTATCCGGTTGATCTGAAACTGGTTGTTAAGCAGTAGTTTTAATCAGGTTGTATGACCTGATGGTGACATAAATACGTCATCGACAGATGAACGTGTAATATAAAGAAAAGCAGGGCACGCGCCACCCTAACACGGTGGCGCATTTTATGGACATCCCGAATATGCAAAACGCAGGCAGCCTCGTTGTTCTTGGCAGCATTAATGCTGACCACATTCTTAATCTTCAATCTTTTCCAACTCCAGGCGAAACAGTAACCGGTAACCACTATCAAGTCGCATTCGGCGGTAAAGGCGCGAATCAGGCTGTGGCAGCAGGGCGTAGCGGCGCGAATATCGCGTTTATTGCCTGCACGGGAGATGACAGTATTGGTGAGAGCGTTCGCCAGCAGCTCGCCACTGATAATATTGATATTTCGCCGGTCAGCGTGATCAAAGGCGAATCGACAGGCGTGGCGCTGATTTTTGTTAATGGTGAAGGCGAGAACGTCATTGGTATTCATGCCGGGGCTAACGCTGCCCTTTCCCCGGCGCTGGTGGAAGCGCAACGTGAGCGTATTGCTAACGCGTCGGCATTATTAATGCAGCTGGAATCACCACTCGAAAGTGTGATGGCGGCGGCGAAAATCGCCCATCAAAATAAGACTATCGTCGCGCTTAACCCCGCTCCGGCTCGCGAATTACCTGATGAATTGCTGGCGCTGGTGGACATTATTACGCCAAACGAAACTGAAGCAGAAAAGCTCACCGGTATTCGTGTTGAAAATGATGAAGATGCGGCGAAGGCTGCGCAGGTACTGCATGAGAAAGGTATCCGTACCGTACTGATTACCTTAGGAAGTCGTGGCGTGTGGGCTAGCGTGAATGGCGAAGGTCAGCGCGTTCCTGGATTCCGGGTTCAGGCTGTCGATACCATTGCTGCCGGAGATACTTTTAACGGCGCGTTAATCACGGCGTTGCTGGAAGAAAAACCATTGCCTGAGGCGATTCGTTTTGCTCATGCTGCCGCTGCGATTGCCGTAACGCGCAAAGGCGCACAACCGTCAGTACCGTGGCGTGAAGAGATCGAAACATTTTTAGACAGGCAGAGGTGACGCTTGGCCACAATGAAAGATGTTGCCCGCCTGGCGGGCGTTTCTACCTCAACCGTTTCTCACGTCATCAATAAAGATCGCTTCGTCAGCGAAGCGATTACCGCCAAAGTTGAAGCGGCGATTAAGGAACTCAATTACGCGCCATCAGCTCTGGCGCGTAGCCTCAAGCTCAATCAGACTCGAACCATTGGCATGTTGATTACTGCCAGTACCAATCCTTTCTATTCCGAACTGGTGCGTGGCGTTGAACGCAGTTGCTTCGAACGCGGTTATAGCCTTGTTCTTTGTAATACCGAAGGCGATGAGCAGCGAATGAATCGCAATCTGGAAACGCTGATGCAAAAGCGCGTTGATGGCTTGCTGTTACTGTGCACCGAAACACACCAGCCTTCGCGTGAAATAATGCAACGTTATCCAACAATCCCTACTGTGATGATGGACTGGGCGCCGTTCGATGGCGACAGCGATCTTATTCAGGATAACTCGTTGCTGGGCGGAGATTTAGCGACGCAATATCTGATCGACAAAGGTTATACCCGAATTGCCTGTATTACCGGTCCGTTGGATAAAACGCCTGCGCGCTTGCGGCTGGAAGGTTATCGGGCGGCAATGAAGCGTGCTGGCCTTGACGTTCCTGATGGTTATGAAGTCACTGGCGATTTTGAATTTAACGGCGGGTTTGACGCGATGCAGCAATTGTTATCGCATCCGCTGCGCCCCCAGGCAGTCTTTACTGGAAATGACGCTATGGCAGTTGGCGTATACCAGGCTCTATATCAGGCTGGGTTATATGTCCCGCAGGATATCGCGGTGATTGGCTATGACGATATCGAACTGGCAAGCTTTATGACGCCACCGCTCACTACAATTCATCAACCAAAAGATGAACTGGGAGAGCTGGCGATTGATGTACTCATCCACCGGATAGCACAGCCAAATCTACAGCAACAACGACTACAACTTACGCCGATACTGATGGAGCGCGGCTCGGCTTAGATTTACGCTTTTTTTAATCAAATTATTACTATCAGTTGCTTTCAGAAGCATGAATATTGCTACTGAAGCAACAGTAATAATTCTCCGGAATAAGCATTGCCACCGTCAGCGTATAACTGATGATGGCAGCAATTGCGGATAAGGTGGTATTCAGGATGGTGAGATTTAGTGTCCGTATAAAGATGACTATTGCCGCAATGCACGGCAAACCCGCCATACTGTATCCGTTTGTTATATTACTTATCCGGGGGAGCGTAGCAGCGCCTGACAAGCTTTAAATGCAGCGTCGCCATCACTTTGGATTATTGCATCGACAATCGCCTGGTGTAGATCCAGTTTTATCACTGTATCGCTGGTTATTGACGTAAAGTAAGTGTGATAAACCGAATGAAATAGTGAAGCGAAAGATGTCAAAAACGGATTGGCGCTCATTTCATAAATATGTTCATGCCAGGCCATATCTACCTCAATCCAACGCTCCCGGCGGAAATGCTCTTTTAACGACACCATTTCGGCCATCAGTGTATTGAGATGCGCCTTCTGTTCTGCGGTGCCCACCGTTGCTGCCAATAAGCAGGCTTGCGGCTCCAGACAGATACGCATAACCAGAAAATGATCAATAACTTGATGAAAGTTCTCTTCTGTCATCCACCAGGAGAGCAACTCTTGATCAAGAAAATTCCAGTTGGATTGCGGCATGACACGCGTACCAATTCGTGGTCGTGGCAAAACCATTCCTTTTGCCGTTAACGTCTTGACCGCTTCGCGTACCGCAGTACGGCTCACTCCAAATTGCTCACCCAGCTCAATTTCACCAGGCAGAATGGTGCCGGGTGCGTATTCACCTTTTAAGATCCGTTGCGCCAGCTTCTCGGCCAGAACATACGAAAGGTTTTTCTGTGCAGCTAACTGTTGTGCGCTTAATGGCATACTCATCTTCCTTATTCTTTTTTTCCTCCTTAGTATGCCACCAGGAAGTGTGATTGCGGTTGCAAAAACGGCAAATTGCTTGTTTTATGGCACACCAGCAAGTGTTTTGATGAAAAAACGCGCATTCGGAAGATTATTTTAAATTTCCTCTTGTCAGCTCAGAATAACTCCCTATAATGCGCCACCACTGACACGGAACAACGGCAAACACGCCGCCGGGTCAGTGGGATTCTCCTGAGAATCCTGGCAGAGAAAGCAAAAAAATGCTTGACTCTGTAGCGGGAAAGCGTATTATGCACACCCCGCGCCGCTGAGAAAAAGCGAAGCGGCACTGCTCTTTAACAATTTATCAGACAATCTGTGTGGGCACTCGAAGATACGGATTCTTAACGTCGCAAGACGATAAATGAATACCAAGTCTCAAGAGTGAACACGTAATTCATTACGAAGTTTAATTCTTTGAGCATCAAACTTTTAAATTGAAGAGTTTGATCATGGCTCAGATTGAACGCTGGCGGCAGGCCTAACACATGCAAGTCGAACGGTAACAGGAAGAAGCTTGCTTCTTTGCTGACGAGTGGCGGACGGGTGAGTAATGTCTGGGAAACTGCCCGATGGAGGGGGATAACTACTGGAAACGGTAGCTAATACCGCATAACGTCGCAAGACCAAAGAGGGGGACCTTCGGGCCTCTTGCCATCGGATGTGCCCAGATGGGATTAGCTAGTAGGTGGGGTAACGGCTCACCTAGGCGACGATCCCTAGCTGGTCTGAGAGGATGACCAGCCACACTGGAACTGAGACACGGTCCAGACTCCTACGGGAGGCAGCAGTGGGGAATATTGCACAATGGGCGCAAGCCTGATGCAGCCATGCCGCGTGTATGAAGAAGGCCTTCGGGTTGTAAAGTACTTTCAGCGGGGAGGAAGGGAGTAAAGTTAATACCTTTGCTCATTGACGTTACCCGCAGAAGAAGCACCGGCTAACTCCGTGCCAGCAGCCGCGGTAATACGGAGGGTGCAAGCGTTAATCGGAATTACTGGGCGTAAAGCGCACGCAGGCGGTCTGTTAAGTCAGATGTGAAATCCCCGGGCTCAACCTGGGAACTGCATCTGATACTGGCAGGCTTGAGTCTCGTAGAGGGGGGTAGAATTCCAGGTGTAGCGGTGAAATGCGTAGAGATCTGGAGGAATACCGGTGGCGAAGGCGGCCCCCTGGACGAAGACTGACGCTCAGGTGCGAAAGCGTGGGGAGCAAACAGGATTAGATACCCTGGTAGTCCACGCCGTAAACGATGTCGACTTGGAGGTTGTGCCCTTGAGGCGTGGCTTCCGGAGCTAACGCGTTAAGTCGACCGCCTGGGGAGTACGGCCGCAAGGTTAAAACTCAAATGAATTGACGGGGGCCCGCACAAGCGGTGGAGCATGTGGTTTAATTCGATGCAACGCGAAGAACCTTACCTGGTCTTGACATCCACAGAACTTTCCAGAGATGGATTGGTGCCTTCGGGAACTGTGAGACAGGTGCTGCATGGCTGTCGTCAGCTCGTGTTGTGAAATGTTGGGTTAAGTCCCGCAACGAGCGCAACCCTTATCCTTTGTTGCCAGCGGTTCGGCCGGGAACTCAAAGGAGACTGCCAGTGATAAACTGGAGGAAGGTGGGGATGACGTCAAGTCATCATGGCCCTTACGACCAGGGCTACACACGTGCTACAATGGCGCATACAAAGAGAAGCGACCTCGCGAGAGCAAGCGGACCTCATAAAGTGCGTCGTAGTCCGGATTGGAGTCTGCAACTCGACTCCATGAAGTCGGAATCGCTAGTAATCGTGGATCAGAATGCCACGGTGAATACGTTCCCGGGCCTTGTACACACCGCCCGTCACACCATGGGAGTGGGTTGCAAAAGAAGTAGGTAGCTTAACCTTCGGGAGGGCGCTTACCACTTTGTGATTCATGACTGGGGTGAAGTCGTAACAAGGTAACCGTAGGGGAACCTGCGGTTGGATCACCTCCTTACCTTAAAGAAGCGTTCTTTGAAGTGCTCACACAGATTGTCTGATAGAAAGTGAAAAGCAAGGCGTCTTGCGAAGCAGACTGATACGTCCCCTTCGTCTAGAGGCCCAGGACACCGCCCTTTCACGGCGGTAACAGGGGTTCGAATCCCCTAGGGGACGCCACTTGCTGGTTTGTGAGTGAAAGTCACCTGCCTTAATATCTCAAAACTCATCTTCGGGTGATGTTTGAGATATTTGCTCTTTAAAAATCTGGATCAAGCTGAAAATTGAAACACTGAACAACGCAAGTTGTTCGTGAGTCTCTCAAATTTTCGCAACACGATGGTGTTTTACGAAACATCTTCGGGTTGTGAGGTTAAGCGACTAAGCGTACACGGTGGATGCCCTGGCAGTCAGAGGCGATGAAGGACGTGCTAATCTGCGATAAGCGTCGGTAAGGTGATATGAACCGTTATAACCGGCGATTTCCGAATGGGGAAACCCAGTGTGTTTCGACACACTATCATTAACTGAATCCATAGGTTAATGAGGCGAACCGGGGGAACTGAAACATCTAAGTACCCCGAGGAAAAGAAATCAACCGAGATTCCCCCAGTAGCGGCGAGCGAACGGGGAGCAGCCCAGAGCCTGAATCAGTGTGTGTGTTAGTGGAAGCGTCTGGAAAGGCGCGCGATACAGGGTGACAGCCCCGTACACAAAAATGCACATACTGTGAGCTCGATGAGTAGGGCGGGACACGTGGTATCCTGTCTGAATATGGGGGGACCATCCTCCAAGGCTAAATACTCCTGACTGACCGATAGTGAACCAGTACCGTGAGGGAAAGGCGAAAAGAACCCCGGCGAGGGGAGTGAAAAAGAACCTGAAACCGTGTACGTACAAGCAGTGGGAGCCTTGATTTATCAGGGTGACTGCGTACCTTTTGTATAATGGGTCAGCGACTTATATTCTGTAGCAAGGTTAACCGAATAGGGGAGCCGAAGGGAAACCGAGTCTTAACTGGGCGTTAAGTTGCAGGGTATAGACCCGAAACCCGGTGATCTAGCCATGGGCAGGTTGAAGGTTGGGTAACACTAACTGGAGGACCGAACCGACTAATGTTGAAAAATTAGCGGATGACTTGTGGCTGGGGGTGAAAGGCCAATCAAACCGGGAGATAGCTGGTTCTCCCCGAAAGCTATTTAGGTAGCGCCTCGTGAATTCATCTCCGGGGGTAGAGCACTGTTTCGGCAAGGGGGTCATCCCGACTTACCAACCCGATGCAAACTGCGAATACCGGAGAATGTTATCACGGGAGACACACGGCGGGTGCTAACGTCCGTCGTGAAGAGGGAAACAACCCAGACCGCCAGCTAAGGTCCCAAAGTCATGGTTAAGTGGGAAACGATGTGGGAAGGCCCAGACAGCCAGGATGTTGGCTTAGAAGCAGCCATCATTTAAAGAAAGCGTAATAGCTCACTGGTCGAGTCGGCCTGCGCGGAAGATGTAACGGGGCTAAACCATGCACCGAAGCTGCGGCAGCGACGCTCATGCGTTGTTGGGTAGGGGAGCGTTCTGTAAGCCTGCGAAGGTGTGCTGTGAGGCATGCTGGAGGTATCAGAAGTGCGAATGCTGACATAAGTAACGATAAAGCGGGTGAAAAGCCCGCTCGCCGGAAGACCAAGGGTTCCTGTCCAACGTTAATCGGGGCAGGGTGAGTCGACCCCTAAGGCGAGGCCGAAAGGCGTAGTCGATGGGAAACAGGTTAATATTCCTGTACTTGGTGTTACTGCGAAGGGGGGACGGAGAAGGCTATGTTGGCCGGGCGACGGTTGTCCCGGTTTAAGCGTGTAGGCTGGTTTTCCAGGCAAATCCGGAAAATCAAGGCTGAGGCGTGATGACGAGGCACTACGGTGCTGAAGCAACAAATGCCCTGCTTCCAGGAAAAGCCTCTAAGCATCAGGTAACATCAAATCGTACCCCAAACCGACACAGGTGGTCAGGTAGAGAATACCAAGGCGCTTGAGAGAACTCGGGTGAAGGAACTAGGCAAAATGGTGCCGTAACTTCGGGAGAAGGCACGCTGATATGTAGGTGAAGCGACTTGCTCGTGGAGCTGAAATCAGTCGAAGATACCAGCTGGCTGCAACTGTTTATTAAAAACACAGCACTGTGCAAACACGAAAGTGGACGTATACGGTGTGACGCCTGCCCGGTGCCGGAAGGTTAATTGATGGGGTCAGCCGCAAGGCGAAGCTCTTGATCGAAGCCCCGGTAAACGGCGGCCGTAACTATAACGGTCCTAAGGTAGCGAAATTCCTTGTCGGGTAAGTTCCGACCTGCACGAATGGCGTAATGATGGCCAGGCTGTCTCCACCCGAGACTCAGTGAAATTGAACTCGCTGTGAAGATGCAGTGTACCCGCGGCAAGACGGAAAGACCCCGTGAACCTTTACTATAGCTTGACACTGAACATTGAGCCTTGATGTGTAGGATAGGTGGGAGGCTTTGAAGCGTGGACGCCAGTCTGCGTGGAGCCGACCTTGAAATACCACCCTTTAATGTTTGATGTTCTAACGTGGACCCGTTATCCGGGTTGCGGACAGTGTCTGGTGGGTAGTTTGACTGGGGCGGTCTCCTCCTAAAGAGTAACGGAGGAGCACGAAGGTTGGCTAATCCTGGTCGGACATCAGGAGGTTAGTGCAATGGCATAAGCCAGCTTGACTGCGAGCGTGACGGCGCGAGCAGGTGCGAAAGCAGGTCATAGTGATCCGGTGGTTCTGAATGGAAGGGCCATCGCTCAACGGATAAAAGGTACTCCGGGGATAACAGGCTGATACCGCCCAAGAGTTCATATCGACGGCGGTGTTTGGCACCTCGATGTCGGCTCATCACATCCTGGGGCTGAAGTAGGTCCCAAGGGTATGGCTGTTCGCCATTTAAAGTGGTACGCGAGCTGGGTTTAGAACGTCGTGAGACAGTTCGGTCCCTATCTGCCGTGGGCGCTGGAGAACTGAGGGGGGCTGCTCCTAGTACGAGAGGACCGGAGTG
This sequence comes from Escherichia ruysiae, assembly GCF_031323975.1. NCBI lineage: Bacteria > Pseudomonadati > Pseudomonadota > Gammaproteobacteria > Enterobacterales > Enterobacteriaceae > Escherichia > Escherichia ruysiae. The sequence continues at coordinate 2,641,319 of NZ_JAVIWS010000001.1, forward strand.
GACGCATCACTGGTGTTCGGGTTGTCATGCCAATGGCACTGCCCGGTAGCTAAATGCGGAAGAGATAAGTGCTGAAAGCATCTAAGCACGAAACTTGCCCCGAGATGAGTTCTCCCTGACTCCTTGAGAGTCCTGAAGGAACGTTGAAGACGACGACGTTGATAGGCCGGGTGTGTAAGCGCAGCGATGCGTTGAGCTAACCGGTACTAATGAACCGTGAGGCTTAACCTTACAACGCCGAAGCTGTTTTGGCGGATGAGAGAAGATTTTCAGCCTGATACAGATTAAATCGACAGGTCAGAATAAGACGTGTTGATAAACAGAATTTGCCTGGCGGCCGTAGCGCGGTGGTCCCACCTGACCCCATGCCGAACTCAGAAGTGAAACGCCGTAGCGCCGATGGTAGTGTGGGGTCTCCCCATGCGAGAGTAGGGAACTGCCAGGCATCAAATTAAGCAGTAAGCCGGTCATAAAACTGGTGGTTGTAAAAGAATTCGGTGGAGCGGTAGTTCAGTCGGTTAGAATACCTGCCTGTCACGCAGGGGGTCGCGGGTTCGAGTCCCGTCCGTTCCGCCACCCTAATTAGGGGCGTAGTTCAATTGGTAGAGCACCGGTCTCCAAAACCGGGTGTTGGGAGTTCGAGTCTCTCCGCCCCTGCCAGAAATCATCCTTAGCGAAAGCTAAGGATTTTTTTTGTCTGAAATAACCCTCTTCGAAGTAAATCCTTCCATCGGCATCCTTGCCGGCTATTTTGATTAATACACATCATCCAGCACGTTAATTTTCAATAGATCGCGAATCAACGCATTTTTATCGCTATTTTGCAGCCATATGGCATAGAGAGGACGAGAAAGAGTTGTGCTGTCGACAACGGTATGCAGCCCACCTTTCTTACGTGCCCAACTCACCGGCAGCCATGTGCAACCATTAAGCATCGCAATCTGTTGCTGTGCCAGTTCAGCAGAACTGGTTGTTAGCATTGGAACTTCATCAGCACCGATTAAACCAGCCTCATGTTGTTGAAAATCCGGCCCCCATTCCAGGCGGAGATAGTTAAGCTCACCTTTTAGCTTAGAAGAGGCACTGGTATAGAGTGCTAAAGTAAAATGCCCCAGTAACTGACTACTAAATTCATCCATTTTGGGCGCTTCAGTAGTAATAAGAAGATCAAGCTGGCGTTCATGCAGTTGTTTTACCAGAGATTGGCGCTGGGCAATTCGCGCTTCGAACTGTAAGCCTGTATGGGCATCCTGATTTTGATACAAGCGCCCCAGCCACTGATTAAGCATACACTCCCACAACGAGGCGCTGGCACCGATAGAAAACTCATTATGTCGTGAGGTATGCGCCACCTCCTTACGAGCGGTCTGCCAGGTGCTCATGAGTGTTTCTGCATAAGGCAACAGCTTTTCACCGGCAGCGGTTAAACGGATATTGTTTCTGTGACGAGTGAAAAGATTCACACCCAGTTGATTTTCCAGTTGTCTGATCCGAAAGCTCACTGCTGACTGGGTCAGATAGAGCGATTCAGCCGCTCGGCCAAAGTGACGCGTTCGGCTAACTTCCAGGAAAGTTTTTAACAATTCCGTATCCACAGTGCTCTCCGCAAAATTATTTGTCGTTATGATTTAAATGTTTTGTTTTACACTCTGTCAAGCGTAACTAATACTCCGCGCCATAACTAGCTCGGTCAAAGAATTAGGAGCGTGCAGGATGGCGGAAAGCTTTACGACGACTAATCGATATTTCGACAATAAACATTATCCACGTGGATTCTCTCGTCATGGTGATTTCACCATCAAAGAGGCACAACTGCTTGAACGTCATGGTTATGCCTTCAATGAGCTGGATCTCGGCAAACGCGAGCCGGTTACCGAGGAAGAGAAACTCTTCGTAGCAGTATGCCGTGGCGAACGTGAGCCAGTGACAGAAGCAGAACGCGTGTGGTCCAAGTATATGACGCGTATCAAGCGTCCAAAACGTTTTCACACTCTTTCCGGCGGTAAACCGCAGGTCGAAGGTGCTGAAGACTACACCGATTCCGACGATTAATAAAAAGGGCGAAATGCCCTTTTTTTACGTCAGCAGCTTTTGCAAATGGATGAGCAAACGGTCGATAGCCCGATAACTTACGGCCTCTTGTAAATGCTGACGTGTGATGACGTCAGACTGATCAATATCAGCTATGGTTCTTGATACTTTCAGTAACCGCTGCCAGGCACGAATAGATAATCCCAGATGGATCAGCGTTTCTTCCAGCCACTGTGCGTCCTCGTTCTCAAGCTTGCAAAATTGTCGTATTTCCGGACTATCCAGCCAGGCATTCAGTTTATTCTGCCGCTTAAATTGGCGCTCTCTGGCGGCCATTACGCGTTGTTTAACGGTGGCGCTGCTTTCCCCCTGAATGACCGCTTTGCTCAAAATACCGGGTGGCGGTAGCGGGATCTCCAGTGAGAGGTCAAAGCGGTCAAGAAAGGGACCGGAGAGTCGGTTGAGATAACGCAGCGTTTGTTCCGGCGTGCAGCGGTTATGGTTCCTTGATAATGTCCTGTTGGGCTGGGATTCATCGCCGCAACAAGCTGGAAACGGGCTGGATAGGTTATTTTTGCTCGTGTGCGTGAAAGATGGATTTGCCCTGACTCTATGGGTTCCCGCAAGGCATCCAGTGTACGCCGTTCAAATTCAGGTAGTTCATCAAGAAAAAGTACGCCGTTATGCGCCAGCGAAATTTCACCAGGCCCGGGAATTGCGCCACCGCCCACCATCGCAGTTAACGACGCACTGTGGTGCGGTGAGCGGAACGGGCGCTGCCGCCATTGTTTTTGCACTGATTCGGCATTTACCAGGCTTAATATTGCGGCACTCTCCAGTGCTTCTTCATTGCTTAAATCTGGCAACAGGCCATTAATACGGCTGGCGAGCATCGTTTTGCCTGTTCCCGGCGGTCCAATCAATAAAAGGTTGTGTCCGCCAGCAGCAGTAATTTCCAGTCCTCGCTTTCCTTGCTCCTGACCGACAACATCACTGAGATCATGTTGTAATGCACGGGATACTACATCAGTTGGTTTCGGGCGTTCGAGAGCGTGTTTACCTTCCAGAAATGCACAGACAGCCTGCAGATGATCGGCTATCAGGCATCCTTCACCGTTAATTAACCCCACTTCATCTTCGTTGTCTTTCGAGACGATAATTTTTCTGCCCGACTTAATGGCTTCAGTTGCACTGGAGATTGCGCCTGGAACGCCACGCAGAGCGCCTGTAAGCGCCAGTTCTCCGACTAATTCATATTCATCTAACTTATTGGCTGTAAGCTGTTCTGAGGCCGCCAGCAACGCAATGGCGATAGGTAAATCATATCGTCCCCCTTCTTTTGGCAGATCGGCTGGAGCAAGGTTGATGGTGATTTTTTTCGCCGGATATTCATATCCGCTATTAATAATGGCGCTGCGCACGCGATCGCGAGCTTCTTTCACCGTTGTTTCTGGTAAGCCCACCATTGTTAACCCTGGCAAACCTTTACTGATATGTACCTCAACAGTGATCGGGGAGCATTGACTCCCAGGGCGGCACGAGTATGAACAATTGACAGTGACATAAGTCCTCCTTAAGTCACCATTATGAACATAAGAGATCCCTGCTGTAGTCTGCGAAATTGTGTTATTTAGCGGCTGATTCCCGTTTATTTGTGCAAAGTAATTTGAGTTGTATTAGTGATGGAATCACTCTCGCAAAAATAAAAAGCACAAAAAACTGCCACTCGAAGAGCGCGAGAATTATACGGAAATTGAATTTTTTTCACTCACAAATTTTTATATAAAAAACAATGGTTTTTATAGAAATTATTATGAGAGTCATAAAAAGCGGCCAAAAAATATCTTGTGCTATTCGCAAAATCTATGGTAACTCTTTAGGCATTCCTTCGAACAAGATGCAAGAAAAGACAAAATGACAGCCCTTCTACGAGTGATTAGCCTGGTCGTGATTAGCGTGGTGGTGATTATTATCCCACCGTGCGGGGCTGCACTTGGACGAGGAAAGGCTTAGAGATCAAGCCTTAACGAACTAAGACCCCCGCACCGAAAGGTTCGGGGGTTTTTTTTGACCTTAAAAACATAATCGAGGAGCAGGCAATGAATAACAGCACAAAATTCTGTTTCTCAACATTCAGGACGGGGAACTAACTATGAATGGCGCACAGTGGGTGGTACATGCTTTGCGGGCACAGGGTGTGAACACCGTTTTCGGTTATCCGGGTGGCGCAATTATGCCTGTTTACGATGCATTGTATGACGGTGGCGTAGAACACTTGCTGTGCCGGCATGAACAGGGCGCGGTAATGGCGGCTATCGGTTATGCCCGTGCTACCGGTAAAACGGGCGTGTGCATCGCCACTTCTGGCCCTGGCGCAACCAACCTGATCACCGGACTTGCGGACGCGCTGTTAGATTCCATCCCTGTAGTTGCCATCACCGGTCAGGTATCTGCACCGTTCATCGGCACCGATGCATTTCAGGAGGTTGATGTCCTGGGATTGTCGTTGGCCTGTACCAAACACAGCTTCCTGGTGCAGTCGCTGGAAGAATTACCACGCATCATGGCCGAAGCGTTTGATGTCGCCAGCTCTGGTCGTCCCGGTCCGGTTCTGGTCGATATCCCTAAAGATATCCAGTTAGCCTGCGGCGATCTGGAACCCTGGTTCACCACCGTTGAAAACGAAGTGACTTTCCCACATGCCGAAGTCGAGCAAGCGCGCCAGATGCTGGTAAAAGCGCAAAAACCGATGCTGTATGTTGGCGGCGGCGTGGGTATGGCGCAGGCGGTTCCTGCTCTGCATGAATTTCTCGCTGCCACAAAAATGCCTGCCACCTGCACGCTGAAAGGGCTGGGCGCAGTCGATGCGGATTATCCGTACTATCTGGGGATGCTGGGGATGCACGGCACCAAAGCGGCGAACTTCGCGGTGCAGGAATGTGACCTGCTGATCGCCGTGGGGGCACGTTTTGATGACCGGGTGACCGGCAAACTTAACACGTTCGCGCCACATGCCAGCGTGATCCATATGGATATCGACCCGGCAGAAATGAACAAGCTGCGTCAGGCGCATGTGGCATTACAAGGCGATTTAAACACGCTGTTGCCTGCGTTACAGCAATCGTTAAATATCGATGAATGGCAGCAATACTGCGCACAAATGCGTAGTGAACATGCCTGGCGTTACGATCATCCTGGAGACGCTATCTACGCGCCGTTGTTGTTAAAACAACTGTCGGATCGTAAACCTGCGGATTGCGTTGTGACCACGGATGTGGGGCAGCATCAGATGTGGGCTGCGCAGCACATCGCCCACACTCGCCCGGAAAATTTCATCACTTCAAGCGGTTTAGGCACTATGGGCTTCGGTTTACCGGCGGCGGTTGGCGCACAAGTCGCGCGACCGAACGATACTGTCGTTTGTATCTCCGGTGACGGTTCTTTCATGATGAATGTACAAGAGCTGGGCACCGTAAAACGCAAGCAGTTACCGTTGAAAATTGTCTTACTCGATAACCAGCGGTTAGGGATGGTTCGACAATGGCAGCAACTGTTTTTCCAGGAACGATATAGCGAAACCACCCTTACCGATAACCCAGATTTCCTCATGTTAGCCAGCGCCTTCGGCATCCCTGGCCAACACATCACCCGTAAAGACCAGGTTGAAGCGGCACTCGACACCATGCTGAACAGTGATGGGCCATACCTGCTTCATGTCTCAATCGACGAACTTGAGAACGTCTGGCCGCTGGTGCCGCCTGGCGCCAGTAATTCAGAAATGTTGGAGAAATTATCATGATGCAACATCAGGTCAATGTATCGGCTCGCTTCAATCCAGAAACCTTAGAACGTGTTTTACGCGTGGTGCGTCATCGTGGTTTCCACGTCTGCTCAATGAATATGGCTGCCGCCAGCGATGCACAAAATATAAATATTGAATTGACCGTTGCCAGCCCGCGTTCGGTCGACTTACTGTTTAGTCAGTTAAATAAACTGGTAGACGTCGCACACGTTGCTATCTGCCAGAGCACAACCACATCACAACAAATCCGCGCCTGAGCGCAAAAGGAATATAAAAATGACCACGAAGAAAGCTGATTACATTTGGTTCAATGGGGAGATGGTTCGCTGGGAAGACGCGAAGGTGCATGTGATGTCGCATGCGCTGCACTATGGCACCTCGGTTTTTGAAGGCATCCGTTGCTACGACTCGCATAAAGGTCCAGTTGTATTCCGTCATCGTGAGCATATGCAACGTCTGCATGACTCTGCCAAAATTTACCGCTTCCCGGTTTCGCAGAGCATTGATGAGCTGATGGAAGCTTGCCGCGAAGTGATCCGTAAAAACAATCTCACCAGCGCCTATATCCGTCCGCTGATCTTCGTAGGTGATGTTGGCATGGGCGTTAACCCACCAGCGGGATACACCACCGACGTGATTATTGCCGCTTTCCCGTGGGGAGCTTATCTGGGCGCGGAAGCACTGGAGCAGGGGATCGACGCGATGGTTTCTTCCTGGAACCGCGCGGCGCCAAACACCATTCCAACCGCTGCGAAAGCGGGGGGGAACTACCTCTCTTCCCTGCTGGTTGGCAGCGAAGCGCGCCGCCACGGTTATCAGGAAGGTATCGCGCTGGATGTGAATGGTTACATCTCTGAAGGTGCAGGCGAAAACCTGTTTGAAGTGAAAGACGGCGTGCTGTTCACCCCGCCGTTCACCTCTTCCGCGCTTCCGGGTATTACCCGTGACGCCATCATCAAACTGGCGAAAGAACTGGGAATTGAAGTGCGTGAGCAGGTGCTGTCGCGTGAATCGCTGTATCTGGCAGATGAAGTGTTTATGTCCGGTACAGCGGCTGAAATTACGCCAGTGCGCAGCGTCGACGGTATTCAGGTGGGCGAAGGCCGTTGTGGCCCGGTCACCAAACGCATCCAGCAAGCCTTCTTCGGCCTCTTCACCGGCGAAACCGAAGATAAATGGGGCTGGTTGGATCAGGTTAATCAATAAATACAAAAAATGGGACGGCACGCACCGTCCCATTTACGAGACAGACACTGGGAGTAAATAAAGTATGCCTAAGTACCGTTCCGCCACCACCACTCATGGTCGTAATATGGCGGGTGCTCGTGCGCTGTGGCGCGCCACTGGAATGACCGACGCTGATTTCGGTAAGCCGATTATCGCTGTTGTGAACTCGTTCACTCAATTTGTACCGGGGCACGTCCATCTGCGCGATCTCGGTAAACTGGTCGCTGAACAAATTGAAGCGGCTGGCGGCGTTGCCAAAGAATTCAACACCATTGCGGTGGATGATGGGATCGCCATGGGTCACGGGGGGATGCTTTATTCACTGCCGTCTCGCGAACTGATCGCTGATTCTGTTGAGTATATGGTCAACGCCCACTGCGCCGACGCGATGGTCTGCATCTCCAACTGCGACAAAATCACCCCGGGGATGCTGATGGCCTCTCTGCGCCTGAATATTCCGGTGATCTTTGTTTCCGGTGGTCCGATGGAGGCCGGGAAAACCAAACTATCCGATCAGTTAATCAAGCTTGATCTGGTTGATGCGATGATCCAGGGGGCAGATCCGAAAGTTTCTGACTCCCAGAGCGATCAGGTTGAACGTTCGGCCTGTCCAACCTGTGGTTCCTGCTCCGGGATGTTCACCGCTAACTCGATGAACTGCCTGACCGAAGCTCTGGGTCTGTCGCAGCCAGGCAACGGCTCGCTACTGGCAACCCACGCGGATCGTAAGCAGCTGTTCCTCAATGCCGGTAAACGCATTGTTGAATTGACCAAACGTTACTACGAGCAAAACGACGAAAGCGCACTGCCACGTAATATCGCCAGTAAAGCGGCGTTTGAAAACGCCATGACGTTGGATATCGCGATGGGCGGCTCTACCAATACGGTTCTTCACCTGCTGGCGGCGGCACAAGAAGCGGAAATCGACTTCACCATGAGTGATATCGACAAACTTTCGCGTAAAGTCCCGCAGTTGTGCAAAGTTGCGCCGAGCACCCAGAAATACCATATGGAAGATGTTCATCGTGCTGGTGGCGTGATCGGTATTCTCGGCGAACTGGATCGTGCCGGGTTGTTGAATCGCAATGTGAAAAACGTACTCGGCCTGACCTTGTCGCAAACGCTGGAACAATACGATGTCATGCTGACTCAGGATGATGCGGTGAAAAATATGTTCCGCGCTGGCCCGGCTGGAATCCGCACTACACAGGCATTCTCGCAGGATTGCCGTTGGGATTCTCTCGATGACGATCGCGCTAACGGCTGCATCCGCTCGCTGGAGCACGCCTACAGCAAAGACGGCGGCCTGGCGGTGCTTTACGGCAACTTCGCGGAAAACGGCTGCATCGTTAAAACGGCGGGCGTCGATGACAGTATTCTCAAATTCACCGGCCCGGCGAAAGTGTACGAAAGCCAGGATGACGCGGTAGAAGCGATTCTCGGCGGCAAAGTTGTCGCTGGCGATGTGGTTGTTATTCGCTACGAAGGCCCGAAAGGCGGCCCTGGGATGCAGGAAATGCTCTACCCAACCAGCTTCCTGAAATCGATGGGTCTTGGCAAAGCCTGTGCGCTGATCACCGATGGACGCTTCTCCGGCGGTACGTCTGGCCTTTCCATCGGCCACGTCTCGCCGGAAGCGGCAAGCGGCGGTAGCATTGGCCTGATTGAAGATGGTGACCTGATCGCCATCGACATTCCGAACCGTGGCATTCAGTTGCAGGTAAGCGATGCCGAACTGGCGGCGCGTCGTGAAGCGCAGGAAGCCCGTGGCGACAAAGCCTGGACGCCGAAAAACCGTGAACGTCAGGTTTCCTTTGCTTTGCGCGCCTACGCCAGCCTGGCGACCAGCGCCGACAAAGGTGCGGTGCGCGATAAATCGAAACTGGGGGGTTAATAATGGCTGACTCGCAACCCCTGTCAGGTGCCCCGGAAGGTGCCGAATATTTAAGAGCGGTGCTACGTGCGCCGGTCTATGAAGCGGCGCAGGTCACGCCGCTACAGAAAATGGAAAAGCTGTCGTCGCGTCTTGATAACGTGATTCTGGTGAAGCGCGAAGACCGCCAGCCGGTGCACAGCTTCAAGCTGCGCGGCGCATACGCCATGATGGCAGGTCTGACGGAAGAACAGAAAGCGCACGGCGTGATCACCGCCTCGGCGGGTAACCATGCGCAAGGTGTCGCGTTCTCCTCCGCTCGGTTAGGTGTGAAGGCGCTCATCGTCATGCCAACCGCTACCGCCGACATCAAAGTCGACGCGGTGCGCGGCTTCGGCGGTGAGGTGCTGCTTCACGGCGCGAACTTTGATGAAGCGAAAGCGAAAGCAATCGAACTGTCGCAGCAGCAGGGCTTCACCTGGGTGCCGCCGTTCGATCATCCGATGGTGATCGCCGGGCAGGGCACGCTGGCGCTGGAACTGCTCCAGCAGGACGCCCATCTCGACCGCGTATTTGTGCCGGTTGGTGGCGGTGGCCTGGCGGCGGGCGTGGCTGTGTTGATCAAACAACTGATGCCGCAAATCAAAGTGATCGCGGTAGAAGCGGAAGATTCAGCCTGCCTGAAAGCGGCACTGGATGCGGGTCATCCGGTTGATCTGCCGCGCGTGGGGCTATTCGCCGAAGGTGTTGCGGTAAAACGCATCGGCGACGAAACCTTCCGTTTGTGCCGGGAGTATCTCGACGACATCATCACCGTCGATAGCGATGCCATCTGCGCAGCGATGAAAGACTTATTCGAAGATGTGCGCGCAGTGGCGGAACCGTCTGGCGCGCTGGCGCTGGCGGGGATGAAAAAGTACATCGCTCAGCACAACATTCGCGGTGAGCGGCTGGCGCATATTCTTTCTGGAGCCAACGTGAACTTCCACGGTCTGCGCTACGTCTCGGAACGCTGCGAACTGGGTGAACAGCGTGAAGCGTTGCTGGCGGTGACCATCCCGGAAGAGAAGGGCAGCTTTCTGAAGTTCTGCCAGTTGCTTGGCGGGCGCTCGGTCACAGAGTTCAACTACCGTTTCGCTGATGCTAAAGATGCCTGTATTTTTGTCGGTGTGCGCTTAAGTCGCGGCCTTGAAGAGCGCAAAGAAATTTTGCAGATGCTCAACGACGGTGGCTACAGCGTGGTTGATCTCTCCGACGACGAAATGGCGAAGTTGCATGTGCGCTATATGGTTGGCGGGCGTCCATCGCATCCGTTGCAGGAACGCCTCTACAGCTTCGAATTCCCGGAATCACCGGGCGCGCTGCTGCGCTTCCTCAACACGCTGGGGACGCACTGGAATATCTCTTTGTTCCACTATCGCAGTCATGGCACCGACTACGGGCGTGTACTGGCAGCGTTCGAGCTGGGCGATCATGAACCGGATTTCGAAACCCGGCTGAATGAGCTGGGCTACGATTGCCACGACGAAACCAATAACCCGGCGTTCAGGTTCTTTTTGGCGGGTTAATGGTTCGGCAAAATCTTCCAGAACGCCTCAATCAGCGGCTCATGTAGCCGCTTTTTTTGCGCACAAACGCCCAGCTCAAACGGCGTTTTCTCATCGCTGCGCTCTAAAATCATCACACGATTACGCACTGGCTCCGGGCTGTTATCCAGTACCACTTCCGGCAGCAGCGCCACGCCACAGCCAAGTGCCACCATCGATACCATCGCTTCATGCCCGCCAACCGTGGCGTAAATCATCGGGTTACTGATTTTATTGCGTCGAAACCACAACTCAATGCGGCGGCGTACTGGTCCCTGATCGGCCATGATGAAGGGAATCGTCGACCAGTCCGGTTGTTCTACTGAGACCTGATTACGCACCGGGCAGGGCAGCGCGGGCGCGATCAGCACCACCGCCAGGTTCTCCAGCATCGAAAACGCCACCGCGCCTGGCAGAGTCTCCGGCTTCCCGGCAATCGCCAAATCTGCTTCTCCAGTGACCACCTTTTCCATTGCATCCGCCGCATCACCGGTGGTGAGCTTAATTTCCACCGATGGATGCTCCGCGCGGAATCGGTCGAGAATCGGTGGCAGATGGCTGTAAGCGGCAGTCACCGAACAGAAAATATGTAATTCGCCAGAGAGGGACGGCCCTTGCTGGTCGATGGTGTGGCGCAATTGCTGATACTGTAACAACGTTTGCTGGGCGAAAACACGCAGCTCTTCGCCCGCTTCCGTCAGCGTTACCGTGCGGTTATCGCGCACAAACAGCGGTTGGCCGAGATCTTCTTCCAGGCGCTGAATCTGTCGGGAAAGCGTGGAGGGGCTGACGTGCATTGCCCGCGCGCTACGGCCAAAATGGCGGCTTTCCGCCAGATGCAGAAACATTTTCAGGTCGCGTAAATCCACAGGCTTAACCCCCGGTTATGACGTTGCAGAAATTGCAATATGACGTTGTGAATATATCAATTTCCGCAATAAATTTCCTGTTGTAATGTGGTGACATTCTCGCTCAACAGCGAACCGAACAATAAGAAGCACAACATCACGAGGAATCACCATGGCTAACTACTTCAATACACTGAATCTGCGCCAGCAGCTGGCACAACTGGGCAAATGTCGCTTTATGGGGCGCGACGAGTTCGCTGACGGTGCGAGCTATCTTCAGGGTAAAAAAGTGGTCATCGTCGGCTGCGGCGCACAGGGTCTGAACCAGGGCCTGAACATGCGTGATTCTGGTCTCGATATCTCCTACGCTCTGCGTAAAGAAGCGATTGCCGAAAAGCGCGCGTCCTGGCGTAAAGCAACCGAAAACGGTTTTAAGGTAGGTACTTACGAAGAACTGATCCCGCAGGCGGATCTGGTGGTTAACCTGACGCCGGACAAGCAGCACTCTGACGTAGTGCGTTCCGTTCAACCGCTGATGAAAGATGGCGCGGCGCTGGGTTACTCGCATGGTTTCAACATCGTCGAAGTGGGCGAGCAGATCCGTAAAGACATCACTGTAGTAATGGTTGCGCCGAAATGCCCTGGCACCGAAGTGCGTGAAGAGTATAAACGTGGATTCGGCGTACCGACGCTGATTGCCGTTCACCCGGAAAACGATCCGAAAGGCGAAGGCATGGCGATCGCTAAAGCCTGGGCGGCAGCAACAGGCGGTCATCGTGCCGGCGTTCTGGAATCCTCTTTCGTTGCGGAAGTGAAATCAGACCTGATGGGCGAGCAAACTATCCTGTGCGGTATGTTGCAGGCTGGTTCTCTGCTGTGCTTCGACAAGCTGGTGGAAGAGGGCACCGACCCGGCATATGCAGAAAAACTGATTCAGTTCGGCTGGGAAACCATCACCGAAGCCCTGAAGCAGGGCGGCATCACCCTGATGATGGACAGGCTCTCTAACCCGGCGAAACTGCGTGCTTATGCGCTTTCTGAGCAACTGAAAGAGATCATGGCGCCGCTGTTCCAGAAACATATGGACGACATCATCTCCGGTGAATTCTCCTCTGGCATGATGGCAGACTGGGCTAATGATGATAAGAAACTGCTGACCTGGCGTGAAGAGACCGGCAAAACCGCGTTCGAAACCGCACCGCAGTATGAAGGTAAAATCGGCGAGCAGGAGTACTTCGATAAAGGCGTGCTGATGATCGCGATGGTGAAAGCGGGCGTTGAGCTGGCGTTCGAAACCATGGTTGATTCCGGCATCATTGAAGAGTCGGCATACTATGAATCACTGCATGAGCTGCCGCTGATTGCCAACACCATCGCCCGTAAGCGTCTGTACGAAATGAACGTGGTTATCTCTGATACCGCAGAATACGGTAACTATCTGTTCTCTTACGCTTGCGTACCGCTGCTGAAACCGTTTATGGCAGAGCTGCAGCCGGGCGATCTGGGTAAAGCTATTCCAGAAGGTGCGGTAGATAACGCGCAACTGCGTGATGTAAATGATGCGATTCGCAGCCATGCAATTGAGCAGGTAGGTAAGAAACTGCGTGGCTATATGACGGATATGAAACGTATTGCTGTTGCGGGTTAAGTGCGCGCTGATGCCCTCTCCCACAGGGAGAGGGAGAAAACACTCAAGGCCTTCTCCGGGAGAAGGCCTTGCTGTTAGTTGCGGTACAGCACCTTAATGATGTGATACCCGAACTGGGTATGCAGCGGGCCGGTTGGCTCCAGCACCGGACAAGAGAACACCACTTTATCAAACGCCGGAACCATCTGACCCTGGCGAAATTCCCCTAAATCACCGCCGCGTTTGCCTGACGGGCAAATGGAATGTTTCTTCGCCAGCTTGCCAAAATCGGCGCCGTTCTTGATCTGCTCCAGAAGTTCCTGAGCCAGTTTCTCTTCTTTTACAAGGATATGCAGTGCTGCTGCTGTTTTTGCCATGATCGTGCCTTGAGTGGTAAGGATGAGGCTGGCTATACTACCACGCTGTTATTTCCCCCTCCCGACTTTCATTGAGCGATTTTTCTATGCGTCTAAACCCCGGCCAACAACAAGCTGTCGAATTCGTTACCGGCCCCTGCCTGGTGCTGGCGGGCGCGGGTTCCGGCAAGACTCGTGTGATCACCAATAAAATCGCCCATCTGATCCGTGACTGCGGTTATCAGGCGCGACATATCGCAGCGGTGACCTTTACCAATAAAGCAGCGCGCGAGATGAAAGAGCGTGTCGGGCAGACGCTGGGGCGCAAAGAGGCTCGTGGGCTGATGATCTCCACCTTCCACACGCTGGGGCTGGATATCATCAAACGCGAGTATGCAGCGTTAGGGATGAAAGCGAACTTTTCGCTGTTTGACGATACCGATCAGCTTGCTTTGCTCAAAGAGTTGACCGAAGGACTGATTGAAGATGACAAAGTTCTCCTGCAACAGCTGATTTCAACCATCTCTAATTGGAAGAACGATCTCAAAACTCCTGCGCAGGCGGCGGCAGAGGCAAAAGGCGAGCGGGATCGCATTTTTGCCCATTGTTATGGGCTGTATGATGCGCACCTGAAAGCGTGCAATGTTCTCGACTTCGACGATCTGATTTTATTGCCGACATTGCTGCTGCAACGCAATGTGGAAGTACGCGAACGCTGGCAAAACAAGATTCGCTACCTGCTGGTGGATGAGTATCAGGATACCAACACCAGCCAGTATGAGCTGGTGAAACTGCTGGTGGGCAGCCGCGCTCGCTTTACCGTGGTGGGAGATGATGACCAGTCGATCTACTCCTGGCGCGGCGCACGTCCGCAAAACCTGGTGCTGCTGAGCCAGGATTTCCCGGCGTTGAAGGTGATTAAGCTTGAGCAGAACTACCGCTCTTCCGGACGTATTTTGAAAGCGGCGAACATCCTGATCGCCAATAACCCGCACGTCTTTGAAAAGCGTCTGTTCTCCGAACTGGGTTACGGCACAGAGCTAAAAGTTTTAAGCGCGAATAACGAGGAACATGAAGCCGAGCGCGTTACTGGCGAGCTGATCGCCCATCACTTCGTCAATAAAACGCAGTACAAAGATTACGCTATTCTTTATCGCGGTAACCATCAGTCGCGGGTGTTTGAAAAATTCCTGATGCAAAACCGCATCCCGTACAAAATATCCGGTGGTACGTCGTTTTTCTCTCGTCCTGAAATCAAGGATTTGCTGGCTTATCTGCGCGTGCTGACTAACCCGGACGATGACAGCGCATTTCTGCGTATCGTTAACACGCCGAAGCGAGAGATTGGCCCGGCGACGCTGAAAAAGCTGGGTGAGTGGGCGATGACGCGTAATAAAAGTATGTTTACCGCCAGCTTTGATATGGGGTTGAGTCAGACACTGAGTGGACGTGGTTATGAAGCGTTGACCCGATTTACTCACTGGCTGGCGGAAATCCAGCGACTGGCGGAGCGGGAGCCTATCGCCGCAGTGCGCGATCTGATCCACGGGATGGATTATGAATCCTGGTTATACGAAACGTCACCCAGCCCGAAAGCCGCCGAAATGCGCATGAAGAACGTTAACCAGTTATTTAGCTGGATGACGGAGATGCTGGAAGGTAGCGAACTGGATGAGCCGATGACGCTCACCCAGGTGGTGACGCGCTTTACTCTGCGCGACATGATGGAACGTGGCGAGAGTGACGAAGAGCTTGATCAGGTGCAACTGATGACTCTGCACGCGTCAAAAGGGCTGGAGTTTCCTTATGTCTACATGGTCGGTATGGAAGAAGGATTTTTGCCGCACCAAAGCAGCATCGACGAGGACAATATCGATGAAGAGCGGCGGCTGGCCTATGTCGGCATCACCCGCGCCCAGAAAGAGTTGACCTTTACGCTGTGTAAAGAGCGTCGTCAGTACGGTGAGCTGGTACGTCCGGAGCCGAGCCGCTTCCTGCTGGAATTACCGCAGGATGACTTGATTTGGGAACAAGAGCGCAAAGTGGTCAGCGCCGAAGAACGGATGCAGAAAGGGCAAAACCATCTGGCGAATCTGAAAGCGATGATGGCGGCAAAACGAGGGAAATAATCAAGGCCGGAAAAGATGCGTCAGCATCGCATCCGGCACTTACTCATTAATGCACTTCCAGCGGCCAGTGGACATAGCTCTGCCACTGGCTTTCCTGAGCAATAATCTCTTTACCCAGCGGATGTTGGGTTAGCCAACCTTGCGGAAGCGTCAAGGTCAACAGTTCATGGTTAGCCTTTAATGTCATCTCTGGCACTAAATCGTCACGACGACGGCTGGCAAAAATGATAGCCAGGCGGAGTAAACGGCAGAGTTGTTCTGCGACGCGCGGCGGTACGGCATTTTGCTGATGCAGCGATGAGAGATCGACCGGATTAGTCTGGTTGAGCAGTAGCGTCGCCAGCAATTTTTTCTGTGCGGGGGTAAAACCGGGAAGATCCAGATTACGTACCAGATAAGCAGCGTGTTGCGGCGCTTGTTTGAAGTCAACGCTCAGGCCGATTTCATGAAGCTGACAGGCACTGATGAGCAAATCGCGGCTTATTGCTTCAAGATGCCATTCGTTTTCCACCTGATCGAAGAAGTTAGCTGCAACTTTGGCTACGCGCTGTGCCTGATCAATATCGATCATAAAGCGGCGTTGAATATTACGCAGCGTACGGCTGCGAATATCCTGCTCGACGGTAAGATGCAACATACCGTAGACCAGACCTTCACGCAGCGCACCGCCAGACAGGGTCATACACTGAATGTTCAGTTCGGTAAAAATGGCTATCAGGATCGCCAGACCACTCGGGAACACTAACGCACGTTCCAGCGTCAGCCCGTCAATCTCCAGTTCCTCCAGCCGACCGCAATGAATGGCTCGCTGTTTCAGTTGCTGCAACTTTTCCAGGGTAATGCGTTCATCCATCCCCTGTGCCATCATGATTTCCTGTAACGCCTGCACGGTGCCGGAAGCACCAACGCACACTTTCCAGCCGTGATACCGTAATTCATCGGCAACCGGACGTAACACTTCGCGTGCCGCTTTTTCTGCAGCATCAAAATTTTCCTGCCCCAGATTACGATCGGCAAAATAGCGTTCCAGCCAGGTGACGCAGCCCATCGACAGGCTGAACAACGAGGTGGTTTGTGCACCCGTGCCGGTTACCAGTTCAGTACTGGCACCGCCTATATCCACTACCAGGCGCTGATCGGCACCACCAGTGGTGTGAGCAACGCCCTGATAAATCAGACGCGCTTCCTCTTCACCGCTGATCACCTGTACCGGACAACCGAGGATTTCCTGCGCTTTGGCAATAAAATCACCCGCATTGACGGCAAGGCGTAACGTCGCCGTAGCGACAACGCGAATTTGCGAGGGAGGGATATCTTGCAGACGTTCAGCAAACAGGCGCAGACATTGCCAGCCGCGCTCCATTGCTTCATTAGACAGGGCATTTTCGCTGTTCAGGCCAGCAGCCAGACGCACTTTGCGTTTAATTCGCGTCAGCGTCTGGATACTTCCAGCCACCTCGCGCACAACCAGCATATGAAAACTATTCGAACCGAGATCAATGGCTGCATACAGCGATGAGGTGGAACCCATACTCTTCATCCTTCAATCTGTCTCTGCGTTGGCTGCATTCTTTCACCCGAATCACTTACTACAGTAAGCGCATCGGGATTCATTCTCTTGCCATCTTGATACAGTTTGAATGATTTTGAGTATGACATTATTTATTTAACCTGAACGACGACGATTACGTGGAGCACCAGTACGACGCGGACCATTGCCTGTGCGCGGGCGCGTGAGGCGCAGCGGTTTTGGCAGATCGGTCATCAATGCGTCCGGATTGTATTTGCTTACCGGAATTGAGTGACCAATATAGGTCTCAATAGCAGGCAAATTCAATGCATACTCTTCACACGCCAGGCTGATAGAGTGACCGCTTGCGCCTGCGCGGCCAGTACGACCGATACGGTGAACGTAATCTTCACAGTCATCGGGCAAATCGTAGTTAAAGACGTGCGTCACTGCCGGAATATGCAGACCACGAGCAGCAACGTCGGTAGCAACCAGAATATCCAGATCGCCACGGGTAAATTCATCAAGAATACGCAGGCGTTTTTTCTGCGCCACATCGCCCGTCAACAGACCAACACGATGACCATCTGCCGCCAGGTGACCCCAGATATCTTCACAACGGTGTTTGGTGTTGGCGAAAATAATCGCTCTGTCTGGCCACTCTTCTTCGATCAGCGTTTGCAACAAACGCATCTTTTCTTCGTTAGAAGGGTAGAAAAGCTCTTCTTTAATACGGTGGCCCGTTTTCTGTTCCGGTTCCACTTCGATATATTCGGCGTTATTCATCTGCTCGAACGCCAGTTCACGTACCCGGTACGAAAGTGTGGCGGAGAACAGCATGTTGAGGCGCTGGTTCGCAGGCGGCATACGGCGGAACAGCCAGCGGATATCTTTAATAAAGCCCAGATCGTACATGCGATCGGCTTCGTCCAGCACCACCACCTGAATGGCACCGAGGTTAATATGGTTTTGTTTGGCGTAATCAATTAAACGACCCGTGGTGCCAATCAGAATGTCAACGCCGCTTTCCAGCACTTTCAACTGTTTGTCGTAGCCATCGCCACCGTAGGCCAGACCCAGTTTCAGGCCAGTAGCTTGTGCCAGTGGTTCCGCGTCGGCGTGGATCTGCACGGCAAGTTCACGCGTCGGTGCCATAATTAAGGCACGCGGTTGATTCACCTTGCGATCGGCAATTGCGGGATGAGAGAGAAGGTAATGAAACGAAGACGTAAGAAACGCCATCGTTTTCCCGGTACCGGTTTGCGCCTGCCCGGCTACGTCACGACCTTCCAGCGTTAGCGGAAGAGCCAGTGCCTGAATGGGCGTACAGTTATGAAACCCTTTTTTTTCAAGGGCTTCTACAACTTTCGGATGCAGGGCGAAGTCGGAAAACTTCTGTTCTGTTAAATGTGTTTTGCTCATAGTGTGATAGAATATCAGCTTACTATTGCTTTACGAAAGCGTATCCGGTGAAATAAAGTCAACCTTTAGTTGGTTAATGTTACACCAACAACGAAACCAACACGCCAGGCTTATTCCTGTGGAGTTATATATGAGCGATAAAATTATTCACCTGACTGACGACAGTTTTGACACGGATGTACTCAAAGCGGACGGGGCAATCCTCGTCGATTTCTGGGCAGAGTGGTGCGGTCCGTGCAAAATGATCGCCCCGATTCTGGATGAAATCGCTGACGAATATCAGGGCAAACTGACCGTTGCAAAACTGAACATCGATCAAAACCCTGGCACTGCGCCGAAATATGGCATCCGTGGTATCCCGACTCTGCTGCTGTTCAAGAATGGCGAAGTGGCGGCAACGAAAGTCGGCGCGCTGTCTAAAGGTCAGTTGAAAGAGTTCCTCGACGCCAATCTGGCATAAGGGAACGTCATGTTCGGGTGCCCTGTCGCTAAAAACTGGACGCCCGGCGTGAGCCATGCTAACTTAATGTTGACTTCGTATTAAACTTACCTTATTAAGTTTGAATCTTGTAATATCCAACGCTTCCCGTTTTTATCTAATGCGAAGTGAACAGATTTCTGGTTTGTCACTCAATCCGTCTTGTCGTTTCAGTTCTGCGTACTTTCCTGTGACCAGACAGCGAAAAGACATGAGTCGATGACCGTAAACAGGCATGGATGATCCTGCCATACCATTCACAACATTAAGTTCGAGATTTACCCCAAGTTTAAGAACTCACACCACTATGAATCTTACCGAATTAAAGAATACGCCGGTTTCTGAGCTGATCACTCTCGGCGAAAATATGGGGCTGGAAAATCTGGCTCGTATGCGTAAGCAGGACATTATTTTTGCCATCCTGAAGCAGCACGCAAAGAGTGGCGAAGATATCTTTGGTGATGGCGTACTGGAGATATTGCAGGATGGATTTGGTTTCCTCCGTTCCGCAGACAGCTCCTACCTCGCCGGTCCTGATGACATCTACGTTTCTCCCAGCCAAATCCGCCGTTTCAACCTCCGCACTGGTGATACCATCTCTGGTAAGATTCGCCCGCCGAAAGAAGGTGAACGCTATTTTGCGCTGCTGAAAGTTAATGAAGTTAACTTCGATAAACCTGAAAACGCCCGCAATAAAATCCTCTTTGAGAACTTAACTCCGCTGCACGCAAACTCTCGTCTGCGTATGGAACGTGGTAACGGTTCTACTGAAGATTTGACCGCTCGCGTGCTGGATCTGGCTTCGCCAATCGGTCGTGGTCAACGTGGTCTGATTGTGGCGCCGCCGAAAGCAGGTAAAACCATGCTGCTGCAGAATATCGCCCAGAGCATTGCTTACAATCACCCGGATTGTGTGCTGATGGTTCTGCTGATTGACGAACGTCCGGAAGAAGTAACCGAGATGCAGCGTCTGGTTAAAGGGGAAGTTGTCGCTTCTACCTTTGACGAACCGGCATCTCGCCACGTTCAGGTTGCGGAAATGGTGATCGAGAAGGCGAAACGTCTGGTTGAGCACAAGAAAGACGTTATTATTCTGCTCGACTCTATTACTCGACTGGCGCGTGCTTACAACACCGTCGTTCCGGCTTCCGGTAAAGTGTTGACCGGTGGTGTGGATGCTAACGCACTGCATCGTCCGAAACGCTTCTTCGGTGCGGCGCGTAACGTGGAAGAGGGCGGCAGCCTGACCATCATCGCGACGGCGCTGATCGATACGGGTTCCAAAATGGACGAAGTTATCTACGAAGAGTTTAAAGGCACCGGTAACATGGAACTGCACCTCTCTCGTAAGATCGCTGAAAAACGCGTCTTCCCGGCTATCGACTACAACCGTTCCGGTACACGTAAAGAAGAACTGCTCACTACTCAGGAAGAGCTGCAGAAAATGTGGATCTTGCGCAAAATCATTCACCCGATGGGTGAAATCGACGCAATGGAATTCCTCATTAATAAACTGGCAATGACCAAGACCAATGACGATTTCTTTGATATGATGAAACGCTCATAAATTTGTCTTATGCTAAAAACGCCACGTGTTTACGTGGCGTTTTGCTTTTATATCTGTAATCTTAGCAGCGTGCCTGTGATGGTGGGAAAATTCCTGGTTTTTGCGGGTGTTTTATACGATTTTCGTCGCGAGTGGTTGGTTTTTACACAAGTCTGATTGGTTCAGAAAGTAGTTTCCCTTCTGAATAAAGGTCTTCGTGGGTATACTTCTGCTAATAATTTTCTCTGAGAGCATGCATTGTGAATTTACTGACAGTGAGTACTGATCTCATCAGTATTTTTTTATTCACGACACTGTTTCTGTTTTTTGCCCGCAAGGTGGCAAAAAAAGTCGGTTTAGTGGATAAACCTAACTTCCGCAAACGTCACCAGGGATTGATACCGCTCGTTGGGGGTATTTCAGTTTATGCAGGGATTTGCTTTACGTTCGGAATTGTCGATTATTACATTCCGCATGCATCTCTCTACCTGGCTTGCGCTGGCGTCCTGGTGTTCATCGGCGCGCTGGATGACCGTTTTGATATCAGCGTAAAAATTCGAGCCACCATACAGGCCGCTGTTGGCATCATTATGATGGTGTTCGGCAAACTTTATCTCAGTAGCCTTGGCTATATTTTTGGCGACTGGGAGATGGTACTTGGACCGTTTGGGTATTTCCTGACGTTGTTTGCAGTCTGGGCGGCAATTAATGCTTTCAATATGGTTGATGGCATTGATGGTTTGCTGGGCGGGTTATCCTGCGTCTCATTTGCGGCAATTGGCATGATTTTGTGGTTCGACGGGCAAACCAGCCTCGCTATCTGGTGCTTTGCGATGATTGCCGCCATCCTGCCTTACATCATGCTTAACCTCGGTATTCTGGGGCGTCGCTACAAAGTCTTTATGGGCGATGCGGGCAGTACATTGATTGGTTTTACCGTAATCTGGATCCTGCTGGAAACCACCCAGGGTAAAACGCATCCGATTAGCCCGGTGACTGCATTATGGATAATCGCCATTCCGCTGATGGATATGGTGGCTATTATGTATCGTCGCCTGCGTAAAGGCATGAGTCCGTTCTCGCCTGACCGTCAGCACATTCATCATTTAATCATGCGCGCTGGCTTTACTTCTCGTCAGGCATTTGTGCTGATTACCCTTGCTGCTGCACTGCTTGCTTCCATTGGCGTGCTGGCAGAATATTCTCATTTTGTCCCTGAATGGGTCATGCTGGTGCTCTTTTTGCTAGCATTCTTCCTCTATGGCTATTGCATTAAGCGCGCCTGGAAGGTTGCTCGCTTTATTAAGCGTGTGAAACGCCGACTGCGCAGAAATCGTGGTGGCAGCCCCAACTTAACCAAATAAACGAGGATGTAATGACGCAACCAATGCCTGGGAAACCAGCCGAAGACGCTGAAAATGAACTGGATATTCGTGGGTTGTTTCGTACCTTGTGGGCTGGGAAGCTGTGGATTATTTGCATGGGGCTGGCGTTTGCGTTAATTGCGCTGGCGTATACATTTTTCGCCCGCCAGGAGTGGAGTGCGACGGCGATTACCGATCGTCCAACGGTGAATATGCTGGGGGGATACTACTCGCAGCAGCAGTTTTTGCGTAACCTGGACGTCCGTTCGAACATGGCTCCTGCCGACCAACCATCGGTCATGGACGAAGCCTATAAAGAATTTGTTATGCAGCTGGCGTCGTGGGACACCCGTCGCGATTTCTGGCTGCAGACGGATTATTACAAACAGCGGATGGTCGGTAACAGTAAAGCCGATGCGGCTCTGCTGGATGAAATGATCAACAACATCCAGTTTATTCCCGGTGATTTCACCCGTGCGACCAATGATAACGTTAAATTGATTGCCGAAACTGCCCCTGATGCCAATAATCTACTGCGTCAATATGTCGCATTCGCCAGTCAGCGCGCTGCCAGCCATCTGAATGATGAGCTGAAAGGCGCATGGGCAGCACGCACTATCCAAATGAAAGCCCAGGTGAAGCGTCAGGAAGAAGTTGCGAAAGCGATCTACGACCGCCGGGTAAACAGCATTGAGCAGGCGCTCAAAATCGCCGAGCAACATAATATTTCCCGTAGTGCGACAGATGTCCCTGCGGATGAATTGCCTGATTCAGAAATGTTTTTGCTGGGGCGCCCTATGCTGCAGGCGCGATTAGAAAATTTACAGGCCGTCGGTCCGGCCTTTGATCTTGACTATGATCAGAATCGGGCCATGTTAAACACCCTTAATGTAGGTCCAACCCTGGATCCGCGTTTTCAGACCTATCGCTATTTGCGTACGCCGGAAGAACCGGTAAAACGCGATAGCCCACGTCGTGCCTTCCTGATGATTATGTGGGGCATTGTCGGGGGGCTGATCGGGGCTGGTGTCGCATTAACCCGCCGTTGCTCGAAATAGCAACACTGCTGCGGTGAGCGCAAAGGCGCTCGCCGCTTATTCAAAGAGAATCGATGTGAAAGTACTGACTGTATTTGGTACGCGCCCGGAAGCCATCAAGATGGCACCGCTGGTGCATGCGTTGGCAAAAGATCCTTTTTTTGAGGCTAAAGTTTGCGTCACTGCGCAGCATCGGGAGATGCTCGATCAGGTGCTGAAACTCTTTTCCATTGTACCTGACTACGATCTCAACATAATGCAGCCAGGGCAGGGTCTGACAGAGATAACCTGTCGGATTCTGGAAGGGCTAAAACCTATTCTTGCCGAGTTTAAACCTGACGTCGTGCTGGTTCACGGTGATACCACTACCACACTGGCAACCAGCCTGGCAGCGTTTTATCAGCGTATTCCTGTTGGTCACGTAGAGGCTGGACTGCGTACTGGTGATCTCTATTCACCGTGGCCGGAAGAGGCTAACCGCACACTGACCGGTCATCTGGCGATGTACCATTTCTCGCCAACTGAAACTTCCCGGCAAAACCTGCTGCGTGAAAACGTTGCTGACAGCCGAATCTTTATTACCGGCAATACCGTTATCGACGCCTTGCTGTGGGTGCGCGACCAGGTGATGAGCAGCGATACGCTGCGTTCTGAACTGGCGGCAAATTACCCGTTTATCGACCCCGATAAGAAGATGATTCTGGTGACCGGTCACAGACGTGAGAGCTTCGGTCGTGGCTTTGAAGAAATTTGCCGCGCACTGGCAGAAATCGCCACCACTCATCAGGACATCCAGATTGTCTATCCGGTACATCTCAACCCGAACGTCAGAGAACCGGTAAACCGCATTTTGGGGCATGTGAAAAATGTCATTCTGATCGATCCCCAGGAATATTTACCGTTTGTCTGGCTGATGAACCACGCCTGGTTGATTTTGACTGACTCTGGCGGTATTCAGGAAGAAGCGCCTTCACTGGGTAAACCGGTGCTGGTGATGCGCGATACCACTGAACGTCCGGAAGCAGTGACGGCGGGTACGGTGCGTCTGGTAGGCACGGATAAGCAGCGAATTGTCGAGGAAGTGACGCGTCTTTTAAAAGACGAAAACGAATATCAAACTATGAGCCGCGCCCATAACCCGTATGGTGATGGTCAGGCATGCTCTCGCATTTTGGAAGCGTTAAAAAATAATCGGATATCACTATGAGTTTTGCGACCATTTCTGTCATTGGACTGGGTTACATTGGGCTGCCGACGGCGGCAGCGTTTGCCTCCCGGCAAAAACAGGTGATTGGTGTCGATATCAACCAACAAGCGGTTGATACCATCAATCGTGGCGAAATCCATATCGTCGAGCCTGATTTGGCGAGCGTGGTAAAAACTGCCGTAGAAGGTGGATTTTTACGAGCGAGCACGACGCCGGTTGAGGCGGATGCCTGGTTGATTGCTGTACCCACGCCGTTTAAAGGCGATCATGAGCCAGATATGACCTACGTTGAATCGGCTGCTCGCTCCATTGCACCAGTGCTGAAAAAAGGCGCGCTGGTGATCCTTGAGTCCACCTCGCCGGTGGGGGCAACCGAGAAGATGGCAGAATGGTTAGCAGAGATGCGTCCAGATCTGACTTTCCCGCAGCAAGTGGGCGAGCAGGCTGACGTGAATATTGCCTACTGCCCTGAACGTGTGTTGCCGGGGCAGGTGATGGTCGAGTTGATTAAAAATGACCGTGTGATTGGCGGTATGACGCCGGTTTGTTCTGCGCGCGCCAGCGAACTGTACAAAATTTTCCTCGAAGGAGAGTGTGTCGTCACTAACTCGCGGACGGCGGAAATGTGTAAGCTGACTGAAAACAGCTTCCGCGATGTGAATATTGCTTTTGCTAACGAACTGTCGCTAATTTGTGCCGATCAGGGGATTAACGTCTGGGAACTGGTTCGCCTGGCGAATCGCCATCCACGAGTCAATATTCTTCAGCCTGGGCCTGGCGTGGGCGGTCACTGTATCGCTGTTGATCCGTGGTTTATCGTGGCGCAGAACCCGCAGCAGGCGCGGCTTATCCGTACCGCACGCGAAGTGAACGACAACAAACCTTTCTGGGTTATCGATCAGGTCAAAGCGGCGGTTGCCGACTGCCTGTCCACTACGGATAAACGCGCCAGCGAGCTGAAAATTGCCTGCTTTGGTCTGGCGTTTAAACCGAATATTGATGATCTGCGCGAAAGTCCGGCAATGGAAATCGCTGAACTGATCGCGCAATGGCACAGCGGTGAAACGCAGGTTGTTGAACCGAATATTCACCAGTTGCCGAAAAAACTGATCGGACTTTGCACTCTGGCGCAGCTTGACGACGCACTGGAAACGGCAGATGTACTGGTGATGCTGGTCGATCACAGTCAGTTCAAAGCCATCAGCGGCGAACATGTTAAACAGCAGTATGTCGTAGATACCAAAGGGGTCTGGCGCTGATTACAGTGAATGACTGTTTTGAGGGAGTCACACAATGCCCATTCGCGCCAGAATTGAACCACTAACCTGGGAAAACACCTTCTTTGGTGTCAACAGCGCCATTGTGCGTATTAGTCCTGACGCGCCACTCCTGACGCCAGACGCCTTAGCGCCGTGGTCACGGGTGCAGGCCAAAATTGCCGCATCAAATACCGATGAGCTGGACGCCTTGCAACAACTGGGATTCTTACTGGTTGAGGGTGAAGTTGATTTGGTACTGCCCGTGAACAACGCAAGTGATAGCGACGCAGAAGTGGCACAAGAGACAGATATTCCAGTGCTACGCCAGTTAGCCAGTGAGGCATTTGCGCAAAGCCGTTTTCGTGCGCCGTGGTATGCGCCTGACGCCAGTGGCCGCTTTTATGCGCAGTGGATTGAAAACGCCGTACGCGGCACTTTTGATCATCAATGCCTGATTTTACGTTCGGCGTCTGGTGATATTTGTGGCTATGTTTCTCTACGAGAGTTGAATGCCACTGACGCGCGCATTGGCTTGCTGGCAGGCCGTGGCTCCGGTGCACAGCTGATGCAAGCGGCACTAAACTGGGCGTATGCTCGCGGTAAAACAACATTGCGGGTGGCGACCCAGATGGGCAACACCGCCGCGCTTAAACGATACATACAAAGTGGTGCGAATGTAGAAAGCACCGCGTACTGGTTATACAGGTGATCACATGATTCCATTTAACGCACCGCCGGTGGTAGGAACCGAACTCGACTATATGCAGTCGGCAATGGGTAGCGGCAAACTGTGCGGCGATGGCGGTTTTACCCGTCGCTGCCAGCAGTGGCTGGAGCAACGTTTTGGTAGTGCCAAAGTGCTGCTGACGCCGTCCTGCACCGCTTCGCTGGAGATGGCGGCGTTGCTGCTCGATATCCAGCCTGGCGATGAAGTGATCATGCCGAGCTACACCTTTGTCTCCACCGCCAATGCCTTTGTGCTGCGTGGCGCGAAAATCGTCTTTGTGGATATCCGCCCGGACACCATGAACATCGACGAAACGCTTATTGAATCGGCGATCACCGACAAAACGCGTGTTATCGTGCCGGTACATTACGCGGGCGTGGCCTGTGAAATGGACACCATTATGGCGCTGGCGAAAAAGCATAACCTGTTTGTGGTGGAAGATGCCGCTCAGGGCGTGATGTCCACTTACAAAGGGCGAGCGCTGGGAACCATTGGTCATATTGGCTGCTTTAGCTTCCATGAAACCAAAAACTATACGGCGGGCGGGGAAGGCGGTGCGACGCTGATTAACGATAAAGCGTTGATCGAGCGAGCTGAGATCATCCGCGAAAAAGGCACTAACCGCAGCCAGTTCTTCCGTGGTCAGGTCGATAAATATACCTGGCGTGATATTGGTTCCAGCTATCTGATGTCCGATCTGCAAGCTGCGTACCTGTGGGCGCAACTGGAAGCCGCCGAACGTATCAACCAGCAACGTCTGGCGTTGTGGCAAAACTACTACGATGCGTTAGCACCTCTGGCGAAAGCCGGGCGTATCGAACTGCCGTCGATTCCGGATGGCTGCGTGCAGAACGCGCATATGTTCTACATTAAGCTGCGGGATAATGATGACCGGAGCGCATTGATTAACTTCCTGAAAGAAGCGGAAATTATGGCGGTGTTCCATTATATTCCGCTACACGCAAGCCCTGCGGGTGAACGCTTTGGTGAGTTCCACGGCGAAGATCGCTACACCACCAAAGAGAGCGAGCGCCTGCTGCGCCTGCCGCTGTTCTACAATTTGTCGCCCGTCAATCAACGCACGGTAATTGCGACTTTGTTGAACTACTTCTCCTGATATGTCGCTGGCAAAAGCGTCCTTATGGACGGCGGCCAGTACACTGGTCAAGATTGGTGCCGGGTTGCTGGTCGGTAAGTTGCTGGCGGTGTCATTTGGTCCGGCTGGGCTGGGGCTGGCGGCAAATTTCCGCCAGTTGATTACCGTGCTCGGCGTGCTCGCTGGGGCGGGCATCTTTAACGGCGTAACGAAATACGTTG
Source organism: Escherichia ruysiae (assembly GCF_031323975.1). Classification (NCBI taxonomy): domain Bacteria; kingdom Pseudomonadati; phylum Pseudomonadota; class Gammaproteobacteria; order Enterobacterales; family Enterobacteriaceae; genus Escherichia; species Escherichia ruysiae. The sequence continues at coordinate 2,668,665 of NZ_JAVIWS010000001.1, forward strand.
CCCAGTACCATGATAATCCGCAGCAGCTACGCCGCGTGGTCGGCACTTCATCAGCGATGGTGCTTGCCTTCTCTACGCTGATGGCGCTGGTTTTTGTGCTGGCGGCTGCCCCAATCAGCCAGGGATTGTTCGGTAATACCGACTATCAGGGGCTGGTGCGATTGGTTGCACTCGTACAGATGGGGATCGCCTGGGGCAACCTGCTGCTGGCGCTGATGAAAGGTTTTCGTGATGCCGCCGGTAATGCCCTGTCGCTTATTCTCGGCAGCTTGCTTGGCGTTACTGCCTATTACGTCAGTTACCGTTTGGGCGGTTATGAAGGGGCGTTGCTGGGACTGGCGTTGATTCCTGCGCTGGTGGTGATTCCTGCCGTCATCATGCTAATTAAGCGTGGTGCAATCCCGTTAAGCTATCTGAAACCCAGCTGGGATAATGGTCTGGCAGGGCAGTTGAGCAAATTTACGCTCATGGCGTTGATTACGTCGGTGACCTTGCCCGTTGCTTACATCATGATGCGTAAACTGCTGGCGGCGCAGTATAGCTGGGATGAAGTGGGCATCTGGCAAGGGGTGAGCAGTATTTCCGATGCCTACCTGCAATTCATTACCGCCTCTTTTAGCGTGTATTTACTGCCCACGTTGTCGCGGCTAACGGAAAAGCGCGATATCACCCGGGAAGTGGTGAAGTCGCTGAAATTCGTCTTACCAGCAGTGGCGGTGGCGAGTTTTACCGTCTGGCTGCTGCGCGATTTTGCCATCTGGCTGCTGTTATCGAATAAATTTACCGCTATGCGCGATCTCTTTGCCTGGCAGTTGGTGGGCGATGTGTTAAAAGTGGGTGCTTATGTCTTTGGTTACTTGGTGATCGCCAAAGCGTCGCTGCGGTTTTATATCCTGGCGGAAGTCAGCCAGTTCACTTTGTTGATGGTATTTGCCCACTGGTTGATCCCTGCGCATGGTGCGCTGGGCGCGGCGCAGGCTTATATGGCAACGTATATCGTCTATTTCTCTCTTTGTTGTGGCGTGTTTTTACTCTGGCGTAGGCGGGCATGACTGTACTGATTCACGTACTGGGATCGGATATCCCTCACCATAACCAAACCGTTTTACGGTTTTTCAACGACGCGCTGGCCGCAACGAGCGAGCACGCGCGCGAGTTTATGGTTGCTGGCAAGGACGACGGCTTAAGTGACAGCTGTCCGGCACTTTCTGTGCAATTTTACCCAGGTAAAAAATCCCTGGCAGAAGCGGTCATCGCAAAGGCGAAAGCTAACCGGCAGCAGCGATTTTTCTTCCACGGTCAGTTCAACACCACGCTGTGGCTGGCGTTGCTGAGTGGTGGTATCAAACCCAGCCAGTTTTACTGGCATATCTGGGGGGCAGATCTCTATGAGGTCTCCAGCGGGCTGAAATTTAAACTGTTTTACCCTATCCGCCGGCTGGCACAAAAGCGAGTTGGCTGCGTATTTGCTACTCGCGGTGATTTGAGCTTTTTTGCTAAAACGCATCCTAAGGTGAGGGGCGAACTGATTTACTTCCCGACGCGGATGGATCCATCTCTCAATACGATGGCGAACGATCGGCAACGTGAAGGGAAAATGACCATTCTGGTGGGGAACTCCGGCGATCGCAGCAATGAACACATTGCCGCCTTAAATGCTGTTCATCAGCAGTTTGGCGATACGGTAAAAGTGGTGGTGCCGATGGGGTATCCGCCCAATAACGATGTGTATATCAACGAAGTTCGTCAGGCGGGGCTGAAATTGTTCAGCGAAGAAAATCTGCAAATTTTGAGCGAAAAACTGGATTTTGACGCCTATCTGGCGCTACTTCGCCAGTGCGATCTCGGCTACTTTATTTTTGCCCGCCAGCAGGGCATTGGTACTCTGTGCTTGTTGATTCAGGCAGGCATTCCCTGCGTACTTAACCGGGAAAACCCATTCTGGCAAGATATGACGGAACAACATTTACCGGTGCTGTTTACCACTGATGATCTCAACGAGGATATTGTGCGTGAAGCGCAGCGCCAGCTGGCGTCGGTGGATAAAAACAACATTGCCTTCTTTAGCCCGAACTATCTGCAAGGCTGGCGGCGGGCGTTGGCTATTGCCAGCGGGGAGGACGCATGAGCCTGTTGCAATTTAGCGGCCTGTTTGTTGTCTGGCTGCTTTGCTCACTGTTTATTGCTACGCTGACCTGGTTTGAGTTTCGCCGCGTGCGCTTTAACTTCAATGTCTTCTTTTCATTGCTGTTTTTGCTCACCTTTTTCTTTGGCTTTCCGCTGACCAGCGTGCTGGTATTTCGCTTTAATGTCGGCGTTGCGCCGCCAGACATTCTCCTTCAGGCGCTACTTTCTGCTGCTTGCTTCTACGCGGTTTACTACGTCACCTACAAAACCCGCCTACGCAAACGCGTTGTCGATGTACCGCGCCGCCCGCTGTTTACCATGAACCGTGTGGAGACCAATCTCACATGGGTGATCCTGATGGGCATCGCGCTGGTGAGCGTCGGCATCTTCTTCATGCATAACGGTTTTTTGCTGTTCCGGCTTAACTCCTACAGCCAGATCTTCTCCAGTGAAGTCTCTGGCGTGGCGCTAAAACGCTTCTTTTACTTTTTCATCCCGGCGATGCTGGTGGTCTATTTTCTGCGCCAGGACAGCAAAGCGTGGCTGTTTTTCCTCGTCAGCACGGTCGCATTTGGTTTGCTGACTTATATGATTGTCGGCGGTACTCGCGCCAATATCATCATTGCATTCGCTATCTTTCTGTTTATCGGCATTATTCGCGGCTGGATTTCGCTGTGGATGCTGGCGGCGGCAGGCGTGCTGGGGATTGTTGGTATGTTCTGGCTGGCGCTAAAACGCTATGGAATGAACGTGAGCGGCGATGAGGCGTTCTACACGTTTCTCTATCTCACCCGCGACACCTTCTCGCCGTGGGAGAATCTGGCGTTGCTGTTGCAGAACTACGACAACATCGACTTCCAGGGGCTGGCGCCGATTGTCCGCGATTTCTATGTCTTTATTCCTTCCTGGTTGTGGCCGGGACGGCCGAGCATGGTGCTGAATTCTGCCAACTATTTCACCTGGGAAGTGCTGAACAATCACTCCGGGTTGGCAATCTCGCCTACGCTTATTGGTTCACTGGTTGTTATGGGCGGCGCGCTGTTTATTCCTCTGGGGGCGATTGTGGTTGGTCTGATCATTAAGTGGTTCGACTGGCTGTATGAGCTGGGCAACCGCGAAACCAATCGTTATAAGGCCGCGATATTGCACAGTTTCTGCTTCGGGGCGATCTTCAATATGATCGTGCTGGCGCGTGAAGGGCTGGATTCGTTTGTCTCACGCGTGGTCTTTTTTATCGTGGTCTTCGGCGCATGTCTGATGATCGCAAAACTGTTGTACTGGCTTTTTGAAAGCGCCGGACTCATTCATAAACGCACAAAATCATCGCTCCGGACGCAGGTTGAAGGATAACAATGAATAACAACACCACGGCACCGACCTATACGCTGCGTGGCTTACAGTTGATCGGTTGGCGTGATATGCAGCACGCCCTCGATTATCTGTTCGCTGAAGGGCAGCTTAAGCAGGGAACGCTGGTTGCCATTAATGCCGAAAAAATGCTGACCATTGAAGATAATGCTGAGGTCAGGGAGTTAATTAACGCTGCCGAATTTAAATATGCTGATGGCATCAGCGTTGTACGTTCAGTGCGTAAAAAGTACCCACAGGCGCAGGTTTCCCGTGTTGCCGGGGCCGATCTCTGGGAAGAGCTGATGACGCGCGCAGGCAAAGAAGGGACGCCAGTATTTCTTGTTGGCGGTAAACCTGAAGTGCTGGCGCAGACCGAAGCTAAACTGCGCAACCAGTGGAATGTGAATATCGTTGGCAGTCAGGATGGTTATTTTAAACCCGAGCAGCGTCAGGCGCTGTTTGAACGAATTCATGCCAGTGGAGCGCAAATCGTCACCGTTGCGATGGGATCGCCAAAGCAGGAGATCTTCATGCGCGACTGCCGTCTGGTGCATCCAGATGCGCTGTATATGGGCGTTGGCGGGACGTATGATGTCTTTACTGGCCATGTGAAACGCGCGCCGAAAATCTGGCAAAAACTGGGGCTGGAGTGGCTCTATCGCCTGCTTTCGCAGCCAAGCCGCATTAAACGCCAGCTTCGTTTACTGCGCTATTTACGCTGGCACTACACCGGCAACCTCTGATTTTCCTCTCTCTGTAAAGCGACGGAGTGGTCACTCCGTCACCTGTCTGCCGTTTTATTACACAAAGCATCCAAATTTTTAATGCTTCATTTGCCATTTCTTCTAAATTACGAAAACATTCGCAACACTCGATGTACCCATAACGATAACCGGTAACACCGGAAAAACATGCAAACACAACACGAGGATTTATGGCAGATAACAAACCAGAGCTACAGCGTGGGCTGGAAGCTCGACATATCGAACTCATCGCCCTGGGGGGCACCATTGGCGTCGGCTTGTTTATGGGGGCCGCCAGTACCCTGAAATGGGCCGGGCCATCCGTATTGTTGGCCTATATCATCGCCGGGCTGTTCGTCTTTTTCATTATGCGTTCAATGGGCGAAATGTTGTTCCTCGAACCGGTTACTGGTTCTTTCGCCGTTTACGCACATCGTTATATGAGCCCGTTCTTTGGCTATCTCACCGCCTGGTCTTACTGGTTTATGTGGATGGCTGTGGGGATTTCAGAAATCACCGCCATCGGCGTCTACGTCCAGTTCTGGTTCCCGGAGATGGCACAATGGATACCAGCATTGATCGCGGTGGCGCTGGTGGCGCTGGCAAATCTGGCGGCGGTGCGGTTGTATGGCGAAATCGAGTTCTGGTTCGCGATGATCAAAGTCACCACAATCATTGTGATGATCGTCATTGGCCTGGGCGTGATTTTCTTTGGTTTTGGCAATGGCGGGCAGTCGATTGGTTTTAGCAATCTCACAGAGCATGGCGGTTTCTTTGCGGGTGGCTGGAAAGGCTTCCTCACCGCCTTGTGTATCGTGGTGGCGTCCTACCAGGGCGTGGAGCTGATTGGCATCACCGCCGGTGAAGCGAAGAATCCGCAGGTGACGTTGCGCAGTGCCGTAGGCAAAGTGCTATGGCGAATCCTGATTTTCTACGTAGGCGCGATTTTCTATCTTCCCGTGGAATGAAATAGGCAGCAACGGCAGCCCATTCGTACTGACTTTCGCCAAAATCGGCATTACCGCAGCGGCGGGCATTATCAACTTTGTGGTGCTGACGGCGGCTCTCTCTGGCTGTAACAGCGGCATGTACAGTTGCGGACGTATGCTCTACGCGCTGGCGAAAAACCGCCAGTTACCGGCGGCGATGGCGAAAGTTTCCCGTCACGGCGTACCAGTTGCGGGTGTGGCGGTATCAATAGCCATTCTGTTGATTGGTTCATGCCTGAATTACATCATCCCCAATCCACAGCGTGTGTTTGTTTACGTCTACAGTGCCAGCGTGCTTCCGGGGATGGTGCCATGGTTTGTGATTTTGATAAGCCAACTGCGTTTTCGTCGTGCGCACAAAGCGGCGATTGCCAGCCATCCGTTCCGCTCCATTCTGTTCCCGTGGGCCAACTACGTAACAATGGCATTCCTGATTTGCGTTTTGATCGGCATGTACTTTAATGAAGATACGCGTATGTCGCTGTTTGTTGGCATCATCTTTATGCTGGCGGTGACGGCGATTTATAAAGTTTTTGGGCTTAATCGCCACGGTAAAGCGCATAAACTGGAGGAATAAGCAGCAAAATGCACAAACCGTAACCAAACGCGCATTTTATTTAAAAAGGGACTAGACAGAGGGGTGCGAAGTCCGTATTATCCACCCCCGCAACGGCGCTAAGCGCCCGTAGCTCAGCTGGATAGAGCGCTGCCCTCCGGAGGCAGAGGTCTCAGGTTCGAATCCTGTCGGGCGCGCCATTTAGTCCCGGCGCTTGAGCTGCGGTGGTAGTAATACCGCGTAACAAGATTTGTAGTGGTGGCTATAGCTCAGTTGGTAGAGCCCTGGATTGTGATTCCAGTTGTCGTGGGTTCGAATCCCATTAGCCACCCCATTATTAGAAGTTGTGACAATGCGAAGGTGGCGGAATTGGTAGACGCGCTAGCTTCAGGTGTTAGTGTCCTTACGGACGTGGGGGTTCAAGTCCCCCCCCTCGCACCACGACTTTAAAGAATTGAACTAAAAATTCAAAAAGCAGTATTTCGGCGAGTAGCGCAGCTTGGTAGCGCAACTGGTTTGGGACCAGTGGGTCGGAGGTTCGAATCCTCTCTCGCCGACCAATTTTGAACCCCGCTTCGGCGGGGTTTTTTGTTTTCTGTGCATTCCATCACTCTCCCTTCGCAATAAACGCCCGTGGTTAATCATTGCCAAACGGTATTATTTCGCCCTTAAATTCATCGAAGGACGACTTCAGGCAAGGAGCGACTATGCTGCAACAGGTTCCAACGCGTGCTTTTCACGTAATGGCGAAACCGAGCGGTTCAGATTGTAATCTGAACTGTGACTACTGTTTTTATCTCGAAAAACAATCCCTTTACCGCGAACAACCTGTCACGCATATGGACGATGAAATGCTGGAAGCGTATGTCCGTCACTATATCGCTGCCAGCGAACCCCAAAACGAAGTGGCATTTACCTGGCAGGGCGGCGAACCAACGTTACTCGGGCTGGATTTTTACCGTCGTGCAGTGGCGCTACAGGCGAAATATGGTGCTGGCAGGAAGGTAAGTAACAGCTTCCAGACTAACGGTGTGCTGCTTGATGAAGAATGGTGTGCATTTCTGGCAGAAAATCATTTTCTTGTTGGGTTATCGCTGGATGGCCCGGCTGAGATCCACAATCAATATCGCGTGACTAAAGGTGGCAGACCAACGCATAAGCTGGTGATGCGCGCACTTAAACTACTGCAAAAATATCACGTTGATTATAACGTGCTGGCGTGCGTTAACCGCACCAGCGCGCTGCAACCGTTGCAGGTTTATGACTTTTTGCGTGATGCGGGCGTGGAGTTCATCCAGTTTATTCCTGTAGTGGAGCGGCTGGCGGATGAAAAATCTGCCAGCGACGGGCTAAAATTACAGGCGCCTGGTGATATTCAGGGGGAACTGACAGAATGGTCAGTGCGCCCCGATGAATTTGGTGAATTTCTGGTGGCGATATTCGACCACTGGATCAAACACGACGTCGGCAAGATTTTCGTGATGAATATCGAATGGGCGTTTGCCAATTTTGTCGGTGCGCCGGGTGCGGTTTGCCATCATCAGCCAACCTGTGGACGTTCGGTGATTATTGAGCACAACGGTGACGTTTACGCCTGCGATCACTTTGTTTATCCGCAATATCGGCTGGGGAATATGCTTCAGCAGACCCTCGCAGAAATGGTAGATTCCCCGCAGCAGCAGGCGTTTGGTGAAGATAAATTTAAGCAGTTACCGGCGCAGTGTCGCAGTTGTAACGTGTTAAAAGCGTGCTGGGGAGGCTGCCCGAAACACCGCTTCATGCTCGATGCCAGCGGCAAACCGGGACTGAATTATTTGTGTGCCGGGTATCAGCGTTATTTCCGCCATCTATCGCCATATCTTAAAGCAATGGCTGATTTGCTAGCGCACGGTCGCCCGGCCAGCGACATTATGCAGGCACATTTGATGGTGGTGAATAAGTAAAAAAGCGGCCATTTGGAGGCCGCCTGCGGTTGATTGCCGGATGCGATGCTGACGCATCTTATCCGGCCTACAGGACGCTGCAATTTATTGAATTTGCAAGGTTTGTAGGCCGGATAAGGCGTTCACGCCGCATCCGGCAAGGTCAGTGTGGCCCGATGTAGCGATAGCGCCGGCTTAGTCAGATTTAATCTGCGCGCGTGGCGGATATTTTTTCAGGATCTCCATATACGCATGCATTTCGGTCTGTAGCGGTACTCCCATCGGAATATGGCGCACGCCGATGGAGTCGCTTTCCTGCGGATCGGTATAGAGATTAAATACCGCAGAGCCCGCCGTTTGCATTACTGTACCGGTGAATCCTCCCTGATATCCGCTCTGGGTATAGGCATATGGCTGCTGAATAAGAACATGATATTTGAACTCATCCATACGCACAGCAGCGAGTTTACCGTTGAGGAAGTAGTGCTCGGCCTTACGGTTAGACTGACCATTTGTTCCCAGGAAGAAGGATGTCTGATCCACGCCATCGATAAAGGTGGTTTTCGGCACTAAATTTGCCACTTTCGCCCCAGGATGACCAGCCAGATCCAGCGCGGTAGGGAAGAGATCTGCCAGATCGACAATACCGTCAGATTTACGCGGTTGGATCATCCCTTTCCAGTAAACGAAAGTCGGTACGCGAACGCCGCCTTCCCAGGTCGAACCTTTAGAGCCACGAAACGGTGTGCGACCGTGCGGCGGCACTTCGGCTTCCGGGCCGTTATCGGAGGTAAAGACAATCAGCGTGTTATCGAGCTGACCGTTTTTCTCCAGTGCTTTATACAGGTTGGCGAACACATCGTTCATCTCAACCATACAGTCGCCGTAAGAGGTGCGCGCCGGAGAACTTCCCGCATATTTTGCGTTCGGGTAGTTATCAAAGTGACAGCCGCGAGTACCGTAATAGAGGAAGAAAGGTTTGTCGCTTTTCGCCATTTTGTCGAGGAACTTAACGCCATATTCCATCCAACGCTGATCCAGATCTTCCATATATTTCGGCGTAATGTCGGCAATGGCTTCCTGTTCACCGCCGCGCACCGCATGAACGTCATCTTTACTGAACGGCAGTTTTTTGATGTATTCAGAACGATCCGGGCTCAGGGCGACTTCCGGGTTTACGTGAACATCACGCCATTCGGTATACATATCGGACACTGAGTTGAAGCCACGGAAATCATCAAAGCCGACGTTCTGTGGCTGCGACTCTTTGTTTTCCCCCATGTGCCATTTCCCGATGGCCTGGGTGACATAGCCTTGATCATGCAGCAGTTGCGGTAGTGTCGTTAACCCTTGCAGACCGCCAGGTTGTCCGTACATCGGCGGCATCAAAATGCCGTGGTGGATGGAATACTGTCCAGTGAGAATCGTTGCGCGGGTTGGTGAAGAACTGGGTTGTGAATAAGCAGACGTTAAAATCAGCCCCTGGCTGGCAACGGCGTCAATATCTGGCGTTGGGTTACCTACTGCCACGCCGCCGCCGTTAAAGCCAACGTCCATCCAGCCTACATCGTCCAGCAAGAAAACAACCACGTTCGGTTTCTTGCCGGTTTTTTTCTCAAGTTCCGCCAGTTTCTGCTGGGTTTCTTTATCCTGCGCCGGGTGCTGCATTACCGGCATCATATTATCGGCAATTTGGGTTGCTGGTTTAACCAGATATTGATTTGGGTGATCGTAACCAGAAAAACCCTCGCGCGCGGTGGCAGTTGACGGGGTATCTGCTGCACTGACCATAAAGGGAATAGCAGTGGCAACAGCAATAACAAGACGTTTGGGTGAAAACGAAATTTCCATGTGAAATGCTCCGGTTTCCTGTCATCAAAACGACGACGTAATTAAGCATTGATAATTGAGATCCTTCTCCCTGATAAAATAGTTATATAAATAATTTATGGAAATATATTATTTATATACTGTGGGAATGTATATGAATATCAGGAGAGCATTTTCAATCCTACCTCCAGCGTGGCGGATATGTAAGGCTGGTTTATTATATATTATTGATTATTTATGCTGTTTTTATTTTGAATTCAATTAATATTTATATTGCCTATTTAACGACTTTAATTATTCATGAAATATATAATCGCGGCTGCCAGATTTGAGATAACATTCACCAATGTAATTATTGCAAGTGCATGAAAACAGGGTACAGAATTGTCTCATAACAAGTATTAAAGGATGTTATTTCCAGGGTCAGTGTGGCATAATAATTGGGTAGATGCTCATTCCATCTCTTATGTTCGCCTTAGTGCCTCATAAACTTAGGAATGACGCAGAGCCGTTTACGGTGCTTATCGTCCACTGACAGATGTCGCTTTTGCCTCATCAGACACCATGGACACAACGTTGAGTGAAGCACCCACTTGTTGTCATACAGACCTGTTTTAACGCCTGCTCCGTAATAAGAGCAGGCGTTTTTTTATGTATCAGAAAGCCCCCGGAGGTGCTTGCCTCCGGGTGAGAGAGAACTATTGCGGCGGGTTGTTCTGTAAGGTCAGCATTAAACCGTCGCGGCGCATCGCTGCGGCTTCTTCCGGCTTGTGCAGTCTGTCCAGCACGTCGGCAAGCCATGCATAATCATAGGCGTCCGGGCGTTGTTTCAGCGCCGCACGGAAGGCGAGGGATGCTTCCTGCCATTCGCCATGTTTCATCAGCGACTGACCCAATGTGCTCCATAACAGCGGGCGATCGCCCACGTTTTTGATCTGTTGGCGCAGCACTTTTTCCAATTGTTCTGGATTGTTGGTTTTCAGGCGTGGGATCGGCAGCAGCAAACGATCGTCATACTGGTGTTTCAGGCCGTCGATGATAATTTGCTGGGCGGTGTCATGGTCATCACACTCAATAAGATGTTCCGCCATTGCCACCTGCAACGCCACCTGATGACGCGTTTTCCGGCTTTGATTTTTCCACCAGTTACGCAAGCCTTCACTACCGTCATCAGCCCGCGCCTGATCCATCAGACCAATCCATGCCTGTTGTTCCAGTGCGGCGCGGTGTTCTTCATCGCTAACGTGGGCTTTCGCCATTGATGGGATGATGTCCAGTAGCGAACTCCATGCGCCCGTGCGGATATAAGCCTGTTCAGCCAGACGTAATACTTCTGGATGGCGTGGCGTTACTTCCAACAACTTATCCACGCCGTGGCGTGCTGCATGGTTTTCATTACGCGCCAGTTGCAGGCGAACGCGGGCGATTTCTACCGGAATGGTATCATTGCCCGCCAGTTCCGCCGCGCGTTCCAGATGCTGATTGGCGCGCGATTCATCACCACGCTGTTGCGCGGCTTCGGCAGCCAGCAAATAGTTCACTACGGGTTGCTCAGCATGATCGGCATTTTTCGCCATCAGCTTTTCGACTTGCTGATAATCACCTTCCGCCAGTTTCAGCAGCGCCTGTTCGGTCTGTTTACGCGCGCGGCGACGTTTACGCCCGACAAACCAACCGCGAGTGTGCGCGCCTGTGCGGAAAATCCGTCGCAGTAACCATTCGATAGCAAACAGCACCACCATAGCCAGAATCAAAATGATTGCCAGTCCCGTGACGCTGGTTTCGATATTGTAGTTATCCGTCTGGATCAGTACGTAACCCTGATGTCCGGCAATCATTGGGCCAACGACGATGCCTGCAATCAGCAACACAAAGAGCAATAACACTTTTAGCATGGTTATTCTCCTTGCGGCGCGGCTGCCGGTGTATCAGCTTGCGGTGCAGGTGCAGCCTCCGCTACTGGTGTTACTGGTTGCGCCAGCAGATTGCGCACGCGAGTCTGCATCAGTTTTTCCAGCATTGCCTGGCTTTGCAGGGTTTCCGGGAGATCCATCGAGATATTTTGCTGACTTAACTGATCCACCTCGTCGAGGAACGCTTTGGTGGTGGCATCGTCAGTATCGTAGTAAGCACGTACCCAGGTGGAGACGTTCTCCAGCGCCTGGCGGTAAGTCTCTTGCTGATGACGTGGTACAGCTTGTGCCGCGACCAGCAGGCGAGAGCGAATATTTTCGCGCAGATAGATATCCTGATTCGGTGCTAACAGCGGTACGGCGGTGTCATCACGACGGCGAATCGTAATGAAGTTGTCCATAAAGTTCTGCCAGCTTTTTTGCAGATTTATGCGCCATTCGCTGATGGAGCTGGAAAGCTCTTCACCATCGGAATCCATCGGCGAACCGTCGCTATCATTATCGGCCAGACGCAGGTTATCAACCTGATTAGAAAGCTGATTCAGCTTGAGGATGATGCCGTCATAATCTACCTGCGAGACCGCAGAAAGGCTGGCGATATCATCGGTAATTGCCCGGCGAACGGTAATAAGACTTGGGTCATTCATATCCGCCAGGCTGGCGTCTGCGCTTTTCAGCAATGCCGCAGCGGTAGTGACGTCCTGATCGCTCCACAACTTACGTCCGGCGAGCTTCACAAGGAAATCAGCCTGCGCCAGTAGCCAGGTCTTGGCATCACTACCTGAGATAGTGGCGACCTTTTGTTGAACTTCATCCAGCTGTTTGGCCAGCGTTTCCTGCTGACGATTTGCCTGCTCTAGCTGTGTAGCCTGTTGCTTGATGATGCTTTCCAGCTCGGCTTTTTGGCTCTCCTGGGCTTTTTGCAGAGCCGCGAGTTGGTTAGCCAGAACATCACTGGTGGTCGTCTGATTGACGGCCTGTTGTTTACCCCAGCCATACAAACCGACACCTGCAGCCAGAGCAATAGCGATAGCCACCGCACTTAAAATCAGAGCAGTACTGTTATTACTCTTTTTTTCTACTGTGACAGATTGTGGCGTGGTGTCCACGACCTCCCTGGTCTCTTCAACCACGGCGGAGGTTTTTTCTTGTTCCGTCATTATGGCTTCCTGTTATGAGAGTTATTGTAATGCCCGTAAAAGCGCATCGTTGTCTGCGTTATCGGCGACCTTAATATCTTGCCAGCCCAGTTCCCGGGCGAGTTTCGCCAGACGCTCGCTGACGACCAGTAGTCGACAGCGTAGTAACCAGTGCTCACGATACCATCGTGGAATCAGCGACCAGAGCTGTTGCAGCATTTCACCGCTGGTAACAACGATCGTTGTCACTTCGCGAGTTTGCCAGCGCATCGCTTCTTCTGCACCATCGTAATGAATGGCGCATCGTTGATAACATTCGCAAAAAATGACTTCAGCACCGCGTGCCGTCAGGGTGTCCCCGATCAGCTCACGACCGCCGTTGCCACGTAAAATTAGCGCACGTTTGCCTGCAATATTTTGTAATTCAGGTAATTGTAGCAAGACTTCGCTGATTTCCCGATCCTGCGGATAACGAACTTCGTGTCTGCTCACGGTATGCAGCGCCAGTGCAGTAGTGCGACCAATGGCGAAATAAGCGGGTAGGGCGGGCCACTGGAGACCTTGCTGATGCAGTTGCGACTGTGCAAAAGCAACGGCATGTTGCGAAAGGGCAAATAGTAGATCTCCTTCGCTCAGTGCCGCCAGCTGGTCGGCAAGTTGTGGCAGTTGCCGACCCGGAGAAAACTCAATCAGCGGAAAATGCCAGGCCACCTGTCCCAGTGCGCGCAGACGGCTCACTAACTCTTCTCCTGCGGGAGATGGGCGGGTGACCAGGATACTCATGCTGGCGCATCTCCGCTGTAAACTTCGGCGAGGATCTCGCGCGCGCCGTTATTCAGTAGCTCTTCCGCCAGCGAAATGCCCATTTGCTCGGCAGCCTGCGGCGAGCCACGGCGCTCACCGCGAATAATCTGCGAACCGTCCGGTGCGCCAACCAGCGCACGCAGCCAGATTTCGCCATTGATAAGTTCGGCATAGCTACCAATCGGCACCTGACAACCGCCTTCGAGGCGGGTATTCATGGCACGTTCGGCGGTGACGCGCAGCGCCGTTTCGTGGTGATTCAGCGCGGCGAGTACCTCGCGGGTGCGCGAATCATCCAGGCGGCATTCAATGCCTACTGCACCTTGTCCTACTGCTGGAAGAGAAACTTCAGGCGGCAGCGCAGCACGAATGCGAGACTCCAGCCCTAAACGTTTTAAGCCAGCCACAGCAAGAATAATGGCATCGTATTCGCCATTATCCAGTTTACTCAGACGAGTACCGACATTGCCGCGCAGAGAACGGATAATGAGATCCGGACGGCGTTCAGCCAGTTGGCACTGGCGGCGTAAGCTGGAAGTACCGACGATGCTGCCTGCGGGTAACGCATCCAGACTGTCATAGTTATTGGAAACAAAGGCATCGCGAGGATCTTCGCGCTCGCAAATGGTGACCAGCCCCAGACCTTGCGGAAATTCAACCGGCACATCTTTCATCGAATGCACGGCGATATCGGCACGGTTTTCCAGGAGCGCGACCTCCAGCTCTTTCACAAATAAGCCTTTTCCGCCAACCTTCGCCAGTGGCGTATCAAGAATCACATCGCCGCGCGTCACCATCGGCACCAGTTCAACCACCAGCCCTGGATGGCTCGCCATCAACTTGTCTTTGACATAATGTGCCTGCCAGAGTGCAAGTGGGCTTTGGCGTGTGGCAATTCTTAAAACATTGTCTAACATGCTTGTTACCGTCATTATCATCCATGGTCCATCCTAACATCCTTGCCGGAGCGATGTCAGTGTTGTGGTGAAACGTCGATGCCTGTGTAAAACGTAAAATGTAGCCAGACGGTGGTTCCTGACAGGCGCTTCAAGCCGTCGTAATAAGGAATTTACAGAGAATAAACGGTGCTACACTTGTATGTAGCGCATCTTTCTTTACGGTCAACCGGCAAGGTGTTAAATTGATCACGTTTTAGACCATTTTTTCGTCGTGAAACTAAAAAAACCAGGCGCGGAAAGTGGTACGGTTACCTTTGACATACGAAATATCCCGAATGCCGCGTGTTTCCGTTGATGTTGGCGGAATCACAGACATGACGGGTAGCAAATCAGGCGATACGTCTTGTACCTCTATATTGAGACTCTGAAACAGAGACTGGATGCCATAAATCAATTGCGCGTGGATCGCGCGCTTGCTGCTATGGGGCCTGCATTCCAACAGGTCTACAGTCTGCTGCCGACATTGTTGCACTATCACCATCCGCTAATGCCGGGTTACCTTGATGGTAATGTTCCCAGGGGCATTTGCCTTTACACGCCTGATGAAACCCAACGCCACTACCTGAACGAACTGGAACTGTATCGTGGAATGTCAGTACAGGACCCGCCAAAAGGCGAGCTTCCGATTACTGGCGTATACACCATGGGCAGCACCTCGTCTATAGGGCAAAGCTGTTCCTCCGATCTGGATATCTGGGTCTGCCATCAATCCTGGCTCGATAGCGAAGAGCGCCAGTTACTACAACGTAAATGCAGTCTGCTGGAAAGCTGGGCCGCCTCGCTGGGCGTGGAAGTCAGCTTCTTCCTGATTGATGAAAACCGTTTCCGCCATAATGAAAGTGGCAGTCTGGGGGGGGAAGATTGTGGCTCTACCCAGCATATACTGCTGCTTGACGAATTTTATCGTACCGCCGTGCGTCTCGCCGGTAAGCGTATTCTGTGGAATATGGTGCCGTGCGACGAAGAGGAGCATTACGATGACTACGTAATGACGCTCTACGCGCAGGGTGTATTAACGCCAAATGAATGGCTGGATCTCGGTGGCTTAAGCTCGCTTTCCGCTGAAGAGTACTTTGGTGCCAGCCTTTGGCAACTCTACAAAAGTATCGATTCTCCGTACAAAGCGGTGCTGAAAACACTATTGCTGGAAGCTTATTCCTGGGAATATCCAGACCCACGCCTGCTGGCGAAAGATATCAAACAGCGTTTGCACGACGGCGAGATAGTGTCATTTGGTCTCGATCCGTACTGCATGATGCTGGAACGCGTTACTGAATATTTGACGGCAATTGAAGATTTCACCCGTCTGGATTTAGTGCGCCGCTGCTTCTATTTAAAAGTGTGCGAAAAACTCAGCCGCGAGCGCGCTTGCGTAGGCTGGCGTCGGGAAGTCTTAAGCCAACTGGTAAAAGAGTGGGGATGGGACGAAGCCCGTCTGGCGATGCTCGATAATCGCGCCAACTGGAAGATTGATCAGGTGCGTGAAGCGCACAACGAGTTGCTTGATGCAATGATGCAGAGCTACCGTAATCTGATCCGCTTTGCCCGTCGCAATAATCTTAGCGTTTCCGCCAGCCCGCAGGATATCGGCGTGCTGACGCGTAAACTGTACGCTGCGTTTGAAGCATTACCGGGGAAAGTGACGCTGGTAAACCCGCAGATTTCACCGGATCTTTCCGAGCCAAACCTGACCTTTATTTATGTACCGCCGGGCCGCGCTAATCGTTCTGGCTGGTATCTGTATAATCGTGCGCCGACAATCGAGTCGATCATCAGCCATCAGCCGCTGGAATATAACCGCTATCTGAATAAGCTGGTGGCCTGGGCGTGGTTTAATGGCTTGCTGACATCACGAACGCATCTGTTTATTAAAGGCAACGGCATTGTCGATCTGCCTAAGTTGCAAGAGATGGTGGCTGATGTGTCGCACCATTTCCCGTTGCGCTTACCTGCGCCGACGCCGAAGGCGCTCTACAGTCCTTGTGAGATCCGCCATCTGGCGATTATCGTCAACCTGGAATATGACCCGACGACAGCGTTTCGTAATCAGGTAGTACATTTCGATTTCCGTAAGCTGGATGTCTTCAGCTTTGGCGAAGAACAAAAATGCCTGGTGGGTAGTGTTGATCTGTTGTATCGCAACTCGTGGAATGAAGTGCGTACGCTACATTTCAACGGCGAGCAGTCGATGATTGAAGCCCTGAAAACGATTCTTGGCAAAATGCATCAGGACGCCGCGCCGCCTGATAGCGTAGAAGTCTTCTGCTACAGTCAGCATCTGCGCGGATTAATCCGTACTCGCGTGCAACAACTGGTTTCTGAGTGTATCGAACTGCGTCTTTCCAGCACTCGCCAGGAAACCGGGCGCTTCAAGGCGCTGCGCGTTTCTGGTCAAACCTGGGGCTTGTTCTTCGAACGCCTGAATGTGTCTGTGCAGAAACTGGAAAATGCTATCGAGTTTTATGGCGCGATCTCGCATAACAAACTGCATGGTTTGTCAGTGCAGGTTGAGACCAATCACGTCAAATTACCGGCAGTAGTGGATGGCTTTGCCAGCGAAGGGATCATCCAGTTCTTCTTCGAAGAAACGCACGATGAGAACGGCTTTAATATCTATATTCTCGATGAAAGCAATCGGGTTGAGGTGTATCACCACTGCGAAGGTAGCAAAGAGGAGCTGGTGCGTGACGTCAGCCGTTTCTACTCGTCATCGCACGACCGTTTCACTTACGGCTCCAGTTTCATCAACTTCAACCTGCCGCAGTTCTATCAGATTGTGAAGGTCGATGGTCGCGAACAGGTCATTCCGTTCCGTACCAAATCTATCGGCAACATGCCGCCAGCCAATCAGGATAATGACACGCCGCTGTTACAGCAGTATTTTTCGTGATGGGTATGCCGGAAAGCGAGGCTTATCCGGCATGAAACCTTAACGGAAGCTCACCCTCTCTCCCGCCTGCTGCGTCGCCGCCTGTTCCAGCAAATCCCAGAAGGTTTCGCCACTGCGATCGCAAATCCATTCGTCGCCTTTCAGATCAAAGTGGTAGCCGCCCTGTTTGGTTGCCAGCCATACCTGGTGCAGCGGTTCCTGGCGGTTGATAATGATTTTGCTGCCGTTTTCAAAGGTAATGGTCAGTACGCCGCCGTTGATTTCGCAGTCGATATCGCTGTCGCCATCCCAGTCGTCCAGGTGTTCTTCAATGGTTAGCCACAGTTGGTCAGCCAGGCGATGAAATTCACTGTCGTTCATTGTTGTATCCTGTTTTTACGTGATGGCGGCAGTATAGCGGCCTGGCGTCAGGGCATCAAAGTTTGCCCGTCTGCTGCTGCGTTCCGGCATGATTCCTCCGTCATCGGAATAATAATGTCTCTGTTTTGAATTTCACGCACATCTTCCTCTCTGACGTGTGTTTTCGCCGGGCAGGGGGAGGGTGTAACCCTTACCTCTGTATCGGTCCAGGTATAAACATTGCGATAGTGCATAAAGCCATCCTGGCGCGAGGTGCCGATCACGAAACTACCAGCAAAACATAAATCCTCTCTTGTAAGCGTTATACTCGCAGCAATTCCTCACTTTTCAGACTTCATAAAGAGTCGCTAAACGCTTGCTTTTACGTCTTCTCCTGCGATGATAGAAAGCAGAAAGCGATGAACTTTACAGGCAATCCATAATGAAAAACGTGTTTAAAGCACTCACTGTATTACTTACTCTTTTCAGCCTGACGGGCTGCGGTTTGAAAGGTCCGCTCTATTTCCCGCCCGCAGATAAAAATGCGCCACCGCCGACTAAACCGGTAGATACGCAAACACAATCCACGTTGCCGGATAAAAACGACCGCGCCACTGGCGATGGCCCATCTCAGGTGAATTACTAAAAGTCAGTTTCTGTACCCGCGTGATTGGAGTAAATGATGCAGTTCTCGAAAATGCATGGCCTTGGCAACGATTTTATGGTCGTCGACGCGGTAACGCAGAATGTCTTTTTTTCACCGGATCTGATTCGTCGCCTGGCGGATCGGCACCTGGGTGTGGGTTTTGATCAGCTACTGGTGGTCGAGCCGCCGTACGATCCAGAACTGGATTTCCACTATCGCATTTTCAATGCTGACGGTAGTGAAGTGGCGCAGTGTGGCAACGGTGCACGCTGCTTTGCCCGCTTTGTACGCCTGAAAGGGCTGACCAATAAGCGCGATATTCGCGTCAGCACTGCCAATGGTCGGATGGTACTGACCGTCACTGATGACGATCTGGTACGGGTAAATATGGGGGAACCAAATTTCGAACCTTCCGCCGTGCCATTTCGCGCCAACAAAGCGGAAAAGACCTATATCATGCGCGCCGCCGAGCAGACAATCTTGTGCGGCGTGGTGTCGATGGGAAATCCGCACTGCGTGATTCAGGTCGATGATGTCGATACTGCGGCGGTAGAAACACTGGGGCCTGTTCTGGAAAGCCACGAACGTTTCCCGGAACGTGCCAACATCGGTTTTATGCAAGTGGTTAAGCGCGAGCATATTCGTTTACGTGTCTATGAACGTGGTGCAGGAGAAACCCAGGCCTGCGGCAGCGGCGCGTGTGCGGCGGTAGCGGTAGGGATTCAGCAAGGTTTGCTGGCCGAAGAAGTTCGTGTGGAACTCCCTGGCGGTCGCCTTGATATTGCCTGGAAAGGTCCGGGTCATCCGTTATATATGACGGGTCCGGCAGTACATGTTTACGACGGATTTATTCATCTATGAAGCAACCAGGGGAAGAACTACAGGAAACACTCACGGAGCTTGATGACCGGGCGGTTGTCGATTATCTGATTAAAAATCCTGAGTTTTTTATCCGCAATGCGCACGCAGTAGAGTCAATTCGTGTGCCGCATCCGGTACGTGGCACCGTTTCACTCGTCGAATGGCATATGGCTCGCGCGCGTAACCATATTCATGTTCTGGAAGAGAACATGGCGCTGTTGATGGAACAGGCTATCGCTAACGAAGGCCTGTTTTATCGCTTACTCTATTTGCAGCGCACTCTTACTGCCGCCAGCAGCCTCGACGATATGCTAATGCGCTTTCACCGCTGGGCTCGCGATCTCGGCCTGGCTGGCGCGAGTGTGCGCCTGTTTCCGGATCGCTGGCGTTTAGGTGCGCCGTCGAACCATACCCATCTGGCATTAAGCCGTCAGGCTTTCGAACCGCTGCGTATTCAGCGTCTGGGGCAGGAACAGCATTATCTGGGGCCGCTTAACGGGCCGGAACTGCTGGTGGTGCTGCCGGAAGCGAAAGCGGTGGGGTCGGTGGCGATGTCGATGCTGGGAAGTGATGCTGATCTTGGTGTGGTGCTGTTCACCAGTCGCGATGCCAACCATTATCAACAAGGGCAGGGAACGCAGTTACTCCATGAAATTGCGCTGATGATGCCGGAGCTTCTGGAGCGTTGGATTGAACGCGTATGACCGATTTACATACCGATGTGGAACGCTACCTACGTTATCTCGGCGTAGAGCGTCAGCTTAGCCCAATTACCCTGGTTAACTACCAGCGCCAGCTTGAGGCGATCATTGATTTTGCCAGTGAAAACGGCCTGCAAAGCTGGCAGCAATGTGATGTGACGATGGTGCGCAATTTTGCTGTACGCAGTCGCCGTAAGGGGCTGGGCGCGGCAAGCCTCGCATTACGGCTTTCCGCGCTACGTAGCTTTTTTGACTGGCTGGTCAGCCAGAACGAACTCAAAGCTAACCCGGCGAAAGGTGTTTCGGCACCGAAAGCGCCGCGTCATCTGCCGAAAAATATCGATGTCGATGATATGAATCGGCTGCTGGATATTGATATTAACGATCCCCTCGCTGTACGCGACCGGGCGATGCTGGAAGTGATGTACGGCGCGGGTCTGCGTCTGTCCGAACTGGTGGGGTTGGATATCAAACACCTCGACCTGGAGTCCGGCGAAGTGTGGGTGATGGGGAAAGGCAGCAAAGAGCGCCGCCTGCCGATTGGTCGCAACGCCGTAGCGTGGATTGAGCACTGGCTTGATTTGCGTGACCTGTTTGGTAGCGAAGACGACGCGCTTTTCCTGTCGAAACTGGGCAAGCGTATCTCCGCGCGTAATGTGCAGAAACGCTTTGCCGAATGGGGCATAAAACAGGGGCTGAATAATCACGTTCACCCGCATAAATTACGTCACTCATTCGCCACGCATATGCTGGAGTCGAGTGGTGATCTGCGTGGTGTGCAAGAGCTGTTGGGTCATGCCAATCTCTCAACCACACAAATCTATACTCATCTTGATTTTCAACACCTTGCCTCGGTGTATGATGCGGCGCATCCACGCGCCAAACGGGGGAAATAATGCGTTTTTACCGGCCTTTGGGGCGCATCTCGGCGCTCACCTTTGACCTGGATGATACCCTTTACGACAACCGTCCGGTGATTTTGCGCACCGAGCGGGAGGCGCTGACTTTTGTGCAAAATTATCATCCGGCGCTGCGCAGCTTCCAGAATGAAGATCTGCAACGTCTGCGCCAGGTGGTACGGGAAGCGGAACCCGAGATTTATCACGACGTGACGCGCTGGCGTTTTCGCTCGATTGAACAAGCGATGCTTGACGCCGGGCTGAGCGCGGAAGAAGCCAGCGCAGGCGCACACGCGGCGATGATCAACTTTGCCAAATGGCGCAGCCGAATCGATGTTCCGCAGCAAACCCACGACACCTTAAAACAGCTGGCGAAGAAATGGCCGCTGGTAGCGATCACCAACGGTAACGCGCAGCCGGAACTGTTTGGTCTGGGCGACTACTTTGAGTTTGTGCTGCGCGCTGGCCCGCACGGGCGCTCGAAACCGTTCAGCGATATGTACTTTCTGGCGGCAGAAAAACTCAATGTGCCGATCGGCGAGATCTTACATGTAGGTGACGATCTTACCACCGACGTGGGTGGGGCGATCCGCAGCGGAATGCAGGCCTGTTGGATCAGGCCGGAAAATGGCTGCCTGATGCAAACCTGGGACAGCCGTTTACTCCCGCATCTGGAAATTTCCCGGTTGGCATCTCTGACCTCGCTGATATAATCAGCAAATCTGTATATATACCCAGCTTTTTGGCGGAGGGCGTTGCGCTTCTCCGCCCAACCTATTTTTACGCGGCGGTGCCAATGGACGTTTCTTACCTGCTCGAAAGCCTTAATGACAAACAGCGCGAAGCGGTGGCCGCGCCACGCAGCAATCTTCTGGTGCTGGCGGGCGCGGGCAGTGGTAAGACGCGCGTACTGGTGCATCGTATTGCCTGGCTGATGAGCGTGGAAAACTGCTCGCCGTACTCGATTATGGCGGTGACGTTTACTAACAAAGCGGCGGCGGAAATGCGTCATCGTATCGGGCAACTGATGGGCACCAGCCAGGGCGGCATGTGGGTCGGTACTTTCCACGGGCTGGCGCACCGACTGCTACGTGCGCATCATATGGACGCTAATCTGCCGCAGGATTTTCAGATCCTCGATAGCGAAGACCAATTGCGTCTGCTTAAGCGTTTGATCAAGGCGATGAACCTCGATGAGAAGCAGTGGCCGCCGCGTCAGGCAATGTGGTACATCAACAGCCAGAAAGATGAAGGGCTGCGCCCGCATCATATTCAAAGCTACGGTAATCCGGTGGAGCAGACCTGGCAGAAGGTTTATCAGGCGTATCAGGAAGCGTGTGACCGCGCAGGCCTGGTGGACTTCGCCGAACTATTGCTACGCGCGCATGAGTTGTGGCTTAACAAGCCACATATCCTTCAGCACTATCGCGAACGTTTTACCAACATTCTGGTGGACGAATTCCAGGATACCAACAACATTCAGTACGCGTGGATTCGCCTGCTGGCGGGCGATACCGGCAAAGTGATGATTGTTGGTGATGACGACCAGTCAATCTATGGCTGGCGTGGGGCGCAGGTCGAGAATATTCAGCGTTTCCTCAATGATTTCCCCGGTGCCGAAACTATTCGTCTGGAGCAGAACTACCGCTCAACCAGCAACATTCTGAGCGCCGCCAACGCCCTGATTGAAAACAACAACGGGCGTCTGGGTAAAAAACTGTGGACCGATGGCGCGGACGGTGAGCCTATTTCCCTCTATTGCGCCTTTAACGAACTCGACGAAGCGCGTTTTGTGGTTAACCGCATCAAAACCTGGCAGGACAACGGCGGGGCGCTCGCTGAGTGCGCCATTCTCTACCGTAGCAACGCCCAGTCGCGTGTACTGGAAGAAGCCTTATTGCAGGCCAGTATGCCGTATCGTATTTATGGCGGTATGCGTTTCTTCGAACGTCAGGAAATCAAAGATGCGCTCTCGTATCTGCGCCTGATCGCCAACCGCAACGATGACGCGGCGTTTGAGCGCGTGGTCAATACGCCAACACGGGGTATTGGTGACCGGACGCTGGACGTGGTACGTCAGACATCGCGCGATCGCCAGTTAACACTCTGGCAGGCATGTCGTGAACTGTTGCAGGAAAAAGCCCTCGCCGGACGTGCTGCCAGCGCCTTACAGCGGTTTATGGAACTGATCGACGCCTTAGCGCAAGAAACCGCCGATATGCCGCTGCATGTACAGACTGACCGGGTAATTAAAGACTCCGGCCTGCGCACCATGTACGAGCAGGAGAAAGGCGAAAAAGGCCAGACGCGTATCGAAAACTTAGAGGAACTGGTGACGGCAACGCGCCAGTTCAGCTACAACGAAGAAGACGAAGATTTAATGCCGCTACAGGCGTTCCTCTCCCATGCGGCGCTCGAAGCAGGTGAAGGGCAGGCGGATACCTGGCAGGATGCGGTACAGCTGATGACGCTACACTCGGCAAAAGGCCTGGAGTTCCCGCAGGTGTTTATTGTCGGTATGGAAGAGGGCATGTTCCCAAGCCAGATGTCGCTGGATGAAGGCGGGCGTCTGGAAGAAGAACGCCGTCTGGCCTACGTTGGTGTAACCCGTGCGATGCAGAAACTGACGCTGACCTACGCGGAAACCCGCCGCCTGTACGGCAAAGAAGTTTACCATCGCCCGTCGCGATTTATTGGCGAGCTGCCGGAAGAGTGTGTGGAAGAGGTGCGCCTGCGCGCCACGGTAAGCCGCCCGGTTAGCCATCAGCGCATGGGTACGCCGATGGTTGAGAACGACAGCGGCTACAAGCTCGGTCAGCGCGTGCGTCACGCCAAGTTCGGTGAAGGAACTATCGTTAATATGGAAGGTAGCGGCGAACATAGTCGTTTGCAGGTGGCATTCCAGGGCCAGGGTATTAAATGGCTGGTAGCGGCTTACGCCCGGCTGGAGACGGTGTAATTTACGATTACGTTGCCGGATGCGGTGCTGCGCACCTTATCCGGCCTACGAGAATTGCACCCGGTAGGCCGGATAAGGCGTTTACGCCGCATCCGGCATCAGCACCATATTAAGTATCTGACACAAAACTATCATTCTAACCTTTCCGCTCGACGGAAATCATGGTGACAAAAGGATAGCGTTGCCACGGGATTGCCCCGCCTTTCATATACATATGTGAAATCGTGCCATCAAGATAAAGCAGCTGCTCTACGTCCAGTTTCGCTTTGGCATAACAGGCAAAATCATAAAAATTTGTCGCCTGCTGGCTCAACAAAAACACGGCGTTCCCTTGTTTATTAATCCCTACTCCATTACGAATTTTGCGCGAGGCAACATTCGGGTGAATACGTGTATTTATGACCCCGTTTTCTAACAACATTGGTCCTGACTGCACTGCGAACTGAATCTCTTTACTGGCTTTAAATGCCTGCAGCGGAACGATAGCGGCTTTATCTCCCGCGACATAAAACACGCCGCCAGGACGGATAAAGAAGTTCCCCTCCCCTGAGGCGAGATTTAGCGCCACCTTCTGCTGACCGTTTTCGATGTACAAACCAAGCGGCGCATAGCTTTCATCATAGATGCCGCCGTTCATCGCCATCTGCACCTGACCCTGACTATTCATATCCGCCAGCAGAGCATGTAACGTTCCCCACGCTTCGCCATTGGCTTTTTGCCAGTACATTTTCACCCGCTCTGTTTGAGGATTAACGGTATACGCCTGTACGGTGAGCGTCGGATCTGAGAGTGCGCAATCATCAGCGGCAACAGCAAACAAGGGAAGTAAGGTGAGGGTGAGAAAAATCCGTTTGAGATTCAAGGTGATCATTCCTTTACCAATGAGTAGCCGATGCGCCATTATAGGTCCTGGATGTGGGATTTTTTTATCCTGTTAGCGACCTTGACGAGTACCAAAAAGAGCGAAGTTCAACTATTGTTCTGTGGTGTTCCGTTGCGTGTTGACGGCAAAATTTTGCTGGCGTAACATGCGCGCACGATCACTCTAAGAGGACATTCGCCTTGGACACACCCAGTAGATACTGGCTCATTATCCTGTCATCCAGGATCAACTCCTAAGGCTATCCCTTTTTGCTGATAGCCTTAGCGGTTGTCAGCGACCTCAATTTTTCCCGTCGCGCTGAGTCAGGCTGTTTAATGGTCTGAAACCCAATTTGTTTCTGTGTGCCCACCGAACTGTCCGATATTTTAAGCATTGGGAGTCCCGGTCATGCTGAGCGCATTTCAACTGGAAAATAACCGACTGACCCGGCTGGAAGTCGAAGAGTCACAACCCCTTGTAGATGCAGTATGGATTGATCTTGTCGAACCGGATGACGACGAGCGACTGCGCGTACAATCTGAACTTGGTCAGAGCCTGGCAACTCGCCCGGAACTGGAAGACATCGAAGCATCGGCGCGTTTCTTTGAAGACGATGATGGCCTGCATATTCACTCCTTCTTCTTCTTTGAAGATGCGGAAGATCACGCCGGTAACTCCACTGTGGCATTTACTATCCGCGATGGTCGCCTGTTTACCCTGCGTGAGCGCGAGCTGCCTGCATTCCGTCTGTATCGTATGCGCGCCCGTAGCCAGTCAATGGTTGACGGTAACGCCTACGAGCTGCTGCTGGATCTGTTCGAAACCAAAATCGAACAGCTGGCGGATGAAATTGAAAACATCTACAGCGATCTGGAGCAGTTGAGCCGGGTAATTATGGAGGGGCATCAGGGCGATGAGTACGACGAGGCGCTCTCCACGCTGGCGGAACTGGAAGATATCGGCTGGAAAGTTCGTCTGTGTCTGATGGATACCCAGCGCGCGCTCAACTTCCTGGTGCGCAAGGCGCGTTTACCTGGTGGGCAACTGGAGCAGGCGCGTGAAATTCTGCGAGATATCGAATCCCTGCTGCCGCATAACGAATCCCTGTTCCAGAAGGTAAACTTCCTGATGCAGGCGGCGATGGGCTTTATCAACATCGAGCAGAACCGCATCATCAAAATCTTCTCGGTGGTATCCGTCGTGTTCCTGCCGCCAACACTGGTCGCTTCCAGCTACGGGATGAACTTTGAGTTTATGCCGGAACTGAAGTGGAGCTTCGGCTACCCAGGCGCGATTATCTTTATGATCCTCGCGGGCCTGGCACCGTATCTGTACTTTAAGCGCAAGAACTGGCTGTAAAAAGAAGGCGGTGGCTTAGCCTGGCTAAGTCACCTATTATTCAAAGGCTCCAGGTATTTAACCCTTTTACCTCTTTCTCATAAAACCATTTGTTCGTGTTAACAGCAACATAGGCTGCTACGGCAATTCCCAGAATGTTAACGCCAATTAGTGCACCAACAAATAGAGATAGAATGCCAGGTAATAGAACTATAATTGCTTTTTTCCATAATCCCAGAACAAATAAATAGATCCAGGAACAGAAGAAAGCAATGAAATTCATTTGAATAGTTAATCGTTGTCTTACTTTTAATGTTTTAAATGCTGCTTTATATTCTGGTGTTGCCCCCCAGAATCCAGGAAAGCCATGTTGATCATAAAAGTTAAATCGGTATTTCCATTTTTCACTTAATGAACCATCGTTCATATATTCCTTACTCATAAATACTCCATAACTATTGTTTTGATGAATCAGTAGGTGCAAGCATTAGCATACTGAAAGTGGAAAAATAACAAATCAAAAAAATCATCGAACCATTGCCTGAACAATCAAAATGTTCGGCTATCATTGTGATGATAGAGATGATATATACTGCTAATGTACCAAAAACATAAGTTTTTATATATATGAAACCACTATCACGGAGTCGTTGGCAATTCATGTTGATGACGAGATAATGGAGTGCGATGGTAGAGACAATAACAAGAAAACCTGCGTCCCCATCGTTAAAAAAGATAATAAGAAAGGCAAAAATGAAATTTATTAAAATAAATGAAAATATATAACGACGTCTGGAAATCTTACCGTTAGATGTTGGGATAAATATACGCAACATAAATTTTACATCCTTGTGTGAGTCTCCTGTCAGCATGGCAATATGCCCACTCTCATGCAAGAGTCGGCATATTTTTTCAGAATATATTTATTTTTTATTTGGACGTTCTACGCTGCGTATAAATTGCATCCATCACAAAAATTGCCAGCGCCACCCAAATAAAGGCGAAAGTCACCATCTTATCGGCACCCGGTTTTTCACCATAAAACGTCACAGCCAGCAGGAACATCAGCGTCGGGCCAATATACTGGAAAAAGCCTAACGTTGAGAGACGCAGGCGCGTGGCGGCGGCGGTAAAACACAACAGCGGTACGGTAGTGACAATACCGGCGGCGATCAGCAGTAAATTTAGCGACATCGGGTTTTGCCCCATATGGCTGGTTGAGCTGTCGGCAATAGCAAACAGGTAAATCGCCGCCACGGGCAGCAACCACATGGTTTCAATTAACATGCCGGTTTGTGCTTCTACCGCAATCTTCTTGCGCACCAGGCCGTAGAAGGCAAAACTAAATGCCAGTCCCAGCGCGATGATTGGCAGCGAACCAAAAGTCCAGAGCTGGACCAGCACACCACAAATCGCCAGAATCACTGCCAGCCATTGCATCCGGCGGAATCGCTCGCCGAGGAAAATCATCCCCAGCAATATATTCACCAGTGGATTAATAAAGTATCCAAGGCTGGCCTCCAGCATATGGTGATTGTTCACTGCCCAGATAAACAGTAACCAGTTGCCACCAATTAGCACAGCAGAGACTGCCAGCATAAATATTTTCTTCGGCGTCTGAATCAGGGTTTTTAAATAGGACCACTGGCGGCTGATGCTCATCAACACCACCATAAAGAAAAACGACCAGATTACACGATGCGTCAGGATCTCATCAGCAGGTACGTAATAAATCAGTTTGAAGTACGCAGGTGCAATACCCCAAATAAAATAAGCGGCAAGAGCGAGTAATACGCCCTGCCGCGTTTGTTTTGTATCCATTGGAAAACTCATTTTTTGTTGTTAATTGCAGTTTACCTGCTCAGATGGCTGACAAAGTGCGCTTTGTTCATGCCTTACCCAACCTACAAAAGAATGCAAATTCAATACATTGCATTTCTCTGGTAGACCAGATAAGCGTAGCGCATCAGGCAATTTGCGTTTGTCATCAGTTTAAGCAGTTTACCTGCTTTTAGATTTTCAACCTACCATATAGGTGGCGGTAGCACTGGCAATATAAAGCTGTTCTTCATTGTGCAGTTCGACACGGGCGACGGCGACTTTATTACCCGCACGTAACAGGCTACTGGTGGCTGTAAAACGCTCACCCCGGCCTGGACGCAGATAATCGACGCGAAGATCTATGGTTCCCATCCGCGATAGCCGCTGGCGCAGTTCATCTTCATTAATGGTTTCGTGACGCGTTAAAGTGCTGCCTACACATACCAGGCCAGCGGCGACATCCAGCGCCGACGCAATCACCCCGCCGTGCAAAATACTTTGCGCCCAGTTACCGACCATCATTGGCTGATTATTAAAGGCCAGCTGCGCAAATTCTTTTTCGTAACGCTCCAGTTCCATCCCCAATGCCCGGTTAAACGGCATGTGATAGACAAACATTTCACCCACTAATTTCAGGGCTTGTTCAGCAGTCAGTACGGCAGACATATCATCCTTACACTTTAATAGTTAATGAAATGTTGATTTTATGCTTCTTTGTTGTTGATTTCTACTTTAGGAAGGGATAACTAACGGCAATTGAGTTAAGTATGTAGAATAGCCTGCAGAAATATTCACCTAATCAATAATTCGTCACGGAGAACATGACCGATGCGGACTCTTCTGGGCTGGTTGTTGCCTGTATATATGCTGCCGCTGGCGGTACATGCACAAGAGGCAACGGTGAAAGAGGTGCATGATGCGCCTGTTGTGCGCGGTAGTATTATCGCCAATATGTTGCAGGAACATGATAATCCTTTCACCCTTTATCCTTATGACACCAACTACATCATCTATACCCAGACCAGCGATCTGAATAAAGAAGCGATTGCCAGTTACGACTGGGCAGAAAACGCGCGTAAGGATGAAGTAAAGTTCCAGTTAAGTCTGGCGTTTCCGCTTTGGCGTGGGATTTTGGGAGCAAACTCTGTACTGGGTGCGTCTTACACCCAGAAATCCTGGTGGCAGCTTTCTAATAGCGAAGAGTCATCGCCGTTTCGTGAAACTAATTACGAACCGCAATTATTCCTCGGTTTTGCTACCGATTACCGCTTTGCTGGCTGGACACTGCGCGATGTGGAAATGGGCTACAACCACGATTCAAACGGGCGATCTGACCCGACGTCCCGTAGCTGGAACCGTATCTATACCCGCCTGATGGCAGAAAACGGCAACTGGCTGGTGGAAGTCAAACCGTGGTATGTAGTGGGTAATACAGACGATAACCCGGATATCACCAAATATATGGGGTACTACCAGCTTAAAATCGGCTACCACCTGGGTGATGCCGTATTGAGCGCGAAAGGACAGTACAACTGGAACACCGGTTACGGTGGTGCGGAGTTAGGCTTAAGTTACCCGATCACCAAACATGTGCGACTTTATACCCAAGTCTACAGCGGTTACGGCGAATCGCTCATCGACTATAACTTTAACCAGACCCGCGTCGGTGTGGGGGTTATGCTAAACGACTTGTTTTGATGAACGGTTGAGTGGTTGGCAAATCTGGAATCCAGCATCCAGTATTACCCTCTCAGAAACTAAAAGCATTGCAGTTTCTTGCGCAGGCGCTGAAAATAGCGCCTGTTTTTATTTCAGGCAATTGGGGTGAATGTGGCGCAGGCGGAAGTGTTGAATCTGGAGTTCGGAGCTAAACAGGTTTTACAAGAAACCTTTGGCTACCAACAGTTTCGCCCCGGTCAGGAAGAAATTATCGACACCGTACTTTCCGGTCGCGATTGCCTCGTCGTCATGCCAACTGGCGGCGGAAAATCCCTGTGCTATCAAATCCCTGCGTTGTTATTGAACGGTCTTACTGTCGTTGTTTCACCGCTAATTTCGTTGATGAAAGATCAGGTGGATCAACTGCAAGCCAACGGTGTGGCGGCGGCGTGCCTTAACTCGACGCAGAACCGCGAGCAGCAGCTTGAAGTGATGACAGGCTGCCGTACCGGGCAAATTCGCCTGCTATATATCGCGCCGGAACGCCTGATGCTGGATAACTTCCTTGAGCATCTGGCGCACTGGAATCCTGTCTTATTAGCCGTTGATGAAGCGCATTGTATTTCCCAATGGGGTCACGATTTCCGCCCGGAATATGCCGCGCTCGGCCAGTTGCGCCAGCGTTTCCCGACGTTGCCGTTTATGGCGTTAACCGCTACTGCCGATGACACCACGCGGCAAGATATCGTGCGCCTGCTGGGGCTTAATGATCCGCTGATCCAAATCAGTAGTTTTGACCGCCCGAATATTCGCTACATGTTGATGGAGAAATTTAAACCACTCGATCAACTGATGCGTTACGTTCAGGAACAACGCGGTAAGTCGGGGATTATTTACTGCAATAGCCGTGCGAAAGTAGAAGACACCGCTGCGCGCCTGCAAAGTCGGGGTATTAGCGCAGCGGCGTATCACGCAGGGCTGGAAAACGATGTCCGTGCCGACGTGCAGGAAAAATTCCAGCGTGATGACCTGCAAATCGTGGTGGCTACCGTGGCCTTCGGCATGGGAATCAATAAGCCTAACGTTCGCTTCGTGGTGCACTTTGATATTCCGCGCAATATTGAATCCTACTATCAGGAAACAGGTCGCGCCGGGCGTGACGGCCTGCCCGCAGAAGCGATGCTGTTTTACGATCCGGCAGATATGGCGTGGTTGCGCCGCTGTCTGGAAGAAAAGCCGCAGGGGCAGCTACAGGATATCGAGCGCCATAAACTGAATGCGATGGGCGCGTTTGCCGAAGCGCAAACCTGTCGTCGTCTGGTACTGCTGAACTACTTTGGCGAAGGGCGTCAGGAACCGTGTGGGAACTGCGATATCTGCCTCGATCCGCCGAAACAATACGATGGTTCAACCGATGCGCAGATTGCGCTTTCTACCATTGGTCGTGTAAATCAGCGGTTTGGTATGGGCTATGTGGTGGAAGTGATTCGCGGCGCTAATAATCAGCGTATCCGCGACTATGGCCATGACAAACTGAAAGTTTACGGCATGGGGCGTGATAAAAGTCATGAACACTGGGTGAGCGTGATCCGCCAACTGATTCACCTCGGTCTGGTGACGCAAAATATCGCCCAGCATTCTGCGCTACAACTGACAGAGGCCGCGCGTCCGGTGCTGCGTGGCGAATCCTCTTTGCAACTCGCCGTGCCGCGTATTGTGGCACTCAAACCGAAAGCGATGCAGAAATCCTTCGGCGGCAATTATGATCGCAAACTGTTCGCCAAATTACGCAAACTACGTAAATCGATTGCCGATGAAAGCAATGTTCCGCCGTATGTGGTGTTTAACGATGCGACACTGATTGAGATGGCAGAGCAAATGCCGATTACCGCCAGCGAAATGTTGAGTGTAAACGGTGTCGGGATGCGCAAGCTGGAACGCTTTGGTAAACCGTTTATGACGCTGATCCGCGCTCATGTCGACGGCGATGACGAAGAGTAGTCAACGGCATAAAAAAGTGCCAGGATGAACATTCCGTAAACGTTTTCCCCGCGAGTCAAATGTATGTTGATGTTATTTCTCACCGTTGCCATGGTGCACATTGTGGCGCTTATGAGCCCCGGCCCCGATTTCTTTTTTGTCTCTCAGACCGCCGTTAGTCGTTCCCGTAAAGAAGCGATGATGGGCGTGCTGGGCATTACCTGCGGCGTAATGGTCTGGGCAGGAATCGCGCTGCTTGGCCTGCATCTGATTATCGAAAAAATGGCCTGGCTGCATACGCTAATTATGGTTGGCGGTGGTCTGTATCTTTGCTGGATGGGTTACCAGATGCTGCGCGGTGCGCTGAAAAAAGAGGCTGTTTCTGCGCCTGCGCCACAGGTGGAACTGGCGAAAAGCGGACGCAGTTTCCTGAAAGGCTTGCTGACCAATCTCGCCAATCCGAAAGCGATTATCTACTTTGGCTCGGTGTTCTCGCTGTTTGTCGGCGATAACGTCGGCACCACCGAACGCTGGGGCATTTTCGCGCTGATTATTGTCGAAACGCTGGCGTGGTTTACCGTTGTTGCCAGCCTGTTTGCGCTACCGCAAATGCGCAGGGGTTATCAACGTCTGGCGAAGTGGATCGACGGTTTTGCCGGAGCGTTATTTGCCGGATTTGGCATTCATTTGATTATTTCGCGTTGATGCCAGACGCATCATCAGAGTTGGTCGGATAAGGCGTTTACGCCGCATCCGACATTATTTTCAGGCATGTCTTGCCGATGCCAACAGCGCCCCCACCAGCATAAACAGCGAGCCGAATATCTTATTCAGCGCCTTCATCTGCTTCGGCCCTTTAATCCAGAGAGCGATTCGTTGGGCGAGGGTGGCGTAACCGATCATCACAATAATATCGACCACAATAGTGGTGACGCCGAGCACAATATACTGCATCAGTTGCGGTTGCTGCGGCATGATGAATTGCGGAAATAGCGCCGCCAGAAACACAATACTTTTGGGATTAGTAAGATTCACAAACACTGACCGCTGGAACAGGTGGCGGCGCGATTGGGTAGGCGTCAGCGATTTAAGATCAATTGCACCAGCGGCGCGCCACTGCTGTATTCCCAGCCAAATCAGGTAAGCCGCGCCTGCCCACTTCAACACTTCAAAAGCAATAACCGAGCGGGAAAATAGTGTCCCCAAACCCACGCCAACCAGCACAATATGAATCGCCAGTCCGGTCTGAAGCCCTGCAATAGACGCCACCGCGCCGCGATAACCGTGGTTGAGCGAAGTGGTCATGGTGTTGATTGCGCCAGAGCCTGGCGAGAGGCTTAAAATGATCGATGTCAGTAAGTAGGCGAACCACCATTCAAAGGTCATGGGAATCTCCCGGATAGTCTATTTTTGTGCCACAATACGCTACTGTCGCAGCGTTGTGTCAGGCACGCTTAAAAAAACGATTTTACGTGGTTTAAGAGGCAGATTACCCGATGTTTCAGCAGCAAAAAGACTGGGAAACAAGAGAAAAAGCGTTTGCTGCTTTTACGATGGGGCCACTGACTGACTTCTGGCGTCAGCGGGACGAAGCAGAGTTTATCGGCGTGGATGACATTCCGGTGCGTTTTGTCCGCTTTCACGCTCAACAACATGATCGGGTGGTCGTCATTTGTCCGGGGCGTATTGAGAGCTATGTAAAGTATGCGGAGCTGGCCTACGACCTGTTCCATCTGGGGTTTGATGTCTTAATCATCGACCATCGCGGTCAGGGGCGTTCCGGTCGGCTGTTAGCCGATCCGCATCTTGGTCATGTTAATCGCTTTAATGATTATGTTGATGATCTGGCGGCGTTCTGGCAACAAGAAGTTCAGCCTGGTCCGTGGCGTAAACGCTATATACTGGCGCACTCGATGGGCGGTGCAATCTCCACGCTGTTTCTGCAACGTCACCCTGGTGTGTGCGATGCCATTGCGCTAACTGCGCCAATGTTTGGGATTGTGATTCGTATGCCATCATTTATGGCGCGGCAGATCCTTAACTGGGCAGAAGCGCATCCACGTTTTCGTGATGGCTATGCGATTGGCACCGGGCGCTGGCGCGCGCTGCCGTTTACCATCAATGTACTGACCCACAGCAGGCAACGATATCGACGTAATTTACGTTTCTATGCTGATGACCCAACGATTCGCGTCGGTGGGCCGACCTACCATTGGGTACGCGAAAGTATTCTGGCCGGCGAACAGGTGTTAGCCGGTGCGGGTGATGACGCCACGCCAACGCTTCTCTTGCAGGCTGAAGAGGAACGCGTGGTGGATAACCGTATGCACGACCGTTTTTGTGAACTCCGCGCCGCAGCGGGTCATCCTGTAGAAGGGGAGCGACCGCTGGTAATTAAAGGTGCGTACCATGAGATCCTTTTTGAAAAGGACGCAATGCGCTCAGTCGCGCTCCACGCCATCGTTGAATTTTTCAACCGGCATAACTCACCCAGCGGAAATCGCTCTATAGAGGTTTAAATTTCTTATGTATCAGGTTGTTGCGTCTGATTTAGATGGTACGTTACTTTCTCCCGACCATACGTTATCCCCTTACGCCAAAGAAACCCTGAAACTGCTCACCGCGCGTGGCATCAACTTTGTGTTTGCGACGGGTCGCCACCACGTCGACGTGGGGCAAATTCGCGATAATCTGGAGATTAAGTCTTACATGATTACCTCCAATGGCGCGCGCGTGCACGATCTGGATGGCAATCTGATTTTCGCGCATAACCTGGATCATGACATTGCCAGCGACCTGTTTGGCGTGGTCAACGACAACCCGGACATCATTACTAATGTTTATCGTGATGATGAATGGTTTATGAATCGCCACCGTCCGGAGGAGATGCGCTTTTTTAAAGAAGCAGTATTTAAATATGCGCTGTATGAGCCGGGTTTGCTGGAGCCGGAAGGCGTCAGCAAAGTGTTCTTCACCTGCGACTCCCATGAAAAATTGTTACCGCTGGAGCAAGCAATCAATGCTCGCTGGGGCGATCGCGTCAACGTCAGTTTCTCTACTTTGACTTGTCTGGAAGTGATGGCTGGCGGCGTTTCTAAAGGTCATGCGCTGGAAGCGGTGGCGAAGAAATTGGGCTACAGTCTGAAGGATTGCATTGCGTTTGGTGACGGGATGAACGACGCCGAAATGCTGTCGATGGCGGGGAAAGGCTGCATTATGGGCAGTGCGCACCAGCGCCTGAAAGATCTGCATCCGGAGCTGGAAGTGATTGGCACTAACGCCGAAGACGCGGTGCCGCATTATCTGCGTAAGCTCTATTTATCGTAATCGTTCTTTATTTGGTCAGTTGTCAACCTGATACTTCGCTACAATGGATACTCGTTAATCAAAGAGTTTTCCATTGTGGCGCTACTTATCATCACCACGATTCTGTGGGCCTTCTCCTTTAGCTTTTATGGCGAGTACCTTGCGGGGCACGTCGACAGCTATTTTTCGGTGCTGGTACGCGTTGGGCTGGCGGCGCTCGTTTTCCTGCCGTTCCTGCGTACCCGTGGCAATAGCCTGAAAACCATTGGCCTGTATATGCTGGTGGGCGCGATGCAGCTTGGCATTATGTATATGCTCAGTTTTCGTGCCTATCTCTACCTGACGGTCTCTGAACTGCTGCTGTTTACCGTGCTGACGCCGCTCTACATCACGCTGATTTATGACATTATGAGCAGACGTCGTCTGCGCTGGGGTTATGCGTTCAGCGCGTTACTGGCGGTGATTGGTGCCGGAATTATTCGTTACGATCAGGTCACTGACCATTTCTGGACTGGCCTGCTGCTGGTGCAACTCTCCAATATCACTTTCGCGATTGGCATGGTGGGTTACAAACGCCTGATGGAAACTCGCCCGATGCCGCAGCATAACGCCTTTGCGTGGTTCTATCTTGGCGCGTTCCTGGTGGCGGTGGTTGCATGGTTCTTGCTGGGAAATGCGCAGAAAATGCCGCAAACCACGTTGCAATGGGGCATTCTGGTGTTTCTTGGCGTGGTGGCTTCCGGGATTGGCTACTTTATGTGGAACTACGGCGCGACGCAGGTGGACGCCGGAACGCTGGGCATTATGAATAATATGCACGTTCCGGCAGGGCTGCTGGTTAACCTGGCTATCTGGCACCAACAGCCGCACTGGCCAACATTTATCACAGGCGCGCTGGTGATCCTGGCCTCACTGTGGGTGCATCGGAAGTGGGTCGCTCCGCGCTCTTTACAAACGGCAGATGATCGCAGGCGTGATTGCGTGCCGAGCGAATAAACGCTTCTGTCACTGGCTGACGCTGCTCGCCATCGCGCACGGCGGCGTATAGTCGGCTCCACAGGCCTTCGCCCAGGGTTTTGGTCACCACCAGACCCTGGCGCTCAAAACTCTCCACCACCCAATGCGGCAGAGCGGCAATACCCATCCGCGCGGCAACCATCTGAATCAACAATAAGGTGTTATCGACGCTTTTCAGTGACGGGCTGACGCCTGCCGGCTGAAGAAAATGGCGCCAGACATCCAGTCGACTGCGCTGCACCGGATAAATCAACAGCGTCTCGCTGGCGAGATCTTCCGGCGTGATTCGCGTTTTCGCCGCCAGTGGGTGGTCAGGTGCTAACACCAGACGCACCTCATAATCGAACATCGGCGAATAATGCAGGCCACTGCGCGGCAGAATATCGGAGGTCATCACCAGATCCAGCTCGCCCTGCTGCAACGCAGGCTGCGGGTCAAACGTTACGCCTGATTTAAAATCCATCTCGACCTGCGGCCAGTTCTTATGGAAATTTTCTAACGCGGGTGTCAGCCACTGAATACAGCTATGGCACTCAATGGCAATACGCAGGCGCGTTTGCTGCGGTTCATTGCAGGCTTGCAGTGCCTGGCTGATTTGCGGCAGCACCTGGTTTGCCAGTTGCAACAGGATTTCTCCCTGCGGCGTAAAACGTAGCGGCTGGCTTTTACGCACAAATAGCCGGAAGCCAAGGCGTTGTTCCAGATCGCTAAACTGGTGAGACAGGGCGGATTGCGTCTGATGCAACGTCGCCGCAGCGGCTGCGAGCGAGCCGCAATTCCGCAACGCTTGTAGCGTTTTCAGGTGTTTTACTTCGATCATGAAAGTCCTTCACTTCGGCATGAATAATTTGCGCTTGAGGAATATACAGTAACCGCCAATTATGGATGTGTAAACATCTGGACGGCTAAATACTAAAAATTCCATAAGGGGCATATAATGACAATTCTTAATCACACCCTCGGTTTCCCTCGCGTTGGCCTGCGTCGCGAGCTGAAAAAAGCGCAAGAAAGTTATTGGGCGGGGAACTCCACGCGTGAAGAATTACTGGCAGTAGGGCGTGAATTGCGTGCTCGTCACTGGGATCAACAAAAGCAGGCGGGTATCGACCTGCTGCCGGTGGGCGATTTTGCCTGGTACGATCATGTTCTGACCACCAGCCTGCTGCTGGGTAACGTTCCGGCGCGTCATCAGAATAAAGACGGTTCGGTGGATATCGACACCCTGTTCCGTATTGGTCGCGGTCGTGCGCCAACAGGTGAACCTGCGGCGGCGGCAGAAATGACCAAATGGTTTAACACCAACTATCACTACATGGTGCCGGAATTCGTTAAAGGCCAACAGTTCAAACTGACCTGGACGCAGCTGCTGGATGAAGTAGACGAGGCGCTGGCGTTGGGTCACAAGGTGAAACCTGTGCTTCTGGGGCCGGTTACCTATCTGTGGCTGGGGAAAGTGAAAGGTGAACAGTTTGACCGCCTGAGCCTGCTGAACGATATTCTGCCGGTTTATCAGCAGGTTCTGGCAGAACTGGCAAAACGCGGTATTGAGTGGGTACAGATTGACGAACCGGCGCTGGTGCTGGAACTGCCGCAGGCGTGGCTGGACGCATATAAACCTGCTTACGATGCGCTCCAGGGCCAGGTGAAACTGCTGCTGACCACCTATTTTGAAGGTGTAACGCCAAACCTCGACACGATTACGGCGCTGCCTGTTCAGGGTCTGCATGTCGACCTCATTCATGGCAAAGATGATGTAGCAGAACTGCACAAGCGCCTGCCTTCTGACTGGCTGCTGTCTGCCGGACTGGTCAATGGTCGTAACGTCTGGCGCGCCGATCTCACCGAGAAATATGCACAAATTAAAGACATTGTCGGCAAACGTGATTTGTGGGTGGCATCTTCCTGCTCGCTGCTGCATAGCCCTATCGACCTGAGCGTGGAAACGCGTCTTGATGCAGAAGTGAAAAGCTGGTTTGCCTTCGCCCTGCAAAAATGTCATGAACTGGCTCTACTGCGCGATGCGCTGAACAGTGGTGATACGGCAGCTCTGGCAGAGTGGAGCGCCCCGATTCAGGCGCGTCGTCACTCTACCCGCGTACATAATCCGGCGGTAGAAAAGCGTCTGGCGGCGATTACCGCCCAGGACAGCCAGCGTGCGAACGTTTATGAAGTGCGTGCTGAAGCCCAGCGTGCGCGTTTTAAACTGCCAGCCTGGCCGACCACCACGATTGGCTCTTTCCCGCAAACTACAGAAATTCGTACCCTGCGTCTGGATTTCAAAAAGGGCAATCTCGACGCCAACAACTACCGCACGGGTATTGCGGAACATATCAAACAGGCCATTGTTGAGCAGGAACGTTTAGGACTGGATGTGCTGGTGCATGGTGAGGCTGAGCGTAATGACATGGTGGAATACTTTGGTGAGCACCTCGACGGTTTTGTCTTTACGCAAAACGGTTGGGTACAGAGCTACGGTTCCCGCTGCGTGAAGCCACCGATTGTTATTGGTGACGTTAGCCGCCCGGCACCGATCACCGTGGAGTGGGCGAAGTATGCGCAATCGCTGACCGACAAACCGGTAAAAGGGATGCTGACCGGCCCGGTGACCATTCTTTGCTGGTCATTCCCGCGCGAAGACGTCAGCCGTGAAACCATTGCCAAACAAATTGCGCTGGCGCTGCGTGATGAAGTGGCCGATCTGGAAGCCGCTGGAATTGGCATCATCCAGATTGATGAACCGGCGCTGCGCGAAGGTTTACCGCTGCGTCGCAGCGACTGGGATGCATATCTCCAGTGGGGCGTGGAAGCTTTCCGTATCAACGCCGCCGTGGCGAAGGATGAAACGCAGATCCACACTCACATGTGTTATTGCGAGTTCAACGACATCATGGATTCGATTGCGGCGCTGGATGCTGACGTCATCACTATCGAAACCTCGCGTTCCGACATGGAGTTGCTGGAGTCATTCGAAGAGTTTGATTATCCGAATGAAATCGGTCCAGGCGTCTATGACATTCACTCGCCAAACGTACCGAGCGTGGAATGGATTGAAGCCCTGCTGAAGAAAGCGGCAAAACGCATTCCGGCAGAGCGCCTGTGGGTCAACCCGGACTGCGGCCTGAAAACGCGCGGCTGGCCAGAAACCCGCGCGGCACTGGCGAACATGGTGCAGGCGGCACAGAATTTGCGTCGGGGATAAACTCCAAACCGGGTGGTAATACCACCCGGTCTTTTCTCATTACAGCGACTTCTTCCCACCATACTGCTTAAACCATTCCAGCATACGCTGCCAACCGTCTTTCGCAGACTCGGCATGATAGCTCGGGCGATAATCGGCGTTAAATGCATGACCGGCATCCGGGTACACGATAATCTCCGCTTTCGCGTTTGCTGCCCGCAGCGCCTGACGCATGGTTTCGACGCTCTCCTGCGGAATGCTGTTATCCTGACCGCCATATAAGCCGAGAACCGGCGCGTTAAGATCGGTTGCGATATCAACAGGTTGTTTCGGTGAATTCAGCGACTTATCGCCTGTCAGCTTGCCGTACCACGCCACTGCCGCTTTCAGCTGCGGGTTGTGCGCGGCATACAACCAGGTGATACGTCCGCCCCAGCAAAATCCGGTAATCATTAAACGATGGACATCGCCGCCGTTGCGGGACGCCCAACTGGCGACATGATCGAGATCGGCCAGCACCTGTGAGTCAGGCACTTTTGCTACCAGACCGCTTAGCAACGTGGGAATATCGGCGAAATCATTCGGATCACCTTCGCGGAAGTAGAGTTCTGGTGCGATAGCCAGATATCCCTCCAGCGCCAGACGGCGACAAATGTCACGGATATGTTCATGCACGCCAAAAATTTCCTGCACTACAATGACCACTGGTAGTGGGCCATCGCTCTGTTTTGGACGGGCATGATAAGCAGGCATGTTATCCCCTTGTGAAGGGATAGAGGTGAACCCTGCCACAATCGCATCATCCGGAGTCTGAACGATGGTCGAGGCGAGGGGGGATGCAGCAGGTGCAAATCCAGAGTGTTGTGTTGTTGTCATGGTATTCTCCGTACCCTTATAAAAATTTTGCGCAATGTTAACTATAGTCAGCGTGCAACAATTCACATTGCCTCAAATGGCTCATCTTTTAAGCGGCCTTACTGACTTAAGAGTAAATTATGTGATTTAAGTCACTTTTGATGAGTAAATGTATGCAACACATTTGCATCATAGTGATGACTATCACGAAAAAATCTTAATCCCTTCGGTAAAGTACCTTTTTGCTTCTTCTGACTAAACCGATTCACAGAGGAGTTGTATATGTCCAAGTCTGATGTTTTTCATCTCGGCCTCACTAAAAACGATTTACAAGGGGCTACGCTTGCCATCGTCCCTGGCGACCCGGATCGTGTGGAAAAGATCGCCGCGCTGATGGATAAGCCGGTTAAGCTGGCATCTCACCGCGAATTCACCACCTGGCGTGCAGAGCTGGATGGTAAACCTGTTATTGTCTGCTCTACCGGTATCGGCGGCCCGTCTACTTCTATTGCCGTTGAAGAACTGGCACAGCTGGGCATTCGCACCTTCCTGCGTATCGGTACAACTGGCGCTATTCAGCCGCATATTAATGTTGGTGATGTACTGGTTACCACGGCGTCTGTTCGTCTGGATGGCGCGAGCCTGCACTTCGCACCGCTGGAGTTCCCGGCTGTCGCTGATTTCGAATGTACGACTGCGCTGGTTGAAGCAGCGAAATCCATTGGCGCGACGACTCACGTTGGCGTGACTGCTTCTTCTGATACCTTCTATCCAGGTCAGGAACGTTACGATACTTACTCTGGTCGCGTAGTCCGTCACTTTAAAGGTTCTATGGAAGAGTGGCAGGCGATGGGCGTGATGAACTATGAAATGGAATCTGCGACTCTGCTGACCATGTGTGCAAGCCAGGGCCTGCGTGCTGGTATGGTGGCGGGCGTTATCGTTAACCGTACCCAGCAAGAGATCCCGAATGCTGAGACGATGAAACAAACTGAAAGCCATGCGGTGAAAATCGTGGTGGAAGCGGCGCGCCGTCTGTTGTAATTCTCTTCTCCTGTCTGAAGGCCGACGCGTTCGGCCTTTTGTATTTTTGCGTAGCGCCTCGCAGGAAATGCCTTTCCAACTGGACGTTTGTACAGCACAATTCTATTTTGTGCGGGTAAGTTGTTGCGTCAGGAGGCTTTGTGGATTTCTCAATCATTGTTTATGCCATTATTGCGCTGGTCAGTGTGGCCATCGGCTGGCTGTTTGCCAGTTATCAGCACGCGCAGCAAAAAGCCGAGCAATTAGCTGAACGTGAAGAGATGGTCGCGGAGTTAAGCGCGGCAAAACAACAAATTACCCAAAGCGAGCACTGGCGCGCAGAGTGTGAATTGCTCAATAACGAAGTGCGCAGCCTGCAAAGTATTAACACCTCTCTGGAGGCTGATCTGCGTGAAGTGACCACGCGGATGGAGGCCGCACAGCAACACGCTGACGATAAAATTCGCCAGATGATTAACAGCGAGCAGCGTTTGAGCGAGCAATTTGAAAACCTCGCCAACCGTATTTTTGAGCACAGCAATCGCCGGGTTGATGAGCAAAACCGTCAGAGCCTGAACAGCCTGTTGTCGCCGCTGCGTGAACAACTGGACGGTTTTCGCCGTCAGGTTCAGGACAGCTTCGGTAAAGAAGCACAAGAACGCCATACCCTGACCCACGAAATTCGCAATCTCCAGCAGCTCAACGCGCAAATGGCCCAGGAGGCAATCAACCTGACGCGTGCGCTGAAAGGTGACAATAAAACCCAGGGCAACTGGGGCGAAGTGGTATTGACGCGCGTGCTGGAGGCTTCCGGTCTGCGCGAAGGGTATGAATATGAAACCCAGGTCAGCATCGAAAATGACGCCCGCTCGCGGATGCAGCCGGATGTCATCGTGCGGCTACCGCAGGGGAAAGATGTGGTGATCGACGCCAAAATGACGCTGGTCGCCTATGAACGCTACTTCAATGCAGAAGACGACTACACTCGCGAAAGCGCATTGCAGGAACATATCGCGTCGGTGCGTAACCATATCCGCTTGCTGGGGCGTAAAGATTATCAACAGCTACCAGGGCTAAGAACGCTGGATTACGTGCTGATGTTTATCCCCGTCGAACCTGCGTTTTTACTGGCGCTTGATCGCCAGCCGGAGCTGATAACAGAAGCGTTGAAAAACAATATCATGCTGGTTAGCCCGACCACGCTGCTGGTGGCGTTGCGTACTATCGCCAACCTGTGGCGTTATGAGCATCAAAGTCGCAACGCCCAGCAAATCGCCGATCGCGCCAGCAAGCTGTACGACAAGATGCGTTTGTTTGTCGATGATATGTCAGCGATCGGTCAAAGTCTGGACAAAGCGCAGGATAACTATCGTCAGGCAATGAAAAAACTCTCTTCAGGTCGCGGAAATGTGCTGGCGCAGGCAGAAGCGTTTCGCGGTTTAGGGGTAGAAATTAAACGCGAGATTAATCCGGATTTGGCTGAACAGGCGGTGAGTCAGGATGAAGAGTATCGACTGCGGTCGGTTCCGGGGCAGCCGAATGATGAAGCTTATCAACGCGATGATGAATATAATCAGCAGTCGCGCTAGCCCATTGGGGGTAGTTACGCCGGGTAGAAATCTAGGGCATCGACGCCCAATCTGTTACACTTCTGGAACAATTTTTTGATGAGCAGGCATTGAGATGGTGGATAAGTCACAAGAAACGACGCACTTTGGTTTTCAGACCGTCGCGAAAGAGCAAAAAGCGGATATGGTCGCCCACGTTTTCCATTCCGTGGCATCGAAATACGATGTCATGAATGATTTGATGTCATTTGGTATTCATCGTTTGTGGAAGCGATTCACGATCGATTGCAGCGGCGTACGCCGTGGGCAAACTGTGCTGGATCTGGCTGGCGGCACCGGCGACCTGACAGCGAAATTCTCCCGCCTGGTCGGTGAAACTGGCAAGGTAGTCCTCGCCGATATCAATGAATCCATGCTCAAAATGGGGCGCGAGAAACTGCGTAATATCGGCGTGATTGGCAACGTTGAGTATGTTCAGGCGAACGCCGAGGCGCTGCCGTTCCCGGATAACACCTTTGATTGCATCACCATTTCGTTTGGTCTGCGTAACGTCACCGATAAAGATAAAGCACTGCGTTCAATGTATCGCGTGCTGAAACCCGGCGGCCGCCTGCTGGTGCTTGAGTTCTCGAAACCGATTATCGAACCATTAAGCAAAGCTTATGACGCTTACTCCTTCCATGTTCTGCCGCGTATTGGCTCGCTAGTCGCGAATGACGCCGACAGCTACCGTTATCTGGCTGAATCCATCCGTATGCATCCCGATCAGGATACCCTGAAAGCCATGATGCAAGATGCCGGATTCGAAAGTGTCGACTACTACAATCTGACGGCAGGGGTTGTGGCGCTGCATCGTGGTTATAAGTTCTGACAGGAGACCGGAAATGCCTTTTAAACCTTTAGTGACGGCAGGAATTGAAAGTCTGCTCAACACCTTCCTGTATCGCTCACCCGCGCTGAAAACGGCCCGCTCGCGTCTGTTGGGCAAAGTGCTGCGCGTGGAGGTAAAAGGCTTTTCGACGTCATTGATTCTGGTGTTCAGCGAACGCCAGGTTGATGTACTGGGCGAATGGGCAGGCGATGCTGACTGCACCGTTATCGCCTACGCCAGTGTGTTGCCGAAACTTCGCGATCGCCAGCAGCTTGCTGCACTGATTCGCAGTGGTGAGCTGGAAGTGCAGGGCGATATTCAGGTGGTGCAAAACTTTGTTGCGCTGGCAGATCTGGCGGAGTTCGACCCTGCTGAACTGCTGGCACCTTATACGGGTGATATCGCCGCCGAAGGCATCAGCAAAGCCCTGCGTGGTGGCGCGAAGTTCCTGCATCACGGTATTAAACGCCAGCAACGCTACGTGGCTGAAGCCATTACTGAAGAGTGGCGTATGGCACCTGGTCCGCTTGAAGTGGCCTGGTTTGCGGAAGAGACATCCGCCGTTGAACGTGCTGTCGATGCGCTAACCAAACGGCTGGAAAAACTGGAGGCAGTTTAATGACGCCAGGTGAAGTACGGCGCCTGTATTTCATCATTCGCACTTTTTTAAGTTACGGACTTGATGAACTGATCCCTAAAATGCGTATCACTTTGCCGTTGCGGTTATGGCGATACTCGTTATTCTGGATGCCGAATCGGCATAAAGACAAACCATTAGGTGAACGACTGCGACTGGCGCTGCAAGAACTGGGTCCGGTATGGATCAAGTTTGGACAGATGCTATCGACCCGCCGTGACCTTTTTCCGCCGCATATTGCTGACCAACTGGCGCTCTTGCAGGATAAAGTCGCGCCTTTTGACGGCGAACTGGCGAAAGCACAAATTGAAGCGGCTATGGGCGGTCTGCCGGTGGAAGCGTGGTTTGATGATTTTGACATTAAGCCGCTGGCATCGGCTTCCGTTGCACAGGTACATACTGCGCGGCTGAAATCGAATGGCAAAGAGGTGGTGATTAAAGTCATTCGCCCGGATATTTTGCCGGTCATAAAAGCGGATCTGAAACTCATCTATCGTCTGGCGCGTTGGGTGCCGCGTTTACTGCCGGATGGTCGCCGTCTGCGTCCAACCGAAGTGGTACGCGAGTACGAAAAGACGTTGATTGATGAACTGAATTTGCTGCGGGAATCTGCCAACGCCATTCAGCTTCGGCGTAATTTCGAAAATAGCCCAATGCTCTACATCCCGGAGGTTTACCCTGACTATTGCAGTGAAGGGATGATGGTGATGGAGCGCATTTACGGCATTCCGGTGTCTGATGTTGCGGCGCTGGAGAAAAACGGCACCAACATGAAATTGCTGGCAGAACGCGGCGTGCAGGTGTTCTTCACTCAGGTCTTTCGCGACAGCTTTTTCCATGCCGATATGCACCCTGGCAATATCTTCGTAAGCTATGAACACCCGGAAAACCCGAAATATATCGGCATTGATTGCGGGATTGTTGGCTCGCTAAACAAAGAAGATAAACGCTATCTGGCAGAAAACTTTATCGCCTTCTTTAACCGCGATTATCGCAAAGTGGCAGAGCTGCACGTTGATTCTGGCTGGGTGCCGCCAGATA
This sequence comes from Escherichia ruysiae, assembly GCF_031323975.1. NCBI lineage: Bacteria > Pseudomonadati > Pseudomonadota > Gammaproteobacteria > Enterobacterales > Enterobacteriaceae > Escherichia > Escherichia ruysiae. The sequence continues at coordinate 2,713,448 of NZ_JAVIWS010000001.1, forward strand.
CCAACGTTGAAGAGTTCGAATTTGCTATTCGTACTGTCTGTGAACCAATCTTTGAGAAACCCCTGGCCGAAATTTCGTTTGGACATGTGCTGTTAAATCTGTTTAATACGGCGCGTCGCTTCAATATGGAAGTACAGCCGCAACTGGTGTTACTCCAGAAAACCTTGCTCTACATCGAAGGGGTAGGACGCCAGCTTTATCCGCAGCTCGATTTATGGAAAACGGCGAAGCCTTTCCTGGAGTCGTGGATTAAAGATCAGGTCGGTATTCCTGCGCTGGTGAGAGCATTTAAAGAAAAAGCGCCGTTCTGGGTCGAAAAAATGCCAGAACTGCCTGAACTGGTTTACGACAGTTTGCGCCAGGGCAAGTATTTACAGCACAGTGTTGATAAGATTGCCCGCGAGCTTCAGTCAAATCATGTACGTCAGGGACAATCGCGTTATTTTCTTGGAATTGGCGCGACGTTAGTATTAAGCGGCACATTCTTGTTGGTCAACCGACCTGAATGGGGGCTGATGCCCGGCTGGTTAATGGCAGGTGGTTTGATCGCCTGGTTTGTCGGTTGGCGCAAAACACGCTGATTTTTTCATCGCTCAAGGCGGGCCGTGTAACGTATAATGCGGCCTTGTTTAATCATCATCTACCACAGAGGAACATGTATGGGTGGTATCAGTATTTGGCAGTTATTGATTATTGCCGTCATCGTTGTACTGCTTTTTGGCACCAAAAAGCTCGGCTCCATCGGTTCCGATCTTGGTGCGTCGATCAAAGGCTTTAAAAAAGCAATGAGCGATGATGAACCAAAGCAGGATAAAACCAGTCAGGATGCTGATTTTACTGCGAAAACTATCGCCGATAAGCAGGCGGATACGAATCAGGAACAGGCTAAAACAGAAGACGCAAAGCGCCACGATAAAGAGCAGGTGTAATCCGTGTTTGATATCGGTTTTAGCGAACTGCTATTGGTGTTCATCATCGGCCTCGTCGTTCTGGGGCCGCAACGACTGCCTGTGGCGGTAAAAACGGTAGCGGGCTGGATTCGCGCGTTGCGTTCACTGGCGACAACGGTGCAGAACGAACTGACTCAGGAGTTAAAACTCCAGGAGTTTCAGGACAGCCTGAAAAAGGTTGAAAAGGCAAGCCTGACCAACCTGACGCCTGAACTGAAAGCGTCAATGGATGAACTGCGCCAGGCTGCGGAATCGATGAAGCGTTCCTATGTTGCAAACGATCCTGAAAAGGCGAGCGATGAAGCGCACACCATCCATAACCCGGTGGTGAAAGATAATGAAGCTGCGCATGAGGGAGTAACCCCTGCCTCTGCACAAACGCAGGCCAGTTCGCCGGAACAGAAGCCAGAAACCACGCCAGAGCCGGTGGTAAAACCTGCTGCGGACGCTGAACCAAAAACCGCTGCACCTTCCCCTTCGTCGAGTGATAAACCGTAAACATGTCTGTAGAAGATACTCAACCGCTTATCACGCATCTGATTGAGCTGCGTAAGCGTCTGCTGAACTGCATTATCGCGGTGATCGTGATATTTCTGTGCCTGGTCTATTTCGCCAATGATATCTATCACCTGGTATCCGCGCCGTTGATCAAGCAATTGCCGCAAGGTTCAACGATGATCGCCACCGATGTGGCCTCGCCGTTCTTTACGCCGATCAAGCTGACTTTTATGGTGTCGCTGATTCTGTCAGCGCCGGTGATTCTCTATCAGGTGTGGGCGTTTATCGCCCCGGCGTTGTATAAGCACGAACGTCGCCTGGTGGTGCCCCTGCTGGTTTCCAGCTCTCTGCTGTTTTATATCGGTATGGCGTTCGCCTACTTTGTGGTCTTTCCGCTGGCATTTGGCTTCCTTGCCAATACCGCGCCGGAAGGGGTACAGGTATCCACCGACATCGCCAGTTATTTAAGCTTCGTTATGGCGTTGTTTATGGCGTTTGGTGTCTCCTTTGAAGTGCCTGTGGCAATAGTGCTGCTGTGCTGGATGGGGATCACCTCGCCAGAAGACTTACGCAAAAAACGCCCGTATGTGCTGGTTGGCGCATTCGTCGTCGGGATGCTGCTGACGCCGCCGGATGTCTTCTCGCAAACGCTGTTGGCGATTCCGATGTACTGCCTGTTTGAAATCGGTGTCTTCTTCTCACGCTTTTATGTTGGTAAAGGCCGAAACCGGGAAGAAGAAAATGACGCTGAAAGCGAAAAAACTGAAGAATAAACTCAACCGCCCGTCAGGGCGGTTGTCATATGGAGTGCAGGATGTTTGATATCGGCGTTAATTTGACCAGTTCACAATTTGCGAAAGATCGTGATGATGTTGTAGAGCGCGCTTTTGGCGCGGGAGTTGATGGGCTACTTATCACCGGCACTAACCTGCGCGAAAGCCAGCAGGCGCAAGAACTGGCGCGTCAGTATCCACGCTGTTGGTCAACGGCGGGCGTGCATCCTCATGACAGCAGCCAGTGGCAAGCTGAGACTGAAGAAGAGATTATTGAGCTGGCCGCGCTGCCAGAAGTGGTGGCAATTGGTGAGTGTGGGCTCGACTTTAACCGCAACTTTTCTACGCCGGAAGAGCAGGAACGTGCTTTTGTTGCCCAGCTACGTATTGCCGCAGAATTAAACATGCCGGTATTTATGCATTGTCGCGATGCCCACGAGCGGTTTATGACATTGCTGGAGCCGTGGCTGGATAAACTTCCTGGTGCGGTTCTTCATTGCTTTACCGGCACACGCGAAGAGATGCAGGCGTGCGTGGCGCGTGGAATTTATATCGGCATTACAGGTTGGGTTTGCGATGAACGACGAGGGCAGGAATTGCGTGATCTGTTGCCACTTATTCCTGCGGAGAAATTGCTGATCGAAACCGATGCGCCGTATTTGCTCCCGCGCGATCTCACGCCAAAGCCATCATCACGGCGTAACGAGCCTGCGTATCTGCCCCATATTCTGCAACGTATTGCATACTGGCGAGGGGAGGATGCTGCGTGGCTGGCGGCTACCACAGATGCGAATGTCAAAACACTGTTTGGGATTGCGTTCTAGAGTTTGCGGAACTCGGTGTTCTTCACGCTGTGCTTAATTTCTTTATTGATAAGATTAAGCAATAGCATGGAGCGTGCCTCGCCGTCAGGCTCGGTGAAAATGGCCTGAAAACCTTCGAATGCGCCTTCGGTAATAATCACCTTATCACCTGGGTATGGTGTTGCCGGATCGACAATGTTTTCCGGTTTATACACAGACAGCTGATGAATCACTGCCGATGGGACTATCGCTGGCGATGCACCAAAGCGCACGAAGTGGCTGACGCCACGTGTAGCGTTGATGGTAGTGGTATGAATCACTTCTGGATCAAATTCCACAAACAGGTAGTTGGGGAACAACGGCTCACTGACTGCAGTACGTTTGCCACGCACGATTTTTTCCAGGGTGATCATCGGCGCCAGGCAATTAACGGCCTGTCTTTCGAGGTGTTCCTGGGCACGTTGAAGTTGCCCGCGCTTGCAGTACAGTAAATACCAGGATTGCATAATGACTCTTATCCGTTTAATCGGGGCGCAAGAATAGCAAAAGCGATGCGTTAAGTTAATTATATTCCCCGGTTTGCGTTATAGCGCCTGAGTTCACGCTAATTTAACAAATTTACAGCATCGCGAAGATGAACGCCGTATAATGGGCGCAGATTAAGAGGCTACAATGGACGCCATGAAATATAACGATTTACGCGACTTCTTGACGCTGCTTGAACAGCAGGGTGAGCTAAAACGTATCACGCTCCCGGTGGATCCGCATCTGGAAATCACTGAAATTGCTGACCGCACTTTGCGCGCCGGTGGGCCTGCGCTGTTGTTCGAAAACCCTAAAGGGTACTCAATGCCGGTGCTGTGTAACCTGTTCGGTACGCCTAAGCGTGTAGCGATGGGCATGGGGCAGGAAGATGTTTCGGCGCTGCGTGAAGTCGGTAAATTATTGGCGTTTCTGAAAGAGCCGGAGCCGCCAAAAGGTTTCCGCGACCTGTTTGATAAACTGCCGCAGTTTAAACAGGTGTTGAACATGCCAACGAAACGGTTACGTGGTGCGCCTTGTCAGCAAAAAATCGTCTCCGGCGAGGATGTTGATCTTAACCGCATTCCCATTATGACCTGCTGGCCGGAAGATGCCGCTCCGCTGATTACCTGGGGGTTGACCGTAACGCGTGGCCCGCACAAAGAGCGGCAGAATCTGGGTATTTATCGTCAACAGTTGATTGGTAAAAATAAACTGATTATGCGCTGGTTGTCGCATCGCGGCGGTGCGCTGGATTTCCAGGAGTGGTGTGCGGCGCATCCGGGTGAACGTTTCCCGGTTTCTGTGGCGCTGGGTGCTGATCCCGCTACTATTCTCGGTGCAGTCACGCCCGTTCCAGATACGCTTTCAGAGTATGCTTTTGCCGGATTGCTGCGTGGCACCAAAACCGAAGTGGTGAAGTGTATCTCCAATGACCTTGAAGTGCCCGCCAGTGCGGAAATTGTGCTGGAAGGGTATATCGAACAAGGCGAAACGGCGCCAGAAGGGCCGTATGGCGACCACACCGGTTACTATAACGAAGTCGATAGTTTCCCGGTATTTACCGTGACGCATATTACTCAGCGTGAAGATGCGATTTACCACTCCACCTATACTGGTCGCCCGCCGGATGAACCTGCGGTACTGGGCGTGGCGTTGAACGAAGTGTTCGTGCCGATTCTGCAAAAACAATTCCCGGAAATTGTCGATTTCTACCTTCCGCCGGAAGGTTGCTCTTATCGTCTGGCGGTCGTGACGATCAAAAAGCAATACGCCGGGCACGCGAAGCGCGTCATGATGGGCGTCTGGTCGTTTTTACGCCAGTTTATGTACACCAAATTTGTGATCGTTTGCGATGATGATGTCAACGCACGCGACTGGAACGATGTGATTTGGGCGATTACTACCCGTATGGACCCAGCGCGGGATACGGTGCTGGTTGAAAACACGCCCATTGATTATCTGGATTTTGCCTCGCCTGTTTCCGGGCTGGGTTCAAAAATGGGGCTGGATGCCACGAATAAATGGCCAGGGGAAACCCAGCGCGAGTGGGGGCGTCCTATCAAAAAAGATCCGGACGTTGTCGCGCGTATTGACGCAATCTGGGATGAGCTGGCTATTTTTAACAACGGTAAAAGCGCCTGAGGCGCGTTTGTATTGCCCTATTTATCGATCCGACAGAGAAAGCGCATGACAACCTTAAGCTGTAAAGTGACCTCGGTAGAAGCTATCACGGATACTGTATATCGTGTCCGAATCGTGCCAGACGCGGCCTTTTCTTTTCGTGCTGGTCAGTATTTGATGGTAGTGATGGACGAGCGCGATAAACGCCCGTTCTCAATGGCCTCGACGCCGGATGAAAAAGGTTTCATTGAGCTGCATATTGGCGCTTCTGAAATCAACCTTTACGCGAAAGCAGTCATGGATCGCATTCTTAAAGATCATCAAATCGTGGTCGATATTCCGCACGGTGAGGCATGGCTGCGCGATGATGAAGAACGTCCAATGATTCTCATCGCGGGCGGCACCGGTTTCTCTTATGCGCGCTCGATTTTGCTGACGGCGCTGGCGCGTAATCCCAATCGTGATATCACCATTTACTGGGGCGGGCGTGAAGAGCAGCATCTTTATGATCTCTCCGAGCTTGAGGCGCTTTCGCTTAAGCATCCTGGTCTGCAAGTGGTGCCGGTGGTTGAACAACCGGAAGCGGGCTGGCGCGGTCGTACTGGCACGGTTTTAACAGCGGTGTTGCAGGATCACGGTACGCTGGCGGAGCATGATATCTACATTGCCGGACGTTTTGAGATGGCGAAAATAGCCCGTGACCTGTTTTGCAGTGAGCGTAATGCGCGGGAAGATCGCCTGTTTGGAGATGCGTTTGCGTTTATCTAAGCCATAAAAAACCCGCCCCTGACAGGCGGGAAGAACGGCAACTAAAACTTTATCAGTGGCATTTAGATCTATGTCGCATCCGGCAAACAGTGCCTGATGCGACGCTGTCGCGTCTTATCAGGCCTACAATTGGTGCCGGATCGGTAGACCGGATAAGGCGTCACGCCGCATCCGGCAAGTGTTTAAACCCGCTCAAACACCGTCGCAATACCCTGACCCAGACCGATACACATCGTCGCCAGACCAAACTGGACGTCTTTGCGTTCCATCAGATTCAGCAGCGTGGTACTGATACGCGCACCGGAACAACCCAGCGGATGACCCAGCGCGATCGCGCCACCGTTGAGGTTGATCTTCTCGTCAATCTGTTCCATCAGTCCCAGATCTTTAATACACGGCAGGATCTGCGCGGCAAAGGCTTCGTTCATTTCAAACACGCCGATGTCGCTGGCAGAAAGCCCCGCTTTTTTCAACGCCAGCTTAGAGGCCGGAACCGGGCCGTAACCCATAATCGACGGATCACAACCAACAACCGCCATCGAACGCACACGGGCGCGCGGCTTAAGACCTAATTCACGGGCGCGGCTTTCACTCATTACCAGCATGGCAGCTGCGCCATCGGAGAGCGCAGAAGATGTACCCGCCGTTACCGTACCGTTTACTGGATCAAACGCCGGACGCAGTGTGGCGAGGGCTTCCACGGTTGTTTCCGGGCGAATCACTTCGTCGTAATTAAACTGTTTCAGTACGCCGTCGGCATCGTGACCACCGGTCGGGATGATTTCATTTTTAAATGCCCCCGACTGCGTGGCGGCCCAGGCGCGAGCGTGTGATCGCGCGGCAAAGGCATCCTGCATTTCACGGCTGATACCGTGCATACGCGCCAGCATTTCTGCCGTTAAGCCCATCATGCCCGCCGCTTTGGCGACATTGCGGCTCAGGCCGGGGTGAAAATCGACGCCGTGACTCATCGGCACATGGCCCATATGCTCCACGCCGCCAACCAGACATGCCTGCGCATCGCCGGTCATGATCATTCGTGCTGCGTCATGCAGTGCCTGCATGGATGAACCACACAAGCGATTGACGGTAACCGCCGGGACAGAGTGCGGCACTTCTGCCAACAGCGCCGCGTTACGGGCGATATTAAAACCCTGCTCCAGCGTTTGCTGCACACAGCCCCAGTAAATATCATCGAGAGCAGCCGCGTCCAGCGCCGGATTACGCGCCAGCAGGCTACGCATTAAATGAGCGGAGAGATCTTCCGCACGCACGTTACGAAAAGCACCGCCCTTCGAACGGCCCATCGGGGTGCGAATTGCATCGACAATGACAACCTGTTCCATTGTGACTCCTTAAGCCGTTTTCAGGTCGCCAACCGGACGGGCTGGCTCAACCGGGGATAGTACGGTTCGTTATGACGTGCTTTATTACGCAGACCTTCCGGCACTTCATACAGCGGGCCGAGGTGCTGATATTGCTGTGCCATATCGAGGTATTTCGCGCTGCCGAGGGTGTCCAGCCAGCGGAACGCGCCGCCGTGGAACGGAGGGAAGCCCAGGCCGTAGACCAGCGCCATATCCGCTTCTGCCGGAGTGGCGATAATGCCCTCTTCCAGACAGCGCACCACTTCGTTGACCATCGGGATCATCATGCGGGTGATAATCTCTTCCTCGCTGAAATCGCGCTTCGGCTGGCTGACTTCTGCCAGCAGGTCGTCAACGGCGGCGTCTTCTTCTTTCTTCGGCTTACCTTTGCTGTCTTCTTTATAACGCCAGAAACCGAGGCCGTTCTTCTGACCAAAGCGGTTGGCATCAAACAGCGCGTCGATGGCATCGCGATAATCTTTCTGCATCCGCTGCGGGAAACCCGCTGCCATCACGGCCTGAGCGTGGTGCGCGGTATCAACCCCCACGACATCCAGCAGGTATGCCGGACCCATTGGCCAGCCGAACTGTTTTTCCATCACTTTGTCGATTTTGCGGAAGTCCGCGCCGTCGCGTAGCAACTGGCTGAATCCGGCGAAGTAGGGAAACAGTACGCGGTTAACGAAGAAGCCGGGGCAGTCGTTCACCACAATCGGCGTCTTGCCCATCTTGCTCGCCCAGGCGACGACTTTAGCGATGGTTTCGTCGGAGCTTTTCTCACCGCGAATAATTTCCACCAACGGCATCCGGTGCACCGGGTTAAAGAAGTGCATCCCGCAGAAGTTTTTCGGGCGTTCCAGCGCATTGGCCAGTTCGCTGATAGGAATGGTTGAAGTATTAGAAGCCAGCACGGTATCCGGGCGAACTTTTTGTTCGGTTTCTGCCAGCACGGCTTTTTTCACTTTCGGGTTTTCAACAACCGCTTCTACCACAACATCCACACGGTCAAACCCGGCGTAGTCGAGCGTTGGGTGGATCGTGGAGATCACGCCAGCCAGTTTCAGACCATCGATCTTGCCGCGCTCAAGCTGCTTGTTCAGCAGTTTCGCGGCTTCGGTCATGCCGAGGGTTAACGACTTGTCGTTGATATCTTTCATGACAACCGGCACGCCCTTCCACGCGGACTGGTAAGCGATACCGCCGCCCATAATGCCTGCGCCCAGCACGGCGGCCTGTTTCGGGGTTTCAACGTCTTTGGTGAGTTTCTTCGCTTTGCCTTTTACATATTGATCGTTAAGGAAAATGCCGACCAGTGCGCGAGCTTCGTTGGTGTGCGCCAGCGGGACAAAACTTTTGTTTTCCAGGTTTAAGGCTTCTTCACGGCTAAAACGGGCAGCCGCTTCAATAGTTCTTACTGCGGTGATGGGGGCTGGATAATGTTTCCCCGCCGTTTGCGCGACCATCCCTTTAGCGATGGTGAAGCTCATGGTGGCTTCAATCTTGCTCAGTTTTAGCGGTTCCAGCTTCGGTTGACGTTTCGCTTTCCAGTCGAGGTCGCCGTTAATGGCCTGGCGTAAAATCGCCATTGCGCCTTCAAGTAGTTTTTCTGCTTTGACTACGCCATCCACCAGACCGATTTTCAGCGCCTGATCCGCGCCGACATCTTTACCGGCGGCAATGATTTCCAGCGCACTGTCAGCGCCCAGCATACGTGGCATACGCACGGAGCCGCCAAAGCCCGGCATGATGCCCAGTTTGGTTTCCGGCAGACCGATACGCAGATCCGGCGTCGCCAGACGATAATCGGTCGCCAGCACGCATTCGCAGCCACCGCCCAGCGCATAGCCGTTGACGGCAGCAATGGTCGGCACCGGCAGATCTTCCAGGCGATTAAACACGCTATTGGCAAAGTGCAGCCACTGGCTTAACTGTTCTTCGGGAACGAGGAACAGGGACAAAAATTCGGTGATATCAGCACCGACGATAAAGGCTGCTTTGTTCGAACGCAGCAGCAGCCCTTTTAAATCTGATTGCTGTTCCAGCACACCGATGGCCTCGCCAAGGCTGGCGACGGTCGCAGTGTCGAGTTTATTAACTGAGCCTGGGGCATCAAATACCAGTTCGGCAATGCCATCTTCCAGCCAGTCAAGGTACAGGGTGTCGCCTTTGTAAAGCATGTCAGTCTCCTGAATCCGCAAGGTGATCTGGTCGTACCAGATGAAGCGAAGTGTGTATTTTGTGTTAAAAATATGCAAACAAAAGATTAAGGAAATGCCGATTCGATCACGCTCGGCAGAAATCACGCTCTGTATTAACGTTGTGCTAAGATGCGGAGACTTAAGGTCAAAAAAACAGAAGGGTAAAAAATGGAATCACTGGCCTCGCTCTATAAAAATCATATAGCTACCTTACAGGAACGGACTCGCGATGCGCTGGCGCGTTTCAAGCTGGATGCATTACTTATTCACTCCGGCGAGCTATTCAACGTTTTTCTCGACGATCATCCCTATCCGTTTAAAGTGAACCCGCAATTCAAAGCGTGGGTGCCGGTAACTCAGGTGCCAAACTGCTGGCTGCTGGTGGATGGCGTGAACAAGCCGAAACTGTGGTTTTATCTGCCGGTTGATTACTGGCACAACGTCGAACCGCTGCCGACCTCCTTCTGGACTGAAGATGTGGAAGTGATCGCGCTGCCGAAAGCCGATGGCATTGGTAGCCTGCTGCCTGCTGCGCGCGGCAATATCGGTTATATCGGTCCGGTGCCGGAACGTGCGCTGCAACTGGGTATTGAGGCCAGTAATATCAACCCGAAAGGGGTTATCGACTACCTGCATTACTACCGCTCCTTCAAAACCGAGTACGAACTGGCCTGTATGCGTGAAGCGCAGAAAATGGCGGTCAACGGTCATCGCGCGGCGGAAGAAGCCTTCCGTTCTGGCATGAGCGAGTTCGATATCAATATTGCCTATCTGACCGCGACCGGTCATCGTGATACCGACGTGCCTTACAGCAACATTGTGGCGCTTAACGAACATGCTGCGGTGCTGCATTACACCAAACTGGATCATCAGGCGCCGGAAGAGATGCGCAGCTTCCTGCTGGATGCCGGGGCAGAATATAACGGCTATGCGGCTGACCTGACCCGTACCTGGTCGGCAAAAAGCGACAACGACTATGCACAGCTGGTGAAAGACGTAAATGATGAACAACTGGCACTGATCGCCACCATGAAAGCGGGCGTCAGCTATGTGGATTACCACATCCAGTTCCATCAACGCATCGCCAAACTGCTGCGTAAACATCAAATCATCACCGATATGAGTGAAGAAGCGATGGTCGAAAACGATCTCACCGGACCGTTTATGCCGCACGGTATTGGCCATCCGCTTGGTCTGCAGGTGCATGACGTAGCCGGTTTTATGCAGGATGATAGCGGTACGCACCTCGCGGCACCGGCAAAATATCCGTACCTGCGTTGCACCCGTATTCTCCAGCCAGGCATGGTTTTAACCATCGAACCGGGTATCTACTTCATCGAATCGTTGCTGGCGCCGTGGCGTGAAGGGCAGTTCAGCAAACATTTCAACTGGCAGAAAATTGAAGCACTGAAACCGTTCGGCGGCATTCGTATCGAAGACAACGTGGTGATCCACGAAAACAACGTGGAAAACATGACCCGGGATCTGAAACTGGCGTGATGGAAAGCTGGTTAATTCCTGCGGCACCGGTCACGGTTGTTGAAGAGATCAAAAAGAGCCGCTTCATTACGCTGTTGGCACATACCGATGGCGTCGAGGCGGCGAAAGCGTTTGTTGAATCGGTAAGGGCAGAGCACCCCGATGCCCGCCACCATTGCGTGGCGTGGGTAGCTGGCGCACCGGATGATTCTCAACAACTGGGTTTCTCTGATGATGGAGAACCGGCAGGAACGGCAGGTAAACCGATGCTCGCCCAACTAATGGGCAGCGGCGTCGGGGAAATTACCGCTGTGGTGGTGCGCTACTACGGCGGCATCTTGCTGGGCACTGGTGGGTTAGTGAAAGCGTATGGCGGTGGCGTGAATCAGGCGCTGCGCCAGCTAACGACCCAACGCAAGACGCCATTAACCGAATATACTTTGCAATGTGAATATAGTCAGTTAACCGGCATTGAAGCGTTGCTGGGGCAGTGTGGCGGCAAAATTATCAACAGTGATTATCAGGCATTCGTTCTGCTGCGGGTGGCGCTTCCGGCGGCGAAAGTGGCTGAATTTTCCGCAAAGCTGGCGGATTTTAGCCGTGGTTCATTGCAATTGTTAGCGATTGAAGAATAATCCCCACTTCGTTTTGCAGAACTAAGGAAGCGGCAGAGATGCATTTTCGCGCCATTACCCGAATCGTTGGACTACTGGTCATCTTATTTTCAGGGACCATGATTATCCCTGGGCTGGTAGCACTCATCTACCGGGATGGGGCAGGCCGCGCTTTTACCCAGACCTTTTTTGTCGCCCTCGCCATTGGCTCTATGCTGTGGTGGCCGAACCGTAAAGAGAAGGGCGAACTGAAATCCCGCGAAGGGTTTCTGATTGTGGTGCTGTTCTGGACGGTGCTGGGTAGCGTCGGTGCGCTCCCTTTTATCTTCTCGGAAAGCCCGAACCTCACGATTACCGATGCGTTTTTTGAATCTTTCTCCGGCCTGACCACCACCGGGGCCACTACACTGGTGGGGCTGGATTCACTTCCTCATGCGATTCTTTTTTATCGCCAGATGCTGCAATGGTTTGGCGGGATGGGGATCATCGTGCTGGCGGTAGCGATACTGCCTATCCTCGGCGTTGGTGGGATGCAGCTCTATCGTGCAGAAATGCCCGGCCCGCTGAAAGATAATAAAATGCGCCCGCGTATTGCGGAAACGGCGAAAACCTTGTGGCTGATTTATGTCTTGCTGACCGTCGCCTGTGCGCTGGCGTTATGGTTTGCCGGAATGGATGCTTTTGATGCCATCGGCCATAGCTTTGCGACTATCGCCATCGGCGGCTTCTCGACACATGATGCCAGCGTCGGTTATTTCGACAGCCCGACGATTAACACCATCATTGCTATCTTCCTGCTAATCTCCGGCTGTAACTACGGTCTACACTTTTCGCTGTTAAGTGGGCGCAGTCTGAAGGTTTATTGGCGCGATCCGGAATTTCGCATGTTTATCGGCGTACAGTTTACGCTGGTGGTTATTTGTACACTCGTTCTGTGGTTTCATAATGTCTACAGTTCGGCGCTGATGACGATTAACCAGGCATTTTTCCAGGTGGTGTCTATGGCGACGACTGCCGGATTTACGACAGACAGCATTGCCCGTTGGCCGCTCTTCTTGCCAGTACTGCTGTTATGCTCTGCTTTTATCGGTGGTTGCGCCGGGTCAACGGGCGGTGGCCTGAAAGTGATCCGCATCCTGCTGCTGTTCAAGCAGGGGAACCGTGAGCTGAAACGACTGGTGCATCCGAACGCCGTCTACAGCATTAAGCTGGGGAATCGCGCACTGCCGGAACGTATCCTCGAAGCCGTTTGGGGATTTTTCTCCGCCTATGCATTGGTGTTTATTGTCAGTATGCTGGCGATTATCGCCACGGGCGTGGATGACTTTTCTGCCTTTGCCTCGGTTGTTGCGACATTGAATAACCTGGGGCCAGGGCTTGGCGTGGTTGCTGATAACTTTACCAGTATGAACCCGGTGGCTAAATGGATCCTGATTGCCAACATGCTGTTTGGTCGTCTGGAGGTCTTTACATTGCTGGTGCTCTTTACCCCGACTTTCTGGCGTGAATGATGGAGTAATACGTGAAAACATTAATTCTTTTCTCAACAAGGGACGGACAAACGCGCGAGATTGCCTCCTACCTGGCTTCGGAATTGAAAGAACTGGGGATCCAGGCGGATGTCGCTAATGTGCACCGCATTGAAGAGCCACAGTGGGAAAACTACGATCGCGTGGTTATTGGCGCTTCTATTCGCTACGGTCACTACCATTCTGCGTTCCAGGAATTTGTCAAAAACATGCGACGCAGCTGAACTCGATGCCGAGCGCCTTTTACTCCGTGAATCTGGTGGCGCGCAAACCGGAGAAGCGTACTGTGCAGACCAATAGCTACGCGCGGAAGTTTCTGATGAACTCGCAATGGCGTCCCGATCGCTGTGCAGTCATTGCCGGGGCGCTGCGTTATCCACGCTATCGTTGGTACGACCGCTTTATGATCAAGCTGATTATGAAGATGTCAGGCGGAGAAACGGATACGCGCAAAGAAGTTGTCTACACCGATTGGGAGCAAGTGGCGAATTTCGCCCGAGAAATCGCCCATTTAACCGACAAACCGACGCTGAAATAAGCATAAAGAATAAAAAACGCGCATTCGGAAAATTATTTTAAATTTCCTCTTGTCAGCTCAGAATAACTCCCTATAATGCGCCACCACTGACACGGAACAACGGCAAACACGCCGCCGGGTCAGCGGGATTCTCCTGAGAATCTCAACAGAGAAAAGCAAAAAAATGCTTGACTCTGTAGCGGGAAAGTGTATTATGCACACCCCGCGCCGCTGAGAAAAAGCGAAGCGGCACTGCTCTTTAACAATTTATCAGACAATCTGTGTGGGCACTCGAAGATACGGATTCTTAACGTCGCAAGACGATAAATGAATACCAAGTCTCAAGAGTGAACACGTAATTCATTACGAAGTTTAATTCTTTGAGCATCAAACTTTTAAATTGAAGAGTTTGATCATGGCTCAGATTGAACGCTGGCGGCAGGCCTAACACATGCAAGTCGAACGGTAACAGGAAGAAGCTTGCTTCTTTGCTGACGAGTGGCGGACGGGTGAGTAATGTCTGGGAAACTGCCCGATGGAGGGGGATAACTACTGGAAACGGTAGCTAATACCGCATAACGTCGCAAGACCAAAGAGGGGGACCTTCGGGCCTCTTGCCATCGGATGTGCCCAGATGGGATTAGCTAGTAGGTGGGGTAACGGCTCACCTAGGCGACGATCCCTAGCTGGTCTGAGAGGATGACCAGCCACACTGGAACTGAGACACGGTCCAGACTCCTACGGGAGGCAGCAGTGGGGAATATTGCACAATGGGCGCAAGCCTGATGCAGCCATGCCGCGTGTATGAAGAAGGCCTTCGGGTTGTAAAGTACTTTCAGCGGGGAGGAAGGGAGTAAAGTTAATACCTTTGCTCATTGACGTTACCCGCAGAAGAAGCACCGGCTAACTCCGTGCCAGCAGCCGCGGTAATACGGAGGGTGCAAGCGTTAATCGGAATTACTGGGCGTAAAGCGCACGCAGGCGGTCTGTTAAGTCAGATGTGAAATCCCCGGGCTCAACCTGGGAACTGCATCTGATACTGGCAGGCTTGAGTCTCGTAGAGGGGGGTAGAATTCCAGGTGTAGCGGTGAAATGCGTAGAGATCTGGAGGAATACCGGTGGCGAAGGCGGCCCCCTGGACGAAGACTGACGCTCAGGTGCGAAAGCGTGGGGAGCAAACAGGATTAGATACCCTGGTAGTCCACGCCGTAAACGATGTCGACTTGGAGGTTGTGCCCTTGAGGCGTGGCTTCCGGAGCTAACGCGTTAAGTCGACCGCCTGGGGAGTACGGCCGCAAGGTTAAAACTCAAATGAATTGACGGGGGCCCGCACAAGCGGTGGAGCATGTGGTTTAATTCGATGCAACGCGAAGAACCTTACCTGGTCTTGACATCCACAGAACTTTCCAGAGATGGATTGGTGCCTTCGGGAACTGTGAGACAGGTGCTGCATGGCTGTCGTCAGCTCGTGTTGTGAAATGTTGGGTTAAGTCCCGCAACGAGCGCAACCCTTATCCTTTGTTGCCAGCGGTCCGGCCGGGAACTCAAAGGAGACTGCCAGTGATAAACTGGAGGAAGGTGGGGATGACGTCAAGTCATCATGGCCCTTACGACCAGGGCTACACACGTGCTACAATGGCGCATACAAAGAGAAGCGACCTCGCGAGAGCAAGCGGACCTCATAAAGTGCGTCGTAGTCCGGATTGGAGTCTGCAACTCGACTCCATGAAGTCGGAATCGCTAGTAATCGTGGATCAGAATGCCACGGTGAATACGTTCCCGGGCCTTGTACACACCGCCCGTCACACCATGGGAGTGGGTTGCAAAAGAAGTAGGTAGCTTAACCTTCGGGAGGGCGCTTACCACTTTGTGATTCATGACTGGGGTGAAGTCGTAACAAGGTAACCGTAGGGGAACCTGCGGTTGGATCACCTCCTTACCTTAAAGAAGCGTTCTTTGAAGTGCTCACACAGATTGTCTGATGAAAATGAGCAGTAAAACCTCTACAGGCTTGTAGCTCAGGTGGTTAGAGCGCACCCCTGATAAGGGTGAGGTCGGTGGTTCAAGTCCACTCAGGCCTACCAAATTTGCACCGCAAATTTGAAGAGGTTTTAACTACATGTTATGGGGCTATAGCTCAGCTGGGAGAGCGCCTGCTTTGCACGCAGGAGGTCTGCGGTTCGATCCCGCATAGCTCCACCATCTCTGTAGTGATTAAATAAAAAATACTTCAGAGTGTACCTGCAAAGGTTCACTGCGAAGTTTTGCTCTTTAAAAATCTGGATCAAGCTGAAAATTGAAACACTGAACAACGAAAGTTGTTCGTGAGTCTCTCAAATTTTCGCAACACGATGGTGTTTTACGAAACATCTTCGGGTTGTGAGGTTAAGCGACTAAGCGTACACGGTGGATGCCCTGGCAGTCAGAGGCGATGAAGGACGTGCTAATCTGCGATAAGCGTCGGTAAGGTGATATGAACCGTTATAACCGGCGATTTCCGAATGGGGAAACCCAGTGTGATTCGTCACACTATCATTAACTGAATCCATAGGTTAATGAAGCGAACCGGGGGAACTGAAACATCTAAGTACCCCGAGGAAAAGAAATCAACCGAGATTCCCCCAGTAGCGGCGAGCGAACGGGGAGCAGCCCAGAGCCTGAATCAGTGTGTGTGTTAGTGGAAGCGTCTGGAAAGGCGCGCGATACAGGGTGACAGCCCCGTACACAAAAATGCACATACTGTGAGCTCGATGAGTAGGGCGGGACACGTGGTATCCTGTCTGAATATGGGGGGACCATCCTCCAAGGCTAAATACTCCTGACTGACCGATAGTGAACCAGTACCGTGAGGGAAAGGCGAAAAGAACCCCGGCGAGGGGAGTGAAAAAGAACCTGAAACCGTGTACGTACAAGCAGTGGGAGCCTTGATTTATCAGGGTGACTGCGTACCTTTTGTATAATGGGTCAGCGACTTATATTCTGTAGCAAGGTTAACCGAATAGGGGAGCCGAAGGGAAACCGAGTCTTAACTGGGCGTTAAGTTGCAGGGTATAGACCCGAAACCCGGTGATCTAGCCATGGGCAGGTTGAAGGTTGGGTAACACTAACTGGAGGACCGAACCGACTAATGTTGAAAAATTAGCGGATGACTTGTGGCTGGGGGTGAAAGGCCAATCAAACCGGGAGATAGCTGGTTCTCCCCGAAAGCTATTTAGGTAGCGCCTCGTGAATTCATCTCCGGGGGTAGAGCACTGTTTCGGCAAGGGGGTCATCCCGACTTACCAACCCGATGCAAACTGCGAATACCGGAGAATGTTATCACGGGAGACACACGGCGGGTGCTAACGTCCGTCGTGAAGAGGGAAACAACCCAGACCGCCAGCTAAGGTCCCAAAGTCATGGTTAAGTGGGAAACGATGTGGGAAGGCCCAGACAGCCAGGATGTTGGCTTAGAAGCAGCCATCATTTAAAGAAAGCGTAATAGCTCACTGGTCGAGTCGGCCTGCGCGGAAGATGTAACGGGGCTAAACCATGCACCGAAGCTGCGGCAGCGACACTATGTGTTGTTGGGTAGGGGAGCGTTCTGTAAGCCTGCGAAGGTGGCCTGTGAGGGTTGCTGGAGGTATCAGAAGTGCGAATGCTGACATAAGTAACGATAAAGCGGGTGAAAAGCCCGCTCGCCGGAAGACCAAGGGTTCCTGTCCAACGTTAATCGGGGCAGGGTGAGTCGACCCCTAAGGCGAGGCCGAAAGGCGTAGTCGATGGGAAACAGGTTAATATTCCTGTACTTGGTGTTACTGCGAAGGGGGGACGGAGAAGGCTATGTTGGCCGGGCGACGGTTGTCCCGGTTTAAGCGTGTAGGCTGGTTTTCCAGGCAAATCCGGAAAATCAAGGCTGAGGCGTGATGACGAGGCACTACGGTGCTGAAGCAACAAATGCCCTGCTTCCAGGAAAAGCCTCTAAGCATCAGGTAACATCAAATCGTACCCCAAACCGACACAGGTGGTCAGGTAGAGAATACCAAGGCGCTTGAGAGAACTCGGGTGAAGGAACTAGGCAAAATGGTGCCGTAACTTCGGGAGAAGGCACGCTGATATGTAGGTGAAGCGACTTGCTCGTGGAGCTGAAATCAGTCGAAGATACCAGCTGGCTGCAACTGTTTATTAAAAACACAGCACTGTGCAAACACGAAAGTGGACGTATACGGTGTGACGCCTGCCCGGTGCCGGAAGGTTAATTGATGGGGTCAGCCGCAAGGCGAAGCTCTTGATCGAAGCCCCGGTAAACGGCGGCCGTAACTATAACGGTCCTAAGGTAGCGAAATTCCTTGTCGGGTAAGTTCCGACCTGCACGAATGGCGTAATGATGGCCAGGCTGTCTCCACCCGAGACTCAGTGAAATTGAACTCGCTGTGAAGATGCAGTGTACCCGCGGCAAGACGGAAAGACCCCGTGAACCTTTACTATAGCTTGACACTGAACATTGAGCCTTGATGTGTAGGATAGGTGGGAGGCTTTGAAGCGTGGACGCCAGTCTGCGTGGAGCCGACCTTGAAATACCACCCTTTAATGTTTGATGTTCTAACGTAGACCCGTTATCCGGGTTGCGGACAGTGTCTGGTGGGTAGTTTGACTGGGGCGGTCTCCTCCTAAAGAGTAACGGAGGAGCACGAAGGTTGGCTAATCCTGGTCGGACATCAGGAGGTTAGTGCAATGGCATAAGCCAGCTTGACTGCGAGCGTGACGGCGCGAGCAGGTGCGAAAGCAGGTCATAGTGATCCGGTGGTTCTGAATGGAAGGGCCATCGCTCAACGGATAAAAGGTACTCCGGGGATAACAGGCTGATACCGCCCAAGAGTTCATATCGACGGCGGTGTTTGGCACCTCGATGTCGGCTCATCACATCCTGGGGCTGAAGTAGGTCCCAAGGGTATGGCTGTTCGCCATTTAAAGTGGTACGCGAGCTGGGTTTAGAACGTCGTGAGACAGTTCGGTCCCTATCTGCCGTGGGCGCTGGAGAACTGAGGGGGGCTGCTCCTAGTACGAGAGGACCGGAGTGGACGCATCACTGGTGTTCGGGTTGTCATGCCAATGGCACTGCCCGGTAGCTAAATGCGGAAGAGATAAGTGCTGAAAGCATCTAAGCACGAAACTTGCCCCGAGATGAGTTCTCCCTGACTCCTTGAGAGTCCTGAAGGAACGTTGAAGACGACGACGTTGATAGGCCGGGTGTGTAAGCGCAGCGATGCGTTGAGCTAACCGGTACTAATGAACCGTGAGGCTTAACCTTACAACGCCGAAGCTGTTTTGGCGGATGAGAGAAGATTTTCAGCCTGATACAGATTAAATCGACAGGTCAGAATAAGACGTGTTGATAAACAGAATTTGCCTGGCGGCCGTAGCGCGGTGGTCCCACCTGACCCCATGCCGAACTCAGAAGTGAAACGCCGTAGCGCCGATGGTAGTGTGGGGTCTCCCCATGCGAGAGTAGGGAACTGCCAGGCATCAAATAAAACAAAAGGCTCAGTCGGAAGACTGGGCCTTTTGTTTTATCTGTTGTTTGTCGGTGAACGCTCTCCTGAGCAGGACAAATCCGCCGGGAGCGGATTTGAACGTTGCGAAGCAACGGCCCGGAGGGTGGCGGGCAGGACGCCCGCCATAAACTGCCAGGCATCAGATAAAGCAGAAGGCCATCCGTAAGGATGGCCTTTTTGCGCTGGTGCAGAAAAATGCCGGATGCGACGCTGGCGCGTCTTATCCAGCCTTGTATTATCCCTTCTGCTTTTGCATCCACTTCACCACAAAATCAGCCAGCCCCTCAACATCATTAATATCCAGTAACGCAACATCAACATTAAGCGGTACATCGCTGGCCACAGCAATGACATGCCTGTCTATCACCAACTCTTCCGGTCGATGTCCGGCTCCATCACGAAACAGCACAATCTTCGCGATCTCTTCATGCTTAAACCCTTCGACCAGAATCAAATCTAGCTTTGAGGTATCCATTCGACTTGCGAGGAAATGCAGATCCAGTTCTTCTTCGTCTGGCGTTTCCGTCATCAAAGCCCATCGTTGCTGGCTGGCAACGATGGTTTGCGCCGCGCCAGCCTTGCGCAGCTCATAGCTATCTTTGCCTGGCTTATCAACATCCATATCATGATGTGTATGCTTAATTAACCCCGGGCTGATCCCTCTGGCGCATAATGCCGGGATCAGTTTTTTCAGCAGCGTAGTTTTTCCGGTGCCACTCCACGCGGCAAAGGCGAGTAACGGTATCATTGTCTTTCCTGCCATCGGGCAAGTTCCTCTGGCGTATTCACGTTTATAAATGCCTCTTTGCGATCGCTGAAATCAACCGCATGACCGCCAGCCAGACGCATAAATGCCATTACCCGGCGTTCTCCTGTTTGCAGATATTCTAGTAATAAAGGCTCAATTGCGCGGTTTACCAGAGCAATAGTCGGGTGATCGCGTTCACCGTCGTGGACCCACACGACAGGCGCATCTTTGCGCTGATGATTAAGCCGGGCGGCTAAATCATGGGGAATGTAAGGCGTATCGCACGGGCAAAACAAAAACCACTCACCCGCTTCCTGCTGCATTACTGAAAGCATTCCTGCCAGAGGGCCTGGGTAATCCGCCAGTGAATCTTCAATCACTTTCAGGCCGCTTGCCTGATAAATTTCCTGATGACGATTAGCATTAACCACGACGTGAGAGAGCTGCGTCATAAGCGCGTCAGCGACATGTTGCCACAGCGGTTTGCCGTTTAATTCAAGCAATCCTTTATCTACGCCGCCCATTCGTCTGGCTTTACCGCCCGCCAGCACAACGCCTGTTATCATCGTCATCAGATTCACCGATATCGCCTCTTTTATTGTGGGATTGACCCTGCTAACGTGTCTGTCTCAAGAGTAAGGAGCATCACTATGAAATGTAAACGTCTGAATGAAGTTATTGAACTCCTCCAGCCAGCCTGGCAAAAAGAGCCAGACCTTAACTTGTTGCAATTTTTGCAGAAACTGGCGAAAGAGTCAGGTTTTGACGGCGAACTGGCGGATTTGACGGATGACATTCTGATCTATCACCTGAAAATGCGTGATTCCGCGAAAGATGCGGTGATCCCTGGTTTGCAGAAAGATTATGAAGAAGACTTCAAAACGGCGCTGTTACGCGCACGCGGCGTAATTAAAGAGTAAAAGCTTGTAAGCGGCGCGACCAAAATCATCGTGAAATGATATCCTTCATCATTCGTAATGTTTTCCGGATGATGGGATGAACAACAACGCTTTTACTTTCCAGACACTACACCCGGATACCATCATGGACGCTCTGTTTGAGCAAGGGATCCGGGTGGATTCCGGGCTTACCCCGCTTAACAGCTATGAAAACCGTGTCTATCAATTTCAGGACGAAGATCGCCGACGCTTTGTCGTTAAATTTTATCGTCCTGAACGCTGGACAGCCTATCAAATCCTCGAAGAACATCAATTTGCGTTGCAGCTGGTAAACGATGAAGTGCCGGTCGCAGCGCCAGTGGTCTTTAATGGTCAGACTTTATTGAATCATCAGGGATTTTATTTCGCCGTTTTCTCAAGCGTCGGTGGTCGCCAGTTCGAAGCTGATAATATCGATCAGATGGAAGCGGTTGGCCGTTATCTGGGGCGTATGCACCAGACGGGGCGCAAACAGCTTTTTATCCATCGCCCGACTATCGGCCTGAATGAGTATCTTATTGAGCCACGCAAGCTGTTTGAGGACGCTACACTGATCCCTTCCGGGTTGAAAGCGGCATTTCTGAAAGCGACGGACGAGCTGATCGCCGCTGTTACAGCACACTGGCGGGAAGATTTCACCGTTCTGCGGCTACATGGTGACTGCCATGCCGGGAACATTCTCTGGCGCGATGGTCCGATGTTTGTCGATCTGGATGATGCACGTAATGGTCCGGCTATTCAGGATTTGTGGATGTTGCTGAATGGTGATAAAGCCGAGCAGCGGATGCAACTGGAAACTATTATTGAAGCTTATGAAGAGTTTAGCGAGTTCGATACCGCTGAAATCGGACTGATTGAACCTTTACGCGCCATGCGTTTGGTTTATTATCTTGCCTGGCTAATGCGGCGTTGGGCTGATCCCGCGTTCCCGAAAAATTTCCCGTGGTTAACCGGGGAAGATTACTGGCTGCGACAGACGGCGACTTTTATAGAACAGGCAAAAGTTCTACAAGAACCCCCTTTGCAATTAACACCTATGTATTAATCGGAGAGAGTAGATCATGAAAAAGATTTGGCTGGCGCTGGCTGGTTTAGTTTTAGCGTTTAGCGCATCGGCGGCGCAGTATGAAGATGGTAAGCAGTACACCACCCTGGAAAAACCGGTTGCTGGCGCGCCGCAAGTGCTGGAGTTTTTCTCTTTCTTCTGTCCGCACTGCTATCAGTTTGAAGAAGTTCTGCATATTTCTGATAACGTGAAGAAAAAACTGCCGGAAGGCGTGAAGATGACTAAATACCACGTTAACTTCATGGGCGGGGATCTGGGCAAAGAACTGACTCAGGCATGGGCAGTGGCAATGGCGCTGGGCGTGGAAGACAAAGTCACTGTTCCGCTGTTTGAAGGCGTACAGAAAACCCAGACCATTCGTTCTGCATCTGATATCCGCGATGTGTTTATCAACGCAGGTATTAAAAGTGAAGAGTACGACGCAGCGTGGAACAGCTTCGTGGTGAAATCTCTGGTCGCTCAGCAGGAAAAAGCCGCAGCCGACATGCAATTGCGTGGCGTTCCGGCGATGTTTGTTAACGGTAAATATCAGCTGAATCCGCAGGGTATGGATACCAGCAATATGGATGTTTTTGTTCAGCAGTATGCTGATACTGTGAAATATCTGTCTGAGAAAAAATAATTCATTGTAAATTACATAAGGCTCGTGAATATTCACGGGCTTTTTTTATTATTTAATAAATATAAATACATTCTGATAATGCGTCCTGTTACTGGACATTATTTCAGCATAAGTGGATATTCAAAGTTTTGCTATTTTATCAGGGAATATTTATATGATACGTAAGTCAGCTACAGGTGTCATTGTTGCGTTAGCCGTTATCTGGGGGGGTGGCACATGGTACACAGGTACGCAAATTCAGCCAGGTGTCGAAAAGTTTATTAAAGATTTTAACGATGCTAAAAAGAAAGGTGAACATGCCTACGCGATGACATTAAGTTATAAAAATTTTGAAAAAGGTTTTTTTAATTCTCATTTTCAGATGCAAATTATATTTGATAACGGTGCACCCGATCTCAATATCAAACCAGGCCAGAAAGTTGCATTTGATGTAGATATTGAGCACGGTCCGTTACCCATCACAATGTTAATGCGTGGTAATGTCATCCCCGCACTGGCAGCGGCAAAAGTGAACTTAGTGAATAATGAACTGACACAACCGCTATTTATCGCCTCGAAAAATAAATCGCCCGTTGAAGCGAAATTGCGATTCGCGTTTGGTGGCTCATTTTCCACGACATTAGATGTTGCCCCTGCAGAGTATGGAGAGTTTTCCTTTGGTGAAGGCCAGTTTACTTTTAATGGTGATGATAGTTCATTGTCTAACCTGGATATTGAAGGCAAGGTCGAAGATATTGTCCTGAAATTATCGCCAATAAGCAAAGTAACGGCGAAGAGTTTTACCATTAATTCTCTGACGCGATTAGAAGAAAAGAAATTTCCGGTGGGTGAAAGCGAGTCGAAATTTAATCAGATTAACATTATCAATCGCGGAGAAGACGTTGCCCAAATCGATGCTTTCGTTGCAAAAACCAGGCTGGATCGCGTAAAAGACAAAGATTATATCAATGTCAATCTGACCTACGAACTTGATAAGTTAACAAAAGGGAATCAGCAACTCGGTAGTGGTGAGTGGTCATTGATTGCTGAATCTATTGATCCCTCAGCGGTGCGCCAATTTATCATCCTGTATAACATTGCGATGCAAAAGCAGCTTACTGCACACCCTGAGCTAGCAAACGATAAAGCAGCTCTGCAAGAAGTGAATGCTGCATTGTTCAAAGAGTATTTGCCGTTATTACAAAAAAGTGAGCCAGTTATTAAATTGCCGGTTAGCTGGAGAAATACTCTCGGAGAACTAAACGCCAATCTGGATCTGAGTATTGATGATCCAGCTAAATCTTCATCATCCACAAACAAAAATATTAAATCGTTCAATTTAAACGTGGCTTTACCGATTAATGTTGTTACAGAAACCGCAAAACAGCTTAATTTATCTGAAGGATTGGATGCTGAAAAAGCTCAGAAGCGGGCAGATAAACAAATCAGCGGGATGATGACATTAGGTCAGATGTTTCAGTTAATCACGATTGACAACAATACCGCCTCGCTGCAGTTGCGTTATACACCGGGTAAAGTTGTTTTTAACGGACAGGAGATGAGCGAAGAAGAATTTATGTCTCGTGCCGGACGTTTTGCACATTAATATAATATCTCGCCTCTGCTAATTCAGAGGCGAGAAAAACTACTTATCCTGGCGCTGCGATGACATCAATGACGTCAGAAGCCTGTCTTTTTCATGCCACAGTGAGTTCAGCCATTGCTGAAAATGGCGTTTAAAGCTTTTGTCACTGATATAGTCGCCATGCAATTCTTCAGCAATAGGCTGTAAATCCACATGCACGACAATCCTGGTCAGTTTACCACTTAACATATCGAAGAATGGTTGACGGTGATTATCCGGATAACACAGCGTAACGTTGAGCAATTTATCGAATTGTTTACCTAATACATTCAGCGCCATCGCAATACCGGCAGCTTTTGGTGGCAGAAGATTTTGAAATTTTGAGTGGGTTTGCTGGTGTTTCTCTTCAGTGAAGCGGGAACCCTCAACAAAATTTACAATAGTGGTAGGATGCAGGCGAAATTTTTCGCAGGAACGACGAGTAGTTTCTACATCTTTACCGCGTCGCTCCGGATGACGTAACAAATAAGCGCGGGAATAACGCTTCATAAACGGCATATCCAGCGCCCAACATGCCAGGCCAAGAAAAGGCACCCAGGCCAGTTGCTGTTTGAGGAAATATTTATTCATCGGAATGTGCTTACGAAACAGCACGCACAGTACGACAATATCTGCCCAGCTACGGTGATTACAAATAAGCAGATACCAGTTCTTTTTACTTAACCCTTCCAGCCCGTGAACTTCCCATCGCAAATGTGGATTAAGGTGCAGTAATAGCGCCAGCCCTTCGCACCAGCAATACATCATAAAATCACAAAAACGTGAAACTTTTCGCCATATCATTGGCACAGGTAACAATAGTTTTACGATCCCGGCAATGATGATCGGGACGGAACAAAAAATGGTAACCAAAATGGTCAATACGATACTCAGCAAAAGGGTTATCGTAGCGAGTATTCTCGTCATAATTAATTTATTCAAAAAGTTAGCCATAGACAGTGCGCCAAAGACGCGCAAGGCGCAGATTTTAGCAGAAACCCCCCCAAATAACGGATGATCCTAAAGTAGAAAAATAATTTATATCTATCCACATTAGAAGAAATCCTATTATTTCAATTGTTAGGGCTGGATTTATTTTTAAGCTCATGAAAAACAAAGATAAACATCATGCTGTAAAAAGCATGATAATAAATTAAAAGCGATGTAAATAATTTATGCACAAAGTTATCCACATGACGATTTGCGAGCGATCCAGAAGATCTACAAAAGATTTTCACGAAAAGCGGTGAAAAACTCATGTTTTCATCCTGTCTGTGGCATCCTTTACCCATAATCTGATAAACAGGCACGGACATTATGGTTCAGATCCCCCAAAATCCACTTATCCTTGTAGATGGTTCATCTTATCTTTATCGCGCATATCACGCGTTTCCGCCGCTGACCAACAGCGCAGGCGAGCCGACCGGTGCGATGTACGGTGTCCTCAACATGCTGCGTAGTCTAATCATGCAATATAAACCGACACATGCAGCGGTGGTCTTTGACGCCAAGGGAAAAACCTTTCGTGATGAACTGTTTGAACATTACAAATCACATCGCCCGCCAATGCCGGACGATTTGCGAGCACAAATAGAACCTCTGCACGCGATGGTTAAAGCGATGGGACTGCCGCTGTTGGCGGTTTCTGGCGTAGAAGCGGACGACGTTATCGGCACTCTGGCGCGCGAAGCCGAAAAAGCCGGGCGTCCGGTGCTGATCAGCACTGGCGACAAAGATATGGCGCAGTTGGTGACGCCAAATATTACGCTTATCAATACCATGACAAACACCATCCTCGGCCCGGAAGAGGTGGTGAATAAGTACGGCGTACCGCCAGAACTGATCATTGACTTCCTGGCTCTGATGGGCGACTCCTCCGATAACATCCCAGGCGTACCGGGCGTGGGTGAAAAAACTGCGCAGGCACTGCTGCAGGGGCTTGGCGGGCTGGATACGCTGTATGCCGAGCCGGAAAAAATTGCTGGCCTAAGCTTCCGTGGCGCGAAAACAATGGCGGCGAAGCTAGAGCAAAACAAAGAAGTGGCTTATCTCTCTTACCAGCTGGCGACGATTAAAACCGATGTTGAGCTGGAACTGACCTGTGAACAACTGGAAGTGCAGCAACCGGCGGCTGAAGAGTTGTTGGGGCTGTTCAAAAAGTATGAGTTCAAACGCTGGACTGCTGATGTAGAGGCGGGCAAATGGTTACAGGCCAAAGGGTCTAAACCTGCCGCGAAGCCGCAGGAAACGCTTGTTGTCGACGAAACGCCAGAAGTGGTGGCAACGGTGATTTCTTACGATAACTACGTCACTATCCTTGATGAAGATACGCTGAAAGAATGGATTACGAAGCTGGAAAAAGCGCCGGTATTTGCATTTGATACCGAAACTGACAGCCTCGATAACATCTCTGCCAACCTGGTGGGGCTTTCCTTTGCTATCGAGCCAGGCATAGCGGCCTATATTCCGGTTGCTCATGATTATCTCGATGCGCCCGATCAAATCTCTCGCGAGCGTGCACTCGAGTTGCTAAAACCGCTGCTGGAAGATGAAAAGGCGCTGAAGGTCGGGCAAAACCTGAAATACGATCGCGGTATTCTGGCGAACTACGGCATTGAACTGCGTGGGATTGCGTTTGATACCATGCTGGAGTCCTACATTCTCAATAGCGTTGCCGGGCGTCACGATATGGACAGCCTCGCGGAACGTTGGTTGAAGCACAAAACTATCACTTTTGAAGAGATTGCCGGTAAAGGCAAAAATCAACTGACCTTTAACCAGATTGCCCTGGAAGAGGCCGGTCGCTACGCCGCCGAAGATGCAGACGTCACCTTACAATTGCATCTGAAAATGTGGCCGGATCTGCAGAAACACAAAGGGCCGTTGAACGTCTTCGAAAACATCGAAATGCCGCTGGTGCCGGTGCTTTCACGCATCGAACGCAACGGTGTGAAGATCGACCCGAAAGTGCTGCACAATCATTCTGAAGAGCTCACTCTGCGTCTGGCGGAGCTGGAAAAGAAAGCGCATGAAATTGCAGGTGAGGAATTTAACCTTTCGTCCACCAAGCAATTGCAAACTATTCTTTTTGAAAAACAAGGTATTAAGCCGCTGAAAAAAACGCCGGGTGGTGCGCCGTCAACGTCGGAAGAGGTACTGGAAGAACTGGCGCTGGACTATCCGTTGCCAAAAGTGATTCTGGAGTATCGTGGTCTGGCGAAGCTGAAATCGACTTACACCGACAAGCTGCCGCTGATGATCAACCCGAAAACCGGGCGTGTGCATACCTCTTATCACCAGGCAGTAACTGCAACGGGACGTTTATCGTCAACCGATCCTAACCTGCAAAACATTCCGGTGCGTAACGAAGAAGGTCGTCGTATCCGCCAGGCGTTTATTGCGCCAGAGGATTATGTGATTGTCTCAGCGGACTACTCGCAGATTGAATTGCGCATTATGGCGCATCTCTCGCGAGACAAAGGCTTGCTGACTGCATTTGCAGAAGGAAAAGATATCCACCGGGCAACGGCGGCAGAAGTGTTTGGTTTGCCACTGGAAACCGTCACCAGCGAGCAACGCCGTAGCGCGAAAGCAATCAACTTTGGTCTGATTTATGGCATGAGTGCTTTCGGTCTGGCGCGGCAATTGAACATTCCACGTAAAGAAGCGCAGAAGTACATGGATCTTTACTTCGAACGCTACCCTGGCGTGCTGGAGTATATGGAACGCACCCGTGCTCAGGCGAAAGAGCAGGGCTACGTTGAAACGCTGGACGGACGCCGTCTCTATTTGCCGGATATCAAGTCCAGCAACGGTGCGCGTCGTGCTGCGGCTGAACGTGCAGCAATTAACGCGCCGATGCAGGGAACTGCAGCCGACATCATCAAACGGGCGATGATTGCCGTCGATGCATGGTTACAGGCCGAGCAACCGCGCGTTCGTATGATCATGCAGGTACACGATGAACTGGTATTTGAAGTTCATAAAGATGATCTCGATGTGGTATCAAAGAAAATCCATCAATTGATGGAAAACTGTACCCGTCTGGATGTGCCGTTGCTGGTGGAAGTCGGAAGCGGTGAAAACTGGGATCAGGCGCACTAAGATTCGCCTGAATAAGCCCTTTTTTCGTAAGTAAGCAACATAAGCTGTCACGTTTTGTGATGGCTATTAGAAATTCCTATGCAACAACTGAAAAAAAATTACAAAAAATGCTTTCTGAACTGAACAAAAAAGAGTAAAGTTATTCGCGTAGGGTACAGAGGTAAGATGTTCTATCTTTCAGACCTTTTACTTCACGTAATCGGATTTGGCTGAATTTTTTAGCCGCCCCAGTCAGTAATGACTGGGGCGTTTTTTATTGGGCGAGAGAAAAGATCTGAATTGCCTGATGCATAACGCTTATCAGATTTACGGCGTGAGTCGCAATATTTTGAAGTCCCTGGCCAGACAAAGCATTTAAGCTACATCCGGCACCGGGGAAAGAAAAATTATTCGCCGTCCTGATTCTCTTCGATGGGCTGCATTTCGCTAAACCAGGTATCCAGCTTCTGACGCAGCTTATCCACACCTTGTTTCTTCAGCGAAGAGAAGGTCTCTACCTGCACATCACCATTAAATGCCAGCACCGCTTCACGCACCATATTCAATTGCGCTTTACGTGCACCGCTCGCCAGTTTGTCCGCTTTGGTCAGTAGCACCAACACGGCGATATTACTGTCCACCGCCCACTCAATCATCTGCTGATCGAGATCTTTCAGCGGATGGCGAATATCCATCAGCACCACCAGACCTTGCAGGCTCTGACGTTTTTCGAGGTATTCGCCGAGCGCGCGCTGCCATTTGCGCTTCATCTCTTCCGGGACTTCCGCATAACCGTAGCCAGGCAAGTCAACCAGACGCTTGCCATCAGCCACTTCAAACAGGTTGATAAGCTGGGTGCGCCCTGGTGTTTTCGAGGTACGAGCCAGGCTTTTCTGGTTAGTCAGCGTGTTCAGCGCGCTGGATTTACCTGCGTTGGAACGGCCTGCAAAAGCCACTTCGATTCCGGTATCGGAAGGTAAGTGGCGAATATCAGGCGCACTCATCACAAAATGCGTCTGTTGATAATTCAAATTAGTCAAAGCGGTCGTCTCCGTCAGTCAAAGCTTTTCAGCGATTATACCTGAACCACAATAAAAGACGGATTTTTCGGGGGGCATGGTGTAAGTAAAAGCCACATACTTTGTGAGACATTGCCGATCATCTTTATGCGAAATCGAAGAGAAAATTCTGCGATGCATGTCAAATAGGTCAAATAAATCATGTGATTAGTTTTATACAATAATCTGAAAATGAGAAAATACTGATGATAGTTTATTGTTTGTTTAGCGCAGAAGCGTAAAGTAGCACCCATAGAGCGAGGACGCTAACAGGAAGATGACTCAGGATGAGGGTCAGGAGCGCCAGGAGGCGAAGACAGAGGATTGTCAGGAAGACAAACGTCCGGAGACGTAATTAAACGGAAATGGAATCAACACGGAATGTTCTGGCTAATGGAAAAACAGGGTGTGTTGGCGGCCTGCAAGGATTGTAAGACCCGTTAAGGGTTATGAGTCAGGAAAAAAGGCGACAGAGTAATCTGTCGCCTTTTTTCTTTGCTTGCTTTCTGTTAGATTCCGCCGCAAATCTATACTGAATAAAACGGCAAAAAGACGAATCATTATGAAACCATCATCTTCAAACTCACGCAGCAAAGGTCACGCAAAAGCGCGTAGAAAAACACGCGAGGAGCTGGATCAGGAAGCTCGTGACCGCAAGCGCCAGAAAAAACGTCGTGGTCATGCGCCGGGCAGCCGCGCAGCGGGCGGTAAAACGACATCAGGCAACAAAGGCCAGAACGCACCGAAAGATCCACGCATTGGTAGTAAAACCCCTATTCCATTGGGCGTGACTGAAAAAGTCACCAAACAGCACAAACCGAAGAGTGAGAAACCTATGCTTTCACCGCAGGCGGAGTTGGAGTTACTGGAAACGGATGAGCGTCTGGATGCGCTGCTGGAACGTCTGGAAGCAGGCGAAACCCTGAGCGCCGAAGAGCAATCCTGGGTTGATGCCAAACTGGATCGTATTGATGAGTTGATGCAGAAACTCGGCCTCTCTTATGACGACGATGAAGAAGAGGAAGAAGACGAGAAGCAAGAAGACATGATGCGTCTGCTGCGGGGCAACTAACGGATTGCCACCGTGGGCCTTCCCGTTCTGCTGATAACCCTTCCGGTTATATGTTATCTGGTGTGGTTATTCGTTAAACTACGGCGGTTGTCGCGGCGACAAAAGTGGCTGCGCAACCGGCTGATGACCCGAAACGGGCATCCGCCGGTACGCCGTAGCCGCCAGAGACGCCATCGGAAGGAGTGAGTATGTCTGTACAGCAAATCGACTGGGATCTGGCCCTGATCCAGAAATATAACTATTCCGGGCCACGATACACCTCGTACCCGACCGCGCTGGAGTTTTCAGAAGACTTCGGCGAACAGGCGTTTTTACAAGCCGTGGCGCGCTACCCTGAGCGTCCATTATCTCTCTACGTTCATATTCCGTTCTGCCACAAGCTTTGCTACTTCTGTGGTTGCAATAAGATTGTCACACGCCAGCAGCACAAGGCCGATCAGTATCTGGACGCGCTGGAGCAAGAAATCGTTCATCGTGCACCGCTGTTTGCCGGGCGTCACGTTAGTCAGTTGCACTGGGGTGGCGGTACGCCGACGTACCTGAATAAAGCGCAAATCAGCCGCCTGATGAAGCTGCTGCGGGAAAACTTCCAGTTTACTGCCGACGCGGAAATCTCGATCGAAGTCGATCCGCGTGAAATCGAACTGGATGTACTCGATCATTTACGTTCCGAAGGATTTAATCGCCTGAGCATGGGCGTGCAGGACTTCAACAAAGAAGTACAGCGTCTGGTCAATCGCGAGCAGGATGAAGAATTCATCTTTGCGCTGCTTAACCATGCGCGTGAGATTGGCTTTACCTCCACCAACATTGACCTGATTTACGGCCTGCCGAAACAGACGCCGGAGAGTTTCGCCTTTACCCTGAAACGCGTGGCGGAGCTGAACCCCGATCGTCTGAGCGTCTTTAACTACGCGCATTTGCCGACCATTTTTGCTGCTCAGCGTAAAATCAAAGATACTGACCTGCCGAGTCCGCAGCAGAAACTCGATATCCTGCAGGAAACCATCGCTTTCCTGACGCAATCGGGTTATCAGTTTATTGGTATGGATCACTTTGCCCGCCCGGATGACGAGCTGGCTGTGGCTCAGCGTGAAGGCGTGCTACATCGTAATTTCCAGGGCTACACCACTCAGGGGGATACCGACCTGCTGGGGATGGGTGTTTCAGCCATCAGCATGATTGGCGACTGCTACGCGCAAAACCAGAAAGAGTTGAAGCAGTACTATCAGCAGGTGGATGAACAGGGTAATGCGCTGTGGCGCGGTATTGCGTTAACGCGCGATGACTGTATTCGCCGCGATGTGATTAAGTCTCTTATCTGCAATTTCCGTCTGGATTACGCCCCCGTTGAACAACAGTGGGATTTGCACTTCGCTGATTACTTTGCGGAAGATCTCAAGCTTCTCGCCCCGTTAGCAAAAGATGGGCTGGTGGATGTCAATGAGAAGGGGATTCAGGTGACGGCAAAAGGCCGCTTGCTGATCCGCAACATCTGCATGTGCTTTGATACTTATCTGCGCCAGAAAGCGCGGATGCAGCAGTTCTCACGGGTGATTTAAATTGTGAATGGCGCTTCGTTTATAAGGATGATAAACGAAGCGCCATGAGATTGATGACAAACCTCACAAAAGAATGCGAACTGTCCCCTCGCCCCATTGGGGAGAGGGTTAGGGTGAGGGGAACATGCCGGCATCGATGCGAACAATGACCCTCACTCTGGCCCTCTTGCCTTCTAGGGAGACGATCAGGCTCGCATTGGCTACTCAGCAGTCTATAACGAGCTTCAGCTAAACAGCCCAATCATCGCGACACACAGGATGGCCGCAACGGCAGTTTGCGGTGTGTGGCTATCAACTGCGCCACTCGATACCAGATTAATTATTGATTCCAGCATAATGACTTCCCCCGTATTCCGGGCAAGATCATACTGAACTTATCAGAACAGTAAAGCGCAAAATAACAGCAATTTGCGCTCAATAATCAATCTTTACACACCAGCCGTGAATCACTCCATCCCCAACTCTTTTAACTTACGTGTCAGGGTGTTACGTCCCCAACCAAGCAGTCGCGCTGCTTCTTGTTTATGCCCCTGCGTATGTCGCAAAGCAGTAGTTAGTAACGTCCGCTCCAGCTCTGGCTGCGCTTCAGAAAGCAGGTTTTGATGACCGGAACGCAGCGCCCGATCTGCCCATTGCGCTAACAACGTTGCCCAACTGTCCGGTTGCATAGTGGAAGGACTTTCCGGAACCGTAGATTCAAACAGTTCGCCGGGCAAATCCTGAATCAACACTTCCTGTCCGGCGGCCATCACCGTTAACCAGCGGCAGGTGTTTTCCAGTTGGCGCACGTTCCCCGGCCATGCCAGACGCGTCAGGGCGGCTTCGGTTTCCGGATGCAGCAACTTCGCTTCTACGCCCAGTTCGCGCGCGGCAACCTGTAAAAAATGGCGTGCCAGGCGGGGAATATCTTCCCGACGCTCACGCAGTGGCGGCAGATGAACGCGGATAACGTTCAGGCGGTGGAAAAGATCCTCACGGAACTTGCCTTCCTGCACGCGCAGTTCCAGGTTCTGGTGAGTCGCGGCAATAATACGCACATCCACTTTCACCGGCGCATAGCCACCAACGCGATAAAACTGACCGTCTGCCAGCACGCGCAGCAAACGCGTCTGCACATCCAGCGGCATATCGCCAATTTCGTCGAGAAATAACGTGCCGCCATCGGCCTGTTCAAAACGCCCCTGGCGAATAGTATTCGCGCCAGTAAACGCGCCTTTCTCGTGACCGAACAGTTCTGATTCGATCAAATCTTTTGGGATAGCCGCCATATTCAGCGCGATAAACGGCGCTTTGGCACGCGGACTGTGGCGATGCAGGGCATGAGCGACCAGCTCTTTACCGGTGCCGGACTCGCCATTGATCAACACGCTAATGGAAGAGCGCGAGAGCCGACCGATAATACGGAACACGTCCTGCATGGCTGGCGCTTCGCCGATGATATCGGTCGTCGGGCCGTTAAGCTGAATATTGCGCGGCTGCTGCTGTTCCTGATAATGGCTGATGGCGCGCTCAACCAGCGCCACGGCTTCGTCGATATCAAACGGTTTGGGCAGATAATCAAACGCCCCTTGTTGATAGGCGCTAACGGCGGCATCCAGATCCGAGTGCGCGGTCATAATGATGACCGGAAGCATCGGATGGCGTTGTTTAATTTGCTTGAGCAACGCCAGTCCGTCCATTCCGGGCATACGGATATCTGAAAGCAGTACATCCGGCGTTTTACTCGCCAGTGCATCCAGCACTTCGGTGCCGCTCTCAAATGTCGTACAGGTTAAACCCGCCCCAGCGAGCGCACGTTCAAGCACCCAACGGATGGAACTATCGTCATCGACTACCCAGACTATCCCTCGTTGCATAAACGTCACCTTTATTTCCTGATAGGCAGGTAAACCGAGAACTCGGTATGACCTGGCCAACTGGTAAATTCAATTTTGCCTGAATGCTGATCAATCAAATTACGGGCAATGGATAAGCCAAGCCCGGTGCCGCCTTCGCGACCGCTGACCATCGGGTAAAACAGCGTATCCTGTAAGTGAGGCGGGATACCCGGCCCGTTATCTTCCACATCGATCCGCGCTGCCAGCCGATAACGCTCACCGTGCAAGGTCAGCTGGAAAGCCGTGCGGGTACGCAGAATAATTTCGCCGCCTTCCGGCCCCAGCGCCTGTAGCGCATTACGCACAATATTCAGTAATACCTGTTCAATTTGATCCGGATCGTGCGCCAGTTCCGGCAGGCTGGGGTCGTAATCACGAATCAACCGCACGTTATCAGGCAGTTCCATCGACACCAGCGTCACCACGCGTTCAGCCACTTTGTGAATACTTTCGGTAACGCGCGTACCGGGCAGCTGCGGCCCCAACAGACGGTCGACCAGATTTCGCAGCCGGTCCGCCTGTTCGATAATCACTTTGGTATATTCCAGCAGTGACGGGTCAGGTAATGCTTTGCTGAGCAGCTGCGCCGCGCCACGTAAACCGCCAAGCGGATTTTTAATCTCATGTGCCAGGCCGCGTACCAAATCGCGGGCAGCTACCTGCTGGGCGTGCTGTAGCTGTTCCTGACTTAAGCGGCGCTGGTTATCCATTGGTGCCATCTCCAGCAGGATCATGCCGTCCGGCATACGCTGGGCCGTCACAGAAAGGATATGCGAACGCCCGTCGATGACCAGCGTCACTTCGTTATCGGTAAAACCTTGCCCCGCCTCCAGACTTTCTTGCATCAGCTCGATATTTAATGAGAAGTAGCTCAACAGTTCCGGTAACGGCGTACCAAACAATTTGCGGGAGCTTTGGGCGAGCAGTTGTTGCGCAGCGGGGTTGGCGTAATGAATCGCCAGGTTGTCATCGATTAACAAAATACTGTTAATCAGCGAGTTGAGGATCTGCCCAGCATCGGGCTGCGTGCCTGTTGCCATAAAGCAGTCTCCTGAACAGGTTGCACCATTTTAGTGCATTATAGCTTTTTACGGATAAAAAGCGCGAAGCATCAGAGAATTGACGGAGAAAAAAGCCCATGCAGAGATGGGCTGAAATTTCCACGGCAACTAAAAACCAGTCCCATCAGGCTATTTTATTTGCCATTTTGAACCTGGGCAGTGCTCGAACTCCTCACGTACCGATGTACGCTCGGGGTTCTGCGCGCTGTCCGTGTTCAAACTGGCTGCAACAATTACGCCAGATGGGCCTGGTTTGAACCCCCGGCGTTGTTCGCGCCGGGTAGTACAACTTCAACTATTAGACGCTGTAGTACAGTTCAAACTCTACCGGATGCGGAGTCATACGCACGCGGTCATCTTCTTCGCGACGCAGGGCGATGTACGCATCGATTGCTTCATCAGTGAACACGCCACCGGCTTTCAGGAACTCGCGATCCAGATCCAGTTCGTTCAGTGCTTCTTCCAGAGAGCCTGCAACCTGTGGGATCTCTTTCGCTTCTTCTGGCGGCAGGTCATACAGGTTTTTGTCCATCGCTTCGCCCGGATGGATCTTGTTCTTGATACCATCAAGACCGGCCATCAGCAGGGCAGCAAAGCACAGGTACGGGTTAGCCGCCGGGTCCGGGAAACGTACTTCGATACGACGTGCTTTCGGAGAAGAAACCACCGGAATACGGATAGACGCAGAACGGTTACGTGCAGAGTAAGCCAGCATTACCGGTGCTTCGTAGCCCGGGACCAGACGCTTATAAGAGTTGGTGGTCGGGTTTGCCAGGGCGTTAATCGCTTTAGCGTGTTTGATTACGCCGCCAATGTAGTACAGCGCCTGCTCAGACAGACCTGCGTATTTATCGCCTGCAAACAGGTTTACGCCGTTTTTAGACAGCGACATGTGGCAGTGCATACCGGAGCCGTTATCACCAAACATCGGTTTTGGCATAAAGGTCGCGGTTTTACCGAAGCGGTGCGCCACGTTGTGAACGACATATTTGTAGATCTGAATTTCGTCAGCTTTTTTGGTCATGGTATTGAAGCGGGTTGCCACTTCGTTCTGACCTGCGGTCGCTACTTCGTGGTGATGTGCTTCAACCACCAGCCCCATCTGTTCCATCACCAGACACATTTCAGAACGGATATCCTGAGCTGAGTCTACTGGCGGAACCGGGAAGTAACCGCCTTTCACTGCCGGACGGTGACCTTTGTTACCACCTTCGTATTTGGTGGAGGAGTTCCATGCGCCTTCGATATCGTCGATAGCAACGTGAGAACCGGAGATAGAAGATCCGAAACGGATGTCATCGAACAAGAAAAATTCTGGTTCTGGCCCGAACAGTACGGTGTCGGCAATGCCAGTAGAGCGCAGGTAATCTTCGGCGCGTTTCGCGATGGAGCGCGGGTCACGGTCATAGCCTTGCAGGGTGCCAGGTTCAAGGATATCGCAACGGATAATCAGGGTAGAGTCGGCGAAGAACGGGTCAATCACTGCGGTGGATGCGTCTGGCATCAGCACCATGTCGGATTCGTTAATGCCTTTCCAGCCGCCAATCGAGGAGCCGTCAAACATTTTGCCTTCTTCGAAGAATTCAGCATTCACCTGATGAGCAGGGATAGTGACGTGCTGTTCTTTACCTTTGGTATCGGTGAAGCGCAAATCAACAAACTTCACTTCGTGCTCGTTCAGCATCGTCAGTACGTGTTCAGCGGACATACTTTAACTCTCCTGGATTGGTCATTGTCGTCGTGGTAACGAAATCTGCAATTATTTTGGCCGTGTCGCCGTAAAAAAGATAAAGCGAAATCTGTGCCAACTTTTAAATTGCCCCTAAAAGGCGTTATCATGCTTAACATCGTGCAAAAGGGCTGCACCATGATGTGAATGTTGCACCAATAGAGTGCTTCAATGGAAACATTAAGCACCATATTGGTGCAATGACCTTTGGATAACCCTTTTTATGCTCCGTGAAAGCGATCACAAAGGGACTCTGCAATACTTGTTTGCGGAGGATGTTTGTGATCCTGTTTTGTAGTGCGATTAATCCGTGTACAATAACGCGCTATTTCTAATGCCTGAGGCAAAGTTGTGATCGAAAAATTGCGTAATATCGCCATCATCGCGCACGTCGACCATGGTAAAACCACCCTGGTAGACAAGCTGCTCCAACAATCCGGTACGTTCGACTCTCGTGCCGAAACCCAAGAGCGCGTGATGGACTCCAACGATTTGGAGAAAGAGCGTGGGATTACCATCCTCGCGAAAAACACCGCTATCAAATGGAATGATTACCGTATCAACATCGTTGATACCCCGGGGCACGCCGACTTCGGTGGTGAAGTTGAACGTGTAATGTCCATGGTAGACTCAGTGCTGCTGGTGGTTGACGCATTTGACGGCCCGATGCCGCAAACGCGCTTCGTAACCAAAAAAGCGTTTGCTTACGGCCTGAAGCCGATTGTTGTTATCAACAAAGTTGACCGCCCTGGCGCGCGTCCTGACTGGGTTGTGGATCAGGTATTCGACCTGTTCGTTAACCTTGACGCGACCGATGAGCAGCTGGACTTCCCGATCGTTTACGCTTCTGCGCTGAACGGCATCGCGGGTCTGGATCACGAAGATATGGCGGAAGACATGACCCCGCTGTATCAGGCGATTGTTGACCACGTTCCTGCGCCGGACGTTGACCTTGACGGTCCGTTCCAGATGCAGATTTCTCAGCTCGATTACAACAGCTATGTTGGCGTTATCGGCATTGGCCGCATCAAGCGCGGTAAAGTGAAGCCGAACCAGCAGGTTACTATCATCGATAGCGAAGGCAAAACCCGTAACGCGAAAGTCGGTAAAGTGCTGGGCCACCTCGGTCTGGAGCGTATCGAAACCGATATGGCGGAAGCTGGCGATATCGTGGCGATCACGGGCCTTGGCGAACTGAACATTTCTGACACCGTTTGCGACACGCAAAACGTTGAAGCATTGCCGGCACTCTCCGTTGATGAGCCGACCGTTTCTATGTTCTTCTGCGTTAACACCTCGCCGTTCTGCGGTAAAGAAGGTAAGTTCGTTACTTCCCGTCAGATCCTGGATCGTCTGAACAAAGAACTGGTACACAACGTTGCGCTGCGCGTAGAAGAAACCGAAGACGCCGATGCGTTCCGCGTTTCTGGTCGTGGCGAACTGCACCTGTCTGTTCTGATCGAAAACATGCGTCGTGAAGGTTTCGAACTGGCGGTATCCCGTCCGAAAGTTATCTTCCGTGAAATCGACGGTCGTAAACAAGAGCCGTATGAAAACGTGACTCTGGACGTTGAAGAACAGCATCAGGGTTCTGTAATGCAGGCGCTGGGCGAACGTAAAGGCGACCTGAAAAACATGAATCCAGACGGTAAAGGCCGCGTACGTCTCGACTACGTGATCCCAAGCCGTGGTCTGATTGGCTTCCGTTCTGAGTTCATGACCATGACTTCTGGTACTGGTCTGCTGTACTCCACCTTCAGCCACTACGACGATGTGCGTCCGGGCGAAGTGGGTCAGCGTCAGAACGGCGTACTGATCTCTAACGGTCAGGGTAAAGCGGTAGCGTTCGCGCTGTTCGGTCTGCAGGATCGCGGTAAGCTGTTCCTCGGTCACGGTGCAGAAGTTTACGAAGGTCAGATCATCGGTATTCACAGCCGTTCTAACGACCTGACTGTAAACTGCCTGACCGGTAAGAAACTGACCAACATGCGTGCTTCCGGTACTGACGAAGCCGTTGTTCTGGTTCCACCAATCCGCATGACTCTGGAACAAGCTCTGGAGTTCATTGATGATGACGAACTGGTAGAAGTTACTCCGACCTCTATCCGTATTCGTAAACGTCACCTGACGGAAAACGATCGTCGCCGCGCGAACCGTGGCCCGAAAGAAGATTAATTTTTCTTTTTAGTCGTGAAAAACCTGCCAGAGATGGCAGGTTTTTTTTTACCTGTCGTGAGCGCACACCAATGCGAGTATCTCCCTTATAAGTCTGTGATTACGTCAATA
This sequence comes from Escherichia ruysiae, assembly GCF_031323975.1. NCBI lineage: Bacteria > Pseudomonadati > Pseudomonadota > Gammaproteobacteria > Enterobacterales > Enterobacteriaceae > Escherichia > Escherichia ruysiae. The sequence goes on from NZ_JAVIWS010000001.1 coordinate 2,752,328, forward strand.
GAGAGCTTTGTCACAATTATCTGCAAAGTCATACGCCGTTAATTGCTTTCTTTTTTGGCGTAAGCGTAAGATGCTTCATCTGGTTTAAACCAAAAGGATTAAACAATGGCGGAGAATCAATCCACCGTAGAAAATGCAAAAGAGAAACTGGATCGGTGGTTGAAAGATGGCATCACCACACCGGGTGGAAAACTCCCTTCAGAAAGAGAGCTGGGAGAACTGCTGGGCATTAAACGTATGACGCTGCGCCAGGCGTTGTTGAACCTCGAGGCAGAATCCAAAATCTTCCGTAAAGATCGTAAGGGGTGGTTCGTGACCCAGCCGCGATTTAATTACAGTCCGGAGCTGTCGGCGAGCTTTCAGCGGGCCGCAATTGAGCAAGGGCGAGAGCCTTCCTGGGGGTTTACCGAGAAAAACCGTACCAGCGATATTCCCGAGACGCTCGCGCCACTGATTGCAGTGACGCCATCAACTGAACTCTATCGCATCACCGGCTGGGGGGCGCTGGAAGGACATAAAGTTTTCTATCACGAAACATATATTAATCCTGAAGTTGCTCCGGGTTTTATTGAACAACTTGAAAACCACTCATTTTCTGCAGTCTGGGAAAAGAGCTACCAAAAAGAGACGGTAGTAAAAAAATTGATTTTCAAACCCGTCAGAATGCCGGGCGATATCAGCAAGTATCTTGGCGGTTCTGCGGGTATGCCTGCGATCTTAATTGAAAAGCATCGCGCCGACCAGCAAGGCAATATTGTCCAGATAGATATTGAATATTGGCGATTTGAGGCCGTAGACCTCATCATTAATCTGTAGGTGTTTTATGGTGACAATAAATAACGCAAGAAAGATTCTACAACGTGTCGACACTCTTCCTCTTTATTTACATGCTTATGCCTTTCATTTAAATATGCGGCTGGAAAGAGTGTTGCCTGCTGATTTACTTGATATCGCAAGTGAAAATAATCTACGTGGCGTCAAAATCCATGTTCTGGATGGCGAGCGTTTTTCTCTTGGTAATATGGACGATAAAGAACTCTCTGCCTTTGGGGATAAAGCCCGCCGTCTGAACCTTGATATTCATATTGAAACCAGTGCCTCAGATAAAAAATCTATTGACGAAGCCGTCGCCATCGCGTTGAAAACTGGGGCATCCTCCGTACGTTTTTATCCGCGTTATGAAGGTAATTTGCGCGACGTATTATCGATTATCGCTAACGACATTGCCTATGTACGGGAAACGTATCAGGACAGCGGCCTGACTTTTACGATCGAGCAGCATGAAGATTTAAAAAGTCATGAGCTGGTGTCGCTGGTCAAAGAAAGTGAGATGGAGTCTCTTTCCTTACTGTTTGATTTTGCGAACATGATCAATGCAAATGAGCATCCCATCGACGCTTTAAAAACGATGGCACCGCATATTACCCAGGTCCATATCAAAGATGCCTTGATCGTTAAAGAACAGGGTGGCCTGGGTCATAAAGCCTGTATTTCAGGTCAGGGGGATATGCCCTTCAAAGCGTTATTAACGCACCTTATCTGCCTGGGTGATGATGAGCCGCAGGTGACGGCATATGGCCTGGAAGAAGAGGTTGATTATTATGCGCCGGCGTTCCGCTTTGAAGACGAAGATGATAATCCGTGGATCCCTTATCGCCAGATGAGTGAAACACCCCTACCAGAAAATCATTTACTGGATGCGCGGTTACGTAAAGAAAAAGAAGATGCAATTAATCAGATAAATCATGTGCGTAACGTACTACAACAAATCAAACAAGAGGCAAACCATCTTCTGAACCACTAATAAGTTTTAACTCATACGCAGTTAATAAAACCATTCCATATGAATGGTCGGTATCTTATTGCCTTTAAAACAGTGATTTTAAAAATCGCTTAGGGGATGTTATGCTCACGAAAAAGAAATGGGCGTTATTTAGTCTATTAACACTGTGTGGCGGTACAATTTATAAATTACCGTCGCTGAAAGATGCGTTTTATATCCCGATGCAGGAATATTTCCATTTGACTAATGGTCAAATTGGTAATGCTATGTCGGTAAACTCATTTGTCACCACAGTGGGCTTTTTTCTGTCTATTTATTTTGCCGATAAACTACCGCGCAGATACACCATGTCACTCTCACTCATTGCGACAGGATTACTGGGTGTTTATTTGACGACAATGCCGGGGTATTGGGGCATCCTCTTTGTCTGGGCGCTATTTGGCGTTACTTGCGACATGATGAACTGGCCGGTCTTGCTCAAGTCGGTAAGTCGATTGGGCAATAGCGAACAACAAGGTCGGTTGTTTGGCTTCTTCGAAACAGGGCGTGGCATTGTCGATACCGTGGTGGCATTTTCTGCGTTGGCAGTATTTACCTGGTTTGGCAGTGGCTTATTGGGTTTTAAAGCAGGCATCTGGTTCTATTCCCTTATTGTGATTGCCGTAGGCATTATTATTTTCTTTGTCCTGAATGACAAAGAAGAGGCACCGTCCGTTGAGGTGAAAAAAGAAGACGGAGCATCGCAAAACACCAGTATGACCTCGGTGCTGAGAGACAAAACCATCTGGCTTATCGCTTTCAACGTCTTCTTCGTTTACGCGGTTTACTGTGGCCTGACATTCTTCATTCCATTCCTGAAAAACATCTATCTATTGCCCGTTGCGCTGGTGGGGGCTTACGGCATCATTAACCAATATTGTCTGAAAATGATTGGAGGACCGATTGGTGGCATGATTTCAGATAAGATCCTGAAATCGCCGAGTAAATATCTATGCTACACCTTTATCATCAGTACCGCTGCGCTCGTACTGTTGATTATGCTGCCGCACGAAAGTATGCCGGTCTATTTAGGGATGGCATGTACATTAGGCTTTGGCGCGATAGTCTTTACACAGCGAGCCGTATTTTTTGCACCTATCGGCGAAGCAAAAATTGCTGAAAATAAAACAGGCGCGGCGATGGCGTTGGGTAGCTTTATTGGTTACGCCCCGGCGATGTTCTGCTTCAGTCTGTATGGCTACATTCTGGATTTAAATCCGGGGATTATTGGCTACAAAATCGTGTTTGGCATTATGGCCTGCTTCGCATTCTGTGGTGCGGTGGTTTCCGTAATGCTGGTTAAGCGTATTAGCCAACGTAAGAAAGAGATGCTGGCGGCTGAAGCTTAATTAATGGCCGGATGTGCTTAATCCGGCCAACGAAAACCGTATCAACCGAAGTTTCAATTTCAGGATACTTCTTGCTCAGCAACCACCAGTTCAACATTCTCTTCACTTAACAACTGGCAGAAAGAATTGGGAGGCGGGGCATCAGTAAAAAAAGCCCTGACATTCCGTGCATTGCCAATTGAAACGGCAGCAGACGCGGCAAACTTCGTATGATCGGCCACTAACAATGTATTCCGCGCATGTTTAATCATCGTTCTTGCGACTAACGCTTCATTGACATCAAATTCCAGTAGGGTGCCGTCATGTTCAATGGCACCTATACTGGTGATTAAATAATCTGCGCGGAAGCCTTCAATAAAATCCACGGCTCCTGGGCCGATAATCCCGCCGTTATGAGCGCGTAAAGTGCCTCCCGGCACCATCACTTCAATATCCTGATTCTTATAAAGAATCTGTGCCACACGTAGGCTGTTAGTGATAATGCGTAAATCACGACGGTTGAGTAATGCCCTGGCAACGGCTTCTACGGTTGTACCGATGGTGATAAAGACGGTACAGCGTTCGGGAAGGTAATCGGCGACTGCCTCAGCGATCGCCCGTTTCTCGGCGGTGAGCGAAAGTTCCCGTTGCTCAAAAGCGGTATTCATGACGCTGGAGACGCGCCCGGCCCCTCCATGATGACGGGTGATCAACCCCTGCTCACTGAGTTTTCGGATATCCCGGCGCACGGTTTGCGTTGAAACATCCAGCAGTTGTGCCAGTTCTTCAATATTCATATAACCGCGTTCTGCGATTAGATGAACGAGTTGGTCATGGCGTGGATTACCTGTCACTTCGATGATACTCATGAATACTCCCTTGCCCCTCCTCGGTAGATGTTTACCATTTTACGCATAAAGTGACAAAAATGATTCGGTTTGCTCACGATTAGGAATGCCGGCCCGACCGCCAGGCTGGGTACATTTCATCGCGGCAACCGCACTGGCAAAACGAATAGCCTCTTTTGTTGGCATTTTTTCTGCCAACGCTACCGCGAGTGCGCCGTGAAAAACATCGCCTGCTCCAGTGGTATCAACCACATTGACAGAAAATGCCTCCTGTTGACACAAATGATCATCTTCAATCCACAACGATCCTTCAGAACCCAGCGTAACATACACTTTACCTGCTGTTTGTGTCGTTGCCTGGAACAAACCTTCTTCAGGTGACTGCAGGCCAGTCATGCGTTTCAGCCCTGGTGTTGAGAACACGGCGTGATCGGCAAGCGCGACAAGTGGAGAAATATCCTGCGGTGTCATATCGGCGTCTAAAAGCGTTGTCACCCCCGCAAGGCGCGCTAGCGAGAATGCTTTTTCAGTACCGCTATGCCAGCGAACATCGGCCAGAATCAGATCATAACGAGAGAAATCGATCGCTTCTAACCATTCGGCATCAGTACCGAGATCGGGACTTGGATAATTAACGATAATCCGTTCGCCATGCTGATCAACGAGGATCGCTGATTGCGACGAACGGGCGTTAGGATATCGGCGGCAAAATGCGGTATTGACGCCCCAATCCTCAAGTTCTGCAAGTAAGGTATTTCCACAACTGTCATCGCCGACGCGACCGATGAAATCAACCTCCACGCCAAGCTTTGCGATTGCAACAGCGGCTGTTGCTGCCGGGCCGCCACCAATCTCAAGATAATGATTTGCCTGATATTTCCCGCCGCCATCCGGCAGAGTGAGCAAAGAATAAATCCTGTCCTGAACTGTGATACCCACGCATGCAATTTTGGTCATATTCGTCTTGTCCTGTTTAATTTTGTCGTCTTTTGTCAATTTAAATGACACAAATGATCAAATTAGTGATGCGTGTCGTGTTTTTGAACATAAATTACAAATATGCTCAAAAACAGACGAAAACGAATTTTCAATTGTCATTATTTTGTCAATGTCAGACAGGAGAGTATTCATGGCAACCATTGCATTTCTCGGGCTGGGGCAGATGGGTAGCCCAATGGCTAACAATCTATTGCAAAAAGGGCATTCATTGCAGGTATTTGATGTCAATGCACAGGCCGTCGATGCGCTAGTTACGCAGGGGGCCACTGCGGCACAAACCCCAGCGGAAGCGGCAGCAGGCGCTGAATTTATCATCACTATGCTTCCCAATGGTGACATTGTTCGACAGGTTCTGTTGGGGGAAAAAGGCGTCTGTGAGGCTGTTTCATCTGACGCGTTATTGATTGATATGTCGACTATTCATCCCTTACAGACCGATGCATTAATACGGGAATTACAAGAAAAAGGCATCAGTATGATGGACGCCCCCGTGGGCAGAACGTCCGTGAATGCGATTGATGGCACATTGCTGATTTTAGCGGGTGGCACTGATGAGCAGATTGCGCGTGCACGCCCGATTCTCATGTGCATGGGTAATGAGCAGGTCGAGGCTGGCGGCCCAGGAATGGGGATCCGCGTGAAGCTAATTAACAACTATATGAGCATTGCGCTTAATGCGCTGTCCTCCGAGGCCGCTGTGTTATGTGAGTCACTGGGATTAAATCTTGATGTCGCAATTAAGGTGATGAGTGGTACGGCAGCAGGGAAAGGACATTTTACGACCACCTGGCCTGGCAAAGTGCTGAAAGGCGATCTTTCACCCGCCTTCATGGTGGATCTGGCGTTGAAAGATCTGCGTATTGCAGTTGACGTCGCTCGGGAGACGGGGGCACCGCTCAATATGGGGATTGCAGCAGAAAGTTATTACGCCGCAGCAAGTCAAGACGGCAAAGGGCGGCAGGACTGGAGCGCCCTGCTAAATCAGGTTCGCCAGCAGGCTGGTCTTTAATTTTATCTATTAACAGGAGTTTCTATGTCATCCCACTTCACCCCATTTACGCTGAAAGATATCTCCCGCCCAGGTGGTGGATTCGCCATGTTAGCTGTCGATCAGCGTGAGGCCATGCGCCTGATGTTTGCGGCAGCAGGGCAGCCCAAACCCATCGCCGACAGTGTACTCACCGATTTTAAAGTTGCCGCGACCCGAATCCTTTCTCCTTATGCTTCTGCCGTTCTGGCGGATAAACAATTTTGTCTTGAGCAAATAGTCGAGCAGGGCGCTGTTGCTAATTCTTGCGGCCTGATTGTCGCTGCCGATCTTTTTATCCCAGGTAATGGCATCCCGGTTGATAGCGTTGAAATAGATATGTCCGTCGACCCGCATAAAGCCCGTGAAATGGGGGCTAAGGCAATGAAATTACTTGTACTCTGGCGTGAAGATGAACCCGCAGAGGAACGTCTGGCAATGGTTGATAAATTTGTTCGTCGCTGCCGTAGTGCCGGACTGGTTAGCATTATTGAACCTGTGGTGCGTCCACCTCGTCGCGGTTGGGACTTTGATCGTGAAAGCGCCATTGCCGCCGCCGCCGCAGAGCTTGGTGGAACAGAGGCTGATCTTTACAAAGCCGAGATGCCATTAGGGGGCAAAGGCGATGAAAAAACCTTACTTGCCGCCTGTCAGCAACTTAACGATCAGATGAAGATGCCGTGGGTAATTCTTTCTTCTGGCGTTGATGCCGATATTTTCGGCCGTGCAGTAAGTATTGCCATGAAAGGTGGGGCGTCGGGCTTCCTGGCTGGACGAGCGGTTTGGGCGTCGGTTGTTGGTGCACAAGATCCACAAACCATGCTGCGCGATGTCTCCGTTCCACGCTTGCAACGGCTGGCTGAAATTGTCGATGAAGGTATCGCGCAACGCTAATCCCCTATGGATATCGATTCTGGAGAATAACAATGGATAAAATTACCCAGGTTTTATTTTCAGATATTGGGAAAGTCACCACTCAATATGTTGAAGTACCACACCAGGAACTTAAACCGCACGAAGTGCGGATTGCGCCTGTGTTCTATGGGATATGCGGTTCGGATCTGCATGTTCTGAAAGGCGGTCATCCGTTTGCCAAACCACCTGTCGTCCCCGGTCATGAAATTGCAGCGCGCGTTGCGGAAGTTGGCAGCGACGTTAAAAATGTACAGCCGGGCGATCATGTTGTGGTCGATCCCATCATGGCTTGCATGGAATGCCGAGCCTGCAAAGCAGGACGTTTTAATCTTTGTGAACCACCGCAGGTTGCTGGTTTTCGCGCACCGGGCTTTGCTCGCTCACAACACATTGTTCCTGCGCGTAATTGCCATGTCGCACCAGCCTCTTTACCGCTAAAAGTGTTAGCCTTTGCCGAACCGGCGGCTTGTGCTCGTCACTGCGTTAACCGAATGCCGAAAGCTTCTCTGGAAAGCGTACTGGTGATTGGTGCCGGAACGATAGGCTTATCCATCGTGCAGGCACTGCGCATTATGGGGGCAGGTAAGATTACCGTGATTGAACCTGACGCTGCCAAACGCGCGCTGGCGTTAAAGCTGGGCGCAGCAGAAGTTTGGGCACCAGGTGAGCTGGCCGCAGATGTGCGATTTACGGGGGCGATTGATGTCGTTGCAGCGCAGGCCACGCTTAACGATGCATGTACCCGTGTATATGCCGGAGGCACCGTCGTGTGCATGGGCGTACCAAGTGGGCCGCGTGAAATACCATTACCGATGATGCAACGTTTCGAGCGTGACTTGCTCAACTCTGGCATGTACATCCCTGAAGATTTCGATGCTGTTATCGAATGGCTGGCGGATGGGCGGTTTGATACCAGTGAACTGGTTACCGATTTATTTGCCATTGAGGATGCAGCGGCGGCATTCGAACGCGCGCAGCAAAATGACTCCATAAAGGTCATGCTGCAATTTGCGCCGGAATGATTTTCTAAATCTCTGTCTGGCGCTGCGTCACGTCAGCGCCACCCTACAACAATTAAAAAGGACACTGCGATGAGTCAAATCACCAGTCCTGCAACTTATTCAATTAGTCGGCCACAGGACGTAATTGATATTGTTAATAAGAACTCTGCAATCAACACCAGTATCGGCGTTATTTTTATTGCTTTGGGCGGCATATTGATTGATGCCTACCAGGCGGCGATGGTGGGGTTTGGTAATAAATACATTGCCGCTCAATTCGGCATTTCGCCGGGTCTTGCTGCAACCGTCAATGCATCAGTATTAATCGCCGCGTTAATTGGCGGTTTATTAGCGAACCGAGTAATAAACCGCTTTGGGCAAAAGCGGGCATTTATTATTGGCATGGGGCTGTGCACCATCGGTGCTGCAGCGGTAGCTATTGCTCCCAGTATCTGGTGGGTGCTGGTGTGCCGCGTCATCATGGGCTTTGGTTTAGGCATCGACTTCCCTTTGGCAACCAATGCCGTGGCAGAGCTTCGTGGTTCAACGTCGAAGAAAACCGGAACGTCGGTCAACCTCTGGCAAATGGCCTGGTATGTTTCGACAACCGTTGTTTATTTGGTGCTTTTGCCGCTGCTTCTGTCGGGTATCGCTGAAGAACAATTGTGGCGTTACGGAATATTCATCGGAGCTATTTTTGCAGTCATCTTCATGATTTTGCGTTACTTCTTTATTGGTGAATCCGCAATGTGGGCCGCACGCGTCGGGCGTTACCAGGAAGCGTGCGACATTCTGGGAAAACGTTATGGTGTTCAGGCTCGCGTTGCGGCATCGGGTACAACAGAAGCGAAATTCTCGGAAAAAGCAGAGAATAAATACAGTGGTGGATATGGCATCTTATTTAATGATCGTTACCGCAAACGCACCATTCTTGGTTGTGTCGTGGCAACCATGCAGGCGTGGCAATATAACGCCGTAGGTGTTTATCTTCCTCTTACGTTGGCGGGAATAATAAGTGGCGGGCTTACTGGCGCGTTGACCGGTTCTGCCGTCGTGAATGCCCTTTGTGGGGTGACAGGCGGGATGATCGGCTCGTTTATTCTCCAACGACTGGGTACTCGCCGACAGTCGATGTATGGATTTGCTGTTGTGACCTTAGCATTGCTGTCGTTAGGCGCACTGGCAACGACTAATCCCTGGCTGTCTTTAGGGTTATTGGGATCAATTATTTTCTTCCATTCAGCGGGTCCTGGTGGGCTGGGCATGACCATTGCCACACTCTCTTATCCTCCCGCTATTCGCCCTACTGGGGTCGGATTTGCCCGCGCTATTATGCGCACAGGGGCAATTGCAGGACTCATTTTCTGGCCGATGCTGTGGGGTACGTTGAAAACTGAAGCGTTTTATTGGTTGGCAATTGTGCCATTCCTGGGGTTCCTGACCTGCGTATTGATTAATTGGGAACCTTTGGGAGCAAATGTTGATGCTGAGGATGCAGAGGTTCTGGCTGAATTGAAGAAATAAATTAATGCGCATCGGCTTAAACCGATGCGCATTAATTCAAACTGCCCACGTTTAGTGGTTCGTATCCCATATTTCTCGCCTACCAGGAGAGGAAAATTATGTCTGAAAAGTTACCCGCACCGCGTGAAGGGCTTTCCGGTAAAGCCATGAGACGTGTCGTTATGGGCAGTTTCGCAGGCGCGTTAATGGAATGGTATGACTTCTTTATTTTTGGCACGGCAGCAGGACTGGTATTTGCACCGCTGTTTTATCCAGACAGCGATCCTTTTATAGGTCTTATAGCTTCCTTTGCGACCTTTGGTGTCGGTTTTCTGACTCGTCCTTTAGGTGGCATCGTCTTTGGTCATTTTGGCGATAAAATCGGGCGAAAAATAACACTTATCTGGACGCTGGCTATTGTCGGTTGCTCCACATTTTTGATTGGTTTTATTCCGACGTATCAGGAAATTGGCATTTGGGCACCGCTTGTATTAATGGTGCTGCGTTTGATTCAGGGCTTTGGTCTTGGTGGCGAGTACGGCGGAGCGGCATTGATGACCATAGAATCAGCGCCCGAATCCCGACGCGGATTTTTAGGTTCACTCCCGCAAACGGCTGCGTCTGTGGGTATTATGCTGGCAACCGGTATTTTTGCTCTCTGTAACCATTTTCTTACTTCGGAGCAGTTTCTCTCCTGGGGATGGCGCATTCCGTTTTGGCTTTCTGCGGTGATGTTGATCGTTGGGCTGTTTATCCGCCTGCATACCGAAGAAACGCTGGATTTTCAAAAGCAAAAAACGACGAATAATAAAGAAAAGTCCGTTCCTCCGTTGATTGAATTATTCAAAAAACATCCACGAAATATTTTATTGGCACTGGGTGCGAGGCTGGCGGAAAGTGTCTCCTCTAATATTATTAACGCCTTTGGTATTGTCTATATTTCCAGCCAATTAGCATTGTCGCGAGATATTCCCCTGACGGGTATGTTGATTGCCTCGGCGATCGGTATTTTCAGTTGTCCATTGGTTGGATGGTTATCAGATCGTATAGGTCAAAAAAGTCTGTATTTGTCGGGAGCAGGATTTTGTGTCCTGTTCGCGTTTCCTTTCTTCTTATTACTGGATAGCAAAAGTACGCTCATCATCTGGTGCAGTATGATCCTCGGCTACAACTTAGGTCCGACGATGATGTTTGCCGTGCAGCCAACACTTTTCACCCGCATGTTCGGTACTAAAGTACGATATACCGGCCTTTCTTTTGCTTATCAATTTTCCGCGATTCTTGGCGGACTAAGTCCCCTTATCGCCTCAAGTTTGCTGGCGCTAGGGGGAGGAAAACCGTGGTATGTCGCTCTGTTTTTATTTGCTGTCTCAGTTCTTTCCTTTGTTTGCGTCTGGCTGATTGAGCCGACCGATGAACAAGAAACCGCTTCTTACCGCTACATCAGGGAACAATCTCATGAAAACTGAACGAAAAAACGAGCATTACCTGGCGCTACAACAGGCGTTTGACGCGCCATGGCCTGGGCCTGTAGGAGAGTTAGTGACGCTGGAAAAAGGCAATATTCACCTGCAGATTTATCCGCATGATGGTGCCAGGATAACCTCGTTAAAGGCATTTGGTTCTGAAGTATTACGCCAATGGCAGCCGCAGCGCAGAGCTTTTCAGTATGGCTGTTTCCCAATGGTGCCGTGGGCAGGGCGACTGGGGAATGCGACGCTGAATGCTGGTGGGCAATGTTATTCTTTACCCGCCAATAAACCACCACATGCGTTGCATGGTATGGCTTGTTACTCAACGTGGGAAATCATCGACAAAACAATAGATTCCCTGACTTTACGTATGCCCCTGGCTTCACCGTGGCCCTGGCAAGGGGAAGTGATTCAGACTTTTTTGCTGGAGAACGATGCGCTGGTTTTGCAACTGGAAATCCATTCACATACCGATACATTCCCGGCCTCTGCAGGCTGGCATCCGTGGTTTGCGAAAAAGCTGACTCCGCAAAATACAGAATCGTTGCAGGTGCTTTTTGATGCGGACTGGCAAGAGGAAGCGGGTAGTGATGAACTGCCAACTGGAAATCGCATCTCTCCTCAAGCTGGTCCCTGGGATGACTGTTTTGGTTTTTATGACGGGGTGAAGGTTAAGTTACTGTGGCCTGGTAAACTCACGATGACCATGACCTCTTCTGCAAACAGTCTGGTGGTATTTGATAAACAGCCCGATGCCACCTGTGTTAATCCGCTTACTCAGGCACCTAACGCAATAAATCTAACGCCGGAATTGGTGACATCAGATAAGCCGCTGGTCATCGAAACTCGTTGGCAATTTACACCTGAATCTTAACCATTCATCTATTGCGAAAAAGCCAGTGAAATTACTCTGCTTTTTCGCAATCAGCATCACAAGATTACCCTTATTGCCACATAGCCAAACCCCTCCTTTCCCGCTACAGTTAATTTCCTGTGGCGAGAAAGGAGGCAAAAATGCTCTATATCTTTGATTTAGGTAATGTGATTGTCGATATCGACTTTAACCGTGTGCTGGGAACCTGGAGCGATTTAACACGTATTCCGCTGGCTACGCTTAAGAAAAGTTTCCATATGGGCGAGGCGTTTCATCAGCATGAGCGCGGGGAGATCAGCGATGAAGAATTCGCTGAAGCACTGTGTCATGAGATGGCCTTACCGCTAAGCTACGAGCAGTTCTCCCACGGCTGGCAGGCGGTGTTTGTCGCGCTGCGCCCTGAAGTGATCGACATCATGCATAAACTGCGTGAACAGGGGCATCGCGTGGTGGTGCTTTCCAATACTAACCGCCTGCATACCACTTTCTGGCCGGAGGAATACCCGGAAATCCGCAACGCTGCCGACCATATCTATCTGTCGCAAGATTTAGGTATGCGCAAACCGGAAGCGCGGATCTACCAGCATGTTTTGCAGGCGGAAGGTTTTTCACCCAGCGATACCGTCTTTTTCGATGACAACGCCGATAATATAGAAGGGGCTAATCAGCTAGGCATTACCAGCATTCTGGTGAAAGATAAAACCACCATCCCGGACTATTTCGCGAAGGTGTTATGCTAAAAACCATCCATGAAAAAGCCAGGCATCGTACTCGTCCGCTATGGGCCTGGCTGAAACTACTCTGGCAACGCATTAATGAGGACAACATGACAACCCTGGCAGGTAACCTTGCCTATGTGTCGTTGCTCTCATTAGTGCCGCTGGTTGCCGTTGTTTTTGCGCTTTTCGCCGCTTTTCCCATGTTTTCCGACGTCAGCATTCAGTTGCGTCATTTTATTTTCGCCAACTTTCTACCTGCCACTGGCGATGTTATCCAGCAATATATCGAACAGTTTGTTGCCAATTCCAACAAGATGACCGCCGTCGGGGCATGTGGGCTGATCGTCACGGCATTATTGTTGATGTATTCCATCGATAGTGCACTCAACGCCATCTGGCGCAGTAAACGGGTGCGTCCCAAAATTTACTCGTTTGCTGTGTATTGGATGATTTTGACGCTGGGGCCGCTGCTGGCGGGAGCCAGTCTGGCGATTAGCTCCTATCTGCTCTCCCTGCGCTGGGCGAGCGAGCTCAATACCGTTATCGATAATGTGCTGCGTATTTTTCCGCTGCTGTTGTCGTGGATCTCCTTCTGGCTGCTGTACAGCGTTGTTCCCACCATTCGCGTACCTAACCGCGACGCGATTGTCGGCGCGTTTGTCGCCGCGCTCCTGTTCGAAGCAGGGAAGAAAGGTTTCGCGCTTTATATCACCATGTTCCCGTCATATCAGCTCATTTACGGCGTACTGGCAGTGATCCCCATTCTCTTTGTCTGGGTCTACTGGACATGGTGTATCGTCTTGCTTGGGGCGGAAATTACTGTCACTCTCGGGGAATACCGCAAACTAAAACAAGCTGCTGAACAAGAAGAAGACGACGAACCATGATTGCATTAATTCAACGCGTAACCCGTGCCAGCGTCACCGTGGAGGGAGAAGTGACGGGCGAAATTGGCGCGGGACTTTTGGTGTTATTGGGTGTCGAAAAGGATGACGACGAACAGAAAGCAAACCGTCTGTGCGAGCGTGTGCTCGGCTATCGCATCTTCAGCGATGCCGAAGGCAAGATGAATCTCAACGTGCAACAGGCGGGCGGTAGTGTGCTGGTGGTTTCCCAGTTTACCCTTGCCGCAGATACCGAACGAGGGATGCGCCCAAGTTTCTCCAAAGGCGCATCACCGGATCGCGCAGAGGCGTTATATGACTATTTCGTCGAACGCTGCCGTCAGCAAGAGATGAACACGCAAACAGGACGCTTCGCTGCGGATATGCAGGTATCGCTGGTCAATGATGGCCCCGTGACATTCTGGTTACAGGTATGAGCCAGCTTCCAGGGGTGTCACGGGAAACAAGAGAGAGTATCGCTATGTATCACCTTCGGGTTCCACAAACAGAAGAAGAATTAGAGCGTTACTATCAGTTTCGCTGGGAGATGTTGCGTAAACCCCTGCATCAACCGAAAGGTTCTGAACGCGACGCGTGGGATGCGATGGCGCATCACCAGATGGTCGTCGACGAGCAGGGTAATTTGGTGGCAGTAGGGCGGCTGTATATTAATGCCGACAATGAAGCGTCCATTCGCTTTATGGCCGTTCATCCCGACGTGCAGGACAAAGGGCTAGGAACGCTGATGGCGATGACCCTGGAGTCGGTGGCGCGTCAGGAAGGCGTTAAGCGCGTGACCTGTAGCGCCCGTGAAGACGCGGTGGAGTTTTTCGCCAAGCTGGGTTTTGTTAATCAGGGAGAAATCACCACGCCCACCACCACGCCTATTCGTCATTTTTTGATGATTAAACCCGTCGCTACTCTGGATGACATTTTGCATCGCGGCGACTGGTGCGCCCAGCTCCAGCAGGCGTGGTATGAACACATCCCATTAAGTGAAAAAATGGGCGTGCGCATTCAGCAATATACCGGGCAAAAATTTATCACCACCATGCCGGAAACCGGCAATCAGAATCCGCATCATACGCTGTTTGCCGGGAGTTTATTCTCGCTGGCAACGCTCACCGGTTGGGGGCTTATCTGGCTGATGCTGCGCGAACGCCATCTCGGCGGAACGATTATTCTGGCTGACGCGCATATTCGTTACAGCAAGCCGATTAGCGGTAAACCTCATGCGGTAGCCGACCTCGGTGCGTTAAGTGGCGATCTCGACCGTCTGGCGCGCGGGCGCAAAGCGCGAGTGCAAATGCAAGTTGAAATCTTTGGCGACGAGACGCCTGGTGCGGTGTTTGAAGGGACGTATATCGTTCTTCCCGCTAAGCCATTTGGCCCTTATGAAGAGGGCGGGAACGAAGAAGAGTAGGACGTTTTACTTCACTGAAAAGGTTTTCAATCTGAAAACCTTTTCAGTGCCCAGGTCCGGAGTTACCTTCCCGCTCTCCAGGCAACATCCCGTAGTGCCGATCGCGCAGCCTCGCTAATACCCCCTAACTGAAAAAATCCGTGGATAACCCCGAGGTAGCGTTGGCAGGTACATTGCACGCCTTGCTCTGTCATCCTCTGATACAGCGCCTCGCCTTCATCACAAAGCGGGTCATATTCTGCGGTAATTATATGAACTGGCGGCAAGCCATTAAAATCATCGCGCCAAAGAGGGCTGGCGTCAGGATGCTTGCGATCAATATCTGGCAGATACATCTCAAAGCCACTCAGTAGAGTATCGCGTGTGATGATGTAATCGTGACCATTGCGTATGTAGCTTTCGAAATGCGCAGTCGCATCAAGCAGGATAACGCACTTTTGAGCGGTTGACTCACAGCATGACCCAGATGAATGAAATTATTGAAGGAACGCGACAGCCTTCACGGACTTTTGAAATTGATGCTATGAAAATCAAAGAAATACGCCACGCTTTAGGGTTGTCACAATCTAAATTTGCCGATCTTATTTCCGTAAGCGTAGACACGTTGCGTAACTGGGAGCAGGGGCGGCGTTCATCGACCGGGCCTGCAAAGGCTTTGCTGCGAGCGATTGCCAATGATCCGCAACATGTGCTGCAAGCACTTAACCGTTAGAGGCATGGTTATGCCATACAGAAAGCAGCAGCATTCAGAGCTCCTATGAAAGCGGCATAGTGCCGCCTGTTCAGGAGTTTTGCTATGACCCGTAATCGTGCTGAACGTCGCTATCATATGGCGCGATTAAAAAAAATCCGCCGTCGTTATTGCACAGCAGGCGATGGAAGCTTAAAAGCATCAGGTGTTTGCTTTCGTACTCCCTGTCTTTGTTCTTGTTGGATGTGTGGGCATCGACGCTATCATAATGGTCCCCGCGTATCGGAAATTCGTGCAAAAGCACGCTATGCGAATTAAGGGAAAATGATGAACTATTTTAAGGAAGCACATTTTTAGAACTCTTAACAGGAGACTAAAAATGTCCACATTTAATACGCGTAAAGATAGGGATCGTAATGGTAAACCGAAACCGCATAAGCATTCAGGGATCTCAACACTTACAGGCAAATGGTGTCATCCTTCAATGGATTGTTGGGTAAACTACAGTACACCGGGCGACCATGAATGGAAGCGCCTTTATACTACGCTTCGTCGTCGCGCCGATGATCGACGCCAATGCTATAGAGTGATGCGGGGGGATGATCCGGACGGAATCGTTTGGTTCCCGGACTGTTATCCGCAAATTTACTACTACTAGCAATCAAAGACCAGTTGGTGGCAGCACGACTGGTCAGTTATGGATGGTAGATTTCACCTTAAACGTGGTGCGGTAAAGATGCTGACTTTTTTCGGGTACACCATCCTGATGAAGCAAATGAAGACCCAATCAAAAAAATATTCTTGAATATAAAATATTTATCGCATCCATAATTCATCCTTATTATTTGTTGTTTCTTTTCTGTAGATGTGCCCCCGCTTAATTAAAAGTAATAAACCATCCTGGGCTATAACTAAACCATTTTTGAGTAACAATTGAAATAACTGCAACTGTTACATTATCTTTGGAAACCGCCTCGTAAAAACAAAACAACATGCAAAGATCAGCTTTCGTTAATTAATTTTTCGGCGTAGTTTTCGCACATACATTAATGAGAAATATATGTAAGGTGGTGAAAATGGCGATGAATACGGTTTTTCTTCATTTATCAGAAGAGGCAATTAAACGGCTGAATAAGCTCAGGGGCTGGCGTAAGGTTTCGCGATCTGCAATTTTGCGCGAAGCGATAGAGCAATATCTGGAGCGTCAGCAATTCCCGGTGCGTAAAGCAAAGGGTGGCAGGCAAAGGGGTGAGACAGTAGGTGTTGATGATCAGTGTAAGGATCATAAGGAATGACAAAAATTTTTTTATTCTTGAATATAAAAAACCAGATGCCCTTATTCTGGTATTAATACGAGGCTGTTTTACTTGAACTTATAATAACTGCAACTGTTACATCGTATCTGGAAAACGCCTCGCGAAATACGAGAGATTTTGCGGGAATAGCAGGTGTCGTCACACCCTATGAGCTGTAATCCGGGCGACCAGCGCCACCCGGAAAACGTCAGAGATTACTCCCCTTCACCCGGAAACAGGAACGGGTTAATGGAACTACGGGCGTAGCCTTCTTGCTCCATTCGCGCGTCCAGTACCAGAGAGGCGAGGTCATCTGCCACGGCTTCAACTTTCGGTTCTTTTTCCTGATAAAGAATCTTCAGGTAAGTGCCGCAGTCATCGCAGCTTTCGGCTTTAATCGCGGCCTGTTCGTCATCCAGCGACCAGTAATGCAGTTTGCCGCTCTGCTCGCAGTTGCTGCATTTTACGCGCACCACGTGCCATTCGGTTTCGCACAGGTTGCAGTGCAGGTAACGCAGACCCTGAGTGGTGCCAATTTGCACCATGCTGGACACCGGCATAGAACCACAAACCGGGCAATATTGACGTTGTTCGCCGTATTCAGCGCGGGCTTTGCCGGGGATCAGATTGGCCATCTGCGCCCAGTAGAGCGACAGTGCAGCCCAGATAAACGGCGCTTTATCGCTGCTGACGGACGAGAAATCAGAGGCAAACAGTGCGCTGGCCATATCTTCCAGCTCCTGGGTCGATGCCTTCTCCAGATTCTCAATCACGGCCAGCGCCGGACCGCTCATTTCTGGTTTCAGCTCAGCAATCAGCGCCATCAGTAGCTTTTGCCAGTGCTTATCGCGCGGCAGGACGTGAATATCCAGTGGTGGCTTACCCTGTGCGCTGGCTTCTTTAATGCGCGCGGTCAGATCCATCTCCAGCGGATGGTCGTACAGCACCACTTCCTGGGCGTGGGCGATAAGCGCAGCAAAGCGCAGGTAATCACCCAGCGGATTATTTTCTGCCAGCTCGCGCAGACGCTCGGCGCGGCGGTTGTATAAATTCTTGAGCCGAGGGAACAATAACGGCGGAATCATATCCGCCGTACGTTTCTCGCTCGAACCCAGCTCATCTTGCGGGATTATGCGAATACTCATTCAGCTTTCTTTTCCGTTGTCTTGCGGACTTCACGATACCAGCGTGGATGGTGTTTCTTCGCCCATGCGCTGGTAACCCATCCTTCCACCATGGCGGTAATCGTGCCTTTCACCCAAAGGGCGGCGTAGATATGCACCATGATAACCACAATTAACGCTACTGCGGCAAATGAATGCAGCATTAACGCGAATCGGATCACCGGGATTGAGAAAGCAGGCGCAAAATAAGGACGCCAGATAATCACACCGCTCACCAGCAGCAGAACCAGGAAAATAATCGCTGCCCAGAAAACGCATTTCTGACCGAAGTTATAACGCCCGGTGTCACCTACTTCCTCGTTGACGACGATCTTACGAATATTCTTCGCCCAAAAGATATCATCCCGATTGATTAGGTTGTGATGCCAGTAACGGAAAAACATGATGATGAACGAGGCAAACATAACCACGCCGACAAACGGGTGCAGAATTCGCGCCAGCTGC
This sequence comes from Escherichia ruysiae, assembly GCF_031323975.1. Taxonomy (NCBI): domain Bacteria; kingdom Pseudomonadati; phylum Pseudomonadota; class Gammaproteobacteria; order Enterobacterales; family Enterobacteriaceae; genus Escherichia; species Escherichia ruysiae. Next base: position 2,770,757 of record NZ_JAVIWS010000001.1, read on the forward strand.
GGTGTGCCCATGATTTGCATCAACCAGTTGAAGGACGGGAACAAAAAGCCCAGCCCACTCACCGCCGCCAGGATGAAACAGAAGGCGGTTACCCAGTGGTTGATACGTTCCGGCGCGGTGTAGCGCACGATGGTGTCACGTCGTTTCATTTGCGCTCCTCGTCTTTCTCTTCGTGCAGATTGTTCTCTTCCTCATCCGCACGGTTCGGACCGACACCCACGTAGTGGAAGATACTGGCCGCGAAGGTAGCCGCAAAGCCAACAGCCGCGAGCGGTTTCCAGATGCCTTTCCAGAATTTCACGGTTTCGCTGATTTCCGGGTTCTCCGGCAAGCCATGATACAGGTTCGGCTTGTCAGCATGGTGCAGCACGTACATCACGTGTGTACCACCGACGCCAGCCGGATCGTACAGACCCGCATTGTCGTAACCACGGGTTTTCAGCTCCGCCACGCGCTCGCTCGCTAGCGTTTTCATCGACTCTTTCGTACCGAAGTGAATCGCGCCCGTCGGGCAGGTCTTCACACAGGCCGGTTCTTGCCCAACTACCACGCGGTCAACGCACAGCGTACATTTGTAGACGCGGTTGTCTTCCGGGTTAAGACGCGGAATATCGAACGGACAGCCCGCAATGCAATAACCGCAGCCAATGCACTGCTCGGACTGGAAGTCGACGATACCGTTGGCATACTGAATAATTGCCCCTTCCGCCGGGCACGCTTTCAGGCAGCCAGGGTCGGAACAGTGCATACAGCCGTCTTTGCGGATCAGCCATTCCAGTTTGTCGTTCTGCTCCACTTCCGAGAAGCGCATTACCGTCCACGATTTGGCGCTTAAATCATTGGGGTTGTCGTACACCCCAATGTTATTGCCGACGGTATCACGAATGTCGTTCCACTCTGAACACGCCACCTGACAGGCTTTACAGCCGATACAGGTGGTAACGTCGATGAGTTTCGCCACTTCTTCCTGGAAGTCCCGCGCCTGAGGCGCGGGGGTCAGACCGTTAGTCGCGGAACGACGAATGATATCTTGAGATTGATAAGCCATATGTCGTCTCCGTTACACCTTTTCCACATTCACAAGGAAGGACTTAAACTCCGGCGTCTGCGTGTTCGCATCACCAACGAATGGCGTTAACGTATTGGCAATAAAGCCTTTTTTAGCTACGCCTTCATAGCCCCAGTGAATCGGAATACCGATGGTATCGATATCTTTGCCGTTCGCTTTCAGCGTGCGAATACGTTTGGTCACCACCGCTTTGGCTTTGATATAGCCACGGTTGGAGGAGACTTTCACGGTATCGCCCTGGGCAATGCCAAGTTTATTCGCCAGCGACTCACCGATTTCCACAAACTGCTCTGGCTGCAAAATCGCGTTCAACAGCGCGTGTTTGGTCCAGTAGTGGAAGTGCTCGGTCAGACGATAGGTGGTTCCGACATACGGGAACTTATCGGCTTTACCCAATGCTTCGGCGTCGTCTTTAAAGATACGCGCAGCCGGGTTCGAGATAACGTTTGGATGCAGCGGGTTAGTCCCCAGCGGCGTTTCAAACGGCTCGTAGTGTTCCGGGAACGGACCTTCCGCCATCTTATCGAGGGCAAACAGACGCCCCATGCCTTCCTGCTGCATGATAAACGGCCCGACGCCACTGCCAGGAGGTGCTGCGCTGTAGTCCGGAATATCCCAGCCGGTCCACTTAGTGCCGTCCCATTTCAGCAACTGACGCTTCGGATCCCACGGGTTACCCTGCGGGTCTGCGGAGGCGCGGTTATACAGGATGCGGCGGTTAAGCGGCCATGCCCATGCCCAGCCCAGCGTGTTACCGAGGCCAGACGGATCGGCGTTATCACGGCGTGCCATCTGGTTGCCTTCCGGCGTCCAGCTACCGGCGAAAATCCAGCAGCCACAGGAGGTTGTACCGTCATCGCGCAGTTGGGCGAACGAGCTAAGTTGTTGGCCTTTCTTGACGATAACCGCACCGGTTGCCGGATCGGTAATATCGGCCAGCGCCTTACCGTTGCTCTCCATCGCTACTTCTTCCGACTTCGGCTCATGCGGAATGGCGTAGTTCCAGGTCATGTTCAGCACCTGGTCCGGGTTCGCGCCACCCTGTTCGGCATACATCTTGCGCAAGCGCAGGAAGATACCGGAGAGGATCTCGCCATCAGTCAGCGCAATCCCTGGGGCGTCCGCACCTTTCCAGTGCCACTGCAACCAGCGACCGGAGTTAACGATTGAACCGTTCTCTTCCGCGAAGCAGGTCGATGGCAGACGGAACACTTCGGTCTGGATCTTCGACGAGTCAACTTCGTTCAGCTCACCGTGGTTCTGCCAGAAGTTAGAGGTTTCAGTGTTCAGCGGGTCGATGGTGACGAGGAACTTCAGTTTTGACAGACAGCCGATCACTTTGTTTTTGTTCGGGAATGAGGCAACAGGGTTAAAGCCCTGGCAGATATAGCCATTGACCTTGCCCTCTTTCATCATCTCGAAGTATTGCAGGACGTCGTAGCCTTTATCCCACTTCGGCAACCAGTCAAAGCCCCAGCTATTTTCCGCCGTCGCTTTATCACCAAAGAAGGCCTTCATCATTGAGACGAAGAATTTCGGGTAGTTGCCCCAGTAGTTGACCTGGCCTTCCAGCAGCGGTTTCGGCGTGTTGGCGGTAAGGTAAGTTTGCAGATCGGTCTGCTTCTCGCTTGGCAGCGTCATGTAACCCGGCAGGCTTTGCGACAGCAGCCCCAGATCCGTCAGCCCCTGAATGTTGGAGTGACCGCGCAGGGCGTTAACGCCGCCGCCAGCCATCCCCATATTACCGAGCAGCAACTGGATCATCGCCATGGTACGAATGTTTTGCGCACCAACGGAGTGTTGCGTCCAGCCGAGCGCGTAAAGGAACGAGGCAGTTTTATCGTGAGCACTGGTTTCTGCGATGTATTCGCAGACTTTCAGGAACGCGTCTTTTGGCGTACCACAGATGTTTTCAACCACATCTGGCGTATAACGGGAAACGTGCTGTTTCAGCAAGTTCCACACGCAGCGCGGATGTTGCAACGTGGTATCGCGTTTGGCGAAGCCGTTTTCGTCCAGTTCGTAAGTCCAGGAAGATTTATCGTACTTACGTTTTTCCGCGTCGTAGCCGGTGAACAGGCCATCTTCAAAGCCGTAATCCTCACGCACGATCAGGCTGGCGTTGGTATAGGCTTCGGTGTATTCGCGGTTGAATTTTTCATTGTTCAGCAGGTACAGCAAAACGCCTGACAGGAAAGCAATGTCAGTACCGGAACGAATTGGGGCATAGTAGTCAGCCACCGCCGCCGTGCGCGTAAAGCGAGGATCAATCACAATTAGCTTCGCGCCGTTGTGAATTTTGGCTTCCATCGCCCAGCGGAATCCTACCGGGTGAGCTTCAGCGGCGTTACCGCCCATCACCACGACAAGGTTGGCGTTCTTGATGTCGACCCAGTGGTTGGTCATCGCACCACGACCAAATGTTGGAGCAAGACTTGCTACCGTTGGTCCGTGTCAGACACGCGCCTGGTTGTCGACCGCGAGCATACCCAGCGCGCGGGAGAATTTTTGTGTTAAATAGCCGGTTTCGTTGCTCGACGCGGAAGCACACAACATTCCGGTGGAGAGCCAGCGGTTAACGGTCACGCCTTCGGCGTTTTGCGCAATGTAGTTCGCATCGCGGTCTTCTTTCATCAGTTTGGCGATGCGATCAAACGCTTCTTCCCAACTGATTTGCTGCCATTTATCAGAACCAGGCGCACGATATTCCGGGAACTTCAGACGGCTTTCGGAGTGGATAAAATCCACCAGGCCAGCGCCTTTCGGACAAAGTGCACCACGGTTGACCGGGTGATCCGGATCGCCTTCGATATGGAAGATAGATGCTTTGGCGTTTTTTGCTCCGTCACCGAGGCTGTACATCAACAGCCCACAGCCTACGGAACAATAGGTGCAGGTATTACGGGTTTCGCGGGTGCGCAGCAGTTTATACTGCCGGGTTTCCGCGAGTGCTACGCTGGGTGCAAAACCCAGTGCCGCTGCCGTGGTGCCTGCCATACCGCCAGCGCAGATCTTAAAGAACTGCCTTCTGCTGACCTGCATGGATTGCTCCTTGTTTCGACATTGTCACGTCCCATTTACATTCGCTTGCTGCGTGTGCAGGGAGTGGGAGTTATTTTTCTTTGCGGAAGGAGCCGCAAAGGTCCAGAATTGGCTCAATTTCCCTCCATCCAGGAAGGGTTTGTAACAGAATACCATAATCTTGGTGTGTGTGTTCTTATCTGGTTAAGAGAAAGTGAAAAAAACACAGCAAAAAGAAATCAAAAATGTGACAAATATCACGGGAATGCGACAAATTGAGTTATGGCAGCGTGATGATTTACAACGTTCCCGGCTTGATGAAGTCGCGGAAGAAGTTCCCGTTGCGTTGGTCTACAACGGCATTTCGCACGTAGTGATGATGGCATCGCCCAAAGACCTTGAACTGTTTGCGCTCGGTTTTTCGCTTTCAGAAGGAATTATCGAAAGTCCGCGCGATATATTCGGCATGGATGTTGTTCCCTCGTGTAATGGTCTGGAAGTGCAAATTGAGCTTTCCAGCCGTCGCTTTATGGGGTTGAAAGAGCGTCGTCGGGCACTGGCGGGGCGCACGGGCTGTGGCGTATGTGGCGTGGAGCAACTTAACGACATCGGTAAGCCAGTGCAGCCGTTGCCGTTCACCCAAACGTTTGATCTCAACAAACTGGATGATGCATTACGCCATCTCAATGATTTCCAGCCAGTGGGGCAACTGACCGGCTGTACTCACGTCGCCGCCTGGATGTTGCCGTCTGGCGAACTGGCTGGCGGACATGAAGATGTGGGCCGCCATGTGGCGCTGGATAAACTGTTAGGTCGGCGGGCGCAAGAAGGTGAACGTTGGCAGCAGGGGGCGGTGTTGGTTTCCAGCCGTGCCAGCTATGAAATGGTGCAAAAATCAGCGATGTGCGGGGTAGAAATTCTGTTTGCGGTGTCTGCCGCGACAACGCTTGCCGTAGAAGTCGCCGAGCGATGTAACCTGACGCTGGTAGGTTTTTGTAAGCCGGGGCGGGCGACGATTTATACTCATCCGCAACGATTGATTCATAATTAAAGAAGTACCGCAATTCTGATTCTGGATTGCGGTTTTATTTTTTTATTAAATAATGCTGAATATGTTATTCAGCATTTAAATAATAATTTCACCACAAGAAATTATCTCGTTAACTTCGGTTTATATCGATATACTCCAGTCGCATTAATCCTTTAAGAATTAATCATTATTTATATAAGACATTTTTGTTTTAATCATCGCGTCAATAAATAAATGTTTCCGATGAGTGAATGAAAATAACAAACCTTGCACCGGTTGTAAAAAACAGCAATGTATTTTCAATAGTGGGTGATGGATTATGAGTATTGAAAAATGAGTACATTACAGTTACCTGGCAGTTCATATTCTACCGAAGTTAATTTAAACGGCTTAATTGAGGTGCTCAGTAAGCATCTTTACTCCACCCCCGTGGTCGCCGTGCGGGAGCTGGTGCAGAACGGGCACGATGCGATCGTGCGCCGCAGGATTGAGCAACCCGATGCACCAAAGGATAACTCTATTCGTGTAGTGGCGGACGTGGCGAAATCCACCATCACCATTAGCGATACCGGCGCGGGTCTGACAGAAAGCGAAATTCACGGCTTCCTGGCTACAGTGGGCGTGGGTTATACCCGAATGCTGCGCCAGCAGGATGACAATACCGGTTTAATTGGTATGTTCGGCCTCGGTTTTTTGTCGGCATTTGTACTGGCAAAAGAAGTGACGGTACTGACCACCTCGTGGCAAACGCCAGATCAGAGCTGGAAATACCACTCTACCGACGGGCAAAAATATACCGTTACGCCGCATCAGTCCTCGGAGCCGGGGACGCAGGTGATTCTGACGCTCAAAGAAGAGTACAGCCATCTGGCGAGTAACAATTTGCTGAACCGCGTCCTTTCCCGCTACTGCATATTGCTGCACGAACCGGTCTATGTGGGGGACGCCAGCGAGCCAGTGAACAAACTCCAGCCGCCGTGGCGTGAAGAAACGCCAGATGGCGTAACGATGCACCGCGCGCTGGTACAGCGGAAAAATCTCGCCTTTGCCGCCCAGTTTGAATCTTCTTTTGAACCTATTTGCACCATTCCGGTGGTGCCAGCGGGAATGAGCGATGCGGTCGGGATTTTATGGATTCAGGATGGCGCAACTTACGGCACCAGCGATAACCGCAACCTGTCGCTGTTTTTGCGCGGCATGTTACTCGATGACGAAGCGCGTGAGCTGTTACCGCCCTGGGCCGGTTTTATCGGCGGTGTGATTGAGTCTTCGAAACTGACGCCGACGGCGAGCCGGGAAGATCTCCAGCGCGACGAAACCTGGGTTGCGGTGCAGGAGGCGTTAAAAGAGGCGCTGATTTCTGGTTTGTCCGATCTCGCACAAAATCAGCCAGAAATCTGGCGGCGTGTATTAATGCGCCATAACGAAGCGTTGCTTGGCGCAGCGTTGTGTGATGACCGTCTGTTTGATTTGCTCAAAGACCGTTTGCAGGTGCCTACCTCAAAAGGTGCGCTGCTGGCAAAAGATTTACGCATTAATAACAGCATTCATATTCTGTTAAGCCGCGATGGCGGTTTTGAAGAGATGTTGTTCCACATTCTGCAACGACCCGTTGCGCGTGGCGATCGCTATGCCGTGGTGCCATTTTTACGCCGCTGGGCGCTGTTATATCATTGCCGGATTATTGAAGTCGGTACACAAACGGGTAATGAACAGTTGTTCAGCCTTGCGGAATTACCCGAAGAGCAGGTTGCTTATCTGGAAGAGCATCTTTGCGACGGCGAGCAATTAATCATCTCCCGCTTCGAACCCGCCGTTTTACCGCTCGTGGTTACGCCAGATCGCGAAGCGGAATTAAAAAAAATTCTCGAACAGGATGACGCGGATAAACGTATTAGCACCGCAGCGTTAATGCTGGCGCGGCAATTCACCTCGCAAATCCAAAAGACCAAAACGTCAAGTCTGTATATCAATCTCAATAACCCCTGCATTATGCAACTGGTGACGGCATTACAACATCAGCAACAGCCAGCGGCGGCATTACGGTTATTAAAATCGCTGAAAGTGATTTTGTGCTCCAGCGGCAATAAAGAACAACAATGGGATTTACACCAGGCGCTGGAAGATTTTACTCAGGTTATTCCTGTCTTAATTAATCAAGGAAAATAAAATGGATACATGGGAGTGGTACAACAAATATAGCCAGGAGTTGCGTGATGCCGGGCAGGAGTATATTCCGCAGATAATTGATGATTTTTCTGAAGGTGTTTTACATCTGCAAATGGAAAAGTGCGATTCGTTATTACCGGAAATGCAAGCATTGAATCAAGTGGCCAAAAATCCGTGGCTGGAAATATTTATCGGGCACTGGGAGATGCGCCATCGTCTGACTAACTACGAAGAAGGCGAAAAAGTACTGCCAGACGTAGTGGCGCTGTTTGAAAAAGCGCACCGGGAAGAGGCAAAAGATTGCCCGCAATCTATCTGTGTCACGCAGGATTTATCCGCCTGCTACGAGAATATAGATGCCCCTGGCTGGGCCAATGAACGTATGGCGGTATGTGAAGAAACCATCGCGCGCATTGATCCGACCTGGAGCTGCTTTATGTGTTTATCCTGCGAATATGCCAGTGCGCTGATGGATTCCAACAGAACAGAAGAGGCGTTGGCTTATATCGACAGGCAAATCGACGCGGTAAAAGCATCGGGGAGTGAATATTTAGAAGCACTGCTGGCAACCCGTGCCGATATTTTGGTTGCCCTTCAGCGTTACGATGAAGCGCGAGAAGTGATTGATGAACTGGCAAAAGAAAATGATTATTGGGGACGCGACCGCATCAATTATCAACTCAAAAAACTGTACATCATGGCGTTATGCGGGCAGGACAAAGAAGTCTGGGAGGAATTGCCGCGTTGGTCAGATCTGACTCCCTATTCATGGGGACCATGGCTGAAGATTATTACTGAATTACTTCCCCGCAATCCACAAAGAAACCACTGGCAACTGGCGCGAATCATTCAAAAAATGCTGGAGCACCGTTCACAGGCCGGGGCGCACCGCAAAGTGGTTGATCTGGCGAAACTGCAAATTACCCTGGCGCTGGAGCGAGAATCTGTCTGGGTTGCCAAAATGGCGATGAAACTGGCTCAGCGGCACATACCGAAATTACGCGCGTTGCTGGGCGTTGATCGCGAGTTTCTTGAACTTAGTGAAAAAATCGTCGCTAAAGAGGCGGAACTGCTTGCTCGACCGGTGGTAGAAATACCTGAAAACAGTGATGAAGAAACGCAGCCCGATCCGGAAAAAGACGTCGAAATATTCCGCCGCGCTTACCTGAACACGCCAGATGATACGGAATTGCTGGGCAAGCTGGTCAATGCGTTAAACGCCTGCAATGCGATTGATGAATCGATTGAACTCCTGCAACGCTACGTTGAAAGCCACATCCAGGAAGATAACAATCTCTGCTTTGATCTGCTGGATCTCCTGCTTAACCGTGGCGATCAGCAAGCGATCGAACACCTGGCGAAGCAGTATGAACAGGCGGAGTTACTACATATGGCGTTGTGGTTCCGTGCGCGGGTGATCAACCAACAGGAAGACTGGGGCGAACTGGAGTCGATTGGTCAACAGTTGCTGCAACACGAAAAAGGGCGCGAGTGGGTCGGCGTTTATCGCATGTGCTCCTGGGCAGCACAAAAACAGGAAGCCTGGGATCGGCAGCTGGACTATTTACAGCAATTGCAGCAACTTATGATTAGTCGTGAAGAAGATATTCGTAATATCCAGTGGGATATCATGGCGACCGCCAGCATCTTACAACAATGGGATTTGGTGCGAACTATCGCCGCAGAACTGGAAATCGAACTCACGGAAGGCGAAGGTTTTATCGACGAAAAATGGGGACTACTGAATATCCGTTTCCGGGAAAACTTCGAATACCGCTATTACTATGCCCAGCGGATTGGACCGGTAACGGCAAGGATCATTGAACCAACCTACCGGACAGATTACCCACAACATGTTGATGAAGTTGTGGTATTCGATGCGGAAATGTTGAATACCCGGCCTGAAGATGAGGAAGAGCAGAAGAATTTCACGCCACTTTATGGGTGCCTGAAAACCATTATCCCGACCGAGTACGGCGAGTCCTGGTTCTGTGAAGGTGTCATGCCTGGTGAAGAACAGTTTAATGCCTTCCGTGAGGCGCTACGTGAACGAAACTGGTACTACTGGAGCAACAGTAACGAGGACTATACGTTAACGGATAGTCATCAGGGAGAAGAAGCAGAGCCACTGCCCGCGTTCTACTTTGTTATCAGCGCGCCGCGTTCGGTTGCTAAAGCTAATATTGATAAAACGCTAAGTGAGTTGACCGCAGACTGGGAACATCCGTTGTGCTGGTGGCGTCTTGCCAAAGAAGCCGGAGCGAACGAAGAGAAACATGCTGCTATTTCTGAACGTTATGGGATGTAATGCAGGTTTAAATAACGAGGGGCAGAAACTTTCCTCTCGCAACGGTTGAGCTGTTAATTGAATAAGTCCGGTAATTTATCAATGAAATCACCGGACTTATTCATTCAGTGAATTATATCTATTTATTTATAAACAAAACGCGTGTAGTGACGCTTTCTTTTTTCCTTTATTATATTTACTCTCTTATTTATCTATTTATAAGGCAATTAAATGAAAAGGAATTTATTATCTTCAGCTATTATTATCGCCATAATGGCCCTCGGTATCACCGGATGTGATGATAAAAAAGTCGAAACAGAAACTCCCCCGCCCGCCAATAGTCAACCTGCCGCACCAGCTCCAGAAGCGCCCGTTGCAAAAGCAGAAGCTAAACCAGAAACGCCTGCGCAACCGGTGGTCGATGAACAAGCGGTTTTCGACGAAAAAATGGATGTTTATATCAAGTGCTACAATAAGTTGCAGATCCCTGTGCAGAACAGCCTGGCGCGTTACGCTGACTGGCTGAAAGATTTTAAACAGGGTCCAACGGGTAAAGAGAGCCTTGTTTATGGCATCTACGGCATTAGTGAATCCAATCTCTCTGAGTGTCAAAAAGGAATAAAAAGAGTCGTGGCGTTAACGCCTGCGCTGGAACCCATTGATGGTGTGGCGTTGAATTATATTAATGCCGCTGTTGCGCTGGGTAATACCATTAACGAAATGGATAAATATTACACCCAGGAAAATTATAAAGATGATGCGTTTGCCAAAGGGAAAACGCTGCACCAGACGCTCATAAAAAATATTGAAGCCTTTGAACCCGTAGCAGAATCTTATCACGCGGCGATTCAGGAAATTAATGATAAGCGTCAGCTTGCGGAATTGAAAAATATTGAAGAAAGAGAAGGGAAAACATTCCACTACTACTCTCTGGCTGTCATGATATCAGCGAAACAAATTAATAACCTGATTTCGCAAGAGAAGTTTGATGCAGATGCGGCAATGAAGAAAGTATCTGAACTGGAAACGCTGGTGGCGCGGGCCAAAGAAGCGGATAAAGGCGGCATGAAATTTTCCTTTATTAATTCGGCAGACCAATATCAGCTCGAAGCTAAAAAATATGTTCGCCGCGTCAGAGATAAAGTCCCGTACTCTGACTGGGATAAAGAGCAACTTCAGGATGCAAACACAAGCTGGATGGTCGAAGACTCTTTCCCGAAAGCGTTACGCGAGTACAACGAAATGGTTGATGACTATAATAGCCTGCGTTAAACGTTTTTGATTTTGGTGAGAAAATAGTGTCGGGTGCAGCGTAAACGCCTTATCCGACCCTTACAATTACACCGGCTTTTATGCCTGATAAAACGCGTTAAGCGTCGTATCAGGCAATCTGCGCTTTATCGATCCTACGGATGGCGACGGTTCTCTTCATTCACCCAGATCCGCATTTCGCCCTCGCCACGGTTAGCCCAGCTAAACCACGGGATAAACGTCAGAGTTTGCGGCTGGCGTTTGGCTGGGGCATTGTCGTAATGCCACAACGGTTGCTGCTCTGGATTGCTCTGTTCAAGCCGATAACCAGGCGCCTGAATGAGGATTTTATGGCTGAATAATCCCTTGCCTTCGAATGTCGTAAACGGCGCATCGGCGGGTAGCCACAGATTATGTAATGACTCGCCGTTGTCGGCCTGCTCCAGACAATACACCAGCGGACCGCGCTGAATTGCTACTTTCCCAGCCACATGACGCACCAGCGGGTTGCCGTAAACGCGACGCACTGGCATCGGCAGCGTCAGATTCAGCGTATCGCCTTCCTGCCATTCACGGGCTATATGCAGATAGCCTTTACGAATATCCTGCTCGACGACTTCTCCATTCAATGTGACCTGTGGCTGCGTGCACCAGTCCGGCAGACGTAAAGCCAGGGTATGACGCACCGGCTGCGGAGATTCAACCGCAATCGTCACCTGTTCATGCCACGGATAGTTCCCGCTAACCCGCAGACGCAGCGTGCCATTTTCTACCGGCACTTCCATGCTGTTTCCTGCGTAGATGTTGATATACAACGCATCTTCACGCGGCGTGTAGAGATAATGACCAATCGAGGTTAGCACGCGGGCGATATTTGGCGGACAACAAGCGCAACCAAACCAACGCTGGCGGATCGGCTTAACGTGATCGTAGATATGGTTGAATTTCAGCGATTTTGGATGTACTTCCAGCGGATTCACATAGAAGAAATGTTTGCCATCCAGCGCCATGCCGCCGAGCACGGTGTTGTACAGTGCGCGCTCCATCACATCGGCATATTGACTGTCGCCTTCCATTTCCAGCATTCGCCGGGCGAACATCATCAGGCCGATGGAAGCACAACTTTCGGCGTAAACCGTGTCATTCGGCAGATCGTAATCACTGCTGAACGCCTCGCCGCTGCCCTGCGAGCCAATGCCGCCGGTAATATATAACTGACGCTGGGCCATATTGTTCCACAGCCGCAGACAGTCCTGACGCTTGCTTTCATCGTGACTTAAACGCGCCAGATGTGCGACGCCAGTCATCAGGTAGACAAAGCGTACTGCATGGCCGATGGCGGTGTGCTGCTGTGCGATGGGCAAATGCGCCTGGCTGTAGGCTTTGTCTTTCACCATCCACGCCGGGCCGTAGGTGTGCCAGTGCGAGGTCTGCCCGCGCTTTTCATATTCCTGGTCGTAATAGTGTGGTTGCGCACCACGCTGTTCGACAAAATAGTTCGTCAGTGCCAGGTAGCGCGGCTCTTCGGTCACTTCATACAGACGCATCAGTGCCAGTTCAATTTCCGGGTGACCAGGGTAACCGTGTAACTTACTTTCATCTGGACCAAATACGCTGTCGATATGATCGGCCAGACGGCAAACCACTTCCAGCAAGCGCCGCTTGCCCGTGGCCTGGAAGAAGGCGACTCCAGCTTCAATCAGATGACCGGCGCAGTAAAGTTCATGACACTCCGCCAGATTGCTCCAGCGTTCTTCGGGTGCTTTTACCGTAAAGTAAGTATTGAGATAGCCGTCTTCGCATTGGGCGGAGGCGATCAGTTCGATTACCTCGTCGGCGGTTTTTTCCAGTTCGGCGTCCGGCTTCTGGCACAGCGACCAGGCTACCGCTTCCAGCCATTTGGCGACGTCGCTGTCCTGAAACACCATCCCGTAAAATTCACCCTCCTGAAGTCCGGCGGCAATGCGAAAGTTTTCAATCGCATGGCTGGGTTCCGCTTCTGGGATACGATCGTTCAAGGCATCCCACTGATAAGGAATCACCACGTCGCGGACCAGTTGTTGGTACTGACCGAGGAACGGATCGCTGACCGTCAGTTTATGCAGATCGACTTCCGAAATGTTCATCTTGTGCTCCTTAAGGCTGTACATGACGCTGACGCAGGTCGGTAGCTATGCGTGACATCATAGGATTATTGAGTTTGCAAAAGCGGATCGCCCCTGCCAGCAGCAGGTGGAATAGCGCAGGCAGTAATGTTTCCATCGCCGCGATCCCGCCAAGCGAACTGGCGGTCTGGTTTTCCACGCCAGGCTGGTAGGCGACAAAAATAAACAGCAGGCTGATGATCCCGGCGCTGGAGGCCCAGGCCAGCTTGATGAAAAACAGATTGAAGGCGAAGTTCATGCCGGAAGAACGTACGCGGGTTTTCCACTCGCCGTAGTCATCGGCAAAGGCCATCAATGAGAAGTGCAGTGGCAATGTGAAGCCAAGAATTACGCCATTACCGAGGATCACCGCCAGCCACAGCGTTTGATAAGCCGGGCCGGAGGGCAGGAACCACATCAACACCGCCAGCGCAGCGAGGAGCAGGTTGGTGTAGTAGTAAATTTTGACGGTATCGAAACGCCGCGTTAACGGGCTGACAATCACCGAGCCGATAATGGAGGCGAAGGTGACCATGGTGAAGAACAGCGACGTGTAGCCCGTACTGCCTTGTAAGACGTAGGTAATGAAGTACATATACCCACCGCCGCGAATGTTAAAGACGTTAATCAGCAGGAAAGACATGACCAGCATCAGCAGCAGTTGGTCGTTGTTCCGCAGCCCGGCAAGATGTTCGCGCAGGGTAAATTTCCCCATTGTGGAGAGTGGCACCCGTTCACGAACCCAGAAAAAACAGCACAGGAACATCACCACGGCAATGGCGCACAGCACGCCGACGCCCAATTGATAGCCGCGCGCGGCATTACCCTGACCGAAGAGATCTACCATCCACGGTAAGCCTACCGAAACCAGAAATCCCGCTACGCCACAGAGAACGAATCGCCAGGACTGGCAGGAGATCACTTCATTGTGGCGGGTGGTCATGGTGTTGATCAGCGCACAGTACGGTACGTTGATGGCTGTATAACCGACTGAAAGGAGCAGGTAAGTACCGAACGCCCAGGCGATTTTTACTCCCATGCTGGCATCTGGCACGGTGAACGTCAGGATGCCGATAATGCCGATGGGAATGGCAATCCATAGCTGCCACGGACGAAAGCGCCCCCAGCGACTTTGCGTCCGGTCGGCAATGACGCCCATCACCGGGTCGGAGATGGCATCAAACACGCGCAGTGCAATAAACAGCGTGCCAACCAGCGCCGGAGTTAATCCAAAAACGTCGGTGTAGAAAAAGGTGAGAAAATTCATGATCAGGCAAGTTATTACGGTGCCGCCTGCGTCACCCAGGCCGTAGCCTATTTTTTCCCGTACAGATAACGCATCGTCAATTTTACCTTTAGCGATATCAGCGGTAGTAATCGGTGTAGAGGTCATAGATATTCCTCGTGAATAGGGAGCAATTTTTAGTTTTATTGAAATGACCTGATTAATTCTGCCGTGAACGGGAATATCAACAAGGCGAGAAAAGAGTAAAAAAAGGTGACGATTCCGACCTGAATTTAAAAGTGTGAAATGGATCAGGTGAAATTAATGTTTTTGATTAATAATCAAAAGGTAATGTGTTTAATCATTAATGAATAAGCGGGAAATTACATATCAATGCTCGAATTATCCATGACGTTACCGATTAAAGTGCAAAATGGTGGATTATTTATTTCCCGTGGCGTAGGGAGGCATCCTGCAAGGCGGCTGGAGTCATGGGAAATTATCTTTGTCGAAAAAGGTCGATTAACGATTCAGGAAGAAGAACGGATATTTCTGGTCGATGCGGGAGAGAGTTTATTACTCTGGCCGAACCGACAACATGTTGGGGTGGAGGATTTTCCCGCCGATCTCAAATTTTACTGGCTGCATTTTGAGGTTAAAGCGCCGGACAACGACCCTCGCTGGCTTACTCATCTTAGCGTGCCGCAACAAACGAAGGTTGTCGATCCGCAGGCGCTGGTGGCCCTGTTTCGCCAGTTCTTAAGCGAACAGGAAAAGCATCAACGCACTCCGGCGCTGGAGTTTATTGTGCTGCTCATTTTGCAGCAGCTCACCCGTGACGCGCGTCTTGATGAACAGGCCGATGGCGCAGGCACCACCCTTGCCTGGAAAGCGCAGAAACTGATCCGCACGCAATATCATCGCCCGCTTTCTACGGCGCTTCTGGCCCGCGAGCTGTACTGCAATGCCGATTATCTTGGGCGCGTCTACCGGCGGGTGTTTCATCTGACGTTAACAGAAGCAATCCATCGCCAGCGGGTGCGCGAAGCCGAAAAGCTGTTAATTAGCGAAGCGCGATCGCTCACGGAAGTGGCGGCGTTGTGCGGGTTTAATGACGTTGGCTATTTCCGGCAGATTTTTCGCAAACACACCGGTTTAACGCCAGCAGCGTGGAAGCGGCGTTACAGCAAGGAACATATCAATTCGTAGTGCCGGGGCGATGAAGCCCCGGCGTGAGGGATTACTGCCCATAATAGGCATTGGCCCCATGCTTACGCAGGTAGTGCTTATCTAACAGTTCGTTTTGCATGGCAGGAAGCTGCGGCGCGAGCTGGCGCGAGAACAGCCCCATATACGCGCACTCTTCCAGCACCACGGCATTATGTACCGCGTCAGTGGCGTTTTTCCCCCATACGAACGGGCCGTGAGAATGCACCAGTATCGCCGGGATTTGTGCTGGACTCCTGCCGCGCTCTTCGAAGGTTTTAATGATCACTTCGCCAGTCTGGTATTCATACTCGCCGTTGATCTCCTCTGCGGTCATCTGACGCGTGCAGGGGATCGCACCGTAAAAATAGTCAGCGTGAGTCGTGCCCCAGGCAGGGAGATCAATCCCGGCCTGTGACCAGATGGTGGCGTGGCGCGAGTGGGTATGCACAATACCGCCAATTTCTGCATAGCGACGGTAGAGCGCCAGATGCGTTGGCGTGTCGGAAGAGGGCTTTTTGCTACCTTCCACCACCTTACCGCTGGCTATTTCCACCACCACCATATCGTCGGCGGTCATCACGTCGTACTCGACGCCGGAAGGCTTGATTACCATCCATTGCCGCGTTTCGTCTACCGCGCTGACATTGCCCCAGGTGAATGTCACCAGATGGTGAGCGGGAAGCGCCAGATTCGCCGCCAGCACTTCGGCTTTCAGTTGCTCTAACATACGAAACCCGCCTCCTGCATACGCGCTTCAATCCAGCGCCGTGCCTGAATAATCTCCAGCACCGGCTCATTGGCTTTTTCTGTCCACATCTCAATCAGGAATGAACCGCGATAATTCAGTTCATGCAGCGTTTTAAAGATGCCAACGAAATCGACGCAGCCTTCGCCAAACGGTACATCACGGAACTGGCCAGGACTCTGGTCGGTTACGGGTTGAGTGTCTTTCAGGTGAATAGCCGCGATGCGGTCAATGCCCAGTTTCAGTTCGGCGGGAACATCATTGCCCCAGGCGCTGAGGTTGCCGACATCCGGGTAAACGGTGAACCACGGCGAGGCGAGCATCTCGTCCCATTTTTTCCATTTGCTGATGGAGTTCATAAACGCGGTGTCCATAATCTCCACCGCCAGCATCACTTGCGATGCCGCCGCCTGTTCAACAGCCCACGCCAGCCCTTCAGCAAAACGTTGCTGGGTGCCTTCGTCATGCTCTTCGTAATAGACGTCGTAGCCCGCCAGTTGAATAGTGCGAATGCCGAGATCGCGCGCCAGACGAATCGCTTTACTCATGATTTCCCGCGCCCGTTCGCGCACCGCCTCGTCCCGGCTGCCAAAGGGAAAACGACGATGGGCAGACAGACACATTGACGGAATGGAGACACCCGTTTCGATCATCGCAGTGACCAGCGAAGCACGTTGTGCGGCGCTCCAGTCAAGACGTGAGAGCCGTTCGTCGGTTTCATCCACCGACATTTCGACAAAATCAAAACCACAGCTTTTTGCCAGCACCAGCCGCTCCGGCCAGGAGAGATCTTTCGCCAGCGCCTTTTCATAAATCCCTAACGGATGACTACGCACGAGCACCTCCCCAGATTGTGTCAATTTGTGCATGAAAATCAGCGGCAACCTGCGCTGGATTGGTAGCGCCCGCCAGTGCGCGCCCGGCAATAAACGCTTTCACGCGGATATCTTTAAACAGCGGCAGGTCAGCAGGGGTAATCCCGCCAGTAATGGAAAGCTCAAGGCCGATATCAGAAAGCGCCTTCATACGCGCCAGATCCGCCTCGCCCCACTGCTGCCCGCTGGCCTGCGCGTCGCGACCACGATGATAAATCGCCTGCCGCACGCCAATACGATGCCAGTTACGTGCGTCGTCCAGTGTCCAGTTGCCGAACAGCTCTATCTGGATTTCACCGCCGCAGCGTTGCGCCATCGCGTGGCCTTTTTCCACCGTGGCGAGCGGCGCGGCGCAGATGATGGTCATCCAGTTGGCGCCCGCGCCAAACGCCTGTTGCGCGAGCGTCTCACCGGCATCAGCGACCTTCCAGTCAGCGACGATGATTTTGTCCGGGCACTGTTCACGCAAGGCTTTCACCGCGCCAAGCCCTTCGTTTAAACAGAGAATGGTGCCCGCTTCGACGATATCGACACTGTCCTTTAACAGCGTCACGTCGCGCTGCGCGGCTTCAAGTGATGAGTGGTCGAGAGCCAGTTGCAGAAGTGGTCTGCTCATAATGTGTGTTCCTTAATGCGGGTGTGATAACCCTGGAGTGCGGCAATGAGTTGCTGATAGCGTTGATATTTTTGCTGGTAATGCTGATGAGCGGTCATGTCCGGCAGCAATGTGCGTACCGGATGTTGCAAGTCGCGCTGGGCTTCGCTGAAGTTGTGATATACGCCCGTGCCGACGCGGGCAGCGAGCGCCGCGCCAAAGCATCCCGTTTCTTCCACCTGCGGCAGCTCGATACGCAGACCGCTGACGTCTGCCAGCATTTGCATCCAGACATCGGAGTGCGCAGGACCGCCAGTCACGCGCAGGGTGTGAACAGCGGTAAAACGTTCACGCATCCGGTTGAGGTGGGTCATGTGGCTGAACACCACGCCTTCATAAATGGCCTGCAACAGGTGCGCACGGGTGTGAATGGCCTGCATCCCGTAGAAACCGCTGGTCATCTCAAGTCCGGCGTTGGTGCCGTACAGGAACGGCAGGAAAAACAGATCGCCTCTGGCTTTCGGCAAGCTGGCAACGGCCTGATTAATCTCAGCAAAAGAGATTTCTCCCCACTGCGCGGTAAACCATTCGAGATTGCCGGAAGAGGTAGGGCTGGCTTCGTGAACGATAAATTGACCGTCATTAACATAGCGACCATAGACATACGGATGCGCTTCACCGTCACGTAAACCGCTGGTTATGCCGCTGGTCACCGCCCAGGTTCCCATTACCGCATTGAGGGTGGATTCGTCTTCGATCCCGGCACAAAGTGCGGTGGAAACCACATCAAACAGGCCGCCGACAACGGGCGTACCCGCTTGCAGACCGGTCAGTGCGGCTGTCTGAGCGGTGATCCCCCCGCAGATTTCGGCAGATCCAACAACAGGCGGCAGGGCGTGATTGATTTCACCGATCCCCAGGCAATCGGTGAGGCACGGATCATATTCCCCACGACTCATGTTGTAGAGATTGGACTCAGAAATATTGCTCTCTTCACAACCTTTGACGCCGGTTAAACACCAGCGCAGGTAGTCGTGCGTCATCATCACGCAGCCAATTTGCGCGTAGCGTTCCGGTTCGTGCTCTTTCAGCCAGCGTAACAGCGACACCGGATGCCCGGTCCACAAGGTTTGTCGGGTCAGCGGGTAGAGTTTTTCCGGGATGCCATCTTCCTGCCAGCAACGAACGATTTCTATCGCCCGGCGGTCAGAGGACAAAATGGCGTTACCGAGCGGTTTGTCGTTTTTATCCAGCAAAAACAAACCCTTTCCCTGTGCGGAGATACCGATACCCACTATTTGTTCCCCGCTAACGCCAGAATGAGTAAGCAGGGCGCGAATGACAGCCATGCAGCATTGCCACAGTTCTGCCATATCGCGCTCTGCCCAGCCTGGCTGCGGGCTTAATGCGCACAGCGGCAGGCGCTGCACGCCCGCCTCCCGGCCTTCGCGGTCATACAGCCCGGCTTTCAGCCAGCTACCACCACAATCTAACCCCAGCCAGTATTGCGTCATGGTTTATTGCACCTCATCCACGGCTTTCAGCAGATCAGCGCCCTGCGGAACATCTTTAACAAACATGTCGCGAACCTGATTACCCAGCGCGTCGCTAAAGGCTTTGCGGTCGAGATCGGTAATCACTTCCACGCCCGCGTCTTTCATGCCGTCGATGATTTTTTGCTGATCTTCGGCGACCAGTTTGCGCTGGTAGTTACCCGCTTCTTGCGCAGATGAGATCAGTGCCTGCTGGAACTCTGGGGTTAAGCCATCAAACTTCGCTTTGTTGATTACCACCAGAAGCGGGGAATAGGCGTGGTGCGTCAGAGAAAGGTACTTCTGCACTTCATAAAATTTTGCTGACCAGACGACGTTGATCGGGTGTTCCTGAGCGTCGATAGTGCGGGTTTCCAGCCCGGTATAGACTTCGGCAAACGGCATCGGGATCGGGTTAGCGCCAAAAACTTTGAATGCGGCAATATTCATTGGGCTATTGTTGGTACGGATCTTCAGCCCTTTCAGGTCGGTAGGCGTTTTAACCGGTGCACGCGAGTTGGTGACATCGCGCCAGCCGTTTTCCCAGTAAGCCAGCACTTTCAGTCCCTTACTTTCAAGGGAGACTTTCAGGTCATCCCCGACTTTGCCGTCGAGCGTTTTATGCGCGTGAGCGGTATCGCGGAACAGGAAAGGGACATCGAGCAGGTTGATGACGGGCGAGAGTCCCGTAAAGTTATTGGAGCCAGACATCTCCATATCAATAGTGCCGCCGCGCACGCCGCTGATCATCGCCTGCGCATTACCGAGGGTGCTATCCGGGAACAGTTTTAATTTCAGTTCGCCTTTGGTTTTTTCCTGTAATAATTCATTGAATTTTTTCGCCGCAATATGTTGCGAGTCGGTTTGCGAGGTTTCATAACCGAAACGTAATGATTGTGCCGCCAGAGAAGATGTGCTGAACGCCGCCACTCCGGCAAATAATAAAGCGTAGGTTACAGAACGTAATTTCATTATGATTTCCTTTTAACTCATCCATTTAAGAGGAGCGGTAATAAGCTCCGGTATAAAAATAAATAATGCTAACAACATGAATAAAACCATGACGTAAGGCGCGACGCCTTTTACCGCATCGTCAAATTTAAGTTTCGCCACGCCGCATACCACGTTAAGAACGTTACCGACTGGAGGCGTAATCAGTGATATTGAACAGTTGATAATAAACATGATGCCGAAATAGACCGGATCTATTCCTGCTTCTTTCACTAATGGCATTAATACTGGCGTAAGAATTAATACGGTAGGCGTTAAGTCCATGACCGTACTGATCACCATAATGGCGAGCATAATGACGATGAATAATAAGCGGGGCGAATCAACCAACGGTTGTAATAGCTCCGATACCATCATGGGTAATTCGGCGATAGTAATAAGCCATGCAGATACCGCAGCAGAGGCCACCAGGAACATGACCACGGATGTGGTTTTCGCCGCGTTAATCAGTACATGATAAAGCGTGGAGAAGGTCATTTCGCGATAGACCACCACCGAGACGAACAGGGCGTAGAAGGCGGCAACCGCGCCTGCTTCGGTGGGTGTGAATAACCCCGAACGGAAACCGCCAATAATAATTATCGGTAAAAAGAGCGCCCAAATACCGGAAATTAAGGATTGCCAGACTTCCCGCAGTGAGGCTTTCGGCTGACAAGGTAAATTCAGTCGTTTTGCCTGCCACCACCAGGTAACCATCAGCGTGACGCCCATCATGACGCCCGGCGCTATGCCCGCCATAAATAGTTTGCTGATGGAGAGTCCGCTGGAGACGCCGAAGATAATGAGTGGAATAGAGGGAGGGATAATGGCTGCAATAATCCCGCCGGAACCGATAAGCCCGGCGGCGCGATTTACCGGATAGTTGGCCTGACGCATCATTGGCACCAGCAGCGCCGCGACGGCTGCGGTATCGGCAACCGCAGAACCGGAAAGGCTTGCCATGATCATTGCCGCCAGCACGCCAACGTAACCCAGACCACCAGGTCTGTGACCCACCAGTTTCATTGGCAGGTCGACAATACGTTGCGACAGGCCGCCCGCGTTCATGATCTCACCTGCCAGCACAAAGAAGGGAATGGCTAACAGAGAGAAGCTGTCTGCGCCATTTACCAGCGTTTGTGCCAGAATTTGCACATCAAAGATATCCATCCAGAACATCAGTGAGATGCCGCACAGTAATAATGCCCAGGCAATGGGAACACCAATCGCGATAGCGCCTAACAAACTGACAATAAATATAAGAATTGTCATCGTCAGACTCCTTGTTGGTTTTGGCTGGTGGTATTTGTGAACTGCCGGTATAAGTGACGCAATTCCAGTAATGCGATAATCAGGCTGGTGGGGATAGCGGCGGCGTACATTAAGCCAACGGGTACGCCGAGAATGGGTGATAAGTTACTCCAGTCCTGTGACGTTTTTTCTATTGCACCCCAGGCCAGACCCAGACACAGTAATAAAATGAGCGTATGGGTTAGCTGCGAAACACGTTGTTGATTAGCGGGAGAGAGTTTTTCGACTAAAAAAGTAACCTGCACATGGCTGTTGTCCATATAAGCAACGATAGCGCCAATAAAGGTTAACCAGACAAATAAAAGACGGGATAATTCATCAATCGATAATATGCTTGTGTGAAATCCATATCGAAGAATTATATTAATAAAAATAATACAAGACAGTATTGCGATGATGAGCGCAAGAATGCCTTCGAGTATCCGTTTCATAACGAGTCCTTCTTGTTATGTAATATGTTTTCATTAATTAATGCTGTTGGTATTCGTAATATTTATTGGAAAACGACTAATTAGAATTTGGCGAAATAAATGAATCGTTTTAAATAGATTCATTCAAAGAGTGAATACCGTTACGTAATATATCGATGCGATGCTGCACATCAGCCGACTCATTTATTTCTAGCAGCTTGATGCCAGCAAAATGCAATGTTGACGGTTCTGCTGCATTAAATAACTCGCGAACGTGATCTGTGGTCATCAGGCTTTCTGCACAGAATGGTGCAAACGGCGCGTGTAAATCCTGCCATTCTCCGTATGCTCCGTTTAGCGTCGTACCAGAGAACATCAACGCGCCGAGTTTCCCGGCCTGTTTCGCCATTTGGGTATGGGTCAGCGGCAACGCTGTATTGCGCCCTTCAATGGCGGAGCGCGCCCAGTTGATACAGAGGCTGACGTCATAATCGGCAATGACTTCCAGCACCTTTTCCAAAGGCAAAAAGCCTTTGCGGGGAGCGGCAGACGTCATGGCGTCGCAGTGTTCCAGCACCAGTTTGCAGGGCCAGTCCCAACTGGCGATTTCTTTCAACGAGCGGGCAAAGGCATCCGTCGCTTGCATAATATTGGGATTCGTTGCTAACGGTGCGG
Organism: Escherichia ruysiae; assembly: GCF_031323975.1. Classification (NCBI taxonomy): domain Bacteria; kingdom Pseudomonadati; phylum Pseudomonadota; class Gammaproteobacteria; order Enterobacterales; family Enterobacteriaceae; genus Escherichia; species Escherichia ruysiae. The sequence continues at coordinate 2,793,295 of NZ_JAVIWS010000001.1, forward strand.
CCTGGATCTCTAGTGCGAGCACTTTATTAGCCTGCAATGAGTTGATTTTATGGAACAGGTGGCGATAGTACGCCACGCACGCCTTGCGTTGATCTTCATCGCTGGAGGCGAGGCCAAAACCGTTGTTTTCGCTGCGGCGACGCATGGTTTCCATCACAGCGGTGACGACAAATTTCCAGCTTTCTGGCGTATGACGTAGCAACCATTGGTCGCCCAGCGGGTGGAAGTTTTCCAGGCAGGGTTGTTCCAGCCCACGAATATCAGGGGTATCTGATAATTGTCGCCAGAATTCCTTCTCTTCCTCTTCACTTCTTTGGTGAAAAGAGGGTGCACAGGGATACGCACCGATAATATAACCGGTATTATTCGCTTTCATTTTGTGCTCCAGTAATAACTTTTTATAAAGCGCAGAGGGCGACTTTAACCACGATTTTGCGGATTGCCGTAGGGGCATTTTTATTACATGCCGGTCGATGAACATCCTGTGGGAAGAAAATAGCGTAGCTACCCGGTATCATTTCTATAAATGATTCATGTTCACTATCGTGATAAAAAATAATATCGCGTTGCTCTAATAGTGATTCGCTGACTTTATTATTCCCGGTATCAATGGCTACACCGATTTTCTCTTCGCCCCAGGCCAGAAACTGAATATCCAGATAGCGACGATGAACCTCAGGACGGTTTTCCACCGCCTCGCGTGTGGTTAAATCGATAATTTGCGCAAAAATATTTTTGCCGTCGATTTCGACAACGCCCGGCGCCAGGACGTTGAAATCGGTGGTGCGTAGAAAATCGAGCGCCTTTTCAATGGCAGCGGGCAAACGGCACGGATTAGGTTGTGTGATATGTCCAAATATCATGGTCTATCTCCTTATAATGCCTGGATTTTTGCCCATACGCTGTCATCCACAGTAATACCGTTACGACGGTTTTCTGCCAGTAGAGTGGTAAATTCGTGGCCGGGTAAACGAATGGCCTGGTTTTCGTCTGCGCGTTCGGCACTGGTAACGTAATCCATGATGCGTTGCAGTTTGGCGTCGCGGGTGGAACCGTCGATCAGTTTATCCACTTCAATGGCAATAAAGATTTGTGAAATGCCGTACTCGTCGCTGTTGTCCTGGGTGACTTCAGCAACCGATGCGCCGTCAGAAAGGAGAGTGGCTATCATATCCAGCACAATCGACATGCCAGAACCTTTCCAGTAGCCCATCGGCAAAATGCGGCGATTTTTCTCGATAACGCCAGGTTCTTTGGTCAAATTTCCTTCATCATCAAACCCACCATCGACCGGCAGCTCGCGTCCCGCCAGACGATTCACTTCTAACATGCCGTAGGAGAACATCGACATCGACATATCGACCATGGTGATGGGTGAAGAGGGAATAGCGACGATCAGTGGGTTGGTGCCGATGCGACACTCTTTTGCGCCCCACGGCGGCATTACGGCGATGGAGTTTGTCCAGCAGATGCCGATATAGCCTTTTTCCGCCGCCTGCCAGCCGTAGCTGCCGCCGCGCATCCAGTGGTTGGCATTGCGTAACGCGACCAGGCCAATCCCGTGAGTTGCCGCCAGTTCAATGGCACGATCCATCATCTTTTTCGCTGTCAGGTTACCGATCGAACGCCGGGCGTCCCACTGCTCAATCGCGCCGAGGCTGGTTATACGTTTGGGTTGGGCGTCAGGAATGATATCGCCGTTTTCCAGTTGCTGAATGAAACGGGGGAAACGGTTAACGCCATGAGAATAAACGCCGGATTCGGTGGTGCGGGCGAACATCTCTGCACAGGCATCGGCTGTTTCGCTGTTAACGCCACGTGAAATTAATACCCGATTAAAGGCTGTTTTTAACTGCTCAAATGTCACTTTCATCCCTGGCTTCCTTGTGTTTGTTGATCGCTTTTTTAGCTTAAAATTCCACTATGCGAAATTTGATTTCAAATATATCGATCGCTTTTTAACAAAGCAATCCACACCATGATTTTCAAAAATCATATAAATCAAATAGTTATAAATTATCTGTCGAGATCGTGAACTGCGACACACTTTGCGTTACCATCAGGGCGCGATAAAAAGGGGAAGAAAGCGATGGGAAAAAAAGAGCACGAGTTGGCGCAGGAAAAAGAGCGTCCGGCTGGAAGTCAGAGCCTGTTTCGCGGGTTGATGCTGATTGAGATTTTGAGCAACTATCCAAACGGTTGCCCGCTGGCGCATCTCTCTGAACTGGCTGGCTTAAATAAAAGTACGGTCCATCGTTTATTGCAGGGACTACAGTCCTGTGGCTATGTGACAACCGCGCCTGCTGCGGGGAGTTATCGCCTGACCACAAAATTTATTGCCGTCGGGCAGAAGGCGCTGTCTTCGCTGAATATCATTCATATCGCCGCGCCGCATCTTGAGGCACTGAACATCGCCACTGGTGAAACCATTAACTTTTCCAGTCGAGAAGACGATCACGCTATTTTGATTTATAAACTGGAACCTACTACCGGTATGCTGCGAACCCGTGCCTATATTGGTCAGCATATGCCGCTCTACTGTTCGGCGATGGGTAAGGTTTATATGGCGTTTGGTCATCAGGACTACGTGAAATCGTATTGGGAAAGCCATCAGAATGAAATCCAGCCGCTAACCCGCAATACCATTACCGAACTGCCCGCGATGTTCGACGAACTGGCGCACATTCGCGAAAGCGGCGTGGCGATGGACAGAGAAGAGAATGAACTCGGCGTCTCCTGTATTGCTGTTCCGGTGTTTGATATTCATGGGCGGGTGCCGTATGCGGTGTCGATTTCGCTTTCGACATCACGCCTGAAACAGGTGGGGGTGAAAAATCTCCTGAAACCGCTGCGTGAAACTGCCCTGGCTATTTCCAATGAACTGGGATTTACCGTCCGGGACGACCAGGGGGCGATCACATAATGCTTTGGGCAGGTGGCAAAACTTTAATATTTCCTTCGTTGGATCAAAGCAATAATGGCGCACTCTCTGGCACGCTGCGGTTTTAGCGCAAAGGAGTGATCATGAACCGGTTTATTATTGCGGATGCGACGAAATGTATCGGTTGCCGTACCTGTGAAGTGGCTTGCGCAGTGTCGCATCAGGAGAATCAGGATTGCGCTTCGTTGTTACCTGGCGAGTTTATTTCCCGTATTCGTGTTATCAAAGGCCATACCTGGACCACGGCAGTAGCCTGTCATCAGTGTGAAGATGCACCCTGCGCGAATGTTTGCCCTGTGGACGCTATTCGTCGTGAACATGGGCATATCTTTGTTGAACAATCACGTTGTATTGGCTGTAAAAGCTGTATGCTGGCATGTCCGTTTGGCGCGATGGAGGTCGTTTCATCGCGTGCAAAGGCGAGGGCGATTAAGTGCGATCTGTGCTGGCATCGGACGACGGGCCCGGCCTGTGTTGAAGCCTGTCCGACAAAAGCGTTGCAGTGTATGGATGTTGAGAAAGTGCAGCGGAATCGGCTACTACAGCAGCCTGTTTGAAACACTATTCCGGTGGTTCTCAACGCCGGAATAGTGCGTTTTGTTAATGCCGGATGCGGCGTGAACGTCTTATCTGGCCTACAAAATCTTACAAATTCAATATATTGCAGAAATTATGTGGCCTGATAAGCGTAGCGCATCAGGCAATTTTTAATGACTCTCAGTCCAGGCGCGTTCAATCTCTTCCGCCAGAATCTTCACGCCTGCCTCAATTTTCTCCGGCTCCGGCACATAGTTCATGCGCATACATTGATGCGTATGCGGCCACGGTTTATCCAGCCCAGGGAAGAAGTTGTGCCCCGGCACCATCAGCACGCCGCGCGCTTTCAGGCGCTGGTAAAGCTGCTCGGTGGTAATTGGCAAATCCTTAAACCATAGCCAGAGGAAAATGGCTCCTTCGGGTTTATGAATCAGGCAGCGATCTTCTGGTAAATAGCGGCGAATGATGGCGATAGTTTCCTGAACACGCTGGTAGTAGAACGGCTTGATGACCGTTTCTGACAGGCGCAGCAGATCGTTACGCTTAATCATTTCACACATCATCGCCGGACCAATACCGCCAGGCGCCAGGCTGATAATGCCGTTCATATTCGTGATGGCGGTGATGATTTTTTCATTGGCGATGATAATGCCGCAGCGGGAGCCTGGTAGACCCAGCTTGGAAAGACTCATGCACAGTACGATATTCGGATTCCACAGCGGGCGCGCTTCGCTGAAGATGATACCCGGGAACGGGACGCCATAAGCGTTATCAATCACCAGCGGAATGCCGTGTTGATTCGCCAGCGCATCCAGCTTCAGCAACTCTTCGTCAGTAATCACATTGCCTGTTGGGTTCGTTGGACGGGAGACGCAAATCATCCCGGTCTCTTCGCCAATATGCAGATGTTCAAAATCGACGTGGTATTTAAACTGGCCTTCTGGCAGCAGTTCAATATTTGGACGCGCAGAGACGAAAAGATCTTCTTCCAGTCCGGCGTCAGCGTAGCCAATGTATTCTGGTGCCAGCGGGAACAGCACTTTTTTGACCCGACCATCGGCGCGGCGTCCGGCAAACAGATTAAATAAGTAGAAAAACGCGCTCTGGCTGCCGTTTGTTAGTGCAATATTCTGTGGTTCGATATCCCAACCCAGCTTCTCGCGTAGCATTTCGGCAAGTAGTGTGAGTAGCTCCGTTTTCCCCTGCGGGCCGTCGTAATTACACAGCGCATCAGTGGCTTTGCCGCTTTCCAGCATGTCGGTCAGCAGCGTCTGGAAGTAGTCCTGCATTTCCGGGATCTGCGCCGGATTGCCGCCGCCGAGCATAATCGCGCCGGGCGTGCGTAAGCCGTCGTTCAGATCTTCCATCAGCAGCGTAATGCCGGAGTGGCGGGTAAATTTGTCACCAAAAAGGGAGAATGTCATAGCGGGATATCTGTCGAACTCTGTAGCAAGGAAAGTAACAATAACGCTACATTTGCTGGGGTGCAAATCGGGTTGCTGCAAGAGGATTGGCGTATCATGCTAAGGTTTATGATATGTCTGGTCTTTTATACTGGAATACGGCTTCCCGACATACTGCAAGTGGGAAGCCGGAAAAGTTACTGTTGCCCCGCCCAGACAACCATCACTTTATCATTGCCATGTTCACGGACAAATCCATAACCTTGTTTCAGTGGCAATGTGGTCTGCTTACCCGCGCCAATCGCTGGATGGCGGGCGCGGAACTGACCGAGGCGTTGCCAGTGCGCAACGCTGGCGGCAGATTTACCGCTAACATCCTGCCAGTTCATATCCGAGCGTGTGCCTTGCAGCGGATCTGAGCCGGTGGCTCCGAACGGACGCGAGGATTCATCACCGTAAAAGATTTGTACCGCGCCTGGCGCTAATAATAATAACTCTGCTGCTTTGTCGCCTCCTTCGCGGAACAGGCGGGTATCATGCGAGGAGAGATAGCTCAACACGTTGAAATCCTGCAATTTATCTGCCATTTGCTGCCAGGTGGTATCCATCTGCGCCAGACAATCGACGGCTTTCGCCGCCTGTTCCTGATAATCGAAGTTGATCATCGCATCGAAGCCGTGGCGATAGTAGTCACTTTGCATCACGCCATGACCCCAGGCTTCGCCGGTCATCCAGAAAGGTTTACCATCTAACGCTTTATCGGGATTCGCTTTTTTCCATTCGCTAAGTGCGGCGCTGGCCTGAGTTTTCAGTTGCTGCCAGGCGGGCAACTCAACATGTTTGGCGGTGTCGACCCGAAAACCATCAATCCCGTAGTCGCGAACCCACTGGCTTAACCAGTGAGTTAAATAATCGCGCGGCGTATAGCCATCGATGGCTTTAGCGTGGGTATCCGGTTTGTTTTTATAGAACACCGGCAGACCTGAAGCGGTGGTAGATTCGGTCTTTATATCCGGTAAAAAGGCCAGCGACATGGTGAGATCGTCGAATCCAGGATTGTCGTAATCTCCAATATCCGTTCTGACCCAGTTTTTCCCCCACCATTTATCCCACCCTGTTTTGTCGCTGAAATTAATGTAATCGTTAAAACTATGCCAGGTTTGCCCGGCGGCGGGTTTCCAGTCGCTCCAGCGGTCACCCAGCGTTTTTTTCAGCTCATCACCAGAAATATATAACGCGCCAAACTGATACTCCTGCATATCCGCCAGCGTGGCATAACCGGTATGGTTCATCACCACATCAAAGAGAATACGAATACCGCGCTGGTGCGCGCTATCAACCAGCGTCCGTAGATCGGCTTCGTTGCCCATATTTGCATCAAGATTCGTCCAGTCCTGTGTGTAATAACCGTGGTAGGCATAATGCGGGAAATCGCCTTTTGTACCACCGCCTACCCAGCCGTGAATTTGCTCAAATGGGGCGCTGATCCATAGGGCATTGACGCCGAGCTGCTGGAGATAATCCAGTTTGTTGGTCAGGCCGCGTAAATCGCCGCCGTGAAAAGTGCCAATTTCCGCCATACCGTCTTTATGACGACCGTAGCTCTGGTCATTGCTGAGATCGCCGTTTTCGAAACGGTCTGTCAGCACAAAGTAAACGGTGGCGTTATGCCAGTCGAAAGGGGCAGAGGTGCCAGTTTCTGCCCGTTCCAGCAGTAGCAAGCCGTTACTGGTGGCGGCAGGTTGTAACGTTATTTGACCGTTTTTCACCGTCGCGATTTGTTGGCTGTAATAATCACGGATTGCCGCACCTTCCGGGAAAGTGGCACTGACATCAAGCGTAAGTGGTCGTCCATCCCATTTCGGGCATTCACGGATTGGGGTTGCTACTGGTTCGGCGGTGTTTTGGATCGAAATCATCAACGTTGGCGTGCCGGAGCGGGTGTCGATTTGCAGCTTATATTCGCCAGCTCTGAACAATCGCCATTGTGGCGGTGTGTTATCGCAAGGTTGCAGGGAAAGCATCTGATTGAGTTTTATCGCATTCACTGGTTGCCAGCACTGTTGGTCAAAATTTAGCGTTAGTGGACGCGTACTTTTAGCCAGCTTAGCGTGGCTGACAAATGTTCCTGTCCCCTGTTCGGTAAAGATGGGGAACCCCTGCGAAGTCCAGTTGGCGGCAACGGCAAAGCCGGGAAGGAGTGTCAGAAAACAGGCGGAAAGTTTCATGGCGGGTGAGTCCTTATTGCTGCGATTTAAGACAGTTTGCCAGCGAATAGCCAGACAAAGCTCATCCCTGAATAGTAAGTCCACAGGATGAGAAGCAGGGGTGAGCGATCGCGCGCAAAAAACGGCTGAATTTTGCGATAAAATCCACATTTTCTGCGATCTTGCACCAATCTGAACCATTACCACGTGACATAGTTTCAGATTTGGACTATTCCTTGGGGTGCGCTTGACCGCTATTTTTGATATGATTTGAGATTCAACTCTCAAATTTGGGAAAAATATTACTCTAAATCATTCGAGTTGCAGGACAAAACACCAATGGCGTTTTGAACAGCGTTTACGCAGTACAGGCAACTTGAAGTATGACGAGTATAAGGTGTTTGAATGATTAAATCCGATCAGGAGACCTGATGATTTTGACTCCCATACGACGATATGGGGCGATGATTCTTATGTTACTCACTCTGGTGTTTTCGAGTGAGGTGTTAGCGAAGACGCACACGACAACAACGAGTCAAAAGTCCCACTTAACTAAAGCTAGTAATAAACAGGTAAGCAGTAAACAAGAGTATTCTCGCAATAGTGCAAAGAGCAGTTCACTTCCTGATTTGCGAAAATACCCTTCCGGAACACCAAGAAAAAAAGCGTTTCTCCGGACTGTAATGCCCTATATTACCAGCCAAAATGCTGCCATTACGGCGGAACGTAACTGGCTGATTTCAAAACAGTACCAGGGGCAATGGTCGCCTTCAGAGCGTGCACGTCTACAAGACATTGCCAAACGCTATAAGGTGAAGTGGTCCGGTAATACGCGAAAAATCCCGTGGAATACGCTACTCGAACGCGTAGACATTATCCCGACCAGTATGGTAGCGACGATGGCTGCCGCAGAAAGCGGTTGGGGAACGTCGAAGCTGGCGCGTAGTAACAACAACCTGTTCGGCATGAAGTGCATGAAAGGGCGTTGTACCAATGCGCCGGGTAAAGTGAAGGGGTACTCTCAGTTCAGTTCTGTAAAAGAATCGGTGAGCGCCTATGTCACTAACCTGAATACGCATCCGGCTTACGCTTCTTTCCGCAAATCACGTGCACAATTGCGTAAAGCGGATCAGGAAGTTACCGCCACAGCGATGATTCATAAGCTGAAAGGTTATTCCACGAAAGGGCAGAGCTATAACAACTACCTGTTCGCGATGTACCAGGATAACCAGCGGTTAATTGCCGCGCATATGTAATTGCATTCCCTTGAGCCTTATCCGGCTTGTTGGTCGGATAGGGCTTTTGCTCGCATCAGGTGGTTGTGCTGAATTGCCTGATGCGACGCTGGCGCGTCTTATCATGCCTGGCGGGTAGGTCGGATAAGGCGTTCACGCCGCATCCGACAACCACGAAATGTTGCCAGGCGGATTTTCCCCTTCCGCTACAGCATTACCTCGCTATTTACATCGCGATACTCTTTTGGTGTCGTGTCATACGCTTTTTTAAAAACAGAGTAGAAGTATTGCAGCGATGGATAACCGCACATTTGCGATATCTCATTGATCGACAAGGTAGTAGAAATCAGCAGGCTGCGCGCTTTCTCCAGCTTCTCGGCATGAATCATGGCGTGAATAGTTTCACCCACTTCTTCTTTAAACCGTTTCTCAAGATTAGATCGCGATATGCCCACCGCATCCAGAACCTGATCCACTTTAATTCCTTTGCAGGCATGATTGCGGATGTAATGCATGGCCTGAATAACGGCGGGATCGGTCAGCGAACGGTAATCCGTTGAACGCCGTTCGATGACACGGACTGGCGGAACCAAAATCCGCTGCAACGGCATCTCTTCTTTATCTAATAAGCGATGCAAAAGTTTTGCCGCCTGATAGCCCATTTGTCGGGCGCCCTGGGCGACAGAAGAGAGGGCGACACGCGAAAGATAGCGGGTCAATTCTTCGTTATCTATGCCAATCACGCATAATTTTTCCGGTACGGGGATGTGCAGATGCTCGCATACTTGCAGAATATGCCGCGCCCGGGCGTCAGTGACGGCAATAATTCCTGTTTGCGGTGGCAGCGTTTGCAGCCAGTCTGCCAGCCGATTTTGCGCGTGTTGCCAGTTCTCTGGTGCGGTTTCCAGCCCCTGATAAACCACACCTCGGTACTTCTCTTCAGCCACAAGCTGGCGAAAGGCATACTCGCGTTCGGCGGCCCAGCGTTTGCCGCTCGGCTCTGGCAGACCATAAAAAGCAAAGCGGTTAACGCCTTTCTCTTTTAAATGCAAAAATGCGCTTTCAACCAGCGCGTAGTTATCGGTGGCAATGTAATGTACGGGCGGAGAGCTTTCTGCCAGGTGATACGAGCCACCAACGCCAACAATAGGGACGTTGACATCAGCCAATGCTTGCTCGATTTGTTTATCGTCGAAGTCGGCGATGACGCCATCTCCTAACCAGTCCTTGATTTTATCAATGCGGGCGCGGAAATCTTCTTCAATGAAAATATCCCATTCCGATTGCGACGCCTGTAAATATTCCCCTACACCTTCTACTACTTGACGGTCATAGGCTTTATTAGCATTGAACAGCAACGTGATGCGATGACGTTTAGTAAACATGGTTCTTTTCCTGCTGAATCATGTAAAAACTCAAAACCGGTAATACGTTACCGGCTTTGAGAAAATTTTTATCAAAGTCAGGAACGGCGTTTGGTTGCGGAGTCCATCCATACTGCCAGCAACAGAATCGCACCTTTGACGATATACTGCCAGAAGGTCGGTACATCCATCATACTCATACCGTTATCTAGTGAAGCCATGATGAATGCCCCCATTACTGCTCCGGCAACACTTCCCACACCGCCTGCCAGACTAGTACCACCAATCACGCATGCTGCAATCGCGTCCAGCTCGGCGATATTCCCCGCAGAAGGTGAACCAGCGCCAAGTCGAGAACTAAGAATTAACCCGGCGATGGCTACCATCAAACCGTTGATAGCAAACACAGCAAGTTTTGTTCGTTCAACGTTAATCCCGGATAGCCGTGCCGCTTCCAGATTACCGCCAATAGCGTAAATGCGTCGCCCAAAAGCTGTCCGTGTTGCCATAAACATTCCACCGAGTAACAGCAACGTCAGCAGTAGAACAGGAGTAGGAACGCCACGGTAATCATTTAGCAGCCAGATTGCGCCTAAAACAATAATAGCCGTTAATGCCTGGCGACCGACCACCGCTGTAGATGCCGGAGACTGCAAACCCAAAGCCTGACGGCGCATTCTTCCGCGCCATTGCCAGCCGACAAAAGCCATTAAACCAAGCGCGCCGATGATGAAACCGGTACTTGCTGGTAGATAGCTTTGCCCAATTTGTGACATCGCGGCGCTGGTGGGGGAAACGGTCGTGCCGTTGGTGATACCAATAAGGATGCCGCGAAATGCCAACATGCCTGCCAGGGTGACAATAAATGACGGGACTTTGCGGTACGCGACCCACCACCCATTCCATGCTCCGAGAAGCAGCCCCAGAACCAATGTCACAATGATAGTGAGCGGCAGCGGCCAGCCCAACCAAACGTCGCAGATAGCGGCGACCCCGCCTAATAGCCCCATCATGGAGCCGACCGAGAGGTCGATTTCAGCAGAAATTATGACGAACACCATACCTACCGCGAGAATGCCGGTAATTGCGGTCTGGCGCAGCAGGTTGGAAACGTTACGGGCGCTTAAGTAGGCGCCATCGGTGGTCCAGGTAAAGAACAGCATGATTGCGATGATCGCTGCAATCATAACGAAGACCTGTAAATTCAGTGATTTCAGCCAAGAAAAGCCACCGGATGTCGGTACGGCTAATTTCACTTCAGACGGATTGCTTTTCGACATGATGTTCGCTCCTCAATGCGGCTTCCATCACCTGCTCCTGAGTCAGGTTATGATTTATCAGGTTGGCTTTTAGTTCTCCTTCATGCATCACCAGCACACGATCGCTAAGGCCGAGTACTTCAGGTAATTCAGAAGAGATGACAATAACGGCAATACCTTGCTGGACGAGTTGGTTAATTAATTTGTAGATCTCGTATTTCGCGCCAATATCGATACCCCTGGTGGGTTCATCAAGAATGAGAATGCGCGGGTTAAGTAATAGACAGCGAGCGAGGATCGCTTTTTGCTGATTGCCGCCGCTCAAACGTCCAATAGCAAGGTCGGGGGACGACGTTTTAACTTTGAGTTGCTGGATGGATTCCAGAATACATTTTTGCTCTGCGGCATCATCAAGCTGGCTGATCCCTCCGGTAAATTTATTGAGTGCGGCGAGGGTAATATTTTTACCAACTGCCATTACCGGAACGATGCCATCGCGCTTTCTGTCTTCTGGCACCATCGCAATACCCTGGGCGATCGCTTGCTGGCAGTTGCGAATATCCACCTGTTTGCCGTCAATATAGATTTTCCCTTCCCACTGTCCGGGCCAAACGCCAAACAGGCATTGAATGGTTTCGGTACGCCCGGCGCCGACCAGTCCGGCAATACCCAGTATTTCACCGCGTTTCAGAGAAAAAGAGACATCATTAACTCGTTTAATATGGCGATTAACCGGATGCCACGCCGTCAAGTGCTCAATACGTAATATTTCATCACCCGTGATATGCGGTTCGTTAGGGTAAAGTGCCGTTAATTCTCGCCCTACCATCATAGTGATAATATCGTCTTCGCTCATTCCGGCTGCATCACGTGTTCCTATATGCTGACCGTCGCGAATAACGCAAATCGTATCGGAAATTGCTTTAACTTCGTTGAGTTTGTGCGAAATATAGATACAGGCGATACCGTGTTGTTGCAGATCGCGAATAATATCCAGTAAAACCGTGGTTTCCAGCTCGGTTAATGAGGCTGTCGGTTCATCGAGAATTAATAAACGCACCTGCTTATTTAGCGCCTTGGCAATTTCAACCAGTTGTTGTTGCCCAAGCCCTAAATCGCCAACGCGGGTATCGGGTGAAATGGATAAACTGACCTGTGCTAATAGCTTCTGGCAGCGTAGCGTCATCTGGTCATAATCCATAATCCCATTGTGGGTTATTTCGTTACCCAAGAAGATATTTTCCAACACGGTCAATTCTTTCACCAGGGCTAATTCCTGGTGAATGATGGCGATGCCTTTGCGTTCGGTATCGCGGATGTGACTTGCCTGAATCTCTTCGCCAGCAAAAATAATTTCGCCTTCGTAGGAGCCATGAGGATAAATTCCACACAGCACTTTCATCAGCGTTGATTTACCAGACCCATTTTCCCCACAGAGTGAGACGATTTCGCCAGCGTTTAGCCGCAAGCTGACGTTATCTATCGCCTTCACGGTGCCGAAGGTTTTGGTAATGTTCTTCATTTCAAGTAGATAAGACATAACGACTCCACCTAAGCCAATCAGTTCACGCGGCATGGAGAGAAATCACGCCCCGGTCAGCGCCGGGGCGTGATGCTTAAAGCTCGCTCTCTTTGTGGAATCCGTCTTTAATTACCGTATCTTTGATGTTGTTTTTATTAACATCGATTGGTGTCAGCAGGCGGGATGGAACATCTTTCAGACCATTATTCAGTGTGGTATCTGCTTTTGGTTCCTGACCATTGCCCAACTCAACGGCAATTTCTGCGGCAGTATTTGCCAACAACGTAATGGGTTTATACACCGTCATAGTTTGCGTACCGGCAGCAATACGTTTTATGCCCGCGAGATCCGCATCCTGGCCGGAAATTGCTACTTTCCCTGATAAACCTTGCGCGCTTAATGCCTGAATTGCCCCGCCAGCGGTAGCATCGTTTGAGGCAACAACCGCATCAATTTTGTTATTGTTGGCAGTTAGCGCATTTTCCATAATTTTCAGCGCATTTTCTGGTAACCAGCCATCAACCCATTGGTCGCCAACGACTTTAATTTTTCCTGAGTCAACATAAGGTTTTAATACTTTCATTTGCCCGGCGCGGAATAGCTTGGCGTTGTTATCGACCGGGGAGCCACCCATCAGGAAATAATTGCCTTGTGGGACGATATCAACCAGGGCTTTTGCTTGCAGTTCGCCGACTTTTTCATTATCGAAAGAAATATAAAAATCGATATCTGCATCATTAATCATGCGGTCGTAAGCTAATACTTTTATACCTTCTTGTTTGGCTTCTTTTACAACGTTACTTAATACCTGACCGTTATACGGAATAATGACAAGAACGTCGACGCCCCGGTTAATCATGTTTTCAATCTGCGACATTTGGGTTTCTTCATTGCCATTCGCAGATTGTACAAATACTTTTGCACCGAGAGATTCTGCTTTTTTAACAAAGATATCCCGATCCTTTTGCCAGCGTTCAAGACGGAGATCATCAATCGCCATTCCTATTTTTACTTCTTTGGCGTGCGCCGCGACGTTAGTAAGCAGAAGTGAGGTGCAAAGGGTGAGTAAAATGTTCTTTATTTTCATGATTCAGAGGCCTTCTGTTGTTAGAGGACAGCTTAAAAAAGTAACAATCACCGCGATAAACGTAACCAATTTTTAGCAACTAAACAGGGGAAGACAATTACAGATTTTTATCTTTCGATTACGATTTTTGGTTTATTTCTTGATTTATGACAGAGATCTTACTTTTGTTGATTAATTGTACTTGTTGCATTTTTCTATTCGAGAAATCACCCGGTTTCATCATTCCATATTATTTTTGCGAGCGAGCGCACACTTGTGAATTATCTCAATAGCAGTGTGAAATAACATAATTGAGCAACTGAAAGGGAGTGCCCAATATTACGACATCATCCATCACACGCGGCATTACCTGATTATGGAGTTCATTATGCAAGCCTATTTTGACCAGCTCGATCGCGTTCGTTATGAAGGTCCGAAATCCTCTAACCCGTTAGCATTCCGTCATTACAACCCCGACGAACTGGTGTTGGGCAAGCGTATGGAAGACCACTTGCGTTTTGCCGCCTGCTACTGGCACACCTTCTGCTGGAACGGGGCGGACATGTTTGGCGTGGGCGCGTTTAATCGTCCGTGGCAGCAGCCTGGCGAAGCCCTCGCGCTGGCGAAGCGTAAAGCCGATGTCGCATTCGAGTTTTTCCACAAACTACATGTGCCGTTTTATTGCTTCCATGACGTGGATGTTTCCCCGGAAGGCTCATCGTTAAAAGAGTACATCAATAACTTTGCGCAAATGGTCGATGTGCTGGCTGGCAAGCAAGAAGAGAGCGGCGTGAAACTGCTGTGGGGAACAGCCAACTGCTTTACTAACCCTCGCTATGGCGCAGGCGCGGCGACGAATCCAGATCCCGAAGTCTTTAGCTGGGCAGCTACACAAGTTGTTACCGCGATGGAAGCAACGCATAAACTGGGTGGTGAAAACTATGTGCTGTGGGGCGGTCGTGAAGGTTATGAAACTCTGTTGAATACCGATCTTCGTCAGGAGCGTGAACAGCTTGGTCGCTTTATGCAGATGGTGGTTGAGCATAAACATAAAATCGGTTTCCAGGGCACGCTGCTTATCGAACCGAAACCGCAAGAACCGACCAAACATCAATATGATTACGATGCCGCAACGGTTTACGGCTTCCTGAAACAGTTTGGCCTGGAAAAAGAGATTAAACTGAATATTGAAGCGAACCACGCGACGCTTGCGGGGCACTCTTTCCACCATGAAATTGCCACAGCCATTGCGCTTGGTCTGTTCGGTTCTGTCGATGCTAACCGTGGCGACGCGCAACTGGGCTGGGATACTGACCAGTTCCCGAACAGCGTGGAAGAGAACGCGCTGGTAATGTATGAAATCCTCAAAGCAGGTGGCTTCACGACCGGCGGTCTGAACTTTGATGCCAAAGTACGTCGTCAGAGCACTGATAAATATGATCTGTTCTACGGTCATATTGGGGCGATGGATACGATGGCGCTGTCACTGAAAATTGCAGCCCGCATGATTGAAGACGGCGAACTGGATAAACGCGTAGCACAACGTTATTCCGGCTGGAATAGTGAACTGGGTCAGCAAATCCTGAAAGGTCAAATGTCATTGGCTGATTTAGCAAAATATGCTCAGGACAACAATCTGGCGCCGGTGCATCAGAGTGGACGCCAGGAGCAACTGGAAAATCTGGTAAATCATTATCTGTTCGACAAATAACGGCTAATTGTGCAGTCCGCAAGCCCGGTTATCGGTAGCGATACCGGGCATTTTTTTAAGGAACAATCGCTATGTATATCGGGATAGATCTTGGCACATCGGGCGTAAAAGTTATTTTGCTCAACGAGCAAGGTGAAGTGGTCGCTTCGCAAACGGAAAAACTAACCGTTTCGCGTCCGCATCCACTCTGGTCGGAGCAAGATCCGGAACAGTGGTGGCTGGCGACTGGTCGCGCGATGAAAATCCTGGGTGAACAGCATTCTCTGCGAGACGTTAAAGCATTGGGTATTGCCGGGCAAATGCATGGTGCTACTTTACTTGATGCTCAGCAGCGGGTGCTACGTCCCGCCATTTTGTGGAACGACGGGCGCTGCGCGGAGGAGTGTGCTTTGCTGGAAGCGCGAGTTCCGCAGTCGCGGAATATTACAGGCAACCTGATGATGCCCGGATTTACCGCGCCTAAATTACTGTGGATTCAGCGAAACGAGCCAGAGATATTCCTTCAGGTAGACAAAGTATTATTGCCGAAAGATTATTTGCGTCTGCGGATGACGGGAGAATTCGCCAGTGATATGTCTGATGCAGCCGGCACCATGTGGCTGGATGTCGCAAAGCGTGACTGGAGCGATGTTATGCTGGAGGCTTGCCAGTTATCTCGAGATCAGATGCCAGCATTATACGAAGGCAGCGAAATTACCGGCACTTTGCAACCTGAGGTTGCAAAAGCGTGGGGAATGAATGCAGTGCCGGTTGTTGCGGGCGGCGGCGATAATGCGGCTGGCGCGGTTGGTGTGGGTATGGTTGATGCCAACCAGGCAATGTTATCGCTGGGGACTTCAGGCGTTTATTTTGCGGTGAGCGAAGGTTTCCTAAGTAAGCCGGAAAGTGCCGTACACAGCTTTTGCCATGCTTTACCTGAGCGTTGGCATTTAATGTCGGTGATGCTGAGTGCGGCGTCGTGTCTGGACTGGGCGACGAAATTAACCGGTCTGAGCGATGTCCCCGCTTTAATTGCCGCAGCTCAGCAGGCCGATGAGAATGTCGATCCTGTCTGGTTTTTGCCTTATCTTTCCGGCGAGCGCACGCCGCACAATAATCCACAGGCAAAGGGCGTTTTCTTCGGTCTGACCCATCAACACGGCCCCGCAGAACTGGCTCGCGCGGTACTGGAAGGCGTGGGGTATGCGTTGGCGGATGGCATGGATGTCGTACATGCCTGTGGCATTCAACCGCAAAGCATTACACTGATTGGTGGCGGAGCGCGTAGCGAGTACTGGCGTCAGATGCTGGCGGATATTAGCGGTCAGCAACTGGATTACCGCACGGGGGGGGATGTAGGCCCTGCACTGGGCGCAGCAAGGCTGGCACAGATTGCTGCGAATCCAGAGAAATCGCTCATTGAATTGTTGCCACAACTGCCCTTAGAACAGTCGCATCTGCCGGATGCGCAGCGTTATACCGCTTATCAGCCACGACGTGAAACGTTCCGTCGCCTCTATCAGCAACTTCTGCCGCTAATGGCATAATATTTCCCCCTGCCTTATGTGGCGGGGGATAATCTCCATCTATATATATTTAGAATATATTAATTTTTTATATGAATTTATTCTGAAAATCATTTGTTAATGGCATTTTTCAGTTTTGTCTTTCGTTGGTTACTCGTAATGTATCGCAGGTAGATATGGAGAACGTTATGAAAACCTCAAAGACTGTAGCAAAACTATTATTTGTGGTCGGGGCGCTGGTTTATCTGATTGGATTATGGATCTCATGTCCATTGTTAAGTGGCAAAGGCTATTTTCTTGGCGTGTTAATGACGGGGACTTTTGGTAACTATGCATATCTGCGCGCAGAAAAACTTGGGCAACTGGATGATTTGTTTATCCGCATCTGCCAGTTGGTAGCGTTAATCACCATCGGTCTCTTGTTTATCGGTGTTTTAAACGCACCTATCAATGCTTATGAAATGGTGATCTACCCCATCGCCTTTTTTGTCTGCTTGTTTGGTCAAATGCGAGTATTTCGCTCGGCATAAAGCTCTTAAGCTTCAGGAATGAAAGGAAGTCAGTGATGGAAAACAAAATATCAACCTATTCTCCGGCATTCAGTATTGTGTCATGGATAGCTCTCGTTGGTGGTATCGTTACCTATCTGTTAGGGCTATGGAATGCAGAGATGCAGTTAAATGAAAAAGGATATTATTTTGCCGTACTGGTATTAGGACTGTTTTCTGCAGCGTCTTATCAAAAGACCGTTCGGGACAAGTATGAAGGCATACCGACCACCTCCATTTATTATATGACCTGCCTGACTGTGTTTATTATCTCTGTTGCATTACTGATGGTAGGTCTGTGGAATGCGACGTTATTACTCAGCGAAAAAGGCTTCTATGGTCTGGCCTTCTTTTTAAGCTTGTTTGGTGCAGTAGCGGTGCAGAAAAATATCCGTGATGCTGGGATCAACGCACCAAAAGAAACGATGGTTGCGCAGGAAGAATATAGCGAATAATCTACGTAAGCCCGGTCAGTCCAGTGTGACCGGGCTTTTACTTAACTTACTAATCTGTTTTTATCGATTCGTTGTACCAGTACAGAAAGCAACAAGCTTGCTGCCAGCGTCGCGCAAAAGATCCAAATAATATCCAGTATTGGCCAGCTTTTAAGCTCAATACCACTGGTGCGCAGCGCATGGATAATCAACGCGTGGAACCCGTATATACCCAGAGAATGACGGGATATCAGTCCAAGCCCGCTAACAGTACGCGTATCCAGTGTATTTTTTACCAGAGTCAGTAACGCAATTGCGCAGATAAAAA
This sequence comes from Escherichia ruysiae, assembly GCF_031323975.1. Classification (NCBI taxonomy): domain Bacteria; kingdom Pseudomonadati; phylum Pseudomonadota; class Gammaproteobacteria; order Enterobacterales; family Enterobacteriaceae; genus Escherichia; species Escherichia ruysiae. Next base: position 2,811,355 of record NZ_JAVIWS010000001.1, read on the forward strand.
CCATCGGACCACAGTAAAGATACCAGGTATCAGCAAAGTTTCCGCGCCACTGTAATTCATATAATGTCCCGCGAGAGATAATAAATACCCCGGCGATAAACAGTGCGGCGCTCATCCACGACAGTGGCTTGTGTTGCGTGTCCATCATCCCAATGGCGCGGCCCAACATGCCATACAGGATGTAGTAAAAAGTATCGCCATTGATATATAAGTTAATTGGTAGCCATTCAAAACCGTCGATCTTCTGTGGCACTGTGTTTGGGTTGGCGATGATGCCAATCACCACCATTAGCACCAACAACATTTTACCGCCGACGTGCTTTACCTGAATCAGCGGCGAAACCAGATAAATCACCGCAATCGCGAAGAAAAACCATAAATGATAAAACACCGGCTTTTGTAGCAGGTTTTTCAGCGATATCTCCACATTGATGGAAGTAAACAGTGCAATGTAGAGCAGCGCAACTGCGCTATAAAACAGCAGGCATAAGCCGATGCGCAAGAAATTGCGCGGCTGGGCGCTGCGTTCGCCAAAAAAGAGATAGCCGGAAATCATGAAAAATAGCGGTACGCTGACACGAGAGGCAGAATTTAGAATATTCGCGATATCCCAGGTGATAGGGCTAACACTATGGGCATTGGTCACATACCAGGTAGTGGTGTGAATCATCACCACCATTAAACACGCTATCCCTCGCAGGTTATCAATCCAGTAAATTTTGGGCTGCATCTGTGTCTCTGTATCTGGTTAAAAAAAGTCTGACTGATAAATCATTCGGTTGGTGCACTGGAATAATCTGAGTTTTATCACTACAGCTTATAGAGGCTTGAGGAAATTCGTAAGATATCAGCCACTATACCGATATAAATAATAAGACTCACCTGCAAACCAGACGGTAATTTAATGATGATGAACTCTTTCTTTCCGGTAATGGCGCTTATGGTGTTAGTAGGATGCTCAACAACGCCACCCGTACAGAAAGCACAACGGGTAAAAGTTGATCCGCTGCGTTCGTTGAATATGGAAGCCTTATGCAAGGATCAGGCAGCAAAACGTTATAACACCGGCGAGCAAAAAATCGACGTCACCGCATTTGAACAGTTCCAGGGGAGTTACGAAATGCGCGGCTATACCTTTCGGAAAGAGCACTTTGTCTGTTCTTTTGACACGGATGGCCATTTTTTGCATCTTTCCATGCGTTAAGCCCTGCTTTTTCCCGTTTCGTACTGTATATCTTCCATCCAGCGGGTATACTGATCCCTTCCTTTAAATCCACACGTATCCAGCACGAAATAATATGCAAAAGTTTGATACCAGGACCTTCCAGGGCTTGATCCTGACCTTACAGGATTACTGGGCTCGCCAGGGCTGCACCATTGTTCAACCATTGGACATGGAAGTCGGCGCGGGAACCTCTCACCCAATGACCTGTCTGCGCGCGCTGGGGCCAGAACCGATGGCGGCTGCTTATGTCCAGCCTTCTCGTCGCCCGACCGATGGTCGCTACGGCGAAAACCCCAACCGCTTACAGCATTACTATCAGTTCCAGGTGGTGATTAAGCCATCGCCGGACAATATCCAGGAGCTGTACCTCGGTTCTCTGAAAGAGCTGGGCATGGACCCGACTATCCACGATATTCGTTTCGTGGAAGATAACTGGGAAAACCCGACGCTGGGTGCCTGGGGGCTGGGCTGGGAAGTGTGGCTGAACGGCATGGAAGTGACGCAGTTCACTTACTTCCAGCAGGTTGGTGGTCTGGAGTGTAAACCGGTTACCGGCGAGATCACCTATGGTCTGGAACGTCTGGCGATGTACATTCAGGGCGTAGACAGCGTTTACGACCTGGTCTGGAGCGACGGCCCGCTGGGTAAAACCACTTATGGCGACGTGTTCCATCAGAACGAAGTGGAGCAGTCCACTTATAACTTCGAATACGCGGACGTGGACTTCCTGTTCACCTGCTTCGAGCAGTACGAGAAAGAAGCGCAGCAGCTGCTGGCGCTGGAAAATCCGCTGCCGCTGCCTGCCTACGAGCGTATTCTGAAAGCCGCCCACAGCTTCAACCTGCTGGATGCGCGTAAAGCCATCTCCGTCACTGAGCGTCAGCGTTATATTTTGCGCATTCGCACCCTGACCAAAGCAGTGGCAGAAGCATACTACGCTTCCCGTGAAGCCCTCGGCTTCCCGATGTGCAACAAAGATAAGTAAGAGGCGGCTATGTCTGAGAAAACTTTTCTGGTGGAAATCGGCACTGAAGAGCTGCCACCAAAAGCACTGCGCAGCCTGGCTGAGTCCTTTGCTGCGAACTTTACTGCGGAGCTGGATAACGCTGGCCTCGCACACGGCACCGTTCAATGGTTTGCGGCTCCGCGTCGTCTGGCGCTGAAAGTGGCTAACCTGGCGGAAGCCCAGCCTGACCGTGAAATCGAAAAACGCGGCCCGGCGATTGCCCAGGCTTTCGACGCCGAAGGCAAACCGAGTAAAGCAGCAGAAGGCTGGGCGCGTGGTTGCGGGATCTCCGTTGACCAGGCCGAGCGTCTGACTACTGACAAAGGCGAATGGCTACTGTATCGCGCTCATGTGAAGGGCGAAAGCACCGAGGCACTTGTTCCGAACATGGTAGCCACTTCGCTGGCGAAACTACCGATCCCGAAACTGATGCGCTGGGGCGCGTCTGACGTGCACTTCGTGCGTCCGGTGCACACCGTAACTTTGCTGCTGGGCGATAAAGTCATTCCGGCAACCATTCTGGGTATTCAGTCCGATCGCGTAATTCGTGGACATCGCTTTATGGGTGAGCCGGAAATTACCATCGACAATGCCGATCAGTATCCGGAAATTCTGCGCGAGCGCGGGAAAGTCATCGCCGATTACGAAGAGCGTAAGGCGAAGATTAAAGCCGATGCTGAAGAAGCGGCGCGTAAGATTGGCGGTAATGCTGACTTAAGCGAAAGCCTTCTGGAAGAAGTGGCTTCGCTGGTTGAATGGCCGGTTGTTCTGACCGCGAAATTCGAAGAGAAATTCCTCGCTGTGCCGTCTGAAGCACTGGTTTATACCATGAAAGGTGACCAGAAATACTTCCCGGTGTATGCGAACGACGGCAAACTGCTGCCGAACTTTATCTTCGTTGCCAACATTGAGTCGAAAGATCCGCAGCAAATTATCTCTGGTAACGAGAAAGTCGTTCGTCCACGTCTGGCTGATGCCGAGTTCTTCTTCAACACCGACCGTAAAAAACGTCTTGAAGATAACCTGCCGCGCCTGCAAACCGTGCTGTTCCAGCAACAGCTGGGGACGCTGCGCGATAAAACTGACCGCATTCAGGCTCTGGCTGGCTGGATCGCTGAACAGATTGGCGCTGACGTTAACCACGCAACTCGTGCGGGGCTGCTGTCCAAGTGTGACCTGATGACCAACATGGTCTTTGAGTTCACCGACACCCAGGGCGTTATGGGTATGCACTACGCGCGTCATGATGGTGAAGCGGAAGATGTCGCGGTGGCGCTGAACGAGCAGTATCAACCGCGCTTTGCCGGTGATTCCCTGCCGTCTAACCCGGTAGCCTGTGCGCTGGCGATTGCTGACAAGATGGATACCCTGGCGGGCATCTTCGGTATTGGTCAGCATCCGAAAGGTGATAAAGACCCGTTTGCGCTGCGTCGTGCGGCGCTGGGCGTGCTGCGTATTATCGTTGAGAAGAACCTCAATCTTGATCTGCAAACGCTGACCGAAGAAGCTGTGCGCTTGTACGGTGATAAGCTGACTAACGCCAATGTGGTGGATGACGTTATCGACTTTATGCTCGGTCGCTTCCGCGCCTGGTATCAGGACGAAGGTTACACCGTCGACACCATCCAGGCGGTACTGGCGCGTCGTCCGACTCGTCCGGCAGATTTTGATGCCCGCATGAAGGCGGTATCGCACTTCCGTACCCTGGAAGCAGCGGCAGCACTGGCGGCGGCGAACAAGCGTGTATCTAACATTCTGGCGAAATCAGACGAAGTGCTGAGCGATCGCGTGAATGCCTCCACCCTGAAAGAGCCGGAAGAAATTAAACTGGCGATGCAGGTAGTTGTATTGCGCGACAAGCTGGAGCCGTACTTCGCAGAAGGTCGTTATCAGGATGCGCTGGTCGAACTGGCTGAGTTGCGTGAACCGGTTGATGCCTTCTTCGATAAAGTGATGGTAATGGTCGATGACAAAGAACTACGTATCAACCGTCTGACCATGCTGGAAAAACTGCGCGAATTATTCCTGCGTGTAGCGGATATTTCTTTACTGCAGTAATAACTCCTTTATTAAAAAGTCTGCCAGATGGCAGACTTTTTTTTCACTAAATAATACAGCTACCTTTAATAATCTTCTGCTGAATAAAAATCATCTCATATGTTAATTTTATGATATTTTTTTCGGAATTTATTAAGGAGAGGAAAAGAGGTTATTACGCTAAAATAAGTCTGGGTGCTTGAGACTGTTTGTCTCAGGTATTCACCAAAAGGCAGACAGAGAAAAGCCCCACCTGACTATAAATCAAAGTGAGGCTGCCCTATGCCTGAACACCATAAGGTTAGCCTCTTACTCGTTGGAAATCAACACAGGAGGCTGGGAATGCCGCAGAAATATAGATTGCTTTCTTTAATAGTGATTTGTTTCACGCTTTTATTTTTCACCTGGATGATAAGAGATTCACTGTGTGAATTGCATATTAAACAGGGAAGCTATGAGCTGGCGGCATTTTTAGCCTGCAATTTGAAAGAGTAAGAGTCTTTGGCGGGAAATTATTCCCGCCTTTCTTACGGTGTTGCGCATTCTCATTGCACCCAAATTTATTCTTTATAAAAATAATAATAGATTGTATTACGCGATCGATTATTTATTTCCTGAAATAACAAATAAAAAAATCCCCGCCAATTGGCAGGGATCTTAGATTCTGTGCTTTTAAGCAGAGATTACAGGCTGGTTACATTACCAGCTGCCGGGCCTTTAGCGCCGCTTTCGATGGTGAAGGACACTTTCTGACCTTCGTCCAGAGATTTGTAACCATCGTTCTGGATAGCAGAGAAGTGTACGAACACGTCTTTAGAGCCATCGTCAGGAGTGATGAAGCCGAAGCCTTTGTCAGCGTTGAACCATTTTACGATACCAGTCATTTTACCGGACATAGTGTATTACCTTTAATAATTAAGTGTGCCTTTCGGCGATATGGCGTGCTTTACAGATTTTGAAGCGTTAAAGGAATGTGCACTACGAGGGGTATCAACGATAACTCTTGAAGGGACTTGCCTTACTACACTGCTTTAATGGTCTGTACGTCAAACCGTTGATGTGCATTAAGCCACGCATTGAATGGTGATGCAACAATTATTTTCCATATTTATGATTAATTGGTCGGAAAACGGTCCTGTCATCAGGACCGTAAACATCAATACAGTGGATAAAAGTCTATTCCATCAACTGTTTACTTAATGCTGGGTTGGCCTGGATCAGGCGCATCAATTTTAGTTCGGCACTGGAAGGCTTTACGCGTCTGGACTCCCATTCTTTCACCATGGCTACTGATACGCCCAAAACCCGGGCGAAATCATCAATTTTTAACCCTGTCCCTTTACGTAATTGCTCGATTTCGGTACAAGGCGTTGTTCTGTGCGTCAGGGTAATCTTTTGCGTTTCATCTTTAAAAACAATTTGTTCCAGGCTACTCAACAGCTCATGCATTGGATCTTTATATTCCATTGAAAACTCCTCAAATCACACTGCGGGATCGTGAATTTCATCGAAGCTCATTAAGAATAGTCGGGAAAAGCAGACACAGCGGGGAGAAACCCGTGAGTGATTTAAGTATGATTCGATTCAGCTACTAAGTTGCCGTGACTTATAGTCGTCTAACGATATGATTAATGCCGAAATATTTCTCAGCGTCCTGGGATTGTAAAGATTCCGAAAATTTGGCCTACCAAGAGAAGGGATGTGCTGACCACAAAAACGCAATAGCAATGCCTGTTTTTAACAATAAAACAACAAATTAACTCTTCTTCATTTTCTACATCATTTTCCCAGGAAGATTATGCATAAAGGGTATCCTGTAAGCCTGTCCTGGACTATCCTTGTCAGCGTCAGACACGCGTGTGTCGTTGTGCGCTTTTTTTGGGTGAAAGGAGTAAGAAAATGGCGACAGGAAAGTCCTGCTCTCGCTGGTTTGCGCCTCTTGCGGCGTTATTAATGGTAGTTAGCCTGAGTGGGTGTTTTGATAAAGAAGGCGATCAGCGTAAAGCGTTTATCGACTTCCTGCAGAATACAGTGATGCGTAGCGGTGAACGTCTACCAACCCTGACTGCCGATCAGAAAAAACAGTTTGGTCCTTTTGTCTCTGATTACGCGATCCTGTATGGCTATTCCCAACAGGTTAATCAGGCGATGGATTCCGGTCTGCGTCCGGTTGTAGACAGCGTTAACGCGATTCGCGTACCACAGGATTACGTCACGCAAAGTGGTCCACTGCGTGAAATGAACGGATCTCTTGGCGTACTGGCGCAACAATTGCAAAATGCGAAGTTGCAGGCCGATGCTGCGCACTCTGCGCTAAAACAGACCGATGACCTGAAACCGGTCTTTGATCAGGCATTCACTAAAGTAGTGACGACCCCAGCTGATGCGTTGCAACCGCTGATTCCGGCGGCTCAAACGTTCACGCAGCAACTGGTGATGGTGGGGGACTACATTGCTCAACAAGGTACTCAGGTGAGCTTTGTCGCGAATGGCATCCAGTTCCCGACTTCACAGCAGGCGAGTGAATATAACAAACTGATTGCGCCATTACCGGCACAGCATCAGGCGTTTAATCAGGCCTGGACCACGGCAGTCACTGCAACCCAATAAAGAGTAAAAGCCCGAACGGTTATCGGGCTTTTCTCCACGCAGTCGCGGCTTAGTCCGCGACGTGCGGATTCACACAGTTCTTCTCAACCTTCCCCTGCAACGCATTAATCAAATTATCCACGGCACAGGCAGCCATGCCATAACGCGTCTCATGGGTGGCTGAACCAATATGTGGTACTGCAACGACATTTGTCATTGAGAGCAACGGCGAATCTACTGGCAATGGCTCTTGTTCGAAGACATCCAGACCAGCGGCGTGAATTTCCCCTTTCTGCAACGCCGCAATCAGTGCATTTTCGTCAACTACCGGCCCACGCCCTGCATTAATGAAAATGGCGGAGGATTTCATTTTGGCGAATTGTTCTGCGCCAAACAGGTGATGAGTTTCTTCAGTTAGCGGCAGGATCAGGCAAACGAAATCTGATTCTTGTAACAGCGTATCCAGATCGCAGTAGCGGGCGTTAAAGCGTTCCTCTGCTTCTTTATGGTGGCGGCGCGCGTTATAGAGAATTGGCATATTGAAGCCAAAGTGCGCGCGCTGTGCCAGGGCCATGCCGATCCGTCCCATCCCGACAATGCCCAGTGTTTTATGGTGAACGTCAACGCCGTACCAGTCCGGGCCGATATTGGCGGTCCATTCGCCAGCTTTTACGCGTTCCGCCACTTCCACAATCCGACGCGCTGTACACAGCACCAGCGCCATCAGCGTATCGGCGACGGTTTCCGTTAACACGGTTGGCGTATGCATCAGCAGGATTTTTCGAGCGTTAAGCGCATCGACGTCGAAATTGTCATAGCCGACGGAGACAGTTGAAGTGGCACGCAGTTTTGGCATTTTTTCCAGTAATGCGGCATCAACATTCTCGTTTGAACCCAGTAAACCTTCAGCTTCGGCAAAAATCGCCGCGTTTTGTTCGATGGTTTGTGGATTGAGGTCTGCTACCTGGTGAACGGTGAAATGCTCTTGCAGGCGTTGCAGTAGATCATCAGGTAAGGCTTTGTAGAGGATAACGGACGGCTTCATTCTTCTCTCCATTCACTGATAAGGCGATCACCTTAGCCTGAAATATGATGAAGGAAAACTGAAGAATGCCAGGTGATTTCTGCATCACCTGGCATGAAAGGGATTAGAGCGGGCTTAAAGTGATTTCTACACGGCGGTTTTGCGCCTTACCTTCAGCGGTGCTGTTGCTGGCGATCGGATTAGCCGGGCCAAGACCCTGAGTACGGATGCGGCTGGCGTCCACACCCTGGGTGATCAACGCGCTGGCAACGGAATCCGCACGCTGCTGGGAGAGACGCATGTTCAGGTCGTGACCACCCGTGCTGTCGGTATAACCAATCACGTTAACTGCCGTTTTTGGGTACTCTTTCAGCACCATTGCCACGCCAGTCAGCGTGTTAGCACCGGCTGGTTTAAGGGTCGCGCTGCTGCTGTCAAAGGTCACATTGTTCGGCATGTTAAGGATAATGTTGTCCCCGCTGCGGGTTACGCTAACGCCGGTGCCGCGCATTTTGTCACGCAGCTTCGCTTCCTGTACATCCATATAATAACCAACGCCACCGCCCAGTGCCGCGCCTGCTGCTGCGCCAATCAGCGCGCCTTTACCGCGATCTTTCTTCGAAGAAGAGAGCACGCCAATACCCGCGCCAACGAGAGAGCCCAGACCTGCGCCGATAGCAGATTTGCCTGCTTCACGTTCGCCGGTGTAAGGGTTAGTTGTACAGCCAGATACCGCCAGAGCGCCGCTCACGACGGCAGCAATAAGATAAACACGTTTCTTCATTGTTAATCCTTAATAACCTTTTTATTCTTGTTCACGGGTGCCGTGGCGGGAGATTATGCCGTGTGAACATGAAGATTATTCCTGGGAATACTCGGAAATTTGTAAGTAATATTTAACTGCCCAATACATCTAACCTTTCAGGAGCCTTCGGTTTGGCCAATTCATCCTCACGTTATTCCGTTCTGACTGCCGCCCACTGGGGACCCATGCTGGTTGAAACCGACGGTGAAACAGTTTTTAGCTCGCGTGGCGCGTTAGCGACAGAGCTGGAAAACTCCTTGCAGAGCGCGGTTCGCGACCAGGTTCACAGCAATACGCGGGTACGATTTCCAATGGTGCGCAAAGGCTTTCTCGCGTCACCAGAAAACCCGCAAGGCATTCGTGGGCAGGATGACTTTGTTCGCGTGAGTTGGGATGAGGCGCTGGATCTTATTCACCATCAACATAAACGTATTCGTGAGGCTTATGGCCCAGCATCGATTTTTGCTGGTTCCTACGGCTGGCGTTCAAATGGCGTCTTGCATAAAGCGTCAACTTTATTACAACGCTATATGGCGCTGGCAGGCGGTTATACCGGGCATCTGGGGGATTATTCGACCGGCGCGGCACAGGCGATCATGCCGTATGTCGTGGGGGGCAGCGAAGTTTATCAACAGCAAACCAGTTGGCCGCTGGTGCTGGAACATAGTGATGTCGTGGTGTTGTGGAGTGCTAACCCTCTCAATACGCTGAAAATTGCGTGGAATGCATCCGATGAGCAGGGGCTTTCTTACTTTTCTGCATTGCGTGACAGCGGGAAAAAGCTGATCTGCATTGATCCAATGCGATCGGAAACCGTCGATTTCTTTGGCGATAAAATGGAGTGGATAGCTCCCCATATGGGCACGGATGTTGCGCTAATGCTGGGGATCGCCCATACGCTGGTGGAAAATGACTGGCACGACGAAGAGTTTCTGGCGCGTTGCACCACGGGTTATGACGTCTTCGCCTCCTATTTGCTGGGCGAGAAAGACGGAATAGCGAAAACTGCCGAATGGGCGGCGGAGATTTGCGGCATTCCACCCGAGAAGATTCGCGAGCTGGCGGCTATTTTCCACCAAAACACTACGATGCTGATGGCGGGATGGGGAATGCAGCGCCAACAGTTTGGTGAGCAAAAACACTGGATGATCGTCACGCTGGCAGCAATGTTGGGGCAAATCGGCACACCCGGCGGCGGCTTTGGCCTTTCTTACCATTTTGCCAATGGCGGCAATCCGACCCGCCGCGCTGCGGTGCTCTCTTCCATGCAAAGTAGTTTGCCCGGCGGCACCGATGCGGTAGATAAAATCCCCGTTGCCCGTATTGTTGAAGCATTAGAAAACCCCGGTGGCACATATCAACACAACGGTATGAACCTACATTTCCCGGATATTCGTTTTATCTGGTGGGCGGGTGGTGCCAACTTTACCCACCATCAGGATACCAATCGTCTGATTCACGCCTGGCAAAAACCAGAGCTGGTGGTGATCTCCGAATGCTTCTGGACGGCGGCGGCAAAACACGCTGATATCGTTCTCCCTGCGACCACGTCGTTTGAGCGTAATGATCTCACCATGACCGGCGATTACAGCAATCAGCATCTGGTGCCGATGAAACAAGTGGTGCCACCGCGTGGTGAAGCACGTAATGATTTTGATGTTTTTGCTGAATTAAGCGAACGGTGGGAAAAGGGCGGCTACGCGCGATTTACAGAAGGGAAAAGTGAGTTGCAATGGCTGGAAACGTTTTATAACGTCGCCCGGCAGCGTGGGGCAAGTCAGCAGGTTGAATTGCCGCCATTTACTGAGTTCTGGGAAGCCAACCAATTCATTGAGATGCCGGAAAACCCAGACAGCGAGCGGTTTATTCGCTTCGCTGATTTTCGCCGCGATCCGCAGGCGTATCCGTTAAAAACCGCCAGCGGCAAGATTGAAATCTTCTCACAGCGTATTGCCGATTACGCTTATCCGGATTGCCCAGGGCATCCAATGTGGCTGGAGCCGGACGAATGGCAGGGCAATGCAGAACCGGAACAGTTGCAGATACTTTCTGCTCACCCGGCACATCGTCTGCACAGTCAGCTGAATTACAGTTCCTTGCGCGAATTGTATGCGGTGGCAAATCGTGAACCTGTCACCATTCACCCAGAAGATGCGCGGGCGCGGGGTATACAAGATGGCGATACAGTTCGGGTGTGGAACTCGCGCGGACAAATCCTTGTCGGAGCCGTCATTAGCGAAGGTATTAAACCTGGCGTGATTTGTATTCACGAAGGCGCGTGGCCAGATCTTGATTTATCTGCTGGCGGCATTTGTAAAAATGGTGCGGTTAACGTGCTAACTAAAGACCTTCCCAGCTCGCGGCTGGGGAATGGCTGTGCGGGTAACACGGCGCTGGCATGGCTGGAAAAATATAATGGCCCGGAGCTGTCGCTTACGGCGTTTGATCCGCCTGCCAATCCATAATCCAGGTAGGGAGTTGGGTTTCCTCCTGCCATGCGCAGTCGACAATATGAAACCCCTGCGCATGGTAAAAATCTATCGCCGGTTGGTTTTTTTGATAAACCTCCAGCAACAAATGGGGATGGCGCTGCTGTACATGTTGCATCAGCGCCTTACCAATGCCGCGCCTGATAGCCTTCGGTGCGACAAACATCGCTGCCAGAAACCGGCCCTCCATAATGCTGACAAAACCGAGAAATTCACCATTGTCTTCCCACACCCAGTTTTGCGCGTTGGCTAGATATGCATCACGCACCAGCGGAATGCAGTCACGCCAATAGCTTGTTTCTATAAAGGGATGTCCCCAGCTTGTGCTTTCCAGCCATAACTCCAGAATCGCGGGCAGTTCCGAAAGCAGTGCTTCCCGAATCATGATTTGTTCCCCGGATGGCAACAGCAGCTAACCACATGATCATTCACCAGCCCACATGCCTGCATAAAGGAGTAACAAATTGTCGTGCCAACAAACTTAAAGCCGCGTTTTTTCAGAGCCTTGGAGAGCGCGTCGGAGGCGGGCGTTGAAGTAGGGATTTCGCTCAATGTTCTGGCTTGTGTCACTTGTGGCTGGTGGTTTACGAACGACCAGACAAAGTCGGCAAACGGTTCGCCGTTTTGCTCCATTTGCAGGTAAGCGCGCGCATTGCCGATAATGGCCTGGATTTTTCCACGATGGCGGATAATCCCGGTATCCTGTACCAGTCTTTCGATATCGTCTTCCTGCATTGCCGCGACCTTGACGGGATCAAACTGATGAAAACAAGCGCGATAATTTTCACGTTTTTTGAGGACGGTAATCCAGGATAACCCAGCCTGTTGTCCTTCAAGGCAGATCATTTCGAACAGTTTTTTACTGTCGGTTTCAGGCACGCCCCACTCATTATCGTGGTAGGCAATATAAAGTGGGTCCTGACTCACCCAGCCGCAACGTTCCATACTTTCCCTCGCTATATACCAGACCGTAAAAATTTCAGCCGCTTTTCTTGACGCATCGGTGAAAAAGTCAATATTTAATACAGGGCTACTATGCCCGATATCCTTCATACAATGACAATAATATTGCCGAATTCGGCTCTTTTCTGGAGTCGTGTTAATGATCATAAAAAAATGCGGTGGCCACTGGACGTTAAGTTTGCTGGCGAGCGTTGTAATCAGTTCTCTTTTTCTCAACACAGCTTATGCCTGGCAACAAGAATATATCGTTGATACGCAGCCTGGGCATACTACGGAGCGTTATACCTGGGATAGTGATCACCAACCTGATTACAACGATATTTTGTCGCAACGTATTCAAAGTAGCCAAAGGGCGCTGGGACTGGAAGTCAATCTGGCGGAGGATACGCCTGCCGATGTGACCAGCAGTATGAGTATGGGCTGGAATTTCCCTTTATATGAACATGTTACAACAGGCCCAGTCGCCGCATTGCATTATGATGGTACGACCATTTCGATGTATAACGAGTTTGGCGACAGCAATGCAACGTTGACCGATCCGTTATGGCATGCCAGCGTCAGTACATTAGGCTGGCGTGTTGATTCCCGGCTTGGTGATTTTCGTCCCTGGGCGCAAATCAGCTATAACCAGCAATTTGGTGAGAATATCTGGAAGGCTCAATCAGGCCTGAGCCGCATGACGGCGACAAATCAGAACGGCAATTGGCTTGATGTGACTGTGGGAGCCGATATGTTGCTTAACCCACATATTGCCGCTTATGCCGCGTTATCTCAGGCAGAAAACAGCAACAATAATAATGATTATTTGTATAGCATGGGCGTTAGCGCCAGATTTTAACTTGTCATTTACAATTTGAACCCGCGTATAACAATCATTGTGTTGATAGTGGGTACTAACTGACACAATTATTATTGTGGTGAATATTTGTCACGTCATTCATTCCTGAACTAAGGCATTTCATTCCGTTCTGATGGCATTTCATGCCGTTTTTCCCCTGGCATAAAGTGCACTTCGATATGGTTGTCGGCAGAGACCTTTCCTTTTTATTAATGCAGGAACACTGCCATGACACCTTCCAACTATCAACGTACGCGCTGGCTGACGCTTATCGGTACTATTATTACCCAGTTCGCCCTGGGTTCGGTTTATACCTGGAGCCTGTTTAACGGTGCACTTTCCGCCAAACTGGATGCACCGGTAAGTCAGGTGGCTTTCTCCTTTGGCCTGTTGAGTCTGGGACTGGCAATTTCGTCTTCTGTCGCGGGAAAATTACAGGAACGTTTTGGCGTTAAACGCGTCACTATGGCTTCCGGTATTTTGCTGGGATTAGGCTTCTTCCTGACCGCGCATTCCAACAACCTGATGATGCTGTGGCTGAGTGCCGGTGTGCTGGTCGGTCTGGCAGATGGCGCGGGTTACTTGCTGACGCTCTCTAACTGCGTGAAGTGGTTCCCGGAACGTAAAGGTTTGATCTCCGCATTCGCCATTGGTTCCTATGGCCTGGGTAGCCTGGGGTTCAAATTTATCGACACGCAACTGCTGGAAACGGTCGGTCTGGAAAAAACCTTTATAATTTGGGGCGCGATTGCGCTGGTGATGATTGTTTTTGGCGCGACCTTAATGAAAGATGCGCCGAAACAGGAAGTCAAAACCCATAATGGCGTGGTGGAAAATGATTTCACCCTGGCAGAGTCGATGCGTAAACCGCAGTACTGGATGCTGGCGGTAATGTTCCTGACTGCCTGCATGAGTGGCCTGTATGTTATTGGGGTGGCGAAAGATATCGCGCAGAGTCTGGCGCATCTTGATGCAATTTCCGCAGCCAACGCAGTGACGGTCATTTCAATTGCTAACCTTTCTGGTCGTCTGGTTCTGGGTATTCTGTCTGACAAAATCGCCCGTATTCGGGTCATTACCATTGGACAGGTGGTTTCGCTGGTGGGCATGGCGGCACTGCTGTTCGCTCCACTCAATGCGTTAACGTTCTTCGCGGCGATTGCCTGCGTGGCGTTTAACTTCGGCGGCACAATCACGGTGTTCCCGTCACTGGTCAGCGAGTTCTTTGGACTTAATAATCTGGCGAAAAACTACGGTGTAATTTACCTTGGTTTCGGTATCGGCAGCATTTGCGGCTCGATTATCGCCTCACTGTTTGGTGGTTTCTATGTGACCTTCTACGTGATTTTCGCCCTGCTGATTCTGTCTCTTGCACTTTCTACGACTATTCGCCAGCCAGGGCAGAAGGTGTTGCGCGAGGTTCACGTCTAAAAATATCATTGTAAGAAAATGAAGGGGAGGGACGTGAGTTTCTCCCTTTTCCTATTTCAGAGTATAAATAGAACAATGCATTCTTTCTGTGAATGCATTACTCTATTTATATAAAATATCAATATAAATATTTTCCGAAAGTATATTTCCCTATTGATGTTGTTTTTTATAACATGCTGAATTTAATATATATTCCTTTTTATTTTAAAAAATAATATTTAGTAAAAATAATTTTATTTTTTAGTGCCATTTGTATAATCTGCGCCCCGTTGTGTGAACAACATTAAGCATATTTATCTATATAAATGGAGTTATTCATGAAAAAGGTTGTTTTTGCCTTGTCAGCACTGGCGTTAACTTCTGGTTCCGTATTTGCAGCGGATTCCGGTGATGGCACTGTGAAATTTACAGGTGAAATCGTCGATGCAGCTTGCGTACTGTCAGTTGATTCTCAGAATCAGGAAGTTGTCCTGGGTCAGGTGCAAAAATCTGTATTTGCTGCAGTCGGTGATAAATCACCATCAAAACCTTTCGAAATCAAGCTGGAAGATTGTGATATCACCACTTTGAAAAAGGCGAAAGTCAGCTTTAGTGGCGTTGGTGATACCGATAAACCTGAACTTATCTCTGTTAGCACCGAAGCAGGCGCGGCGAAAGGCGTAGGTATCGGTATTTATGATAACAGCAACACCCTGGTTGCGATGAATAGTGGTGAATCCAGCACTGACCTGAAAAAAGGTCAGACAGTTCTTTATTTCACCGCAAACTATGTTTCTACTTTAGCTGCTGTAACTACTGGTTATGGTAATGCTCAGGTTGATTTCAATCTGTCTTACGAGTAATAGTTAGTTTCACAATTGGCGAAGATGAATTCTCCGCCAATTGTGTTCAACGTTCATGGATAGAATGATGAAAAAAAAATTCATTGCGTTAACTCTTTGGGTGTTAATTTCGCAGTCTGCACTAGCGAGTGGGGTTGGGCTTAGTTCTACTCGGGTGATTTATGACGGTAATAAGAAAGAAGCATCGCTAACCGTACAAAACAAAAATAAATCAGAAGAATTTCTTATTCAGTCATGGGTTGATGATGCAACGGGTAGTAAAAAAACACCATTCATCATTACTCCGCCATTATTCAAACTTGAGCCAGGAAAAAACAACATCTTACGTATCGTAAATGTGAATCCGTCCTTACCTCAGGATCGTGAATCTGTTTACTGGGTAAACGTCAAAGCGATTCCTTCTCAAAATGAAGAAAATGAAGGGAAAAATGTCTTGCAGATTGCAGTTCGTACTCGCATCAAGCTTTTTTATCGCCCAGCAGGTCTAAAAGGGGATATTAAATCTTCGCCAGGAGAACTACGTTTTACGCGAAACGGTAAACAGATAAAAGTTGACAATCCAACTGTTTTTAACATCACGTTCAGTGATGTATTTATTAACGGACACGAAATTGAAAAGTCCGGTATGGTGCCAGCAAAAGGGTCTTTGAATATCAATTTGCCTGCAGGTGTGAACAGTGCTTCGCAAATAAAATATAATACAATTAATGATTTTGGCTCTTCAGGTGAATATCTGACTCGCGAAATTAATTAATAGTTTTCAGGGGAACCAACTTAATGTCATGGATGGTCGTTTCGCGCACTTACACTTCTTTGCCCTTTTCTTTATCTGTATTGGCGCTTACGGTTGCAGGCTCTTTTTCTGCGACAGCTGGAAAATTTAATCCGCGTTTTCTGGAAGATACCGCAGGGATCAACCAGCATGTTGACCTTTCCATGTACGAAACTGACCATGGCGCGCAGTTGCCTGGAACATATCGCGTTTCTTTAATCGTCAATGAACAAAAAATGGAAACGCGCACTCTGGAGTTTAAGGCGGCTACAGAATCCCAACGAAAGGAGATGGGGGAGTTTCTCATACCTTGTTTAAGTCGGACACAACTGGCTGATATGGGCGTTCGTGTAGACAGTTTTTCAGCACTTAACCTTATACCAGCAGAAGCCTGTGTGGCGTTTAATGAAATTATCCCTCAGGCGACCAGTCATTTTGATTTTAGCGAACAAAAACTGGTGATGAGTTTTCCTCAGGCGGCAATGCAGCAGGTTGCTCGCGGTACAGTACCTGAATCACGCTGGGACGATGGTGTGCCCGCGTTGCTTCTTGATTACAGTTTCAGCGGTAGTAACAGTTCTCATGATACAAAAAGTTATAATCGCTACATTGATGAAAATGGTAATCATCACCAGGATAAAAACGAAACTAGCCAGACTAACGATAGCTACTACTTAAGTATGCGAAGCGGCCTTAACCTTGGGGCATGGCGTCTGCGAAATTACAGTAACTGGAGCTATAGTAACGGCGAGAAGCAGTGGGACAATATTGGCACCTATGTAACACGGGCCATTGTTCCGCTGAAAGCGCAACTGACATTGGGTGATACAGCAACACCTTCAGATATTTTTGACAGTGTGCAGATGCGCGGGGCATTACTGGCCTCTGATGAAGAAATGTTGCCAGACAGCCAACGTGGTTTTGCTCCGGTAGTTCGAGGGATAGCGAAAAGTAACGCGGAAGTCAGTATTGAACAAAATGGTTACGTGATTTATCGAGCATTTGTTCAGCCAGGTGCGTTTGAAATTAACGATTTATACCCCACAGCGAACAGCGGTGATTTAACCGTAATTGTTAAAGAGGCTGATGGTAGTGAACAAAGATTTATTCAGCCATTCTCTTCAGTCGCTATTTTCCAACGTGAAGGGCATCTCAAATATAGCCTTTCTGCTGGTGAATACCGTGCTGGTAATTACGATAGCGCCAACCCTCGCTTTGGTCAGTTTAATGCGATGTATGGTTTACCGTTTGGTATGACCACCTATGGTGGCGCATTAATTTCTAAGGATTACAACGCATTTGCTCTGGGATTGGGGAAAAACTTTGGCTCTATTGGTGCAATATCGGTTGATATTACTCAGGCAAAAAGTACATTAAATAATAATGCAACCGATCAGGGACAATCGTACCGCTTTCTTTATTCAAAAAGCTTTGCCAGCGGCACAGATTTCCGTTTATTGGGTTACAAGTATTCTACCAGTGGTTTTTATACCTTCCAGGAAGCAACAGATGTGCGTAGCGGTGCTGACAGCGATTACGGCCGTTACCATAAGCGTAGTGAAATTCAGGGTAATTTGACACAGCAATTGGGCACCTATGGGTCGGTTTATTTCAATATGACCCAGCAGGATTACTGGAATGATGACGGTAAGCGCCTTTCTTTGGCTACCGGGTACAACGGTCGTATTGGACGTGTTAATTACAGTATTGCTTACAGTTGGAATAAAAGCCCTGAATGGGATGAAAACGACCAGTTGTGGTCATTTAATGTTTCCATTCCGTTTGGTCGGGCATGGAGTAACTACCGCGTGACAACCGATCAGGATGGTCGTACGACACAACAGCTTGGCGTCAATGGCACTCTGTTAGAAGATCGCAATCTTAGCTATAACGTTCAGGAAGGGTATTCCAGTAATGGTGTTGGTAATAGCGGTAATGCCAGTTTGTCGTACCAGGGCGGCGCCGGTAATATCAGCGTGGGTTACAGCTATGGTAAAGACTACCAGCAGACTAACTACAGCCTGCGTGGTGGCATTGTAGCGCACAGTGAAGGGATCTCGCTTTCCCAACCTTTGGGTGAAACCATTGGTATAGTTTCAGCACCAGGTGCCCGGGGGGCGAAAGTATTAAATAATAGTGGTGTGAGTGTTGACTGGCAAGGTAATGCGGTCGTTCCTTATCTGAGCATCTACCGTGAAAATGATGTGTCCATTCGCAGTGAAACGTTGAATGACAGTGTTGATATGAACAGCGCATTCCAGACAGTTGTGCCAACGCGAGGAGCTGTCGTACGGGCGCATTTCGATACCCGTGTGGGTTATCGAGTTCTTATGACATTAATTCGGCAAAATGAAGTGAGCGTCCCCTTTGGTGCAACTGCAACGCTGGTTTCAGATAAAAGTGAACAGATTAGCGGTATTGTTGGTGAAGATGGGCAGTTATATATCAGCGGGATGCCTAAAAAAGGGGATGTGAAGATCGTATGGGGTAAAGATACTTCACAACAATGCGTTGCGAAATATGAACTGCCGATTAAGGAAAAATCGTCAGGTATTATTTCTGTGACAACAAATTGCCAATGATCAGGGATAGATAATATGATGAAAATTTCAAGTCTGTTTTTTGTTGGAAGCATGTTGTTTACGGCCAATAATGTTATGGCTGCAGATTGGGGACCCTGTACATCGACTTCAGGTGTTCATGATTACCCAGTCAATTTTGATATTGATATTATGGATGCCAGCAAAAATAAAGCGGGTACTGAATTAAGATTAATTTACTCATGGGCTGGTGTTGGGCAGCCTTTTAGTTTTATTTGTGAGTGTCCGGATACTTATAAAACGGAAAAGGATACACTGATTAAAGTCGTGAGTAACTTATCTACGGCAACGCGAAAAATAAACAGTGAGCAATACTACCGGTTAACCGATGAGCTGGAAGTAATGACCATGATTCAAGGTCCAAGCGTGTTGTTCCGTGTTCCGGAGGCCAATAGTCAGATCCCTAATTTAAATAACTCTTCTCAAGACTGTAAAGGTAATAATCTGGGGCAATTTGGCAGTAATGGCTATCTGTCATTTTATATAGCAAAGCCTGTTCAGGGTGAGGTGGAAATTCCCTACACGCTTATTGCAACAATGTATGCCTCAAAGAAAAAAAATACATACAGGGATCCACTTTCTACGGTCAGTATTGCAGGAAAATTGACCTTTACACAAGGCTGTAAAATTGACGCCGGTACGGTATTGGATGTCCCCTTCGGCGAGTACCCATCTTCGGCATTTAAAAATAAAAAAGGAACCATTCCAGTTGGAGGCACTGAAAAAGAGATTAACCTCCAGTTCGATTGTGAAAATATTACCGATGGCATTCAGGTATCTCTAAGGATTGAAGGAAACACAAGTCAGGCTGACGAGCGTGCCATCGATATGGGTAACCCAGACATTGGTGTGTTGGTTATGGATCCAAACGGCAATGTCTTAAGGCCTAACGATACCAACAGCAGTGTTAACTTAAACCTCGGTTCGAACGATCCCCAACAACATCGCGATGCAACAATTAAACTGAAAGCAGCACCAATCAGCACGACCGGAAATGCTCCAGCGGCAGGGCAATATAGTGGGGTTGCAACAATCTTTCTGGATATGGATTAGTCATCATGTGGAGAAATAGTATACGTTGCCTGTTACCCTTTTTAGCTCTGGCATATTTTCCCGGCGCTGAAGCCAAAATAAGCCTCGGTGAAGCAGGAAAACTGACGTTTTCTCTTTCAGTCGTGGCCAAAGGGTGTGAGTTTGAAGCCGCTGATTTAGAAGTTGTCATGGGGAAAATGATGTTAATGAAGCCAGTCACGGTCGGAAGAGTCATAAACGAAAAAAATTTCGTAATCGAATTAAAAGATTGTGACGGAATATCAAAAGCTAAAGTAACAATGGACGGCCTTCCTGACACCAATGATAACTCTCTTTTTGCTCTGGATGCCGGAGGCGCAACGGGAATAGCCCTGCAAATTGTTGACGGCAAGGGCACAAAACAGATTCCGAAAGTCGCTGGTGGAACGGCGATAGAGTGGCCAGTAAATGGAACAACAACCCAACTGAACTACAAAGCGAGTTATGTCGTTGTAAACGCCAATGCAACGTCTGGACATGCAAATGCCATGGTCAATTTCTCCGTGGAGTATGAGTAACCAGTTTCGGACTTTTGGCAGAAAAAGAGGAGATTACTCCTCTTTTTTACAAGAACAGTTAATTATTTGTCTGCATTCTGACTTGCTTTTTGTAAATATCTGTAGCTAAAACTCACTTCATTGCCACTTTTCCTTCTCTCTGTGGTCTACTTAACGACATGAGCAGGGGATGGCGTTCACTACTCCTGCATTTTTTCCTGATACTCCCACTGCAAAAACGGAGTGCTGGATATTTTTTCCCCTTTATCCCAGGGTTTGTTTGCATGAGATACATCAAAACGATAACGCAGCAAAAGCTAAGCTTTTTTCTCGCTGTCTATATTGGTTTGTTTATGAATTGCGCAGTCTATTTCCGTCGGTTTGACGGTTACGCGCATAACTTCACTTTTCTTAATGGCGTTTCGGCGGTTATCGAACTGGCAGGGACGGTTCTGGCAACCTTCTTCTTTTTACGCTTAATTTCACTCTTTGGCAGAACGGCCTGGAAAGTGCTGGCTTCATTGCTGGTGCTGATTTCTGCCGGAGCTAGCTACTACATGACATTTATGAATGTCATGATTGGCTACGGGATTGTCGCTTCGGTGATGACCACCGACATTGACCTGTCGAAAGAAGTGGTTGGCTGGACGCTTATCGCATGGGTTGTACTGGTGAGTATTATCCCGTTGCTATTTATCTGGATGAACCGCTCACAAGACACCTTCTGGCGTCAGCTTTGTACCCCGAAAACACGCTGGCGTAGCGCGCTTACTGTGCTGTTAGCGGGCTTGCTGGTATGGGGGCCAATACGTCTGATGGATGTAGCGCAAAAGCGTGCCGATCGCATGGCTGGGGTGGATATGCCTAGTTATGGCGGGGTGTTGGCGAACTCGTATTTACCCTCGAACTGGCTTTCTGCGTTGGGGCTGTATGCCTGGGCGCAAGTGGATGAATCTTCAGACAATCGTTCGCTGATGAATCCGGCGAAAAAATTCACCTATACCCCGACGCAAAATCTCGACGATACCTATGTGATTTTCATTATTGGTGAAACCACGCGTTGGGATCATATGGGAATGTTGGGCTACGAGCGTGATACAACGCCGAAGCTGGCAAAAGAGAAAAACCTGGTTATGTACCGAGGTTATTCTTGCGATACCGCGACTAAATTATCACTACGCTGTATGTTTGTGCGTGAAGGTGGAACGGAAGATAACCCTCAACGTACTCTTAAAGAACAGAACGTATTTGCGGTTCTCAAACAGTTGGGTTTTAGCTCCGATTTGTACGCCATGCAGAGCGAGATGTGGTTCTACAGCAATACCATGGCTGACAACATTGCCTACCGTGAGCAAATCGCGGCTGAGCCACGTAACCGTGGAAAAGCGGTAGACGACATGTTGCTGGTGAATGAAATTGAACGTTCTCTGGAGAAAAAACCAGAAGGTAAGCATCTGATTGTGCTGCATACCAAAGGGTCGCACTACAATTATACTCAGCGTTATCCACGTGAGTTTGCCCAGTGGAAGCCAGAGTGTTATGCAATTGATCGCAAATGTCCAAAAGCGCCGATGATCAACTCATACGATAACTCCATCACCTACGTAGATCATTTTATCGACTCGGTGATCGACAGATTCCGCGATAAGAAAGCAATTGTGTTCTACGCGGCGGATCACGGTGAGTCGATTAACGAGCGTGAGCACTTGCATGGTACACCACGTGAATATGCACCGCCGGAGCAGTTCCGCGTGCCGATGATGGTCTGGATGTCAGATAAATATCTGGAAAATCCGGCCAATGCGCAGGCATTCGCGCAGTTGAAAAAAGAAGCCGATATGAAAGTACCGCGCCGTCACGTAGAGCTGTACGACACCATCATGGGTTGTCTTGGCTATACTTCACCGGATGGTGGAATTAACGAAAACAACAACTGGTGTCGCATCCCGCAGACAAAAGAGGCAGCGGCTAACTAAGAGGCCTGCTGACTTTCTCGCCGATCAAAAGGCATTTTGCTATTAAGGGATTGACGAGGGCGTATCTGCGCAGTAAGATGCGCCCCGCATTCGGTGATTGGCGCAGCCTGGTAGCGCACTTCGTTCGGGACGAAGGGGTCGGAGGTTCGAATCCTCTATCACCGACCAAATTAGAAAAACCAGCCTACGGGCTGGTTTTTTGCTTTCTGCGGCCTGAAGAGGATGAGAACCTCCGGGGGCAGGAGGTTCGACTCGACGTAGGCCTGATAAGACGCGCCAGCGTCGCATCAGGCAAATGTGCCGGCCCATTGTCGGATGCGGCGTGAACACCTTATTCGACCTACACATCACACATTTCCCTGCCAAATTTGCGCCCCATATCTCACTATCCATTAACGGATTTGTGACAGAATCCATTGTCTTTTTTTATATTTGCTTAAATCTTTTTTTGCGTTACTTATGGCTGGCGCTGGCATTTTCCGCTGTGCGTTTTAGCGTTCATGGTATTAATCGCTCAGATATCCACCTTTTCCTCAGATTTTTTTCACTAAATGCATAAAACTTAATCACCAAATGTTGCTAAATATTAAGCTGATTGTTCTGGTCATGTTGGAGTAGCACAAATTTCTCTGCTGCAAATAGCGGTTTGAAGTTTTTTTAATCTTTGTTTGTGGATTCTCACCGTTGGTGTAAATCCCGGTTGGCTGTATTGACGTTTTCACATTCTGTTGACAGATTGTAGGTCACGAGGGGCATTTTATGGAGGATCCGCACTGTTACACTGATGTTAATTAGTACGGCATCCCCACCTCATAACGTTGACCCGACCGGGCAAAAAACAAAAAAGGTCAGGCAACGACAACCCACTGCAAAGGGTTAAAACAACAAACATCACAATTGGAGCAGAATAATGCGTATTTCCTTGAAAAAGTCAGGGATGCTGAAGCTTGGTCTCAGCCTGGTGGCTATGACCGTTGCAGCAGGTGTTCAGGCTAAAACTCTGGTTTATTGCTCAGAAGGTTCGCCTGAAGGGTTTAACCCGCAGCTGTTTACCTCCGGCACCACCTATGACGCCTCTTCCGTACCGCTTTATAACCGCCTGGTTGAATTTAAAATCGGCACCACCGAAGTGATTCCAGGCCTCGCTGAAAAGTGGGAAATCAGCGAAGACGGTAAAACCTATACCTTCCATCTGCGTAAAGGTGTGAAGTGGCATGACAATAAAGAATTCAAACCGACGCGCGAACTGAACGCCGATGACGTGGTGTTCTCGTTTGATCGCCAGAAAAACGCGCAGAACCCGTACCATAAAGTTTCTGGCGGTAGCTACGAATACTTCGAAGGCATGGGCTTGCCGGAGCTGATCAGCGAAGTGAAGAAGGTGGACGACAACACCGTTCAGTTCGTGCTGACGCGTCCGGAAGCGCCGTTCCTCGCTGACCTGGCAATGGACTTCGCCTCTATTCTGTCAAAAGAATATGCTGACGCGATGATGAAAGCTGGTACGCCAGAAAAACTGGATCTCAACCCAATCGGCACTGGCCCGTTCCAGTTACAGCAGTACCAGAAAGATTCCCGTATTCGCTACAAAGCGTTTGATGGCTACTGGGGCACCAAACCGCAGATCGATACGCTGGTCTTCTCTATTACTCCTGACGCTTCCGTGCGTTACGCGAAATTGCAGAAGAATGAATGCCAGGTGATGCCGTACCCGAACCCGGCAGATATCGCCCGCATGAAGCAGGATAAATCCATCAACCTGATGGAAATGCCGGGGCTGAACGTCGGTTATCTCTCGTATAACGTGCAGAAAAAACCACTAGATGACGTGAAAGTTCGCCAGGCACTGACCTACGCGGTGAACAAAGACGCGATAATCAAAGCGGTTTATCAGGGCGCGGGCGTGGCAGCGAAAAACCTGATCCCGCCAACCATGTGGGGCTATAACGACGACGTTCAGGATTACACCTATGATCCTGAAAAAGCGAAAGCCTTGCTGAAAGAAGCCGGTCTGGAAAAAGGCTTCTCCATCGACCTGTGGGCAATGCCGGTACAGCGTCCGTATAACCCGAACGCTCGCCGCATGGCGGAGATGATTCAGGCGGACTGGGCGAAAGTGGGCGTACAGGCCAAAATCGTCACCTACGAATGGGGTGAGTACCTCAAGCGTGCGAAAGATGGCGAGCACCAGACGGTAATGATGGGCTGGACTGGCGATAACGGGGATCCGGATAACTTCTTCGCCACCCTGTTCAGCTGCGCCGCCTCTGAACAAGGTTCCAACTACTCAAAATGGTGCTACAAACCGTTTGAAGATCTGATTCAACCGGCACGTGCTACCGACGACCACAACAAGCGTGTTGAATTGTACAAACAAGCACAGGTCGTGATGCACGATCAGGCTCCGGCATTGATCATCGCTCACTCCACCGTGTTTGAACCGGTACGCAAAGAAGTTAAAGGCTATGTGGTTGATCCATTAGGCAAACATCACTTCGAAAATGTCTCTATTGAATAATTAAATGCCGTACAAAACTGATGGCAAAGGCAAAACTGCCTGATGTGCTCCGCTTATCAGGCCTACGAAAATTCTGCAATGTATTGAGTTTGCAAGATTTTGTAGGCCGGATAAGGCGTTCAGTCCGCATCCGGCATGAACAAAGCGCACTTTGTCAACAATCTGCATACCCGGTGGTGCTGTGCCTCTGCGCACAGCGCCATCCGGTAGCAATACTTCATTCCCTGTCCGGCACGGGCGGGAATTGATTGGTGAGCAATACAGACACGCAGTTCCAGGCTGCGGGTCACTATAGAGAATCCGGGTTATGTTGCAGTTTATTCTCCGACGTTTGGGACTCGTCATCCCCACGTTTATCGGTATTACCCTTCTCACCTTTGCCTTTGTTCACATGATCCCCGGCGATCCGGTGATGATCATGGCGGGTGAACGTGGGATCTCCCCAGAGCGCCATGCGCAATTGCTGGCAGAACTCGGCTTAGATAAGCCGATGTGGCAGCAGTATCTCCATTACATTTGGGGCGTTATGCACGGCGATCTAGGCATTTCGATGAAAAGCCGCATCCCGGTTTGGGAAGAGTTCGTGCCACGCTTCCAGGCTACGCTGGAACTTGGTGTTTGCGCGATGATTTTTGCGACTGCGGTCGGTATTCCGGTTGGTGTACTGGCTGCGGTTAAACGCGGTTCCATTTTCGATCACACGGCGGTTGGTCTGGCGCTGACCGGCTACTCGATGCCAATCTTCTGGTGGGGCATGATGTTGATCATGCTGGTTTCAGTGCACTGGAACCTGACGCCTGTCTCCGGTCGCGTGAGCGACATGGTGTTTCTCGATGATTCCAATCCGTTAACCGGTTTTATGCTGATCGACACCGCCATCTGGGGGGAAGACGGTAACTTTATCGATGCCGTCGCCCATATGCTCCTGCCCGCTATTGTGCTGGGTACAATCCCGCTGGCGGTCATTGTGCGTATGACGCGCTCCTCGATGCTGGAAGTGCTGGGTGAAGACTATATCCGCACCGCGCGAGCCAAAGGGCTGACCCGCCTTAGGGTGATTATCGTCCATGCGCTACGTAACGCGATGCTGCCGGTGGTGACCGTTATTGGCCTGCAGGTGGGGACGCTGCTGGCGGGGGCGATTCTGACCGAAACCATCTTCTCGTGGCCCGGTCTTGGGCGCTGGTTAATTGACGCGCTGCAACGCCGCGATTATCCGGTGGTGCAGGGCGGCGTATTGCTGGTGGCGACGATGATTATCCTCGTCAACCTGCTGGTCGATCTGCTGTACGGCGTGGTGAACCCGCGTATTCGTCATAAGAAGTAAGGGAACATCATGTCACAGGTTACTGAAAATAAAGTGATTACTGCACCGGTGCCGATGACCCCGTTACAGGAGTTCTGGCACTATTTTAAACGTAACAAAGGCGCGGTTGTCGGGCTGGTTTACGTCGTCATCGTGCTGTTTATCGCGATCTTTGCCAACTGGATTGCACCCTATAACCCGGCGGAACAGTTCCGCGATGCGCTGCTCGCCCCGCCAGCGTGGCAGGAAGGCGGCAGCATGGCGCACTTGCTGGGCACCGATGATGTTGGTCGCGATGTGATGTCGCGCCTGATGTACGGTGCACGGCTGTCGCTGCTGGTCGGTTGTCTGGTGGTGGTGTTATCGCTGATTATGGGCGTAATTCTCGGCCTGATCGCCGGTTACTTTGGCGGCCTGGTCGATAACATCATCATGCGCGTGGTCGATATCATGCTGGCGCTGCCAAGCCTGTTGCTGGCGCTGGTGCTGGTGGCTATCTTCGGCCCGTCGATTGGTAACGCCGCGCTGGCGCTGACCTTCGTTGCCTTGCCGCACTATGTCCGCTTAACCCGCGCCGCCGTGCTGGTGGAGGTGAATCGCGATTACGTTACCGCTTCTCGCGTAGCGGGAGCCGGGGCGCTGCGCCAGATGTTTATCAATATTCTTCCCAACTGCCTTGCGCCGCTGATTGTTCAGGCGTCGCTCGGTTTCTCTAACGCCATTCTCGATATGGCTGCTCTTGGTTTCCTCGGTATGGGGGCGCAGCCGCCAACGCCGGAGTGGGGCACCATGCTCTCCGACGTGTTGCAGTTCGCGCAAAGCGCCTGGTGGGTCGTGACCTTCCCTGGTCTGGCGATCCTGCTGACGGTGCTGGCATTTAACCTGATGGGTGACGGTCTGCGTGACGCGCTCGATCCCAAACTGAAGCAGTAAGAGGTTCGAGATGGCGTTATTAAATGTAGATAAATTATCGGTGCATTTCGGCGACGAAAGCGCACCATTCCGCGCCGTAGACCGCATCAGCTACAGCGTGAAACAGGGTGAAGTGGTCGGAATTGTGGGGGAGTCTGGCTCAGGTAAGTCGGTCAGTTCACTGGCGATTATGGGGCTGATTGATTATCCGGGCCGCGTAATGGCGGAAAAGCTGGAGTTTAACGGTCAGGATTTGCAGCGTATCTCAGAAAAAGAGCGCCGCAATCTGGTGGGTGCCGAAGTAGCGATGATCTTCCAGGACCCGATGACCAGTCTCAACCCGTGCTACACCGTGGGTTTCCAGATTATGGAAGCGATTAAGGTGCATCAGGGCGGTAACAAAAGTACCCGCCGTCAGCGGGCGATTGACCTGTTGAATCAGGTCGGTATTCCCGATCCGGCATCGCGTCTGGATGTTTACCCGCATCAGCTTTCCGGCGGAATGAGCCAGCGCGTGATGATCGCCATGGCGATTGCCTGTCGGCCAAAACTGCTGATTGCCGATGAACCGACCACTGCGCTGGACGTGACCATTCAGGCGCAAATCATCGAACTGCTGCTGGAGTTGCAGCAGAAAGAGAATATGGCGCTGGTGTTGATCACCCATGACCTGGCGCTGGTGGCGGAAGCGGCGCATAAAATCATCGTGATGTATGCAGGCCAGGTGGTGGAAACGGGCGATGCTCACGCCATCTTCCGTGCGCCGCGTCATCCGTATACTCAGGCATTGCTACGCGCGCTGCCGGAATTTGCTCAGGACAAAGAACGTCTGGCGTCGTTGCCTGGTGTCGTTCCCGGCAAGTACGACCGCCCGAACGGCTGCCTGCTTAACCCGCGCTGTCCCTATGCCACTGACAGATGCCGCGCTGAAGAACCGGCGCTGAATATGCTCGCTGACGGGCGTCAGTCCAAATGCCATTACCCACTTGATGATGCCGGGAGGCCCACACTATGAGTACGCAAGAGGCCACCTCGCAACAACCGCTGTTGCAGGCTATCGACCTGAAAAAACATTATCCGGTGAAGAAAGGTATGTTCGCACCGGAACGTCTGGTGAAGGCGCTGGATGGTGTTTCGTTTAACCTTGAACGTGGCAAAACGCTGGCAGTAGTGGGCGAATCTGGCTGCGGTAAATCGACCCTCGGTCGGTTGCTGACGATGATTGAAACGCCCACCGGCGGCGAGCTGTATTACCAGGGGCAGGATCTGCTTAAGCACGATCCGCAGGCGCAGAAGCTGCGTCGGCAGAAAATCCAGATTGTCTTCCAGAACCCTTACGGTTCGCTGAATCCGCGTAAAAAAGTTGGGCAAATTCTCGAAGAGCCGCTGCTGATCAACACCAGCTTAAGCAAAGAACAGCGTCGGGAAAAAGCCCTGTCGATGATGGCGAAAGTCGGCCTGAAAACCGAGCACTACGACCGCTATCCGCACATGTTTTCCGGCGGTCAGCGTCAGCGTATCGCCATTGCACGTGGTCTGATGCTCGACCCGGACGTGGTGATTGCCGATGAACCGGTTTCCGCGCTGGACGTCTCGGTGCGTGCGCAGGTGCTCAACCTGATGATGGATTTGCAGCAGGAACTGGGGCTTTCTTATGTCTTCATCTCCCACGACCTGTCGGTGGTGGAGCACATTGCCGATGAAGTGATGGTGATGTACCTGGGCCGCTGCGTGGAGAAGGGAACGAAAGACCAAATCTTCAATAACCCGCGCCATCCGTACACTCAGGCGCTACTTTCCGCGACGCCGCGCCTGAACCCGGACGATCGCCGCGAGCGCATTAAGCTTACCGGTGAACTGCCAAGCCCACTCAATCCACCGCCGGGCTGCGCCTTTAATGCTCGTTGTCGTCGACGCTTCGGCCCCTGCACCCAGTTGCAGCCGCAGCTAAAAGACTACGGCGGTCAACTGGTCGCTTGTTTTGCTGTTGATCAGGATGAAAATCCGCAGCGTTAACTCACAAAACCGGGGCCATGCGCTCCGGTTTACTCAATCAGCTTCAACAGTGGCGACAAGCATAGCAAAATGCCGTACAGCAGAATCAGCCAGGCTTTAAATCCGCGAAGTTTTTCCAGTTGTGCGACTTTATAGATCAGGAAAAACGGAATGAGGCACGACACAATGCCATATAACGGGCTTCCCAACTGAAAGAACACCAGCACCGATACACGAAACGAAACCCAAATCGTCAACGTAATGACGATAAAAGCGCAAATTGCCAGAGTCAGTATGCGTGAGTTAATTTTTCGGGTATCAATAATTCGGCTTAACAGATTGAGAATAATGCCTTTAATGGCCTCGTGGAAACCGAGATAAATGCCAAAAAATGCGGTCAGTACAGCAAAGATATTCAACACCGTAGAGGTGATATGAATGATATGCCCAGGGATCACCTGTGCCGCCAGTGCCAGTGCCGAGATATTTTGCTCAAAGGCAGAAACGGCTTCTTCATGGCTAATCGAAAAGGTAAACGAAAAGGCAAAAAACAGGATCACCGCGATGAGCGTGATATAGCTAATCCGATGGGTGCGCAGCGCGAGTCGTGTTGCCAGCACTTTATTTGCTTCT
Organism: Escherichia ruysiae; assembly: GCF_031323975.1. Taxonomy (NCBI): domain Bacteria; kingdom Pseudomonadati; phylum Pseudomonadota; class Gammaproteobacteria; order Enterobacterales; family Enterobacteriaceae; genus Escherichia; species Escherichia ruysiae. The sequence continues at coordinate 2,840,884 of NZ_JAVIWS010000001.1, forward strand.
CGTTTGCGGTAGGCAATATTCATCGGGTTAAGCACCTGAATAAATACTGCAGAAAAGAAGCAAAAAGGGATAGTAAGCAGGACGTCGCGAAAGAAGACGGAGGCTTGTGGGAACGCGGTTATATTGGCGAAATTCCAGTGCGGGATCATCGCAAAACCGAACACCACAATAATGCCCACTTTGACCACCACCATCGGGCCGGAAATTTTAAACAATAATCTTTCCCCACCTGACGCGATAGCTACTAGTACGGCGAAAATAGCCACTTTATAAAGTAGGGATTGTGAAAGATCGGCATCGGTCAAACCGAAGGTTTTCAGGTATGAGGCGCTGTCGAAAACCACGGAGAGGGAATAGATAAAAATTCCGTGGATAATCATCAAAAAGTAGATAACGCCGAGAAATATTCCCCAGTTCTTCCCCAGGTAATGACTGATAATATCGGTGTAGTCATTACAGGATTCACTTTCAGATAGTGTTTTTAAATAAATATCCTGCACTACCCAGGTTGCTGGATAAGCAATAATGGCGGCGGTGATAAATACCCAAATTCCCTTCAGCCCAATTTGTACTGGCATCAGCACCGTTCCGGCACCAATTGCCATGCCTATGCATAATAAAACCCAGCCGAAGTCGTAGCGTGTAAACGGCAATTTCTGATCGTGTTTCGGTAGTGTGTTGTGCTGCATAAAGTCCTGTCCAGAAAGAAGTCGGCCTCGCAAAAATGAATAAACCCAGTTTCTCTTGCGCAACAGGTGGAGAAGTCGAATACGCAGTATGCTAAGAATGAGGCAACAGATTCACCGGGGAGAATCGCGAGGAGGCGCAATTCTACAAAATTGCGCATTTCACTACCAGTCTGGTGTCAGAGCGCGGGTAATGCGTACAGTGAAAATTCTGCAAATATGAAAATAAGCTGGAATGTATCGCGCAAAGTGAAAAACAGGCAGATGGCAGGGGCAGAAAGCGTCAGTAGAATCAGCCGCAAGCCGGAGGGTTCCGGTGAGGCGCAATGTTGCGGGGGCTTAATCCCTGGTGGCATTGGTTACTGGAGAGAGAAAACCCCCGCACGTTGCAGGTATATACCTGACAACATCACGGGGGCTAATCTTGAACCTAGACCGCTTAAGAATAGCCGCGAAACGTTGTCATTACAACACAGGCGGCTATATGACGTTCGCGCAGTTAGGCATGGCCTTCTGGCACGATTTAGCGGCTCCGGTCATTGCTGGCATTCTCGCCAGTCTGATCGTGAGCTGGCTGAATAAGCGGAAGTAACGTGTTGTGCGGGCGTCGGCTGCCGTAATGGCAATTTGCGCCCGGAACAGGCCGCATGGGTAAAACTCTGCGGCCTTTTTCGTAAGAAAAATGCAACGGCTGCAAGCCGGTAATATTCTGCGGAACGCACTGCACAGAGTGAAGAAGTGATGGATTTCGAAGCAGAAAAACAGTCGTAGAATCAGCGGCAAGCCGGAAGAGTCCGGTGAGGCGCAATGTTGCGGGGGCTTTATCCCTGGTGGCATTGGTTGCTGGAGAGAGAAAACCCCCGCACGTTGCAGGTATATACCTGACAACATCACGGGGGCCATTCTTGCATCTAGACCATTCAAGAATAGCCGCGAAACGTTGTCATTACAACACAGGCGGCTATATGACGTTCGCGCAGTTAGGCATGGCCTTCTGGCACGATTTAGCGGCTCCGGTCATTGCTGGCATTCTCGCCAGTCTGATCGTGGGCTGGCTGAATAAGCGGAAGTAACATGCCATGCGGGCGTCGGCTGCCGTAATGGCAATTTGCGCCCGGAACAGGCCGCAGGGGTAAAACTCTGCGGCCTTTTTCGTAAGAAAAATGCAACGGCTGCAAGCCGGTAATATTCTGCGGAACGCACTGCACAGAGTGAAGAAGTAATGGATTTCGAAGCAGAAAAACAGTCGTAGAATCAGCGGCAAGCCGGAAGAGTCCGGTGAGGCGCAATGTTGCGGGGGCTTTATCCCTGGTGGCATTGGTTGCTGGAGAGAGAAAACCCCCGCACGTTGCAGGTATACACCTGACAATATGACGGGGGCTAATCTTGAACCCAAACAACTCAAGAATAGCCGCGAAACGTTGTCATTACAACACAGGCGGCTATATGACGTTCGCGCAGTTAGGCATGGCCTTCTGGCACGATTTAGCGGCTCCGGTCATTGCTGGCATTCTCGCCAGTCTGATCGTGGGCTGGCTGAATAAGAGGAAGTAACGTGCCGTGCGGGTGTCGGCTGCCGTAATGGCAATTTGCGCCCGAACCAGGCCGCAGGGGTGAAACTCTGCGGCCTTTTTCGTGTTTATTGCGGGTATGGCACCCAATCGCCACCGTTCAGGCGAACGTACGGTTTATCCTGATATTGAATCACCACCGCGTTTGAGTTCTCGGATACCGGTGCTGTTTGTGGCAATCCGCTGGTGAGTTTTTTCCAGTCAACATTGTCTTCGGTGAAAATTTTACCGTCGAGAACGCGAACCACCAGATCAGAAATTGCCAGGAAACTGCTTGGTTGGTCGATGACAATCGGTGCCCCCTGGTGTGGTGCCTTCATACCGAAGAATTTCACGCCAACGGGGACGTCTGTGATAGACGGGCTAGGGATATCACGTAAGCCAGATACCTGCATTCTGTCGCCCTTCAGCGCGCCGCCGTGTTCTGGCACCACTACCACCATCACTTTACGACCCGATTTCTCCAGTTCAGTAAAGAATGCGTCCAGTTCATCAAAGAACTTCTGCGCCCGCGCTTTGTAATCCGCTGTTTTGCTGACGCCCGGATAATGGTTGCCATCGTGCAGTGGAAGCGTGTTGTAGAACGTGGCACTACGGCTGTTTTTATCTTTTTCAGTAACGTCCAGCCAGCGGTTAAGTACGGCGGTATCGTCATAAACCGGCGAACCATCAAAGCCCAGCAAAATAACCGGCAGATTCGTTTGATCCATCAATTCTGTCTGCATACCGCCATTTTCGCGCACTTCTTTCAGGAAGCCGCCGAATTGACCGTTATGCCCCATCATCAGATGCTGGGTAAAGCCCAGTTTTGACAAGTTATCGAACAGATAGCAGTCATTATTGGCTGGTTGGTACAGATTGGTGTGCGAAGTCTGACCACAGCTGGCGCGCAGCAGACGAATCGCCGCCGGGCCGCTGTATGAGGTCGCAGAGTTGAAATTCTTGAACTCAATATCGAAATGCGACCATAACGGATGCGACATTAACCCGGCAGCTTCAATGTCCGACCAGGAGAGTGAACAGATGTTGATGACCAGCAATTCAAATGGCTGTGCATCTGCCGGAAGCGCGGATGGGAAGGTCGATTTACGTTTCGCTTCGGCGTTATAGAAATTATTCAGCCATGCATTAAGATTCGCGGTTGTCGGCGGCGCGGTTTGCGCAGGCATATCACCCACCACCGGCGTACCGCCTGCGGCTGCGACCGTTGCCGCTGCATTACCGCCCGTCGTTGTCACCGTCGTGGTCGGTTGACCGGCAGGCCACAGGGAGAAACTTGGTCCAGCCAGCGTAAGTACGTTCAGCCATACCAGAATAGCGACGACAAATATGGTGATACGAATCCATTGTGACAGGAACAACCACGCCACTAACAATACAAAAATGGCTCCGATCATCTGCCAGTTAATAAAGCGAGTAACGAGGTCGATTAAATAATCGCTACTGAAACCAGCCACTTGCGAACCCTGACTCATGATGCTTTCCGGGCCTGGCAGCCAGGTGTCATGCCAGAACAATGCAAAACCGATTGGCAGGGCTATCCAGTGGCGTAGACGGTGCAGGCTATAGCGCGGAATAGGCATTAGCAGAAACGCGGCAAACACCAGGTTAAGCAGCGGATGGAAGTTAAGATATCCCGCCCATAACAGGCCAAACTTGACCAGAAAATAGAAGTTCCAGCCAGAAAGGCCGCGCCAGTATTGCCAGAGGGAAGAAGGCATAGCGGTGTTTTGGGTAAATTGAGTCATTTTTTGGTTGCCCTGGCTTTTTCCGCACGGCGTAATGTACCGGCCGGTTTTACATAACGAGGTTTAGCAAATAACAAACGCAAAGTGTCACGAATACGCCGTAGAGAATGCCGCGCCAGATAGCCCAGCGGGAAAAATATCAGTGCGCAAACGATAATAATTTCAACGATATCGCTGATGGTCATCATGATGAACGCTCCACAGCATCATCCAATAATCGCAGTGGTTCAGGTATGCGTCGCCAGTTGCGACCATCGTGTTCGGCATTGATGACTGGCGTGGAACCCTGCGTTAAAGGCAGCGGCATCCCCCATTGTTCCGGGGCGAGTAAACGCATTTGCACCAGCTCGGCGCTGATTTGGTCATCTTCAAACCAGACCATGCGGTTAGAGAAAATGTCGCCAGTAGGTAGTGGGAAGATATGATTCAATGCGGTATCCAGATCGTTAATCCGGCAGAAAGAGAGGAACAGCACCAGTCGATTGCCGCCAATCGTCATAATATCGCCGGTACGATTAGGGCGACACAGCGTCAGAGCTTGTTCAACGCGAATGCCAGGCACCGGGCGCAGAGCCACCAGAACGCCTTTGCCGTGAGCGGGTAACAGGGTGTTATTCATCATATTATTGACCGCGTCACAGAATACATCCCAATTCTGGAACCCCCGCAGTTTAATCGGCTGAGTCATCGACAACAGCGTGGTGATATCTTCCGGTACATAGCGGCTGAACTTCTGTCCCTGCACGCTTTCAATCATTGTCAGACAGCGAGAGAGCGGGGCGTTCCATGGAATAACCATATTTGCGCCGCAGGCCAACAGTAAACGTTCGTCGGTGGCGCGCAGGCTGGCAATATTTTCCCGCACGAGGATTTTCAACGCGCTACCACGCTGGCGACGCAATGTATGAATACTGCGGGCCAGCGGTTCAATTTGCCCATTTTGCTGCAAAGAGAACACGACCGTCGCGGCCTGAGAGGTACGTGCTTCATTGAACAGCGTTTCGTTATTGTCGAATAGCTTCCAGTGTTCCGATAGCGGTGGCGCGCCTTCCAGTACGGCAATATTACTGAGAATACGTTTTTCATCGCTGCGTGGTTGGATCTCCGCCTCTTCGCGCTGAACTAACGCCCAGACGCCATTTTGATGCTGGACGGTCAGTTGCTGACGGGCGCTGACGCCTTTTTCGTTACACCAAAAAGCGATATCCAGCAGATGCTGATCGCCCTGAAAACGCAAACTGGCAAGTCCAAAAAGCGAACGATACTCCTCCAGTAACAATGAAAATTGTTTATCGTTATTGTTTCCGGGATTAATTACCAGCAGTGAACAATGGTTTAGCCTGCACCATTTATTCATTTTTTCCAGCCATAGGCGAAGGCGCTCGGCAGAAATGTTTTGCCATGCGTTATTTGCGCAAACAAGAATGAACAGGTAATTATTGGGAACAACTGAACATTGTAAATCACGGGGCAAATAGTATAGACCTTTTTCATGATTTAGCATTGAAAATAATTTTATTTTTTCTGGTCCTTGAGAATCATCTAATTTGAAAATTTTCTCGGGATCGCTATCCATGCTAATGACCGCGACTTGCGCGGTTTCAGCTTGAGAAGCCATCGTTTGATTCACCAGGCTAATAGCATCTTCTTGACGATCGACGTTAAACCACCAGACGCCGCCTGCTGGCATATGTCGCAGCTCATCCCACAAGGATGAGATACCGATAGAGAATACGGGGTCCACAGTGTCCCTCAAGTCGCCATTTTGTCTGATTATCAGTTTACTAGCGAAAGCTAAGAAATAAACCTACCATTGAAATTAAAACTTATCAGATTTAGCATGTGAATCAATTTAACAGGCCAGAAACCTTGTGATATCAGCCTTTTCGTTTTTTAGTTTTTCTGTTGCGTAACGGAAAGTCAAAAAATGAGCGGGTTTCTGTGCTGCCGTTAGCAATAAAGCGGCGAAATTGTCTTACTGTGTAATATGTTTATTTCATAGGGATCAACCATAATGAATAACAACGAACCCGATATTCTGCCTGATCCCGCGATAGGCTATATCTTCCAGAATGATATTTTGGCGTTAAAACAGGCTTTTTCACTGCCTGATATTGATTATGCCGATATTTCCCAACGAGAACAGTTGGCTGCGGCATTAAAACGTTGGCCGTTATTGGCTGAGTTTGCGCAAAAAAAGTAGGGGTGTGGTGAATGGCCGTTCTGGGATTGCAGGGGATGCGGGGTGGCGTGGGGACGACAACGATTACCGCCGCGTTAGGCTGGTCATTGCAAATGTTGGGAGAAAATGTCCTGCTGGTGGATGCCTGCCCGGACAATTTGCTGCGCCTGTCATTCAACGTTGATTTTTCTCACCGCCAGGGCTGGGCAAGAGCCATGCTGGATGGCCAGGACTGGCGTGATGCCGGGCTACGCTATACCTCACAGCTCGATCTGCTGCCCTTTGGTCAACTGACTCTCGAAGAACACGAGAATCCCCAGCACTGGCAAACACGGCTGGGCGAGATTTGCACCGGTATTCAGCAACTAAAGACCAGCGGACGTTATCAATGGATTTTGATCGATTTACCACGCGACGCCTCGCAGATAACGCATCAAATCATGAGTCTGTGCGATCACACCCTGGCGATCGTCAACGTGGATGCCAACTGTCATATTCGGCTGCATCAGCAGGCACTGCCCGCTGGCGCGCATATTTTGATTAATGATTTTCGTGTAGGCAGCCAGGTTCAGGACGATATTTACCAGCTATGGTTGCAAAGCCAGCGGCGTTTGTTGCCAATGTTGATTCATCGTGATGAAGCGATGGCTGAATGTCTGGCGGCAAAACAACCGTTGGGCGAATACCGTAGCGATGCGTTGGCGGCAGAAGAAATTCTGACGCTGGCGAACTGGTGTCTGTTGAACTATTCCGGGCTGAAAACGCCAGTCGGGAGCGCATCATGAGTATCCTGACCCGGTGGTTGCTTATCCCGCCGGTTAACGCACGTCTTATTGGGCGTTATCGGGAATATCGTCGTCATGGCGCGTCGCCTTTCAGCGCGACGCTCGGCTGTTTCTGGCTGATCCTTGCCTGGATTTTTATTCCGCTGGAGCACCCACGCTGGCAGCGTATTCGTGCGCAACATAAAATCCTGTTCCCTCATATCAACGCCTCGCGCCCGCGTCCGTTGGATCCTGTGCGCTATGTCATTCAGACCTGCTGGTTGCTGATCAGTGCTTCGCGCAGAGAAACGCCGAAACCGCGCTGGCGGTCGTTTTCACGCTTGCAGAATATTCGTGGGCGTTATCATCAATGGATGGATGAATTGCCGGCTCGCTTCAGCCATAACACGCAACATCTTGATGAGAAAAAAGAGCTGGGACATCTGAGCGCCGGAGCACGGCGTTTTATTCTTGGCATCATTGTGACATTCTCGCTGATTCTGGCGCTGATTTGCGTCACCCAGCCGTTTAACCCGCTGTCGCAGTTTATCTTCCTGATGTTGCTGTGGGGTGTGGCATTAATGGTACGGCGAATGCCGGGACGCTTCTCTGCACTGATGCTGATTGTGCTGTCGCTGACCGTCTCTTGCCGTTATATCTGGTGGCGCTACACCTCCACGCTGAACTGGGATGATCCGGTCAGTCTGGTGTGCGGCTTAATTCTGTTGTTCGCCGAAACCTACGCATGGATTGTGCTGGTGCTCGGCTACTTCCAGGTCGTATGGCCGCTGAATCGTCAGCCCGTACCGCTGCCGAAGGATATGTCGCTGTGGCCGTCGGTGGATATCTTTGTCCCGACCTACAACGAAGATCTCAGCGTGGTGAAAAATACGATTTACGCCTCGCTGGGTATCGACTGGCCGAAAGACAAGCTGAACATCTGGATCCTCGATGACGGTGGCAGGGAGGAGTTTCGCCAGTTTGCGCAAAACGTTGGGGTGAAATATATCGCCCGTACTACTCATGAACATGCGAAAGCGGGCAATATCAACAATGCGCTGAAATATGCCAAAGGCGAGTTTGTGTCGATTTTCGACTGCGACCACGTGCCAACGCGCTCGTTCCTGCAAATGACCATGGGCTGGTTCCTGAAAGAAAAACAACTGGCGATGATGCAGACGCCGCACCACTTCTTCTCGCCAGACCCGTTTGAACGCAACCTGGGACGTTTTCGTAAAACGCCGAATGAAGGCACGCTGTTCTACGGTCTGGTGCAGGATGGCAACGATATGTGGGATGCCACCTTCTTCTGCGGTTCTTGTGCGGTGATCCGCCGTAAGCCGCTGGATGAGATTGGCGGTATTGCCGTCGAAACGGTAACCGAAGATGCGCACACTTCTTTGCGTTTGCACCGTCGTGGCTACACCTCCGCGTATATGCGCATTCCGCAGGCGGCGGGGTTGGCTACCGAAAGTCTGTCGGCGCATATCGGTCAGCGTATTCGCTGGGCGCGCGGGATGGTGCAAATCTTCCGCCTTGATAACCCGCTCACCGGTAAAGGGCTGAAGTTCGCGCAACGGCTGTGCTACGTCAACGCCATGTTCCATTTCTTGTCGGGCATTCCACGGCTGATCTTCCTGACTGCGCCGCTGGCGTTCCTGCTGCTTCATGCCTATATCATCTACGCACCTGCGTTGATGATCGCCCTGTTTGTGCTGCCGCATATGATCCACGCCAGCCTGACTAACTCGAAGATTCAGGGCAAATATCGCCACTCGTTCTGGAGTGAAATCTACGAAACAGTGCTGGCATGGTATATCGCACCACCGACGCTGGTGGCGCTGATTAACCCGCACAAAGGCAAATTTAACGTCACCGCCAAAGGTGGCCTGGTGGAGGAAGAGTATGTCGATTGGGTGATCTCGCGACCGTACATCTTCCTCGTACTGCTCAACCTGGTTGGTGTCGCTGTTGGCATCTGGCGTTACTTTTACGGTCCGCCAACCGAAATGCTCACCGTCGTCGTCAGTATGGTGTGGGTGTTCTACAACCTGATTATTCTCGGTGGCGCGGTAGCGGTATCGGTTGAAAGTAAACAGGTTCGTCGTTCGCATCGTGTTGAGATGACGATGCCAGCGGCAATTGCCCGTGAAGATGGTCACCTTTTCTCCTGCACCGTTCAGGACTTCTCCGACGGTGGGCTGGGGATCAAAATCCACGGTCAGGCGCAGATCCTGGAAGGGCAGAAAGTGAATCTGCTACTCAAACGCGGTCAACAGGAATACGTCTTCCCGACCCAGGTGGCACGCGTGATGGGTAACGAAGTCGGGCTGCAATTGATGCCGCTCACCACCCAGCAACATATCGATTTTGTGCAGTGTACGTTTGCCCGTGCGGATACATGGGCGCTCTGGCAGGACAGCTACCCGGAAGATAAGCCGCTGGAAAGTCTGCTGGATATTCTGAAGCTCGGCTTCCGTGGCTACCGCCATCTGGCGGAATTTGCACCTTCTTCAGTGAAGGGTATTTTCCGTGCGCTGACTTCTCTGGTTTCCTGGGTTGTTTCGTTCATTCCGCGCCGCCCGGAGCGGAGCGAAACGGTACAACCATCGGATCAGGCTTTGGCTCAACAATGATGATAACGCGATGAAAAGAAAACTATTCTGGATTTGTGCAGTGGCAATGGGGATGAGCGCATTCCCCTCTTTTATGACGCAGGCGACGCCAGCAACGCAACCACTGATCAATGCTGAGCCAGTTGTTCCTGCCCAGACGGAACAAAATCCGCAGGTGGGGCAGGTGATGCCGGGCGTGCAGGGAGCGGATGCGCCAGTCGTCGAGCAGAACGGCTCTTCGCGTGATGTGAAGCTGACCTTTGCGCAAATCGCGCCGCCGCCGGGCAGCATGGTGCTGCGAGGTATCAACCCGAACGGTAGCATTGAGTTTGGTATGCGCAGCGACGAAGTGGTGACGAAGGCGATGCTCAATCTCGAATACACGCCATCGCCGTCATTGCTGCCAATTCAGTCGCAGTTAAAAGTTTATCTCAATGATGAACTGATGGGCGTGCTGCCAGTGACTAAAGAGCAGTTGGGTAAAAAGACGCTGGCGCAAATGCCGATTAACCCACTGTTTATTACCGACTTCAACCGCGTGCGGCTGGAGTTTGTCGGTCATTATCAGGATGTGTGCGAAAACCCTGCCAGCACAACGCTCTGGCTGGATGTCGGACGCAGTAGCGGACTGGATCTGACGTATCAATCACTGAATGTGAAGAATGACCTGTCGCACTTCCCGATTCCATTCTTTGACCCACGCGATAACCGTGCCAACATCTTGCCGATGGTCTTTGCGGGCGCGCCGGATGTTGCGCTGCAACAGGCTTCCGCCATTGTTGCCTCGTGGTTTGGCTCGCGCTCTGGCTGGCGTGGGCAGAACTTCCCGGTACTCTATAACCAGCTTCCCGATCGCAATGCGATTGTTTTTGCGACTAACGACAAACGCCCGGACTTTCTGCGCGATCATCCGGCGGTAAAAGCCCCGGTGATTGAGATGATCAACCACCCGGAAAATCCTTACATCAAACTGCTGGTGGTGTTTGGTCGTGACGACAAAGACCTGTTGCAGGCAGCGAAAGGTATCGCCCAAGGCAATATTTTGTTCCGTGGCGACAGCGTCGTGGTGAATGAAGTCAAACCGCTGCTGCCGCGTAAGCCATACGACGCGCCGAACTGGGTGCGTACCGATCGTCCTGTCACCTTTGGTGAACTGAAAACTTATGAAGAGCAGTTACAGTCCAGCGGTCTGGAACCGGCAGCGATTAACGTTTCGCTAAATCTGCCGCCAGATCTCTACCTGATGCGTAGTACCGGTATTGATATGGATATTAATTACCGCTACACCATGCCGCCGGTGAAAGACAGCTCGCGGATGGATATCAGCCTGAACAACCAGTTCCTGCAATCATTTAACCTGAGTAGCAAACAGGAGGCGAACCGCCTGCTGCTGCGTATTCCTGTGTTACAAGGTTTGCTGGACGGCAAAACGGATGTCTCTATTCCGGCGTTGAAGTTGGGGGCGACCAACCAGCTGCGCTTCGACTTTGAGTACATGAACCCGATGCCGGGCGGATCGGTGGATAACTGTATTACCTTCCAGCCGGTGCAGAACCATGTGGTGATTGGCGACGACTCCACTATCGACTTCTCGAAGTATTACCACTTCATTCCGATGCCGGATCTGCGCGCGTTTGCCAATGCGGGCTTCCCGTTCAGCCGGATGGCGGATCTGTCGCAAACCATCACCGTAATGCCGAAAGCGCCCAACGAAGCACAGATGGAAACCTTGCTGAATACCGTTGGCTTTATCGGCGCGCAGACGGGCTTCCCGGCGATTAACCTGACCGTGACCGATGATGGCAGCACCATTCAGGGGAAAGATGCCGACATCATGATCGTCGGCGGAATCCCGGACAAATTAAAAGACGACAAGCAGATTGACATGCTGGTACAGGCCACCGAAAGCTGGGTGAAAACGCCAATGCGCCAGACGCTATTCCCGGGTATTGTGCCGGACGAAAACGACCGTGCGGCAGAAACTCAGTCAACGCTGACCTCTTCTGGCGCGATGGCAGCGGTGATTGGCTTCCAGTCACCGTATAACGACCAGCGCAGCGTGATTGCTCTCCTGGCCGACAGTCCGCGCGGTTACGAAATGCTTAACGATGCGGTGAACGATAGCGGCAAACGCGCCACCATGTTCGGCTCGGTAGCGGTGATCCGTGAATCTGGTGTTAACAGTTTGCGGGTCGGCGACATCTATTACGTTGGTCATCTGCCGTGGTTCGAACGTTTGTGGTATGCGCTGGCTAATCACCCGATTCTGTTGGCGGTGCTGGCGGCAATCAGCGTGGTATTGCTGGCCTGGGTACTGTGGCGTCTGTTGCGTATCATCAGCCGTCGTCGTCTTAACCCGGATAATGAGTAATTGATGATGAATGTTTTGCGTAGTGGAATTGTGACGATGCTGCTGCTGGCTACCTTTAGTGTTCAGGCAGCCTGCAGTTGGCCTGCCTGGGAGCAGTTCAAAAAGGATTACATCAGTCAGGAAGGGCGCGTCATCGATCCCAGCGACGCGCGCAAAATTACCACCTCCGAAGGGCAAAGCTACGGCATGTTCTTTGCCCTGGCGGCTAACGACCGTGCGGCTTTCGATAACCTTCTCGACTGGACGCAGAATAATCTTGCCCAGGGCTCATTAAAAGAACATTTGCCCGCCTGGCTATGGGGCAAGAAAGAGAATGCGAAGTGGGAAGTGCTGGACAGCAACTCAGCTTCTGACGGCGATATCTGGATGGCCTGGTCACTGCTGGAGGCCGGTCGATTGTGGAAAGAGCAACGTTATACTGACATCGGCAGCGCGTTGTTAAAACGCATTGCGCAAGAGGAAGTGGTGACAGTGCCGGGGCTGGGTTCCATGTTGTTACCGGGCAAAGTGGGTTTTGCCGAGAATAACACCTGGCGTTTTAACCCGAGTTATCTGCCTCCGACGCTGGCGCAGTATTTCACCCGCTTTGGCGCACCGTGGACCACGTTGCGCGAAACGAATCAACGTTTATTGCTGGAAACCGCCCCGAAGGGCTTTTCGCCAGACTGGGTACGCTATGAGAAAGACAAAGGTTGGCAGTTAAAGCCGGAGAAAACGCTGATCAGCAGTTACGACGCTATTCGCGTCTATATGTGGGTTGGCATGATGCCCGACAGCGATCCGCAAAAAGCGCGGATGCTCAACCGTTTTAAACCGATGGCGACATTCACCGAGAAAAACGGCTATCCGCCGGAGAAAGTCGATGTCGCTACGGGTAAAGCGCAGGGTAAAGGGCCAGTCGGTTTTTCTGCGGCTATGTTGCCATTTCTTCAGGATCGTGATGCCCAGGCCGTACAGCGTCAGCGTATTGCCGATAACTTTCCTGGTAGTGATGCCTATTACAACTATGTGTTGACCCTGTTTGGACAAGGCTGGGATCAACACCGTTTCCGCTTCTCGACAAAAGGTGAGTTATTACCTGACTGGGGCCAGGAATGCGCAAATTCACACTAAATATCCTTACGCTTTCCCTCGGTCTGGCCGTGATGCCGATGGTCGAGGCGGCACCAACCGCCCAGCAACAGTTGCTGGAACAGGTTCGTGTGGGCGAAGCGACCCACCGCGAAGACCTGGTGCAGCAGTCGCTGTATCGTCTGGAACTTATTGATCCGAATAACCCGGATGTCGTTGCCGCCCGTTTTCGCTCTCTGTTACGCCAGGGCGATGTTGATGGTGCACAAAAACAGCTCGACCGATTGTCGCAATTAGCGCCGAGTTCAAATGCGTATAAATCATCGCGTACCACAATGCTGCTTTCCACGCCGGATGGTCGCCAGGCACTGCAGCAGGCACGATTGCAGGCGACTACCGGTCATGCGGAAGAAGCCGTGGCGGGTTACAACAAACTGTTCAACGGAGCGCCGCCAGCAGGTGACATTGCCGTCGAGTACTGGAGTACGGTAGCGAAAATTCCGGCTCGCCGTAGCGAAGCGATTAATCAGCTAAAACGCATCAATGCGGATACGCCGGGCAATACGGGGTTGCAAAATAATCTGGCGCTATTGCTGTTTAGCAGCGATCGCCGTGACGAAGGTTTTGCCGTCCTGGAACAGATGGCGAAATCGAACGCCGGGCGCGAAGGGGCCTCTAAAATCTGGTACGGGCAGATTAAAGACATGCCCGTGAGCGACGCCAGCGTGTCGGCACTGAAAAAATATCTCTCTATTTTTAGCGATGGCGATAGTGTGGCGGCTGCGCAATCGCAACTGGCAGAACAACAAAAGCAACTGGCCGATCCTAATTTCCGCGCCCGTGCGCAAGGTTTAGCGGCGGTGGACTCTGGCATGGCGGGTAAAGCCATTCCCGAACTACAACAGGCGGTGCGGGCGAACCCGAAAGACAGTGAGGCTCTGGGGGCGCTGGGCCAGGCATATTCTCAGAATGGCGATCGTGCTAATGCGGTGGCGAATCTGGAAAAAGCCCTCGCGCTGGATCCGCACAACAGCAACAACGACAAATGGAACAGTCTGCTGAAGGTGAATCGCTACTGGCTGGCGATCCAGCAGGGCGATGCTGCGCTGAAAGCCAATAATCCCGACCGGGCAGAACGCCTGTTCCAGCAGGCGCGCAATGTCGATAACGCCGACAGCTATGCGGTGCTGGGGCTGGGCGATGTGGCGATGGCGCGCAAAGATTACCCCGCCGCTGAACGCTATTACCAGCAGACGCTGCGCATGGACAGCGGCAACACTAACGCCGTGCGCGGGCTGGCGAATCTTTATCGCCAGCAGTCGCCGGAAAAAGCTGAAGCGTTTATTGCCTCGCTTTCTGCCAGCCAGCGGCGCAGCGTTGATGACATCGAACGCAGCCTGCAAAACGACCGTCTGGCACAGCAGGCGGAGGCACTGGAAAATCAGGGTAAATGGGCGCAGGCGGCAGCACTTCAGCGTCAGCGACTGGCGCTCGATCCCGGCAGTGTGTGGATTACTTACCGGCTTTCGCAGGATCTCTGGCAGGCCGGACAACGCAGCCAGGCCGATACGTTAATGCGCAATCTGGCGCAACAGAAGCCGAACGACCCGGAGCAGGTTTACGCTTACGGACTGTATCTTTCCGGTCACGACCAGGACAGAGCCGCGCTGGCGCATATCAACAGCCTGCCGCGCGCGCAGTGGAACAGCAATATTCAGGAACTGGCAAACCGCCTGCAAAGCGATCAGGTACTGGAAACTGCCAGCCGCCTGCGTGAAAGCGGCAAAGAGGCAGAAGCGGAAGCGATGCTGCGCCAGCAGCCACCGTCCACGCGCATTGACCTCACCCTGGCCGACTGGGCGCAGCAGCGACGTGATGACACCGCCGCCCGCGCGGCGTATCAGAATGTCCTGACGCGGGAGCCAGCTAACGTTGATGCCATTCTTGGCCTGACGGAAGTGGATATCGCCGCCGGTGACAAAGCGGCGGCACGCAGCCAGCTGGCGAAACTGCCCGCCACCGACAATACCTCACTGAATACACAGCGGCGCGTGGCGCTGGTACAGGCGCAGCTTGGCGATACCGCAGCGGCGCAGCAGACGTTTAACAAGCTGATCCCGCAGGCAAAATCTCAGCCGCCGTCGATGGAAAGTGCGATGGTACTGCGTGATGGTGCAGGGTTTGAAGCGCAGGCGGGCGATCCGGAGCAGGCGCTGGAAACCTACAAAGACGCGATGGTCGCATCCGGTGTGACCACGACGCGTCCGCAGGATAACGACACCTTTACCCGTCTGACCCGTAACGATGAGAAGGACGACTGGCTGAAGCGCGGCGTGCGCAGCGATGCGGCGGATCTCTATCGCCAGCAGGATCTTAACGTCACCCTGGAGCACGACTACTGGGGATCGAGCGGCACCGGTGGCTATTCCGACCTGAAAGCGCACACCACCATGTTGCAGGTGGATGCACCGTATTCTGACGGACGGATGTTCTTTCGCAGTGATTTCGTCAATATGAATGTCGGCAGTTTTTCCGCCGACGCTGAGGGTAAATGGGATAACAACTGGGGCACCTGTACGTTGCAGGACTGTAGCGGCAACCGCAGCCAGTCGGATTCCGGCGCCAGCGTGGCGGTCGGCTGGCGAAATGACGTCTGGAGCTGGGATATCGGTACCACGCCGATGGGCTTCAACGTGGTGGATGTGGTCGGCGGCATCAGTTACAGCGATGATATCGGGCCGCTTGGTTACACCGTTAACGCCCATCGTCGCCCCATCTCCAGTTCGTTACTGGCCTTTGGCGGGCAGAAAGACTCTCCGGGCAATACCGGGAAAAAATGGGGCGGTGTGCGTGCCGATGGCGTGGGGCTGAGTCTGAGCTACGATAAAGGTGAAGCGAACGGCGTCTGGGCATCCCTTAGCGGCGACCAGTTAACCGGCAAAAATGTCGAAGATAACTGGCGCGTGCGCTGGATGACGGGCTATTACTATAAGGTCATCAACCAGAATAATCGCCGTGTGACCATTGGCCTGAACAATATGATCTGGCATTACGACAAAGACCTGAGTGGGTACTCACTCGGTCAGGGCGGTTACTACAGCCCGCAGGAATACCTGTCGTTTGCCATACCGGTGATGTGGCGTGAGCGGACGGAAAACTGGTCGTGGGAGCTGGGCGCGTCTGGCTCGTGGTCGCATTCGCGCACCAAAACCATGCCGCGTTATCCGCTGATGAACCTGATCCCGACGGACTGGAAAGAGGATGCCGCCAGCCAGACCAACGACGGCGGCAGCAGTCAGGGCTTTGGCTACACGGCGCGGGCGTTACTTGAGCGTCGGGTCACGTCCAACTGGTTTGTCGGCACGGCAATCGATATCCAGCAGGCGAAAGATTATGCGCCAAGCCATTTCCTGCTCTACGTGCGGTATTCCGCCGCCGGATGGCAGGGCGACATGGATTTACCGCCGCAGCCGCTGATACCTTACGCCGACTGGTAAGTTTTCAGATAGCGCCTCTCTTAATGCCGCTGCGATCGGGTATACTCGGGCGGCAATCTGGGATTTCCGGGGGGAGACAATTTGCGCGTTAGTCGCTCGTTAACAATTAAGCAGATGGCAATGGTGGCGGCCGTTGTCATGGTGTTTGTTTTTATTTTTTGCACTGTTTTGCTGTTCCACCTGGTACAGCAGAATCGCTATAACACGGCTACGCAACTGGAAAGCATTGCTCGCTCTGTCCGCGAACCCTTATCTTCCGCCATTTTAAAAGGTGATATTCCCCAGGCGGAAGCTATTCTTGCCAGCATAAAACCAGCGGGCGTGGTCAGTCGCGCCGACGTGGTGCTGCCTAATCAGTTCCAGGCACTGCGTAAAAGTTTTATTCCAGAGCGCCCGGTGCCGGTGACGTTCACCCGACTGTTTGAGTTACCGGTACAAATCTCGCTGGGCGTCTACTCGCTGGAACGTCCTGCTACCCCGCAGCCGATTGCCTATCTGGTGTTACAGGCGGATTCCTTCCGCATGTACAAGTTCGTGATGAGCACTGTCTCTACGTTAGTGACCATTTACTTACTTTTGTCGCTGATCCTGACGGTGGCGATTAGCTGGTGCATTAATCGACTGATATTACATCCTTTACGCAATATCGCTCGCGAGCTAAACGCCATTCCACCGCAAGAGATTGTCGGTCATCAACTGGCCTTGCCGCGTCTGCACCAGGACGACGAAATCGGTATGCTGGTGCGTAGTTACAACCTCAATCAGCAATTGTTGCAGCGCCATTATGAAGAACAGTGCGAAAACGCGATGCGTTTCCCGGTGTCGGATTTGCCAAACAAAGCCTTGCTGATGGAGATGCTGGAACAGGTGGTCGCACGTAAACAAACCACCGCACTGATGATCATCACTTGTGAAACGTTACGTGATACTGCTGGCGTGCTGAAAGAGGCGCAGCGGGAAATCCTGCTACTGACGCTGGTGGAGAAAATCAAATCGGTGCTGTCGCCACGCATGATCCTCGCACAGGTCAGTGGCTATGACTTCGCTGTGATCGCTAATGGTGTACAGGAACCGTGGCACGCTATCACATTAGGTCAGCAAGTGCTCACTATCATGAGTGAACGCTTGCCGATTGAACGTATTCAGCTACGTCCGCACTGTAGCATCGGTGTGGCGATGTTCTATGGCGATCTCACTGCCGAACAACTTTATGGTCGTGCTATTTCGGCGGCATTTACCGCCCGTCATAAAGGGAAGAATCAGATTCAGTTCTATGATCCACAGCAGATGGAAGAAGCTCAACAACGGTTGACGGAAGAGAGCGATATCCTTAATGCACTGGAAAATCATAAGTTTGCTATTTGGCTACAGCCACAGGTGGAGATGACCAGCGGCAAACTCGTCAGCGCGGAAGCGTTGCTGCGCATCCAGCAAGCGGATGGCACCTGGGAACTGCCGGATGGCTTAATCGATCGTATTGAGTCCTGTGGGCTGATGGTTACCGTCGGTCATTGGGTGCTGGAGGAATCCTGTCGACTGCTTGCTGCCTGGCAAGAGCGCGGCATTATGTTGCCATTATCGGTGAATCTCTCGGCGCTACAGTTGATGCACCCAAATATGGTGCCGGATATGCTGGGGTTATTAACTCGTTATCGTATTCAGCCTGGAACGTTGATCCTGGAGGTCACGGAAAGCCGACGCATTGATGACCCTCACGCGGCGGTGGCGATCCTTCGTCCGCTGCGCAACGCCGGCGTACAGGTGGCGCTGGATGATTTCGGCATGGGTTACGCAGGGCTGCGTCAGTTGCAGCATATGAAATCGTTGCCAATAGACGTGCTGAAAATCGACAAAATGTTTGTTGAGGGCTTACCGGAAGATAGCAGCATGATTGCTGCAATTATCATGCTGGCACAAAGCCTGAATCTGCAAATGATTGCTGAAGGCGTAGAAACGGAAGCGCAACGCGACTGGCTGGCAAAAGCAGGTGTTGGTATTGCCCAGGGCTTCCTTTTTGCTCGTCCACTCCCTATTGAAATCTTCGAAGAGAGTTACCTGGAAGAAAAGTAGCTACCCCAAACTGATTACAAAACTTTAAAAAGTGCTGGTTTGTGCGAGCCAGTTCAAACTTTTTAACCTTTTTGTTTCAATTATGATCCAGGTACATTTCTGTGATGTTGTCTGGGTGTTATTTTAAGGCCGCAGGTACTCCATAACCTTACAAGACCTGTGGTTTTACTAAAGGACACCCTATGAAAACCTCTCTGTTTAAAAGCCTTTACTTTCAGGTTCTGACAGCGATAGCCATTGGTATTCTCCTTGGCCATTTCTACCCTGAGATAGGCGAGCAAATGAAACCGCTTGGCGACGGGTTCGTTAAGCTCATTAAGATGATCATCGCTCCTGTCATCTTTTGTACCGTCGTAACGGGCATTGCGGGCATGGAAAGCATGAAGGCGGTCGGCCGTACCGGCGCAGTCGCACTGCTTTACTTTGAAATTGTCAGTACCATCGCGCTGATTATTGGTCTTATCATCGTTAACGTCGTGCAGCCTGGTGCCGGAATGAACGTCGATCCGGCAACGCTTGATGCGAAAGCGGTAGCGGTTTACGCCGATCAGGCAAAAGACCAGGGCATTGTCGCCTTTATTATGGATGTCATCCCGGCGAGCGTCATTGGCGCATTTGCCAGCGGTAACATCCTGCAGGTGCTGCTGTTTGCCGTACTGTTTGGTTTTGCGCTCCACCGTCTGGGCAGCAAAGGCCAACTGATTTTTAACGTTATCGAAAGTTTCTCGCAGGTCATCTTCGGCATCATCAATATGATCATGCGTCTGGCACCCATCGGTGCGTTCGGGGCGATGGCGTTTACCATCGGTAAATACGGCGTCGGCACCCTGGTGCAGCTTGGGCAGCTCATTATCTGCTTCTACATCACCTGTATCCTGTTTGTGGTGTTGGTACTGGGTTCAATCGCTAAAGCGACCGGTTTCAGTATTTTCAAATTTATCCGCTACATCCGTGAAGAACTGCTGATTGTGCTGGGAACATCCTCTTCCGAGTCGGCGCTGCCGCGTATGCTCGACAAGATGGAGAAACTCGGCTGCCGCAAATCGGTGGTGGGGCTGGTTATCCCGACAGGCTACTCGTTTAACCTTGATGGGACATCGATATACCTGACGATGGCGGCGGTATTTATTGCCCAGGCCACTAACAGTCAGATGGATATCGTCCACCAAATCACGCTGTTGATTGTGTTGCTGCTCTCTTCTAAAGGGGCGGCAGGGGTAACGGGTAGTGGCTTTATCGTGCTGGCGGCGACACTCTCTGCGGTGGGCCATTTGCCGGTGGCGGGTCTGGCGCTGATCCTCGGTATCGACCGCTTCATGTCAGAAGCCCGTGCGCTGACTAACCTGGTCGGTAACGGCGTTGCGACCATCGTGGTTGCTAAGTGGGTTAAAGAGCTGGACCACAAAAAACTGGATGATGTGCTGAATAATCGTGCGCCGGATGGCAAAACGCACGAATTATCCTCTTAATCTCACCACTTATGCCCGCACTCCCTTCCCCGAGTGCGGGTGTTTGAGCATAATTGCCCCCTGTGCCCGAACTTACCACCTGGGTGAGTTCGGGTTTATTTCACTTCCTCCGTGACATTTTTATGTTCTTGCGGTCTAACACGAAGTGTTTTTAACGTCATTTAGGCTGACCGATAGCGGGCAGTCTTTTATTACCAGGATAGTTGATCAGGGGTTCACATGCAGGGCACAAAAATTCGACTTTTAGCGGGCGGTTTGCTGGTGATGGCCACTGCTGGCTATGTGCAGGCAGATGCGCTCCAGCCTGATCCAGCATGGCAACAGGGGACGCTCGCCAACGGTTTACAGTGGCAAGTGCTGACCACGCCCCAGCGTCCCAGCGATCGTGTTGAAATTCGCCTGCTGGTTAATACCGGTTCGCTCGCCGAAAGTACACAACAGAGCGGTTACAGTCATGCCATTCCTCGTATTGCGCTGACGCAAAGCGGTGGTCTGGAAGCGGCACAGGCACGTTCATTGTGGCAGCAGGGGATCGACCCTAAGCGCCCGATGCCGCCGGTGATCGTCTCTTACGACACCACGCTGTTTAATCTGAGTTTGCCAAATAATCGTAACGATCTGCTGAAAGAGGCGCTCTCTTATCTGGCGAATGCGACCGGCAAGCTGACCATCACACCAGAAACGGTTAACCATGCGCTGCAAAGCCAGGATATGGTGGCAACCTGGCCTGCCGACACTAAAGAAGGCTGGTGGCGCTATCGTCTGAAAGGATCAACTTTGTTAGGTCACGATCCTGCCGATCCGCTGAAAAAGCCCGTTGAAGCGGAAAAGATTAAAGATTTCTACCAGAAATGGTACACCCCAGATGCAATGACGCTGCTGGTGGTGGGGAACGTTGATGCGCGCTCGGTTGTCGACCAAATCAACAAAACGTTTGGCGAACTGAAAGGCAAACGTGAAACACCGGCTCCGGTGCCGACGCTTTCTCCGCTGCGTGCGGAAGCGGTGAGCATTATGACCGACGCGGTGCGCCAGGATCGGTTATCTATCATGTGGGACACGCCGTGGCAGCCGATTCGTGAGTCAGCCGCACTGCTGCGCTACTGGCGCGCGGACCTGGCTCGTGAGGCGCTGTTCTGGCATGTTCAGCAAGCATTAAGCGCCAATAACAGCAAAGACATCGGCCTTGGATTTGATTGCCGAGTGCTGTATCTGCGTGCGCAATGTGCCATCAACATCGAGTCACCAAACGACAAGCTGAACAGCAACCTTAATCTGGTGGCGCGTGAACTGGCGAAAGTCCGCGATAAAGGTCTGCCGGAAGAAGAGTTCAACGCCCTGGTCGCGCAAAAGAAACTGGAGCTGCAGAAACTGTTTGCCGCCTATGCACGAGCTGATACCGATATTCTGATGGGGCAGCGGATGCGTTCACTGCAAAATCAGGTTGTCGATATTGCACCGGAGCAATATCAGAAACTGCGTCAGGATTTCCTTAACAGCCTGACGGTAGAGATGTTAAATCAGGATCTGCGTCAGCAGTTGTCGAACGACATGGCGTTAATTCTGCTGCAGCCGAAAGGCGAGCCGGAATTTAACATGAAATCGTTGCAGGCTGCCTGGGATCAAATCATGGCGCCATCGACTACGGCTGCGGCGACGTCTGTCGCCACGGATGATGTGCATCCTGAAGTGACGGATATTCCACCCGCGCAGTAATAAATAATCCGGCAGCGTTTCTTCTGCGCTGCCGGGATTAACGGTAGTGAATATACCCGCAGATATTTTTCCAGGCACGGCGGTAGCGTGCGGATAATTACTGACTGCTGTGGTTTATGTAAAAGGAAGTAACCACACTTTGTGAACGTAACGTGCTAAAGGAATATAAATGCGCTACAAAGTCACACTGTTCTTGCCGATTATGATTCTCTGTTGAACAGCTCTCTATTCCTGCAACAAAAATTTTCTTTTACTTTGGGATGCGAATAATATTTATGTCAGTACAAGAAATAATATCGATAAAGACAAGGTAAAAATAGAATTCGGTATCAGTGTCAATACGATCAACCGAGAAACGGATGCCGAATTATTTGCTGACAGAGCGAAGTATACAGTTCTCTTCGACGGTAACCTGAAAAACAGGATGATAAACGAGTACGGCGAAAATGATTTTTTAATTACCTATGATGACCGCTGCTATTTATCATTTCGTCAATTTAAAACTAATCATCGTCATCAACATGATTATTATTTTGACTTATTTAACACTAATGGGAATGTTTTCGTCACGGTCGAAATTAAAGGTGAGAACCCGCTTAAATTTACGCGTAGTTTGAATGATATGCGTCAGCAGTTTATTTCAAATCATCAGCACCGCTCGGTTCATCCCTGCAAGAAGATTAACGGAGAACGAATATCTACCCGTTCTCCGCCAAAAACCATTACGCTGGCATCGCCTCACGCGGGATAATCGCGCCGCGATACTGGATAACTGTACTTGCAGTCAAATGTCCACGTTTCGCTGCTTCTTCTGCACTTCCCCCGGTCAGGCGTACCGCCAGATAACCGGCGCTGAAAGAGTCACCCGCAGCGGTGGTGTCGATCACTTTTTCTTTCGGCAGTTTCACCGCAGGAACATCAACTAACCCTTCGCCAGCAATGGACACCAGGCAAGAATCCGCCCCGCGTTTTACCACCACTTCTTTCACGCCTGCGTTATGGGTACGCGCAATGACGTCTTCCACCGGCTGTTGACCCCACAGCGCGTCTTCATCGTCCAGCGTCAGGAAGGCGATATCTGTGCATTCCAGCATTTGCTGGTACACCTGCTGCGTATCTTCTTTGCTCGCCCACAGGCGCGGACGGTAGTTATTGTCGAAAATGACCTTCCCGCCGTTGGCACGGCATTCGCGCAACAGAGAAAGCAGCTTCTCGCGGCTGGTCGGGCTTAAGATCGCCAGGCTAATCCCGCTAAGGTAAAGGTAATCGAAATTCGCCAGCTCTTCACAAATCGCTGCTGACTGCTCGCTCTCCAGCCAGAATTTAGCTGCGGCTTCGTTACGCCAGTAGTAGAAAGTGCGTTCGCCAGTGCTATCGGTTTCAATGTAGTAAAGACCCGGCAGGCGGTTTTCCATCCGTTGGGTCAGGGACGTATCGACGTTCTCGCCGTGCCAGGCGTCCAGCATCTGCTGACTAAAACTGTCCGTCCCCAGCGCCGTTACGTAGTGAACGGTTAATGCCGCAGGATCGACCTGACGAGCGATGTAGACGGAAGTATTCAGGGTATCGCCGCCGAAACCGCGCTTAACGTCTGCGCCTTTCTCGGAAAGCTCAATCATGCATTCGCCAATCACGGCAATCTTTTTGGACATAGTCGTGAACCTGATCTGTAAAAAATTAGCGTTAGTTTGCGCTGTGGTGGTTTGCTGGTCAACTATATTAAAACGCTGTTCCATTATTTTTTTGAGCAAGAACGTATTCCTGGAAGATTCCGTCGTTGTGTGGGCAAATTAACTTCTCTCTGGCGGTAAAGTTCTGCCGTGGCGCGCCGATAATATTTGTCGAGTCCGGGCAGCATCACTTTTAAACACAGGACATCTTCGATGATAAGGCAGGTTATCCAGCGAATAAGCAACCCTGAAACAAGCATCGAGAGCTTGCAGGAACGGCGTTTTTGGTTGCAGTGTGAGCGCGTTTATACCTGGCAGCCGATTTACCAGACTTCCGGACGATTGATGGCCGTGGAGCTTTTAACCATTGTCACGCATCCTGATAATCCCTCGCAACGGCTGCCGCCAGATCGTTATTTTGCCGAAATCACCGTCAGGCATCGTATGGATGTGGTGAAAGAACAGATTGATTTACTGGCGAAAAAAGCTGCATTCTTCGTTGAGCACGGCCTGCTGGCATCGGTTAATATTGATGGACCTACGCTTCTTGCCCTACGTCAGCAGCCGGAAATTTTGCGCCAGATTGACCGTCTTCCCTGGCTGCGTTTCGAACTGGTGGAACACATCCGTCTACCGAAAGATTCAACGTTTGCCTCGATGTGCGAATTTGGCCCACTGTGGCTGGATGATTTTGGCACCGGGATGGCAAATTTCTCTGCGCTAAGTGAAGTGCGTTACGACTACATCAAAATCGCTCGCGAACTGTTTGTGATGTTGCGCCAGTCGCCCGAAGGTCGCACGCTCTTTTCCCAGCTTTTGCATTTGATGAACCGCTACTGCCGTGGGGTGATCGTCGAAGGTATCGAGACTGAGGAAGAGTGGGGCGATGTGCAAAATTCTCCCGCATTCGCCGCACAAGGCTGGTTTCTTTCACGTCCGGCACCAATCGAAACGCTGGACTCGGTGGCGTTGGCTCTGTAAGCCGCCTCATTTTCTGCCTGGCTGGACTATCTTTAGGACTGGCACAGGAAGAATGTGAGGAAGCGAACTATGAGCAAAGCAGGCAAAATAACCGCTGCGATTTCAGGGGCTTTCTTGTTGTTGATCGTCGTGGCGATCATTTTGATTGCAACGTTTGACTGGAACCGTCTCAAACCGACCATCAACCAGAAAGTCTCTGCGGAACTGAATCGCCCCTTCGCCATCCGTGGCGATCTGGGCGTTGTGTGGGAACGGCAAAAGCAGGAAACCGGCTGGCGTAGCTGGGTGCCGTGGCCTCATGTACACGCACAAGACATCATTCTCGGCAACCCGCCGGATATTCCCGAAGTGACGATGGTACATTTACCGCGCGTAGAAGCGACGCTGGCTCCGCTGGCGTTGCTGACTAAAACGGTCTGGCTGCCCTGGATCAAGCTGGAAAAGCCCGACGCGCGCCTGATTCGCCTCTCAGAAAAGAACAATAACTGGACGTTTAATCTCGCCAACGATGACAACAAAGACGCGAATGCAAAGCCGTCGGCGTGGTCGTTCCGTCTGGATAATATTCTGTTCGATCAAGGGCGGATCGCTATTGATGACAAAGCAAGCAAAGCAGATCTGGAAATTTTTGTCGATCCGTTAGGTAAGCCGTTGCCGTTCAGCGAAGTTACTGGATCGAAAGGTAAATCAGATAAAGAGAAGGTAGGCGATTACGTTTTTGGCCTGAAAGCGCAGGGGCGCTATAACGGCGAACCGCTCACGGGTACAGGAAAAATAGGTGGTATGCTGGCGCTGCGTGGCGAAGGAACACCTTTTCCGGTGCAGGCTGATTTTCGCTCCGGTAATACCCGTGTTGCTTTTGATGGCGTCGTGAATGACCCAATGAAAATGGGCGGCGTCGATTTACGGCTTAAATTTTCCGGCGATTCGCTGGGTGATCTCTATGAACTGACGGGCGTTCTGCTGCCCGATACCCCGCCGTTTGAAACGGATGGTCGGCTGGTAGCGAAAATCGACACTGAAAAATCGTCGGTCTTTGATTATCGCGGCTTTAACGGGCGCATTGGCGATAGCGATATTCACGGTTCTCTGGTCTACACCACCGGTAAGCCGCGACCAAAACTGGAAGGTGACGTTGAGTCACGGCAGTTGCGGCTGGCTGATTTGGGGCCATTGATTGGCGTTGATTCCGGGGAAGGGGTAGAAAAGTCGAAACGCTCTGAACAGAAGAAGGGCGAGAAAAACGTTCAGCCTGTGGGCAAAGTGCTGCCTTATGACCGCTTCGAAACCGATAAATGGGATGCGATGGATGCTGATGTTCGTTTCAAAGGGCGGCGCATAGAACATGGCAGCAGTTTGCCGATTAGCTCTCTTTCTACCCATATCATCCTCAAAAACGCTGACCTGCGTCTGCAACCGCTGATATTTGGCATGGCGGGCGGCAGCATTGCGGCGAATATTCATCTGGAAGGGGATAAAAAACCGATGCAGGGGCGGGCGGATATACAGGCTCGTCGACTGAAACTGAAGGAGCTGATGCCGGATGTAGAACTGATGCAGAAAACGCTGGGGGAAATGAACGGTGACGCGGAACTACGCGGTAGCGGTAACTCGGTGGCGGCGCTTTTAGGCAACAGTAACGGCAACCTGAAACTGTTGATGAATGACGGGCTGGTGAGCCGCAACCTGATGGAGATTGTTGGGCTGAACGTCGGAAACTACATTGTCGGTGCGATTTTCGGTGATGATGAGGTGCGGGTGAACTGCGCGGCGGCGAATCTGGATATCGCCAACGGTGTGGCACGCCCGCAGATTTTTGCTTTCGATACTGAGAATGCGTTGATCAATGTTACCGGCACGGCAAGTTTTGCTTCGGAGCAACTGGATTTGACTATTGATCCGGAGAGCAAAGGGATTCGTATTATCACGCTGCGTTCGCCGCTGTATGTGCGTGGGACGTTTAAGAGTCCGCAGGCTGGTGTGAAGGCCGGGCCGTTGATTGCCCGTGGCGCTGTTGCGGCGGCACTGGCAACGTTGGTGACGCCTGCGGCGGCGTTACTGGCGCTGATCTCACCTTCAGAAGGGGAGGCTAATCAGTGTCGGACGATTTTGTCGCAGATGAAGAAGTGATGGGGTTGGATTAGATTTGCTGGTGAATTCGGGAGCAGCGTGTTCCCCTCACCCTAACCCTCTCCCCAAAGGGGCGAGGGGACTGTTTTGTGCGTGTTGAAATAACGAGTGCCGCTTTTCCGTTCACTTTCTGGGGGGGAGGGCTGTTATGTTCGCGATGTAACATCTCGCTCCGCTTTTCTCCCTCTCCCTTTCAGGGAGAGGGCTGGGGTGAGGGTGGCAGCCCGCACGATACTTACAACGACTGATGCCGCGTCTCATGCGTCAGCAGCAAGGCAATTAACGTCAAGCCAGCCATCGCCGCCAGATATAACCCCACTGCGCCTAACCCGTAGTTAGTCTGCAACCAGGCTGCGATATACGGCGCAACGGAAGCCCCAAGAATCGACGATACGTTGTAAGAGAACGATGCTCCGGTGTAACGCACTTCCGTCGGGAACAGTTCTGGCAACAGCGCGCCCATCGGCCCGAAAGTCAGCCCCATCAGACTTAACCCCAGCAGCAGGAAGGCAAAAACCAGAATCGGGTTGCCAGAACCGAGCAACGGGTTAAAGGCGAACAGCGCGAACAGGATGATAAGCGTCGTGATGATTACCATGCTTTTACGGCGACCAAAGGCATCAGCCAGTAATCCGGCGACTGGCACCATCACGCCAAAACCAATCACTGCCATCATCAGCATCCACAATACTTCGTTACGCGGCAGGCCAAGCCCAACTGGCGCGGCGGCGGTACTAAAGGTCATCGAGTAGACGGTCATGATGTAAAACAGCGTATAGGTTGCCAGCATAATGAACGTACCCAGTACGGTTACGCGAACATGTTTGGTCAGCAGCGTACCCAGCGGGATTTTCACCTGCTTTTTCGCTTTAGCGACTTTCTCAAACACCGGCGACTCATGCAGTGAAACGCGGACATACAGGCCGATAATCACCAGCACCGCCGAGAAGATAAACGGTACGCGCCAGCCCCAGCTCATAAACTGCTCGTCGGTCAGTAGCCAGGAAAGCAGCAAGAAAGTGCCGTTGGCAAAGAAGAAGCCAATCGGTGCGCCCAGTTGCGGGAAGGAGCCGTACAATGCACGTTTGCGCGGCGGGGCGTTTTCAGTTGCCAGCAGCGCCGCGCCGCCCCATTCACCGCCTAAACCCAGCCCCTGACCAAATCGAGCCAGCGCCAGCAGCAGCGGGGCGAAAATACCAATCGTGGCATAGCCCGGCAACAGACCAATCACCACTGTCGAAATCCCCATCGTTAGCAACGAGGCGACCAGCGTCGCTTTACGTCCAACGCGATCGCCAAAATGACCAAATACGGCAGAGCCGATGGGGCGCGCGACGAAGGCAATGGCGAAGGTGGCGAGCGACTGTAGCGTTGCTGCCGTAGGATCGCCCTGCGGGAAGAAGATATGCGGAAACACAATAACGGCCGCTGTGGCGTAAATATAAAAGTCGAAGAACTCAATGGCCGTGCCAATGAGAGAGGCGACAAGGACTTTATTACGCGAGTTTACCGGCGTGAATTCCTGGTTATTTTCGAGTGTTGTGGCTGTTGCTTGCATAATCTTTTCTTATTTTTTGGCTAACGAATAGCCATATTACGCACAGCAAAAGTGATATTTCAATGTGTAACAAATCGCGAAAATGGTCAAAAACCAGGCAAAAAGGGGATAATGTTTAGGCTGGTGATTTTTCTTCTATGAAATGCTTCACACAATTTCATAAATAGTCAATAAAACTGGTTTTAGGTTAAATAAAAGTTACCAACTGGATTTATATGCTGGGGTTATGAGTTGGAATGAAATTGTTTGCTCCTAAATAGATGGCTTAAGAGGCTCTGGGGAAGAGTTTCAAGAGGTTATGTGCGCATTATAGCCGGATGCGATGCTGGCACATTTTATCCGGCCTACGGGGAGCCAGGCCGAATAAGGCGTTTACGCCGCATCCGGCATATTTTAAGGCTGCGTTTTCCCCGGCATTCGCGGGTCATCTTTGTACTCGGCGGTGGCAATCCACGCCGCACAAAACAGCGTCAGACGAGCAAAGAAGTAGAAAAACGCCATCAGCCCCAGCACGGAACCAAATGCTGCGCCAGACGGGGATTTCATCAACGACGGCAGGGTGTAGGTCATCACGATTTTAATCACTTCAAAACCAATCGCTGCGAGGAATGTCCCGCGAATCAGCGCCTTTCTACGCGGACGGTGGCGCGGCAGGCGCCAGAAGATCCAGAAGAAAAGCAGATAGTTGGCAAAGATAGAAATCGCCAGACCAATCAACCGCCACGTCGGTTTCAGCCACTCAATGCTATTAAGGTGCAGCGCGCTAATAATCATTTGTTGCGCAGAACCGGCAACCGAGGTGATCGAAAGCGTCACAATCAGCGCAATCAACAAACCAATCAGCGAAATAAAGTCACGCAGATATTTTACCCAGAACTTCTCCTGATCTTGCGGCGAACGTTCCCAGACATCGCGCGATTGGGCGCGAATTGCTTCACGTAAATTCCCCATCCAGTTGATGCCGGAGTATAGCGCCACGGCTAACCCGACAAGTCCTACGGTAGTACGCTGCTGAACGGCAGTGTTGATGGTGTTTTTCAACGTGGCGGCAAGCGTCGGATCGCTGATGTTTTGCAGAATCTTATCGAAGATATCCTGTAACAGCATCGGATGGGAGGCCAGCACAAAACCCCCTGCGGCAAACGACACCATCAAAATCGGGATCATCGACAAAAACGAGAAATAGGTGATAGCCGCACCAAACTGGTTACCCAGCCGATCGTTAAAGCGTTCTGTCGCGCGAATAAGGTGTGCGATGATCGGTTGGCGTTGGATTTTTTCGGCGGTGGTGGTGACGGTTTCCAGCGCCTGGCTAACTTTGCCGCCTTTATCGCTATTATCCAGATGCTTAATTGGCTCGTGCTCCAGATCCTGAGTGGGACGTTTAATCTCGTTTTCCTGCGTCATCCGCTCTTTAGTCCTTCTGTCGTTGTCTTTCTTAAAAAGTATAGTCGGTCAGTCCAGGTACTCTTTCATCACACCAGCCAGCCACTGCATAAACAGGTTTACACGGCGGGAAAGCTCCCGACGCTGTGGGTAAACCAGAGAAATGGAACGTGGTTCGGCGCGGTAGTTGGGTAACACTTCGATAAGCTGTCTGGCGCGTAGGGCTTCGCGTACGGTGACGCGGGGGATCTGAATAATCCCCAGTCCCGCCAGACCGGCGGCAAGATAGTTTTCTCTACTGTTTACCGTCAACATGCCGCCGGACTTAAACCACTGGACGCCATTAACACTGGCAACCTCAAAACCCAACGGATGCGCGCCCAGGTGTGGCGTGTAATGCACTACTGCGTGCGAAGTCAGGTCCTCGGGACTTTGCGGATAACCAAAGCGCGTCAGATAGTGCGGACTGGCGCAGTTGACCATCGTCAGTTTGCCGAGGGGACGGGTGATGAGTCCATCGTCGGGCAACGTTCCCGTGCGTACTACGCAATCAAAGCCATCATGAAGAATATCTACCGGACGGTCATTGCTGCTTAATTCCAGTTCAATTCCCGGATATTGATGGAGAAATTCGGGCAGACGCGGCAGTAGCAGGGTTTTTGCCATCCCGGATGGGATATCGATGCGCAATTTACCGCTGATGCTGGGGGCGCCCTGCTGAAATAAACCGTCCAGTTCGTTGAGATTACTCAACACATCTTTTGCCCGTTGGTAATAGGTCATGCCATCAGGCGTGAGTTTGACCCGTCGCGTGGTGCGCTGGAGAAGCTGGGTGCCAAGTTGATGTTCCAGTGCCTGTATCTGGCGCGAAACGCTTCCTTTTGGCAATGCAAAGAAATCCGCCGCGCGGGAAAAACTCTCCAGCTCCGCAACCTTGATGAACAACTGCATTGCGTGAATTTTATCCATTTCTTTTACCGATTGTTGTTCACAGCGAAACAGTAACGCGTATATCGCATTATTTATTGTTTTTCTAACATCTAATGCATGATTTCACAACGATGCAACGTTGAAAGTGAGGCGATTTTAGAGAATCAAAGGCGGATTCGCGTCTCGGCATAGAGAAATAACCAACACAAAGCCAAAATTTTGATTCGTTTTATAAAATGCGGACATACAACATTGTGTATTTGTGCGTAATCCAGTCACTTTCTTAAACTATGGATGCTATTAAAGCGTGCGCTGAATTGGCCTGGTTAACCGGAACGTGGCGCGAAAATATAAGGAATTCCTTAAGATTTTTTTAAATAGTGCCCTCGACATGTAATTTCAGGCGGTTAGCTGTAACTATTTATATCGGTAACTATTTTCTGTCTTTCATCTCTGTAGAATGGCCTCCGCCAAATGGCGAATTCTTATTTTGTCTCTCGGGTAATACCCTTCCACTACTTAAGTCTTTTTAACGTATTCAGGTGGAGATTCAGTAATGCAAATAATCATGTTTGACAGGCAGTCAATATTTATTCATGGAATGAAAATCAGTTTACAGCAACGTATTCCAGGCGTAGGTATTCAGGGCGTCGGTCAGGCAGACGAGTTATGGCAAAAGCTGGAAAGTTACCCTGAAGCCTTAGTTATGCTCGATGGCGATCAGGATGGGGAGTTTTGCTACTGGTTGTTGCAAAAAACCGTGGTGCAATTTCCTGAGGTTAAGGTGTTAATCACGGCTTCGGATTGCAACAAACGATGGTTGCAGGAGGTTATTCATTTCAATGTGATGGCGATTGTACCGCGTGATTCTTCGATCGATACGTTTGTGTTGGCGGTCAATAGTGCGGCGATGGGAATGATGTTTCTGCCCGGTGACTGGCGAACCACGCCGGAAAAGGATACGAAAGATCTCAAATCGTTAAGCGCCCGCCAGCGGGAAATTTTAACCATGCTGGCGGCGGGCGAATCGAATAAAGAGATTGGTCGGGCATTAAATATCAGCACCGGAACGGTAAAAGCGCACCTGGAATCGCTCTATCGCCGTCTGGAAGTGAAAAACCGTACCCAGGCGGCGATGATGTTAAATATCTCCTCCTGAAGAGGATAATTTTACAGCCAGTAGGACGTTAGTGGCTGGCTGTAAAAAATATTATGGTTCGCCGTATAAACCAATTAAACGGCGTACCACACCGTTGGTCCAGCCAAAGCCATCCTGCAATGGATATTCGCCCCCGCCGCCCTCGCGGGGGATACCATCGGCAATATGGTATTTCTCGATCAGTTTGTGCTGTTCCAGATAGAACTGATTCACCGTCTTCAGCCAGCTACGCGCAATCTCATCACCCAGATGGTCATCACCGTACATTTTAAATCCCTGAATCGCCATCCATTGTAACGGTGCCCAGCCGTTGGGTTTATCCCACTGTTCACCGGTTTCATACTCACTTGCCAGAATCCCGCCCGGCGTCAGTAATCGGCTTCGCACGGCATTTGCCAGACGGTCGGCCTGTTCATGGTTCGCCATGCCCACATATAACGGCACAATGGCAGCAGCGGAAAAGAGTGCCTGCTGTTCGCGCCGCCAGTCGTAATCGCGGTAGATACCATTTTCATCATCCCAGAGATAATGGTTTACCGCATCGCGGCGGGCATTGGCTTTCTGGCGGAACAGCGTTTCCGTCTCCTTATCGCCTTTCAGCGACGAGATGTTGGCGATGGCGCTCTCCAGTTTAAACAGGAAAGCATTAAGATCGATGGGGATGAACTGAGTGGTACGAATGCTCGCCAGGCGACCCGCGTCTCGCAGCCAACGGGAAGAGTAATCCCAGCCAGAAGCTGCGCCCGCGCGTAAATCGCGGTACACCTCGTTGGGCGGGCGACCAGAATGTTTTGCGGTTTCTACGTCTTCAAGCCAGGATTCGTCACGCGGCGTGTCGCGATCGTCCCAGTAACGGTTGAGCAGCGATCCGTCGGGCATTCGCACAACATGGCGATAGGCCTGATTAGGGATCAGCGATTCTGCGCCGTCCATCCAGAAGGCATATTCCATTTTAAGATGCTCAAGGTAACGGCGCGCGCCGCGTACACCATCTTCTTCAAACAGCTCCACCATCAGCGCGAACACCGGTGGCTGCGAGCGGCTCAAATAATAGGTGCGGTTGCCGTTGGGGATGTGCCCATAGTTTTCGATCATCCAGGCGAAGTTATCGGCCATGCATTTCAGCAAATCTTCACGCCCGCTTTCCGCCAGCCCCAGCATGGTGAAATAGGAATCCCAGTAGTAGGTTTCGCTAAAACGACCCCCTGGAACAATGTACGACTGCGGCAGCGCCAGCAGAGAAGACCACGGGATGTGATCCTGTGGCTCGCGGGTTAATACCGGCCATAGCTGGTCGATATGCTCTTTCAGTGAGTTTTGCGGGTTCGATACATATTCACTGGAGTAAATCTCCGGTAACCAGAAGTGATTTTCAACGAATCGGCGCAAATCGAAATCACGATGACGGCGCACTTTACGATAGCGGATTAAGATATCCAGCGGGTCCATTTTGGGAGCGCAGTCAGGAAACGTTTTACTGTCGGGGAAAATTTTTGCTGACTGGACATGTTCGAAAAGTTCGAGATAGCGGTCAGCAGGTGTTAGTGCGTCAGAGGCTGGCAGCCCCTCAATCATTTCGGGTTCTGGCTCTGCCTCGATCATCTCATCCAGTTTTAATTCATACGGGTCCAGCTCATAACAGAGATCGACCTCGATCGTCAGTTCGTCTGGATTAGGGTTTTGAATTTTCTGATTGAGCATAAGGATCCGACCTCCGAAATTCGTCGCTAATTATCGGCTTTCCTTTAAGCGTAGTCATTCGCTCCGGTCGATGGGCGACGAAGCGTGCGGTGGATCACGTTTATTAATGGGACAAAAAATATAACGCGCTAATATCAATGGAATTTATAAAAATACGGATTTCGTGTTGTTTTTCATTTTCAGAACATTCAATCATGGTCTCCCCCGTAATCATGATATGCCATTCCTGATCTGGGTAATAGGCACAGGCTATCTTATTGATAGTTTATATTCATGTAATTGATTGATTCCTATCAAAAAGCGTATCTCCCTGTTTTTTATGATGGCTTTGTCTCGCAGAGACGTTTGCAGCATTCTGGAAAATTTTCTGGGTCACAATAACTCACTACCGTGAGGGAAGAATAATGAAAATGGTCTCACGTATTACCGCGATCGGCCTGGCTGGCGTCGCGATTTGCTATTTAGGGTTATCTGGTTATGTGTGGTACCACGATAATAAACGCAGTAAACAGGCCGATGTTCAGGCATCTGCTGTCAGTGAAAATAATAAGGTTTTAGGCTTTCTCCGCGAAAAGGGATGCGACTATTGCCATACGCCTTCGGCAGAATTACCCGCCTATTATTATATTCCTGGCGCGAAACAGTTGATGGATTACGACATTAAGCTCGGATATAAATCTTTTAATCTTGAGGCCGTGCGTGCGGCTCTGTTGGCTGATAAACCCATTTCGCAAAGCGATCTGAATAAGATTGAATGGGTGATGCAGTATGAAACTATGCCACCAACGCGTTATACCGCGCTACACTGGGCGGGTAAGGTGAGTGATGAAGAGCGGGCGGAAATACTGGCCTGGATTGCAAAACAGCGCGCGGAATATTACGCCAGCAATGACACCGCGCCGGAGCATCGCAATGAACCGGTGCAGCCCATCCCGCAAAAACTGCCTACCGATGCGCAAAAAGTGGCGTTAGGGTTTGCCCTGTATCACGATCCCCGTTTATCGGCTGATAGCACCATTTCTTGCGCTCATTGCCATGCGCTGAATGCGGGAGGTGTTGATGGCAGAAAAACATCGATTGGTGTCGGTGGTGCGGTCGGGCCGATTAATGCGCCGACGGTGTTTAACTCGGTGTTTAACGTTGAGCAGTTCTGGGATGGTCGTGCGGCAACATTGCAGGATCAGGCGGGTGGGCCGCCGCTGAATCCGATTGAAATGGCGTCCAAATCCTGGGACGAAATCATTGCGAAGTTGGAAAAAGATCCTGTGCTGAAAGCGCAGTTCCTCAAAGTTTATCCGCAAGGTTTCAGTGGTGAAAATATTACTGACGCAATTGCTGAATTTGAGAAAACATTAATTACGCCGGATTCACCGTTTGATAAATGGTTGCGTGGTGATGAAAATGCGCTGACGGCGCAGCAGAAAAAAGGTTATCAATTATTTAAAGATAATAAGTGTGCAACGTGTCATGGCGGTATTATTCTCGGTGGACGTTCCTTCGAACCGCTGGGTCTGAAAAAAGACTTTAATTTTGGTGAAATTACGGCGGCAGATATTGGCCGTATGAATGTAACTAAAGAAGAACGCGATAAACTGCGTCAGAAAGTACCCGGTTTGCGTAACGTTGCGCTAACGGCACCGTACTTCCATCGCGGTGATGTGCCGACGCTGGACGGGGCGGTGAAACTGATGCTGCGCTACCAGGTCGGTAAAGAGCTGCCGCAGGAGGATGTGGATGATATCGTGGCTTTCTTGCACAGCCTGAACGGAGTTTACACACCGTATATGCAGGATAAACAATAATTAATTCGATCGCCCGACAGGAATGTTTGGGCGATTTTTATTACGATAATAAAGTCTGTTTTTAATATTATCATGTTAAATGTTTATATTATAAAAAGCCTTTTTTCTGTTTAGGATTTTGTTATTTAAATTACACCCGTAACGCCTTGCGTCCATTCCAGATAAATCCTACTTTTTTATTGCCTTCAAATAAATTTAAGGAGTTCGAAATGGACCAGAAGTTGTTAACGGATTTCCGCTCAGAACTACTCGACTCGCGTTTTGGCGCAAAGGCAATTTCAACTATCGCGGAATCTAAACGTTTTCCGCTGCACGAAATGCGCGATGACATCGCATTCCAGATTATCAATGATGAATTATTTCTCGACGGTAACGCCCGTCAGAACCTGGCGACTTTCTGCCAGACCTGGGACGACGAAAATGTTCATAAGCTGATGGATCTGTCGATCAACAAAAACTGGATCGATAAAGAAGAATATCCGCAGTCCGCAGCTATCGACCTGCGTTGTGTAAACATGGTTGCCGACCTGTGGCACGCGCCTGCGCCGAAAAACGGTCAGGCCGTTGGCACCAACACCATTGGTTCTTCCGAGGCCTGTATGCTCGGTGGGATGGCAATGAAATGGCGTTGGCGCAAACGAATGGAAGCCGCAGGTAAACCGACCGATAAACCCAACCTGGTGTGCGGGCCGGTGCAAATCTGCTGGCATAAATTTGCCCGCTACTGGGATGTGGAACTGCGCGAGATCCCTATGCGCCCCGGTCAGTTGTTCATGGATCCGAAACGCATGATTGAAGCCTGCGACGAAAACACCATCGGCGTGGTGCCGACTTTTGGTGTGACCTACACCGGTAACTATGAGTTCCCGCAACCGCTGCACGATGCGCTGGATAAATTCCAGGCCGACACCGGTATCGACATCGACATGCACATCGACGCCGCCAGCGGTGGCTTCCTGGCACCGTTCGTGGCTCCGGATATTGTCTGGGACTTCCGCCTGCCGCGCGTGAAATCGATCAGTGCTTCAGGCCATAAATTCGGTCTGGCTCCGCTGGGCTGCGGCTGGGTTATCTGGCGTGATGAAGAAGCACTGCCGAAAGAACTGGTGTTCAACGTTGACTATCTTGGCGGGCAAATCGGGACTTTCGCCATCAACTTCTCTCGCCCTGCCGGTCAGGTGATTGCGCAATACTATGAATTTCTGCGCCTCGGTCGTGAGGGTTACACCAAAGTACAAAACGCCTCTTATCAGGTCGCCACTTACCTGGCGGATGAAATCGCTAAACTGGGACCGTATGAGTTCATCTGTACAGGTCGCCCGGACGAAGGTATTCCGGCGGTTTGCTTCAAACTGAAAGACGGGGAAAATCCGGGATACACCCTGTATGACCTTTCTGAACGTCTGCGTCTGCGCGGCTGGCAGGTTCCGGCCTTTACCCTCGGCGGTGAAGCCACCGACATTGTGGTGATGCGTATTATGTGCCGTCGTGGTTTCGAAATGGACTTCGCTGAATTGTTGCTGGAAGACTACAAAGCCTCCCTGAAATATCTCAGCGATCACCCGAAACTGCAGGGTATTGCCCAGCAGAACAGCTTTAAACATACCTGATAACAGGATGCTATAAGGAATCTCAGCCCCGGCTAGCAAGCCGGGGCTGAGAGTTCGACCAGAATATAACCCGGAAATATTGGTTTATATTCATATTGTTATTAAGTTGTATAATGTATGAATGTTTATAAATTATAATGATATAAGTGAAATATCACCTTAAGGTATTATTCGCCTGGTATTCATTATCTTGCATTTTTATCTATTCATTTTTTGTATTATAAACACCATAATTCTGCGTAATTTATTCCACTCATTATCATTTTCCTCACCGCTTCGTTTAAATTTATATGCCAGTAAATTTGACTTAGATATAATGCGTGCTACATTAATAAACAGTAATATGTTTATGTTATATTAAGTCAACTATGCAATCACAACATGGCACTTGTCTCATTGCGTACGCAAGACATAAATATATTCTCACCATGGCTGATGGTGAATGTCGCTATTTTAATGGCGGTGATTTGGTCTGCGCGGATGCAAATCATGTTTTAGTTTCTAATTCCTTAGAAAATATAGTATTTGTCACGAAGGAAACGCTTTCATTATTCCTCCAGATTCTCAAGGAGGATGCGTTAAATTTTCATACTCATAAAAAAGTACCTTCGTTAATTATTCACCACTGTGCCAGAGAAATTCCATTTTTTCAGGAAGTTATGCAACTCTCGCAGCAAACTAATCTCCGCTATGGTGAGGTATTGCGCAAAAGAGCATTAATATTTGCATTATTGTCCGTTTTTCTTGAGGATGAGCAGTTTATACCGCTACTGGTGAACATATTACATCCCAATACGCGCACGCGAGTTTGTACAGTTATCAACAATAATATCGCTCATCAATGGACATTATCACAGATCGCCAACGAGTTACTGATGAGTCAGAGTCTGTTAAAGAAAAAATTGCGTGAAGAAGATACGTCTTATTCACAACTGCTCACCGCATGTAGAATGCAGCGTGCATTACAACTTGTTGTAATGCCTGGTATTCCAATAAAACGCGTGGCAATGTCCTGTGGCTATAACAGCATGTCATATTTTATTTACGTTTTTCGAAATTATTATGGGATGACACCCACAGAGTATCAGGAACAAATAGCACAAGGAAAGTTCAATGGCGACTCAATGACAAGACTTGTTACAGAAGAAAATTTTAGAGTTCGGCTGTAAGAATAAGATTACAACGTCTGCCCGAACATAAAAAAAACCCGGCATAGGGGACCGGGAAGAGGATAGTCTGCCGTCTCCAGACTAATAAACCGTTATAACACTCCCTGTTGGCACGGGAAACTTTTGTGCTCTCAGTAAGTTAAATATAACGTTTGCTGGAGATAAGATCAGCCAAAT
Source organism: Escherichia ruysiae (assembly GCF_031323975.1). Taxonomy (NCBI): domain Bacteria; kingdom Pseudomonadati; phylum Pseudomonadota; class Gammaproteobacteria; order Enterobacterales; family Enterobacteriaceae; genus Escherichia; species Escherichia ruysiae. Next base: position 2,878,917 of record NZ_JAVIWS010000001.1, read on the forward strand.
TTTTATAAACATAGGCTATACGATTTTTAAAAATATATTATTATTGTATTTACTTATTTCTAATTAACTGTTATGCAAATTTGCGTAATAGGTAAAGTATGATCCTACTAAATATGGCAGTTTTAGTCCTGAAGAACAGTCAGGCATCATTTCATCAGTATACTGAAATTGAAATAATCGCAGTAATGGAATATAAGGGATAGTCATGGCTCATGTTTGCTCGGTGATCCTCGCCTGCCGTTCGTTTGATATTTATCATGAACAACAAAAAATATCGTTGAACAAAGCGAGTATTCTACTACTGGAGAAAAATTTGGCAGACGATTTTTCGTTTTGTTCACATGATACGCGACGTTTGGATATCGATGAGCTGACGGTTTGTCATTACTTACAAAATATTCGTCAGGCACCACATAATTTGGGGCTACATAACAAAAATCGTTTATTAATTAACCCAGAACCGCCAATGCCTCTGGTGATAGCGATTTTTGATAGTTTTGCTAAATCCGCTGTAAATTCTCCTATATTGAGCAATATGCTCTATCTTTCCTGCTTATCAATGTTTTCTCATAAGAAAGAGCTTATCCCTTTACTTTTTAACAGTATCAGCACTGTATCGGGGAAAGTTGAACGTATTATTAGCTTTGATATAGCCAGGCGTTGGTATCTGCGTGATATCGCAGAAACAATGTATACCAGTGAGAGCTTAATCAAAAAAAAGTTGCAGGAAGAAAATACTTGCTTCAGTAAAATATTACTCGCCTCGAGGATGTCGATGGCCAGAAGACTACTTGAGTTACGGCAAGTTCCTCTACATACCATTGCTGAAAAATGTGGGTATAGCAGTACGTCGTACTTTATAAATACATTTCGACAATATTATGGCGTCACACCACATCAGTTTGCACAGCATTCGCCGGGAACCTTCTCCTGATTGCATATCTCATTTGGGTATTGGTCAGGATCTCATACTCGCTGCATGTAAAAATCTTTCCTGATTATCTCTGCCGGAACCAACGGCAAGTTCTCTTTGGCAGTTCGCAAACGGGTATTAGTATTTTCAGGAGGAAAAGACGCGGCATGTTTGGGATTATTAAGCTAACAATTCATATAATTACGGGAATGCTGGTCTGTATTGTGCTGTTCAAATTGATGACCAATGGCTGGAGTGGTTTCTACTTTCACTGCTGTTTGTTAAGTCTGGTATTCCTCACGATTAGCTGGTTGTTGAGTAGTGAGTGGTTGCGAGGAAAGAGTAAGGCTGAACGCTCATGTTCAACCTTACTCTCATTCATACGTTACGCTTTTTTAAAGCGGGCAAAGAGATGTTCCACAACGACAAAAAAGACGGGAACGAAGTAAATTGCCAGCACAGTTGCTGCAAACATCCCCCCCATAACGCCTGTACCTACCGCGTTTTGTGCGCCGGAACCTGCGCCATGACTGATAACCAGCGGCAGTACGCCGAGAATAAAGGCCAGAGAGGTCATGAGGATTGGGCGTAAACGCATCCGCGCCGCTTCGATAATCGCTTCTACCGGTGTTTTGCCTTCTTTCTGCATCATCTCAACCGCAAATTCGACGATCAGGATGGCGTTCTTGGCGGAAAGCCCGATAGTGGTCAGCAACCCGACCTGGAAGTAGACGTCATTGCTTAAGCCGCGCAGGTCAGTTGCCAGTAATGCACCAATGACACCCAACGGTACAACTAACATCACCGAGAACGGAATTGACCAGCTTTCATACAGCGCGGCGAGGGCGAGGAACACCACGACCAGTGAAATGGCATACAGTGCGGGTGCCTGGTTGGATGATAACGCTTCCTGATATGACAACCCGGTCCAGGAGTAGCCGACGCCCGCCGGAAGTTTAGCGACCAGATCCGCCATAAATTTCATTGCGTCACCGGTACTTTTCCCTGCAGCGGCTTCCCCTAAAATCTCCATCGACGGAATGCCGTTGTAACGTTCCAGTCGCGGCGAACCGTAGGTCCATTCTGTTGAAGAATAGGCAGAAAGCGGCGCCATCGTGCCAGAGGCGTTGCGTACATACCATTGGTTGATGTTGTCCGGCAGCATACGGAACGGCGTTCCTGCCTGGACATACACTTTTTTCACACGCCCCTGATTGAGGAAGTCATTGACGTAGCTACTGCCGAAGGCGGTAGAGAGGGTCTGGTTGATATCAGACAGTTCCACGCCCATCGCTTCGGCTTTCGCGGCGTTGACGTTCACTTTGAACATCGGTGTATCTTCCAGGCCGTTCGGGCGAACCGCTGTTACCTGATCGGGTGATTGTGCTGCCAGCGACAACAACTCGTTTCTCGCCTGGGTCAGCTTTTCGTGCCCCAGGTTGCCGTTGTCCAGTAGTTCCATATCAAAACCTGATGCTGTACCCAGCTCCGCTACCGCAGGTAAGTTGAACGGGAAAATCATCGCTTTATTGATACTGCTCAGAGCCACCATTGCCCGCTGAATGATTGCGGTCACTGAGTTTTCCTCGCCGACACGTTCAGACCACGGCTTGAGGCTGATAAACGCCAGACCGTTGTTTTGCCCCTGACCGCTGAAGCCAAAGCCGCCAACGGTAAACACCGACTGGACATTATTTTTCTCTTTTGTCAGATAGTAATCTGTCACCTGTTGCAGCACTTTCGTGGTGTTAACCATGGTGGAACCTGACGGTAACTGCGCGGTGGTCATAAAGACCCCCTGATCCTCTTCCGGTAAGAAAGAGGTCGGTGTACGCAGGAACAGCACCGCCATCCCCGCACAAATCAGCAGGTAAACCACCATGTAACGACCAGTGCAACGCAGCAGTGAGCGGGTGCTGTCGGTATAGTGCTGAGTCGATTTTTCAAACAGATGGTTGAAGCGTTCGAACAAGGCGTTCGGTTTGTGACCACCTTCCGGTGCGGCTTTCAGAATGGTGGCGCAAAGTGCCGGGGTCAGGCTCATCGCCACAAACACCGAAAGCAACATGGATGAAATCAGCGTAATGGAGAACTGGCGATAAATTTCCCCGGTCGCGCCGCTCATAAAGGCCATTGGCATAAACACGGCGGACAGAACAACGGCAATCCCGACCAACGCACGCTGGATTTGCCCCATCGATTTATGCGTCGCTTCCTGCGGCGGCAGTTTATCTTCCGCTATCACGCGCTCGACGTTTTCCACCACCACGATGGCGTCATCTACCAGAAGCCCTATAGCTAACACCATCCCGAACATGGTGAGGGTGTTGATGGTAAAACCGACCGCCGACAAAATCGCGAACGTACCGAGAATAACCACCGGCACGGCGATAGTCGGGATAATCGTAGCGCGAATGTTTTGTAAAAACAGGTACATGACCAGGAAGACGAGGATGATCGCCTCAACCAGCGTTTTGAAAACTTCCTGAATTGAAATTTGGATAAACGGTGTGGTGTCGTAAGGATAAACCGTCTTCAGGCTGGCGGGGAAATAGGCTGATAAGCGGTTGATTTCTGCTTTTACTGCCCGCGAGGTATCGAGCGCGTTTGCCCCGGTAGCCAGTTTGATGGCGATACCGGCAGCAGGTTTGCCGTTATAGCGCGCCACGGTGGAATAATCTTCCGCCCCCAGCTCGACGCGAGCAACGTCGCGCAGCAATACTTGCGAACCATCTTGCTGAACTTTTAGCAGGATTTTGCCAAATTCTTCCGGCGTTTGTAGACGCGTCTGCACAATGATTGAGGCGTTCAGTTGCTGGTCTGCCGCCTGTGGCATCCCCCCCAGTTGACCGCCGGAAATCTGGTTGTTTTGTACTTTGATTTGGGAAATAACATCAGAAGGAACGAGATTGTATTTATTGAGTTTTTGCGGATCCAGCCAGATACGCATGGCGTACTCTGAACCAAAGAGCTGTACGCTACCGACGCCTGCGGTACGGCTTAGAGGGTCTTTAATATTAGACGCCACATAGTCCGCGATGTCGTACTGGTTGAGGCTGCCGTTATCAGAGATAAACGCCGCCACCATCAGGATATTGCTGCTCGATTTATTGACGCTAATTCCTTGTTGCTGTACCGCTTCGGGGAGCGATGGCATGGCGAGTTGCAGTTTATTTTGTACCTGAACCTGCGCGATATCGGGTGATGTTCCCGTCTCAAAGGTCAGGGTGATGGATGCATTACCTGCTGCATCGCTGGTTGATGACATATACATCAGGCCATCAAGCCCATTCATATTTTGCTCAATCACCTGAGTGACCGAGTCTTCTACTGTTTGCGCATCAGCGCCCGGATAGGTGGCGCTGACGGTGATGGTTGGCGGTGCAATCTGCGGATATTGCGCAACCGGTAAGTTCATGATCGCCAGACCGCCTGCGAGCATCAAAATAATGGCAAGTACCCAGGCAAAAACCGGGCGATCAATAAAATAGTTAGCCATGAAAGTCCCCTTAAGCCTGCAACGTTATTGTTTCGATTCGGTGCTGGCGTTTTCCTGGCTGGAGGAAATTGCGCGTGCTTTGATACCCGGATGTATGCGTTGCAAACCGGAAACGATCACCCGATCGCCAGCTTGCAAACCAGAGGTAACAACCCACTGATTTCCGATAGCTTTGGTAGCGTTAATTTCGCGTAACTGCACGACATCGTCTTTATCCAGAATGAGTGCCGTCGCTTTACCCTGAGCGTTGTGAGTAACGCCTTCCTGCGGCACCAGTAACACATTCTGGCGACTACCTTCATCCACTAACGCTGTGACGTACATGCCTGGCAGTAAGTCACCCTTTGGATTGGGGAAGATCGCGCGCAACGTGACGGAACCCGTGGTTTCATCTACTGTCGGGTCGGAAAATTTCAGCGTGCCGGTCTGGCTGTAACGCTTGCCATTTTCCAGATTAAGCTGCACAGGCGTACTGCCCTGAACCTGCTTGATCTGCCCACTGGCGACTTCCTCTTTCATGCGCAAAAAATCCTGCACCGACTGCGTGAGATCGACATAAATCGGATCCAGACGCTGCACAGTGACCAGGGAATCAGCTTGATTAGCAGTAACTAATGCGCCGACGGTTACCGACGATTTTCCGCTGACGCCCGTAATCGGCGAGGTGACATTCGCGTATTGCAGATTGATCGTCGCCTGCTCAACAGCCGCTTTGGCGACGGTGACATTGGCTTCTGCCTCATTCAGTTGGGTGCGCGCGGTGTCGTAATCCTGACGGCTAACGTAGTTGGTCTTCAGCAACGATGCCTGGCGGTTAAAGGTGATGCGGGCATTGCTGGCGGTGGAGAGAGCTTTCGCCAGCGAACCTTTGGCAGAGTTCAGCTCTGCCTGTAAGGGGGCAGGATCAATCTGATACAGCGAGTCGCCCTGGTTAACTTTATCGCCTTCGATAAAGTTGCGTTTAATGATAATGCCGCCCACCTGGGGACGTATCTCCGCAACTTCATAAGGAACTGTTCTGCCGGGCAGTTCGCTCATCACATTGACCGAACCGGGAGAGAGTGTCACCACACTCACTTCAGGTGTCATGGCGGCGGCATTTTCCGTCGATTTGTCATCGCAGGCGGTGAGCATCGCGCCGCAGAATAACAACGGTATTAACAGTATTCTTTTTCTGTTCATTTTAGTCCCTGAAAACTCGTGAGAAATAACGGTTCTTTGAATTACGCGTGGGGTGAGGTATGAGGGATTTACAGACCAGCGGCATAATGCAAGTCATGAGGTTGTAAGCCAGCGAGGAAGCATGTAGGCAGAGTGACCAATATTGTGACGTTAATGGCAAAAAAAATGTTGCCGTTCTGCCGACAGTCTCTGTCTGCATCCGGGCAACGAAGGTTTCTACTGGTGGATACATAAACCAGGGGAATAAGTTCGTTTTCGCTTCTCCTTGGGCTATCACCGGGAGTAATGGAGTCAGCATTTGCATCCCTCGTCATGCCAGCCATTAATTTCAGACAATTATCGCTGGGTCACATCGGCTCCTTATTAAAAATAAGAAGAAATTCCCAGAGTCACGATGTCGCTCATACGTCTCAGTTTCAGCTTGTACATGATATTGAATTTCTGGATCTTTAACGTTTGCTGCGAAATATTCAGTGTTGATGTGATATTACTTTCATTTTTGTTTTTCAGAATCAGTTGCATAATTTTGAATTGATTATGCGAGAAACATAATTGAGAATTCTTATGGGGTAAGTGTTTTCCATAAGTAATATCAATCAGGTTTTTAATACTTTCTTTGCGGCTGATAAAATAAATAGGCGACTGACTTTTCAGTTTACTGATGTGATAAGGTGCCAGAACAATGATTCTTTCGGCATCTAATTTCTCAAGAAACTTAATAGCTTCTTCATCAAGGATATGATTATGATAGGTATCAATGATCACCTTGAATGGTTTGTTGCCTATGCTTTTGAGCTCTGACAGGGAATTGATTTTTATCATTTCGTGATTATCTTTCAACTGCAAAAAGCCCTGTAAAAGAAAAGAATCCTTCGTCATGAGAAAAATCATAACTTGCTCCTTAGCCGTTATCGTTTCGAACATGTTGTCCCTTTCATTATTTACATCCATGTCCGAATATGGTGTTCAATATAGTAAACGCCTATAAGAACCTTGCCCTTCGTGAACTAATACGTCTATTAACACTAATCAAAACTTCAGATTTAGCCATCATCTGGTCCATATATTGATCCTAGGTAAGATTCCTGGTTGTTATTGATTTGTAATTAATAAACAAAACATTAACACGCTGCGGACTTCTACCCAAGAATAAGTTATAAATAATCCATTTGTGATCTCTGAAGAATATTACTAAAGTTAAAGCGTAATCCGATTTAAATATTGAGTCTCCTTGTTTCTATTTAAGCTGGCAATTGGATTGCCAGCTTTCTTTTAGTGCATTGATAGTGAAAAAATAAACTCTGGAATATTTGTTTATCTACCCATAGCATCGATGTTTATGGAACCTTCAGTTCACTTTCTCACAGCACTTCTAAAACATTAAACCTGACAACGAAAAATATCAGCCATGATAATGTTTGAAATGGCTAATTCGCCGTGAAATAAATAAAAAAAACAAAAATTTCAGATAGTTGATTTAATCGCTGTGCGCGATTTATTTCAATGATAGTACGTGTTTTATCAAGGTAGCCATGCGGTGGTGTAGGTGTTAGCTGCCTCATAATCATTGTGCGTAACTATGAGGCAGGCTAAAAAATAGAGCGGAGATACGTCGGCTATTTATTATTTTTTAACGAACAAACTAGCAAAACTGAACAGGCTGGCGGCGCTAAATATGAGTTCGATCCCTACCAGGGTAGATACCAATGTCACAGAAACCATTGGTGTTGCGCCAAGGAATATCCAGGCAATGACGATATCCAGCACACCAATAACGAGTTGTAGCCAGCTACCTTTCATTGAACGCTGACGATACCAGCTCATCAGGCGAATAACCCCTGCGACGCAGAACAGACCCGCAATAAACGCTGCAATGGCGAAAATCCCTAGTTCCGGTGCACGGATAAAGAAATAGCCGATCAATAAATAGGCTACTGCCACAAGGAACCCCGATAATACAGGCCAGAAATTATGACTGCGGTTGCTGAATAATCCAACAATAAGTGCAATACCAGAGCAGACTAATAATACGCCAACTACCGTGCTTAGAATATCACCAGAAACAAACGGGAAACTGATACACAGTAAACCGACGATGAATAGCAGTACAGCAATAAACTGGATCGCTCTACGATGCTTCTTAAGCATATCCAGATCAAACTTCAAAATTGTTGCCTTATCTATATATAACATAGAACCACCCTATAAATTTAAGAAGGAAAACCCCTGCTATCAATCTATGCCAAAAATGCATCTGAGAATGCAGTTGATTTAATAAAAATTTCCTAATTACTGTGCGTGATGACCATGTAACCTATTGTATTATAATAAAAATATCTGATTTTGATATTTTGTCTCAACATGACATACCCAGAAAACCAGGTTATAACCTCAATGTCGAAATTGATTCGTGACGGCTCTTTCACTTTATAGTTGAGGATATTACGATGAAAAAAGTATTAGGCGTTATTCTTGGTGGTCTGCTTCTTCTGCCTGTAGTGAGCAATGCAGCCGATGCGCAAAAAGCAGCTGACAATAAAAAACCTGTCAACTCCTGGACCTGTGAAGACTTCCTGGCTGTAGACGAATCCTTCCAGCCGACTGCTGTCGGTTTTGCTGAGGCTCTGAATAATAAAGACAAACCGGAAGATGCGGTTTTAGATGTTCAGGGTATTGCAACCGTAACCCCTGCGATCGTTCAGGCTTGTACCCAGGATAAAAAAGCCAGCTTTAAAGATAAAGTTAAAGGCGAATGGGACAAAATTAAGAAAGATATGTAATTACGGGAATGCGTTACATCGTATTTCCTTAAATATTGAACAGGCCGGAATATCTTGCTTATAAAGTAGGTAATCCTCCTGTTCATATATCAATTATTTATTGAATGGGTTGTAAAATGAATATTGCATCTCTACGTAAAGCCATTGTTTTCGTTGGCGCTGTAGCGGCACTGTCACTGGTTAATGCGCAATCTGCGCTGGCGGCTAATGAATCTGCTAAAGATATGACTTGTCAGGAATTTATTGACCTGAATCCGAAAGCGATGACACCTGTTGCATGGTGGATGCTGCATGAAGAAACGGTTTATAAAGGTGGTGATACTGTAACCTTAAATGAAACCGACCTGACTCAGATTCCTAAAGTGATTGAATATTGTAAGAAAAATCCGCAGAAAAATTTGTATACCTTTAAAGATAAATTGGCAAATGTCCTGCCGAATTAACAGGAATAAAGCAAAAAGGAGTAGCAAGCCGAGCCATCTTGCTGCTCCTTTTTGCGTTTTTATATGACTACCGAATTTATTATTCGTTTGATCCTGACCGCAATTGCTTGTGGTGCTATTGGCATGGAAAGGCAAATGCGCGGCAAAGGAGCCGGGTTACGCACACATGTCTTGATTGGTATGGGCAGCGCGCTGTTCATGATTGTGTCGAAATATGGTTTTGCTGATGTGCTGGCGTTGGATCATGTCGGTCTTGATCCCAGCCGTATTGCCGCTCAGGTCGTCACTGGCGTCGGATTTATCGGTGCGGGGAACATCCTCGTTCGCAATCAAAATATTGTCGGTTTAACGACCGCTGCTGATATTTGGGTAACGGCAGCCATCGGTATGGTGATTGGTAGCGGCATGTATGAACTGGGGATTTACGGTTCCGTGATGACCTTGCTGGTGCTGGAAGTCTTCCATCAATTAACCTTCCGCCTGATGAACAAAAATTACCATTTACAGCTGACATTAGTGAACGGTAATACGGTATCAATGCTCGACTGGTTTAAGCAGCAAAAAATAAAAACTGATTTAGTTTCGTTGCAGGAAAATGAAGATCATGAAGTGGTCGCCATTGATATCCAGCTTCATGCCACAACGTCGATAGAAGATCTGTTGCGATTATTAAAAGGTATGGCAGGGGTGAAAGGCGTTTCAATTAGCTAATCTGTATAGTTATTTATTCGCAGGAGTACCAGTGCGGTACTCCTGTTGCTTTTAATGATCGAGGACGATCATTGGTGAATGGTTGGCAGGATCTTTAAGTACGGTAATATCCGCGCCGTAGAGCATTGTCAGCGCCTGCTGTGTCAATACGTCCTGTGGTTTACCATTTGCGATAACCTTTCCTTTTTGCATTAATACAACACGGTCTGCATAACGCGCGGCAAGATTTAGATCGTGCAATACGCAGCAAACATTGAACTGCCGTTCGTGAACTAACTGGCGTAATAAACGGAACAAGTGCTGCTGATGGTGAATATCCAGCGCCGAAGTTGGTTCATCAAGAAATAACCATTTCGGTGAGGGAGTAGGTTCCCAGAGTTGCACCAGCAGGCGCGCTAATTGCACGCGCTGTTGTTCACCACCGGATAATTGCCGATAGTCGCGGTTTGCTAACGCCTGACAGTCACATAACGCCATTATTTGTGCTGTTTCATTATCCTGATTACCAGTACGATGCGGATGCCGCCCCATCTGGATAACTTCTTGTACGCTGAATGGAAACGCCATGTGGCTATTTTGACGCATCACGGCCCGGTGTTTCGCCAGTTCAGTAATCGACCATTCATTTAATGGCTTATTAAACAACCGACATTCGCCGCTATCAGGTTGAAGATAGCCGGTTAACTGGCGAAGCAGCGTAGATTTTCCCGCACCATTAGGGCCGAGAATGGCAACAATTTCCCCACCGGGAAAAGTCAGCGAGACATTGTCAGTCAGACGCCGCCCCTGAAGGCTATAAACCAGGTTCTGGGCGCTGATCATGTGATCCTCCGGTTGCGCAGAATCAACCACATAAAATAAGGGCCGCCAAGCAGGCTGGTTAATAATCCCACGGGCATTTCTGCTGGCTGTACTAGCGTGCGGGCAAGTGTGTCTGCCATCAGCAATAAACAGGCGCCGGCGAGGGCGGAACAAGGGATTAACCAGCGGTGATTTGCCCCGGTCGTCATGCGAATCAGATGTGGGATCACCAGGCCTATAAAACCGATAATTCCGCTTACCGATACGGCAGCGCCAACAAGCAGTGAGCTAATCAACAGTAATTGCTGGCGTTTACGTTTAACGTTCACGCCGAGGTAGTGGGCTTCTTCATCACCAAGTTGCAGCAAATTTAGCGTTCCGGCGAGACAGGTTGTCGCGATAATGGCTGGCAGAATGAATGAACTGGCGACCAATAACGTCGGCCATTGCGCCTGTCCAAGATTGCCCATCATCCACAGTGTGAGTTGTCGTAGCTGCTGTTCATCGCCGATATAGCTCAGTACGCCAATCGCCGCACCGCACAGGGCGTTGATGGCGATCCCGGCCAGTAACAATTGCATCATGCTGCCATCGCGATGGCGCTGCGTGATGAGAAAAATGATGGTGCAGACCACTAAACTACCGGCGATGGCAAATACCATTTGCTCATAGAGCACCAGCATCACCGGGAAGGAAAAGGGCAGCACAATAGCAACGCCAACCATTAATGCCGAACCGCTACTGACGCCGAGTAATCCAGGGTCAGCCATGGGGTTGCGAAAAAGCCCCTGCATAATCACCCCGGCGGTTGCCAACGCTGCGCCTACCAGTACTGCCAGTAAAACGCGAGGCAGGCGAATATTTAGCCAGATATCGCGGTATTCCTCATCAAAAAGGGCATCAAAACTGATCTTTAACGCTCCCTGACTGGCGCCGAACAGCACCAGGGCAAGCAATAAGAGTGATAGCCCCATAAAGACACTGGCGGAAGACAATGAATCCTTGAGCACGCAAAACTCCATTACGACATTACGGCGCGGATATTCCGCGCCGGGAGGGGATTACGCCGGTTTCAGATCTGGTTCAATCAGACTGTAGATCTGCTTGTTGAGTGTCGGCTGACTGGCCAGTTCAGCAATATGTGTAGCGACATCGGCACGGCGGACAAAACCATGACATTCCTGATTTTGTATCCGTAACGCGTTGCCCGTTGCTGCGCCATCAAGCAGACCGCCTGGACGGAGAATGGCGTAGTCAAGTTGGCTGGTTTGCAGCCAGCTTTCCGCCAGCGTTTTTTCCCGTACCGCCTGACCAAACGCGGCTTTGGCGCGATCTGATAAAAACGGCCAGCTATCTCCGCATCCCAAAGAGGTCACCAGAATCATGCGCTTGATACCGGCTTTTTCGGCCTCATCAATCACTGTTCTGTGCGCCAGATAATCCTGAGCTCCTCCCATTGTTGAGATGACAAGCGCATCCGGGCCAGCCGCGCGGCAAGCAGCCGCAACTACGCTGGCATCACAGGCGTCGCCTGTAAAAACCTGCACACCTTGTTGTGCCAGTTTCCTGGCTGCATCGGCATGACGAACGACAGCAACGACCGGACGTTGTTCCGCCAGCGCCAGTGCAAGCGTTCTGGCACCAACTCCCTTTCCGCCTGCGCCAAAGAGTAGCCACGGCGTCATCAGGCGTGTTCCTTTAACGATGCCGCCAGAGCATGGAAGGCGCTGACTTGTTCGCTCAGGAGCTGACGATGGTCATCCCTGCCGAGGAAGATTTTCAGCATGGCGCTGCCTTCCTTATTGAAAAAGAGAATAGAGGCGGTGTCCATGCCCATGAATTTACGTTCGATCAAGGCAATATGTGTGCAGTTTTCTGCTTTGATATGCCCGGACATGCCGTGCTTTCCGCGTAGGTTGAAATAGCCGTGACGATGGAAACCCGAAGGCAGTTCGCCGCTAAATTCGAGGATCACATCGGCAGTATGCACCAGCGTGGTGACGTTGCCCCATTCGCAGACGGTATCCCAGACAGTATCGAATTTATCGCCTGACACGACCGTCGGAGAGGGCAGATTTTTCACTACCTCCAGCAGTGTGGTGTTGTATTGTTCGGCGATCGCTTCCAGCGTACCGTCTGGCTCCGTTTTCAAAAATTCTTGTAACGAGACATGGCTCATAAATCACTCCTGTTATGGTTTTCCACGCACAATCGCTGGCGCATTAAGTACCTGAATCAGTTCATTAAGAGACTGCAAAATATTGCTTGCCCAGAAACGACCTTCATTAGTCAGCCGCAGGCAAGTTGAAGCATCGCGGCTTAAGCCTTTTTGGTGCCACTGAGCCAGTAACGGCGCGAGTTTTTCGGCATGTGGCGTAAGTTCGTCCAGTGATACATGCGCCGTTTCAATGCCCGACTGCAAGGTATGACGCCACTGCGCGTTACGTTCGGCGTTACGCATGATCATCATCAGCGGTTTTTTGCCTGCCGCGACGGATTCATGCCAGGTCTGAAGGTTGCGTTCGTTCATCCAGGAGTAACCATTAATCGAACCGCCTGCGCCAGAACCAAAGGCCAGACAATCGGCTCCCTGTTTAATCAGCAGGTTATAGAGATTGCGTTCGCGTGTGGTACGGCCCCAGTGGCTGTTACTGATGCAGCGCCAGCCGGCATCGTCCATGAAGTCACACCCTTGCAGATAGAGATCGCGGCGTTCTGCCGGAGAGGGCACGGTAGTGCGCCCATTTTCCACGGCTTTGCCCAGCGGCGTGTTGGGCAGGACATTGAGCGCATAGAGATCAACGCCATCGAGACCGATATCGCGGGCAATAGTCAGATCTTCTCCCCAGGTTTGCGCATCCTGACCTGGCAGGCCGAATAACAGATCGCACACCACCGCAGCACGGTCGCGTTTGACCAGGCTTTCCATAAATGCAATGGCGGTTGGGCCATCAGAGGTGCGTGCCATTTTCTTGCGGATGTTGCTGTTAAATGACTGAATACCAATAGAAAAGCGATTTGCTCCTGCGTCAAGGCAAGCGTCGATTCGGTCAGCGTCAAAATTCAGTACCCGGCCTTCAATGGTGATTTCACAATCGGGTGCCAGCGGTAATTTCTCTCGTAGTGTGGTGATGATTCTGGACAAATCGCGCGCAGAGAGCGCAGAAGGCGTGCCGCCACCGAAATAGACTGCGTGGATGGGCGCGGACTGATGCAATACACTGTCCGCCTCCAGCTCGATTTCTCGAATCAGGGCATCGGTATAATGAGCGCACGCATCTTCGTTAAAACGATTCTGATAAAAACCACAAAACGTGCAGTGTGTCGCGCAAAAAGGAATATGCAGATAAACCAGTCGCTTACGAGGTGAAGTCGTTTGACCGATCATCTCTTGCCAGGTTTGTGCCAGTTGTTCTTTGGCGACCGGAATGGCTCCACGAAATGGCATCATGGCGCGCCTGTCTTTAAATGGCTGGTCTCCGTCTAAAGCAAAATGTGGCGTGAGATCCAGGGTGTTTTTCATGTTCATACGTCTGATTTAAATCCGTTTATTGCGGCCAAAGCTGCTGGTGTAAAGACTCAACGACATCAGCAATACGCGGGCCCATTCCCAGAATCAGGTTTTGATCAACGGTGATAATGCGCTGGTTTTTCCATGCGGCGGTGTGGGTAATTCCGGCAATAGAACGCAGCCGATTAATATCGCCATCGACCATTTGTGAGGTGACGACAATCACTTCAGGGTTAGCCGCAATCAGCGATTCCGCGCTGTAGCTTTTGTACTGCTGGTGGGTAGCGACGTTTTCTGCACCGGCAAGTGACAGAATAGCGTCTGCGACGCTGCCTTTACCGGCAACCTGTGGCGCACTGCCGCCTGCGGAGAGAATAAACATCGCTTTAACCGGGGCTTTTTTGGCCGCCACGTTTTGCTGTACTCGCTCCAGGCGTTGGTTGATCTGTGTCACCAGCGCGTCGCCTTGTTCAGGAACCTGTAACGTTTTCGCCAGTTGACGAATGTTGGCGTACATCTGCTCAAGGGTGGCAGGCACTCGCGGCAGGGTGACGACGTTGACTTTCTGCGCCCGTAGTTGGTCGAGCACAATTTGTGGCCCGGCATCCTGCCAGGTAATTACGCTATTCGGGCGAAGTGACAAAATGCCTTCGCTGCTTAGTTGTTTCCAGTAACCAATATGCGGCAGTTTGGCGGTTTCTGGTGGATAAGATGTTGTTTCATCGACACCAACCACGCGGTTACCAGCACCCATCGCGTAGATCAGTTCCGTCAGTGACCCTCCAGCAACCACGATACGTTCGGTCGCCGTTGCGCTAAAAGCCCAGCTAAGAGCCAGTACTGCCATAAACAGTTTTTTCATGGAACTTCGTTTTACCGTGGTCTTCGCGGCAGAGGCCACGGCTGAAATGCATAACGTTAGTGGGGAACAAAGACACGGCCTGGTGGTGATCCTTGGCATCATATTGAGAACTCTTATCAAATTGAGAATGATCATGATTATCATTTGAGTTATATATGAAATTCCACCACCGATTCAATACGCAAGGCGTTACAAGCGTATTTATTTTTGATTTTTATCAAGATGATTCGTCAGCTAACGTTCTTTGCAACGGCTGAATTTCGGGGCGAGAAAAAGGTGAAACTCCAGCAATGTCGCGGGTTGTAGGGCAAAAAAATAGAAAAATTATTGCAGTTAACGACAAAGATTTGTTACGGCACGGTGGGACGAATTGTGACAAGGACGCTGCGGTTGATGAGAGATAAACAGATTCTTTAACCCCCTGTTTAGTGTGTTAATAGCGGTTAAAAAAAGCTTGATCATAAAAAAATGATCGATAATAATTCTCATTATCAAGTTGGTATTTAACAAAATATAATCATATGGATAATGAAATTATAACTTTCGTGAGGGATAACGCACGGCACTCTTCACTTCAGACGTGGTGTACCACCCGGCCTGATAAGAGGGCTTGTATTTGCGCAATTGTCAGAAATACCAGGTAATTTCACGGGATATAAACGCCAATTAACTCACCTGGCTAATACTATCGCCTTGAATCGTAAATAAATTTATTTTCGCCAGCCACCCCGGTTTTTACCCAGGCAGCCAGCATTTTTTATTTTCCTCATGGAGAATCGCTATGTCACGTCCGCAATTTACCTCGTTGCGCTTGAGTTTGTTGGCTTTGGCTGTTTCCGCCAGCTTGCCGACGATTGCTTTTGCTACTGAAACCATGACTGTTACTGCAACGGGGAATGCCCGCAGTTCCTTCGAAGCGCCAATGATGGTCAGCGTTATCGACACTTCCGTCCCTGAAAACCAAACGGCCACTTCTGCCACCGATCTGCTGCGCCATGTTCCTGGGATTACTCTTGATGGTACGGGACGCACGAATGGTCAGGATGTGAATATGCGTGGTTATGACCATCGCGGTGTGTTGATCCTTGTCGATGGTGTTCGGCAGGGAACCGATACTGGACACCTGAATGGTACTTTCCTCGATCCGGCGCTGATCAAACGCGTTGAGATTGTCCGTGGTCCTTCGGCATTACTGTATGGCAGTGGCGCGCTGGGAGGGGTTATCTCCTACGATACGGTCGATGCAAAAGATTTATTGCAGGAAGGACAAAGCAGTGGTTTTCGTGTCTTTGGCACTGGCGGCACGGGAGACCATAGCCTGGGATTAGGCGCGAGCGCGTTTGGGCGAACTGAAAATCTGGATGGTATTGTGGCCTGGTCCAGCCGCGATCGTGGTGATTTACGCCAGAGCAATGGTGAAACCGCGCCGAATGACGAGGCTATCAACAACATGCTGGCGAAAGGAACCTGGAAAATTGATTCTGCCCAGGCTCTGAGCGGGTTAGTGCGTTATTACAATAACGACGCGCGTGAACCAAAAAATCCGCAGACCGTTGAGGCTTCTGATAGCAGCAACCCGATGGTTGATCGCTCAACGATTCAACGTGATGCGCAGCTTGCTTATAAACTCGCTCCGTTGGGCAACGACTGGTTAAATGCCGATGCAAAAGTTTACTGGTCGGAAGTCCGTATTAATGCGCAGAACACGGGGAGTTCCGGCGAGTATCGTGAACAGACGACAAAAGGTGCCAAACTGGAGAACCGTTCCACTCTGTTTGCCGATAGTTTTGCCTCTCACCTGCTGACATATGGCGGTGAGTATTATCGTCAGGAACAGCATCCTGGCGGTGCGACGACGGGGTTCCCGCAAGCGAAAATCGATTTCAGCTCCGGTTGGCTGCAAGATGAGATAACCTTACGCGATCTGCCGATTACCCTGCTTGGCGGAACCCGCTATGACAGTTATCGCGGTAGCAGCGACGGCTACAAAGATGTGGATGCCGACAAATGGTCATCTCGTGCGGGGATGACTATCAACCCGACCAACTGGCTGATGTTATTTGGCTCGTATGCGCAGGCATTCCGCGCCCCGACGATGGGCGAAATGTATAACGATTCTAAGCACTTCTCGATTGGTCGCTTCTATACCAACTATTGGGTGCCGAACCCGAATTTGCGTCCGGAAACCAACGAAACTCAGGAGTACGGCTTTGGGCTGCGTTTTGATGACCTGATGTTGTCCAATGATGCCCTGGAATTTAAAGCCAGCTACTTTGATACCAAAGCGAAGGATTACATCTCCACGACCGTCAATTTCGCGGCGGCGACGACCATGTCGTATAACGTCCCGAACGCCAAAATCTGGGGCTGGGACGTGATGACGAAATATACCACTGATCTGTTTAGCCTTGATGTGGCCTATAACCGTACCCGTGGCAAAGACACCGATACCGGTGAATATATCTCCAGCATTAACCCGGATACTGTTACCAGCACCCTGAATATTCCCATTGCCCATAGTGGCTTCTCTGTCGGTTGGGTCGGTACGTTTGCCGATCGCTCAACACATGTCAGCAGCAGTTACAGTAAACAACCGGGCTACGGCGTGAATGATTTCTACGTTAGCTATCAAGGACAGCAGGCACTCAAAGGCATGACCACCACTCTGGTACTGGGCAACGCCTTCGATAAAGAGTACTGGTCGCCGCAGGGTATCCCGCAGGATGGTCGTAACGGAAAAATTTTCGTGAGTTATCAATGGTAATCATCTGCCCCGATATTTCGGGGCGTTTATCTGGAAGGAAGAGAGACAATGAACCACTACACACGCTGGCTTGAGTTAAAAGAACAAAATCCCGGAAAGTACGCGCGTGACATCGCAGGTTTAATGAATATTAGCGAAGCAGAACTGGCATTTGCGCGCGTCACGCACGATGCGTGGCGGATGCGTGGCAATATTCGTGAAATTCTGGCAGCACTGGAAAGCGTTGGCGAAACCAAATGCATTTGCCGGAACGAATATGCTGTTCATGAGCAGATTGGTGCTTTCACGAACCAGCATTTGAACGGTCATGCCGGATTAATACTCAACCCGCGCGCGCTGGATTTACGACTGTTTCTCAATCAGTGGGACAGTGTTTTCCATATAAAAGAAACCACGACTCGCGGCGAACGCCAGAGTATTCAGTTCTTTGATCATCAGGGCGATGCGTTACTGAAAGTTTATGCCACCGATAATACCGACATGGCGGCATGGAGCGAGCTTCTGGGGCGTTTTATCGTCGAAGAGAATACGCCGCTTGAGTTAAAAGCCGTTGATGCGACTGCCGCACAAACCGACGTAGATGCCAGTGTGGTCGAGCAAGAGTGGCGGGCGATGACCGACGTTCATCAGTTTTTTACGTTGCTCAAGCGCCACAACCTGACTCGCCAGCAGGCGTTTAATCTGGTGGCAGACGATTTGGCCTGCAAAGTACCCAATAGTGCGCTGGCGCAGATACTGGAATCCGCCCAGCAAGATGGTAATGAGATCATGGTATTTGTTGGCAACCGTGGTTGCGTACAGATCTTCACCGGTGTGGTTGAAAAAGTGGTGCCGATGAAAGGCTGGCTGAATATTTTCAACCCAACGTTTACTCTTCACCTTTTAGAGGAGTGCATTGCTGAAACCTGGGTAACTCGTAAACCCGCCAGTGACGGTTATGTGACCAGTCTGGAATTGTTTGCCCATGACGGTACGCAGATTGCGCAGCTCTATGGTCAACGTACAGAAGGCGAACAGGAGCAAGCGCAATGGCGTAAACAGATTGCGGCATTGACGCAGGAAGGTGTTACTGCGTAAAGCGTAATTGTGCGGAGGTCTGGCGGTCGCCGGGCCTCTTTATAAATATCAGCTGGCGAGTTCAGACCAGATAATCAATATGTTGATGACGTACCAGTTCGTTGATCCGCTTAAGGTTGAGAATCATCATAATATTGTGTTTATGGCAGTAGAATGTTTTCAGCGAAATTTTTAATTTTCCCAGAATATCTTCTGTCGTCATTTGATTAGCAATGCAGGTCAGAACTTGATGTTGTTTGCATGAGAGTGACACATCCGCTTCTGGCACAGAACAGTAACTGCCATTAAGCAGCGCGACAAAGTCAATAATCGTAATATTTCTCTGGACAAAAGTTACCGGGACTTTTCCCAGACAGCGTTTAATATTAAACGGTGAGAAAACAATGACATGAACAGGCTTCAGATGTTCAATTTTGTTGAGTATTGAAGAATGAAAGACATTGTTCATTAATGTATCAATAATCACTAAGGCATTCTGATGCAATGTTAAGTCGATCTCCTCTTCGTTCTGTATATGAACGACATTACCCTTACTTAAAATATTTTTCATCGCGGTGAAAAACATTGTATCCCTGGTAATTATAAGAAACATAACCGACTCCTGTTGCGGACATTAACTTTATAATCAGGTGCCAAAGGTAATAAATAGAGAGGATATTATAATTATAGTTATATATAAATATTCATACTAAAGATGCAGATATTTGAAAAATATCTGCATCTTTAAACTAAATTATTTCACCAGTTCTGGTGTTACCTGGCTAACCGCATTGGTGTAGTAAGGTGCGCCCCAGCCTGGTTCAGGCCAGAATGCGCCGTAGCCGTAATCCCACAGGTTGTAGGTGGTGTTGACCACTTCTCTCAAATGCCACACCTGAATACCTTGTACATTCACGTCAACGAAGTTATATGGGACTTTATTGATAAATCCAGGTTGTTCGCCCTGAATTGTGCCGAGAACAGTAACAAAGTGATTACGATAGTTCACTGGGTCAAGGAAGCCATTTTGTCTGGCGAGCAGGCGACCTTGATAGTTGGCTTCAATGTCAGGTTTGGCATAGCTATCCAGCGGTAATACGGCGATTTCTAACAACGTATCAGTTTTGCCGTTAATAACGTTGATAACCTTACCGCCAAAGCGTGCCTGTTGCCCAACATACAAATTCGGTTGGTTATGAACAGCAACAAAACTTTTTTGAATATCAGGTTGATTATTGCCTTTAATATTTTGCGGAATCGAACTACATGCGGCAAGAAAAAATGAAAGGCTGAAGATGAGTGCACCTTTTGTCTTGTTCATGTTACTATCCTTATCAACAAATGTTAAAACCATAATAGATATTTCTTTATAGTTTTCATCCGATTCTTAGGCGATATGCCTGATAGTAACGTAAACCTGTCTGATATTTATATCCTTGAATATTAGTCCCGGATAGCATTGACATATGATGTTATTATCCGTCTCCTCGTAATATTAGTTCTTTATTTAATTATTATAATGAGTTTATTTTTTTATCTCATGTTACATGGAGTGCTAATTATTAGCATTATGGTGATAACCATTTATTCAAATGGAAACTATTTATCCTCGAGGGCAGGAAGCGCAATTTACTGAGATTGCACGATCTCGCATCCGGTAAGAAATGATACGCGCTTCGTCAGAGATTGGGGGCACAGCCACCCCCCTTTGTTTATTTTAATCGTTTACCCGAATCATCAACCACTTTTTCACCGTCTTCCTTGGTAAACGCCCCTTTCTGAGTATCTGGCAGGATCTCCAGCACCACTTCCGAAGGACGGCACAGCCGGGTTCCCAGCCGCGTTACCACGATTGGGCGGTTAATCAGAATCGGGTGTTGCAACATAAAGTCGGTTAACTGATCGTCAGTAAATTTATCTTCTGCCAGACCCAGTTCCTCATACGGTTCAACGTTTTTACGTAGCAGAGCGCGAACAGAAATTCCCATATCAGCAATGAGTTTTACCAGCTCATCACGCGTCGGTGGGGTTTCCAGATAATAGATAATGGTCGGTTCTGTACCGCTGTTGCGGATCATCTCCAGCGTATTACGCGACGTGCCGCAGGCCGGGTTGTGATAAATGGTAATGTTGCTCATATCAGTATCTCATTACAAAGTGAAAGAGAGGCGTAGCACCAGCGCCACCAGCGTTACAAACAGTACCGGCAGGGTCATGAGAACCCCTGTGCGGAAGTAATATCCCCAGGTAATCGTCATATTCTTCTGCGAAAGTACGTGCAGCCAGAGCAGCGTCGCCAGGCTACCAATTGGGGTGATTTTCGGCCCCAAATCGCAGCCAATCACGTTGGCATAAACCATCGCTTCTTTGATAACGCCAGATGCCGTGCTGCCATCAATGGACAACGCGCCAACCAGTACCGTCGGCATATTGTTCATAATAGAAGAGAGGAAGGCGGTGAGGAATCCGGTGCCCAGCGTCGCGGCCCACAGGCCGTTATCCGCCAGCACGTTGAGTACGCCAGAAAGATATTCCGTTAACCCGGCATTGCGCAGGCCATAAACCACCAGATACATACCGAGCGAGAAGATGACAATCTGCCAGGGTGCACCGCGCAGGACTTTACCCGTATTAATCGCATGACCGCGCTTAGCGACGGCAAATAATATCAGCGCGCCCACTGCCGCAATGGCGCTTACCGGAATGCCGAGCGGTTCCAGGACGAAAAATCCCACCAGCAGAAACAGTAAAACAACCCAGCCAGTTTTGAAGGTGGCGGGATCTTTAATTGCTTCTGCCGGTGCTTTCAGCAGCGCCATATCGTAGTTCTGCGGAATGTCTTTGCGAAAGTAGAGATGTAGCATCACCAGCGTGGCCAGTATCGCGGCGATATCCACCGGCACCATCACCGATGCGTATTCGCGAAAGCCGAGGCCAAAGAAATCTGCCGAA
Source organism: Escherichia ruysiae (assembly GCF_031323975.1). Classification (NCBI taxonomy): domain Bacteria; kingdom Pseudomonadati; phylum Pseudomonadota; class Gammaproteobacteria; order Enterobacterales; family Enterobacteriaceae; genus Escherichia; species Escherichia ruysiae. The sequence continues at coordinate 2,900,391 of NZ_JAVIWS010000001.1, forward strand.
ACGATATTCACCAGGTTGGAGACGATAAGCGGCAGGCTGGCGGTATCGGCAATGAATCCGGCTGCCATCACGAACGCCAGCGTAGTGCCTTTGCTGAACCCTAACGCCAGCAGCATGGCGATGACAATCGGCGTTAAAATAAGCGCCGCGCCATCATTGGCAAACAGGGCAGCAACGGCAGCGCCGAGCAGGACAATCCAGGTAAACAACAGGCGACCGCGTCCATTGCCCCAGCGTGAAACGTGCAGCGCCGCCCATTCGAAAAAGCCGGATTCATCCAGCAGCAGACTGATGATAATAACGGCAATAAATGCGGCAGTTGCATTCCAGACGATATTCCACACCACCGGAATATCGCCCGGATGAACCACGCCCGTCATTAACGCCAGCACCGCGCCCAGCGTCGCACTCCAGCCGATGCCTAAACCTTTCGGCTGCCAGATAACCAATACAATGGTCAGGACAAAGATAGCGCCTGCCAGTAACATAATGCCTCCCGGATAAAACACATGCGAAAATCCATATGTGTTTAGATAAAATTTTTAACTGCAAATATTCTTATTGTCTGCGGAACAATTTTGTCGGGCCAGGTTACGGATAACAGCCTGAACATTTTCCTGTTCACATCTCCAGGCCTCATCAATAATTTTCGCCGCCCATGCTGGAATATGCGGCGATAGGCGGTAATGAACCCACTTACCTTGCTTGCGATCCAGCAATAAACCGCTTTCCCTCAGCAATGCCAGATGGCGGGATATCTTGGGCTGCGACTGATCGAGGGCAGTGCAGAGATCGCAGACGCATAACTCTCCCAGTTCGCTAAGCAGTAAAACGATGCCCAGACGGGTTTCATCAGCAAGAATTTTGAACAATTGGATGGGTAACAGAAATGACATATTGCGCTCCTGATTGTTGCAGGTAGTGTCTCTCTTCGAAGCGGATAAGTCAAAAACATATATGACTTAACGAATGTGTAAGTGCAGAAGATGGTAATAGGTGTGAATTTTGAGTTGGCTATTCATTCGAAAGGAGGTCTGAATCAGGACGTAAAAAAACCGACTTTGCGTCGGTTTTTTACTTTCCAGCCCTGAGTTGGTGGCTCTGGCTGGAGTGAGAGAGCTCTTATCTAACAGCTCAATACTATTAGCCAGTGGCTAACATTGCAAGAATTAGCAATTTCTTCAGCTGGCGGAGGGGGCACTTCGGTATATATCGCAGTGACGATTTATATACTTTCACTGGGTCATCGTCATATTAAGCCTTGTCCGAATCCGGATGTAAAAAAACCGACTTTGCGTCGGTTTTTTACTTTCCAGCCCTGAGTTGGTGGCTCTGGCTGGAGTGAGATAGTCATCATCTAACGCATCAATGCTAATACCATACTGAAACTATTGCAAGGACGAGCTGGTTTTATAACCTGTATGTACTGTATGATTATCCAGTTAGCTCTGAGACATTTTCACTCTGACAATGCGCATAAACGCTTTCAAAGTCCTGGTCAGAAGTACGGGTGGTGCCGTTAACTGATGCTCTGGCCGGAGTGAGATAGTCGTCATCTAACAATGGGACATGCGCCGTGACAGGCAGTGGATGAGTAAGCGGATGCATTCTCACTCCATCGCATGGAGAAAACGGGTGATTGATAAAGCAATCATCGTTCTTGGGGCGTTAATTGCGCTGCTGGAACTGATCCGCTTTCTGCTTCAGCTTCTGAACTGATAGCGGAAACGTAACTAAGGGCAAAGAGCACACCACTCTTTGCCCTTTAACATTTAACGCATTGTCACGAACTCTTCTGCCGCCGTCGGGTGAATGGCAACCGTGTTGTCGAAGTCTTTTTTGGTTGCGCCCATCTTCAGCGCCACCGCGAAGCCCTGCAACATTTCGTCCATGCCAAAACCAATGCCGTGAATACCGACAATCTTCTCTTCCGATCCAACGCACACCAGCTTCATGCGGCACGGCTGGCGGTGAGTGGTGACGGCGGTATACATGGCGGTGAAAGAGGATTTATACACTTTCACCTGATCGTCGCCGTACTGCTCGCGCGCCTGCGGCTCCGTTAAACCAACAGTACCAATCGGCGGATGGCTGAAGACCACGGTCGGAATGTTGCTGTAATCCAGATGCTCATCCGGCTTGTTATTAAACAGGCGTTCAGAGAGACGGCGACCTGCCGCTACCGCGACCGGCGTCAGTTCCACTGCGCCTGTGTTATCGCCCACCGCGTAAATACCTTCAACGTTGGTATTTTGATATTTATCGACGACGATATAGCCTTTTTCGTTGGTTTTAACGCCAGCGGCTTCGAGGTTGATGTTGTCATTGGCAGGTTCACGGCCAATCGCCCAAATCAGGCAATCTACCGTTTCACTGCGACCATCTTCCAGCTCCAGCGTCAGGCTGCCATCGGCATTTTTCACCACCGCTTTCGGGATGGCGTTAGTGTGCAGTTGCGGGCCTTCGGCGTTCATCACTTCGACCAGCGTTTCGGAGATCATCGGGTCAAAGCTGCGCAGCGGCGCGTGTTTACGCACAAACAGATGCGTCTTCGCGCCGAGGCCGTTAATCACGCCAGCCAGTTCAACGGCGATGTAACCCGCACCAACAACCGCTACACGCTCTGGCAAAGCGGGTAGGGCAAAGAAACCATCGGAATCAATGCCGTATTCCACGCCCGGAATATCCGGGTGGCTTGGACGACCACCGGTGGCGATCAGAATATGATCGGCCGTGATGGTTTCGCCGTTTACCTCCAGCGTTTTGGCATCAACGAAGCGGGCAAAGCCTTTGATTACATCAACGTTATTTTTACCGAGCACGTTTTCATAGGAGGTATGAATACGGTCGATATAGGCGGTACGGCTGGCGATCAACGTTTCCCAGTTGAACTTATTGATGGTGGTATCGAAACCATAATCCGGGCCGTACATGTGGATCGCTTCACGGATTTGCGCCGCGTGCCACATCACTTTTTTCGGCACGCAGCCGACGTTCACGCAGGTGCCGCCCAGTTCTTTGGCTTCAATCAGCGCACATTTTTGGCCGTACATAGCCGCGCGGTTGATGGAGGCGATACCGCCGCTGCCGCCGCCGATGGCGATGTAATCATAGTGTTTAGTCATGACAGAGTGTCCTTATCGTTGATTACCGCGATTGTAGCGCGAGACGTAATAGGTGCCAGCAATGGCTGCAATTACTCTGGCACGATCCAGCTTACGGTGGCGTGCCCGGTGCCTGCCGGAACCAGTTTGCTGTGCAGCCACGGCAGCACGTTGTTCATTTGCTGCTCCAGCTTCCACGGTGGATTAATCACAATCATGCCGGAAGCGGTCATACCACGGCGGTCGCTGTCCGGCAGCACCGCCAGTTCAATTTGCAGAATTTTGCGAATGCCGGTCGCTTCCAGGTCGTGGATCATGCGCTTGATCTGCTGGCGCAACACCACCGGATACCACAACGCGTAAGTGCCGGTAGCGAAACGTTTGTAGCCTTCTGCTATCCCGCTGACCACCGCCTGATAGTCGGTTTTCATTTCATACGGTGGGTCGATAAGGATCAGGCCACGACGGGAAACTGGCGGCAGTTTTGCTTTCAGTTGCAGGAAGCCGTCGGCTTTTTCTACGCGCGCACGGCTGTCTTTCTGAAATTCAGAACGCAGCAACGGGAAATCGCTCGGATGTAGCTCGGTCAGTTGCAGGCTGTCTTGTTCACGCAGTAACTGACGGGCAATCAATGGCGAACCGGGGTAGTAACGCAACTGTCCGCTACGGTTGAAGTGTTTTACCACATTGATGTACGGCTCCAGTTCTGCGGGCAAATCGTCCTGCTGCCAGATACGGGCGATACCTTCGAGATATTCGCCGGTACGCTCGGCATGTTCGCTGCCTAACTGATAACGCCCGGCCCCTGCGTGGGTATCGAGATAGAGAAACGGTTTATCTTTCTCTTTCAGCGACTCGATGATCAGGCTCTGAACGGTATGTTTAAGGACGTCGGCGTGGTTGCCAGCGTGAAAGCTGTGGCGATAACTGAGCATGGGTAAAGGTGTTCCGGTAAGTAAAAATCGGCCCGTATTTGGGGCGCACAAAAGCATATCAGGACAGTATACCGAAAAGAGGACGTCGCCGCGAAAGCGTAACGTTTCTCATTGAAATTCACTACACTTAACCCCATGCTATTACCCATTACGCGTCGGATGGCATCGGCCTATTAACGTAGGCCGGATAAGACGTCTGCGTCGCCTCCGGCGAAAGCGCCTGTGAGCGTTTCGTTCCCTCTATTTAACCAGGACTGTACCTATGACGAATCCGTTACTGACTCCCTTTGAATTGCCTCCGTTTTCTAAAATTCTCCCGGAACATGTCGTTCCTGCCGTGACTAAGGCGCTGAACGACTGTCGCGAAAATGTGGAGCGCGTGGTAGCGCAGGGGGCACCGTACACCTGGGAAAATTTCTGCCAACCGCTGGCAGAAGTGGACGATGTGCTGGGACGTATTTTCTCCCCGGTCAGCCACCTGAACTCGGTGAAAAATAGCCCGGAGCTGCGCGAAGCCTACGAACAAACGCTGCCGCTGCTGTCAGAATACAGCACCTGGGTAGGGCAACATGAAGGGCTGTATAAAGCGTATCGCGATCTGCGCGATGGCGATCATTACGCCACGCTGAACACGGCACAGAAGAAAGCGGTTGATAACGCACTGCGTGATTTTGAACTGTCGGGCATCGGTCTGCCGAAAGAGAAACAGCAACGCTACGGCGAGATTGCCACCCGTCTCTCCGAGCTGGGCAACCAGTACAGCAACAACGTCCTCGATGCGACGATGGGCTGGACTAAACTCGTTACCGACGAAGCTGAGCTGGCGGGTATGCCAGAAAGCGCGCTGGCTGCAGCAAAAGCCCAGGCCGAAGCGAAAGAACTGGAAGGCTATCTGCTGACGCTGGATATCCCAAGCTACCTGCCGGTAATGACTTACTGCGACAACCAGTCTCTGCGCGAAGAGATGTATCGCGCTTACAGCACACGCGCCTCCGATCAAGGCCCGAACGCCGGTAAGTGGGACAACAGCAAGGTGATGGAAGAGATCCTCACCCTGCGTCACGAACTGGCGCAATTGCTGGGTTTTGAAAACTACGCCTTCAAATCGCTTGCCACTAAAATGGCAGAAAATCCGCAGCAGGTGCTTGATTTCTTAACCGATCTGGCAAAACGTGCGCGTCCGCAGGGCGAAAAAGAGCTGGCGCAACTGCGTGCCTTCGCCAAAGCCGAATTTGGTGTGGATGAGTTGCAGCCGTGGGATATCGCTTACTACAGCGAAAAACAGAAACAGCACCTCTACAGCATCAGCGACGAACAACTGCGTCCGTACTTCCCGGAAAACAAAGCGGTTAACGGCCTGTTTGAAGTGGTGAAACGTATTTACGGCATCACCGCCAAAGAGCGTAAAGATGTTGATGTCTGGCATCCTGATGTGCGTTTCTTCGAACTGTATGATGAGAACAACGAACTGCGCGGCAGCTTCTACCTCGACCTGTATGCCCGTGAGAACAAGCGCGGCGGGGCGTGGATGGATGACTGCGTAGGCCAGATGCGCAAAGCCGACGGTTCGCTGCAAAAACCGGTCGCTTATCTGACCTGTAACTTCAACCGCCCGGTGAACGGTAAACCGGCGCTGTTTACCCATGACGAAGTGATCACCCTGTTCCACGAGTTCGGTCACGGCCTGCATCATATGCTGACCCGCATCGAAACCGCCGGTGTTTCCGGTATCAGCGGTGTGCCGTGGGATGCGGTCGAACTGCCGAGTCAGTTTATGGAAAACTGGTGCTGGGAGCCGGAGGCGCTGGCGTTTATCTCCGGTCACTATGAAACCGGCGAACCGCTGCCGAAAGAGTTGCTGGATAAAATGCTGGCGGCGAAGAACTACCAGGCGGCGCTGTTTATTCTGCGTCAGCTGGAGTTCGGTCTGTTCGATTTCCGCCTCCATGCGGAATTCCGTCCGGATCAGGGGGCAAAAATCCTCGAAACCCTGGCAGAAATCAAAAAACTGGTTGCCGTGGTGCCGTCTCCGTCATGGGGCCGTTTCCCACATGCATTTAGCCATATCTTTGCTGGTGGTTATGCAGCAGGTTACTACAGCTACCTGTGGGCTGATGTGCTGGCGGCGGATGCTTTCTCGCGCTTTGAGGAAGAGGGGATTTTCAACCGTGATACTGGACAGTCGTTCCTCGACAACATTCTGAGCCGTGGCGGTTCAGAAGAGCCGATGGAACTGTTCAAACGCTTCCGTGGTCGCGAACCGCAACTGGATGCGATGCTGGAGCACTACGGCATTAAGGGCTGATCATTCAGTGAAAATCTGCTTAATTGATGAATCGGGCGCCGGAGACGGCGCCTTATCTGTTCTGGCGACCCGCTGGGGGCTGGAGCACGATGAAGACAATCTGATGGCCTTGGTGTTAACGCCAGAGCATCTGGAACTGCGTAAGCGTGATGAGCCGAAACTCGGCGGCATTTTCGTTGATTTTGTCGGCGGGGCAATGGCGCACCGACGCAAATTCGGCGGTGGTCGCGGCGAAGCGGTAGCAAAAGCGGTGGGCATTAAGGGCGATTATCTGCCGGATGTCGTCGATGCGACCGCAGGATTAGGTCGTGATGCCTTCGTGCTGGCTTCTGTCGGTTGTCGTGTACGGATGCTGGAGCGTAATCCGGTAGTTGCCGCGCTGCTCGACGATGGCCTAGCGCGTGGCTATGCCGATGCGGAAATTGGTGGCTGGTTGCAGGAACGGTTGCAGTTGATTCACGCTTCCAGTTTGACGGCGCTAACCGATATTACCCCACGCCCGCAAGTGGTCTATCTTGACCCGATGTTCCCACATAAGCAGAAAAGCGCGCTGGTGAAGAAAGAGATGCGAGTGTTTCAGTCGCTGGTGGGGCCGGATCTCGATGCCGATGGGTTGCTGGAGCCTGCGCGGCAACTGGCGACCAAACGTGTGGTGGTAAAGCGCCCGGACTACGCGCCGCCGCTGGCAAACATTGCCACACCGAACGCGGTTGTCACCAAAGGGCATCGCTTTGATATTTATGCCGGAACGCCGGTGTAAAAGTGAAAACGGGTAGCGTTATAGCTACCCGTTTTTCTGCAAGAATCATCAATGGCTTTCCGGCGTCTCAATCATTCGTTTCAGCCAGGGCACCATCATCAGCATCACTACTGCAACGCCCAGCGTGACCAGACCAATCTTACCAAACACGTTGGTGTAGACAGGTAACGTCTCAAGCGGATCGGTAATATTGTCTGGCACTGCGGTAAATGTCGCCACATAGCCGCCGAGCAAGAACGCGGCAGCCTGCGTCAGAAACCACATTCCCAGAATAAAGCCCATCAAATGCTGTGGCACCAGAGCAGCAACCATCGCCAGACCCAGGGCGCTAATAAACAGTTCACCCAGGCTCTGGAACAAGTAAACCAGCACGATAAACCACGGCGATGTCAGCCCCTGCGCATCAGCAAACCACATTCCCGCAGCGGCGGCAGTCAGAAATCCCAGCGAGCACATAAACATGCCGAGAGTAAATTTCATCGGCATCGAGAGGTCTTTGCCTTTGTTACCCAGATGCGTGTAAATGCCCGCCAGTATTGGGCTGGCGAGTACCACCCAGAATGGGTTAAGCGCCTGGAAGCTGACCGGGTTGATGGAAAAACCGAGAATTTCATGATGTACGTTGTTGATGGCAAAGAAGTTCAGCGACGTTGGCATCTGGGCATAGAGGATGTAAAACACCACCGCTTCGAGCATCAGGACAAAGGCGACAAACATTTTATTGCGCCCGGTTTTATCCAGCTTGAATGCCTGACGGAAGAAGATAATGGTGACGACGATGGAGAGGGCGATCAGCACCAGATTGGCGACTTCTACGTTGTGCATCAGCCATGCACAGACGAAGATCATCACTACGCTGCCAATCAACACGTACAACAGTTTGCCGAAGTTCAGTGGTCGGAAGTCAGGATCTGAACCAATATCTTGCACCATCCCGCGACAGGCGATGTAGACCAGTAGCGCGACAATCAGACCTGCCCCGCACAGGTTATAGGTAACGGAATAACCAAATCTATCGGCAATCACTGGTGCCAGCGACAGCGCCACCAATGAACCAATATTGATCGACATGTAAAACAGAGTGAAAGCACCATCCAGACGCGGGTCTTTCGGTGGATAGCATTTAGAAAGCAGGCTTGCCGGGTTGGCTTTAAACAAGCCGTTGCCGACGGCAATAGTGCCCAGGGCGATGAAAATCAGATCAGGCTTAAGTAGCGACATTCCGGTCGTGAAGTAACCAATCGCCAGCACAATAGCCCCAAGAACAATGGTGCGTTTAGTCCCAAGCAGGTGGTCGCCGACATAGCCACCAATGGAGATAAGTCCATAGACCAGCGCAGCAAAAGCGCCAAAGGTGACAAAGGCCTGCTCTTGTGAGAATCCGAGTTGTTTAACGAAGAAAACCGCCAGCACGCCTTGCACGCCGTAGTAGCCGAATCGCTCCCATAATTCGACAAAAAAGATCATGAAAAATGGGCGAGGTTGTTGCAGCATCCCGGTGGGTGTTGTTGTATTCATATTTATTAACCTTCCAATACCATCCTGAAAAGTATGAACGCGTAAGTGGTTGCACGCGAAAGATTTTACAGATGTCTAAGATTTTTAATATTGATGTGGTAAATAGTTATATGCACTATTTCGACAGAAAGTAACCAGCTAATCATGCTGGTTGTTTGAAGTGAGATGGTTTTACATTCTGATTTTTGAGATGCTGAAAATTTGGATAGCCCCGGGTATCTATGAGCCTGCTGGCCGCATCTGGAAAACAGGAGAGCGCAAAAGCAGAACGCCCGCATAAGCGGGCGTCGGGGGCAAGTCGGGAGGGGATGATTATTCTTCTTCGTCGCGCAGCGGAACAATCAGCATATCAACGTGAACGGTGTTGATAAGTTGACGCGCGGAAGACATCAGTTTGCTCCAGAAGTCCTGGTGATGACCACAAACAACCAGATCCATATCGTATTTCTTGATTGCATCCACCAGAACCTGACCCAGATCGCCGCTGCCGCTCAGGGTTTCAGTGATTGGGTAACCTGCGTTGGTAGAGAGCTCGGTCAGCGCGTGATGCGTCTCTTCGGAGATGCGTTTCTGCATATCACCCAGATTCACATCAATAAGCCCGGTGTATAGGTCAGAGTAGTTTACATCTACGTGGATCAGAGAAACCTTCGCATTGTAGGGGCGAGCCATAGAGACTGCTTTCTCTACCAGAACTTTGCTTTCCGGGGAGAGATCGACCGCGATGAGAATGTGTTTATAAGCCATAGTGTTACTCCTTCCATAAAGTTGTCGATGACTGGCCAGCTAGCGTTTCTTGTGCCGTTACGTCACCCGCGTCCTGCGAACTACGTGCGCGGGGCTAACCCAGCCGTAAAGATTCAGTGTTAAGACCATCCTTACCTTATAGCGACCCAGATGATCCGTCAATCCGCCTTGCTTACCAATCAGATAATCAAATTTTCGAGATGAATATATTGATAGTGGTTAACCTTATGGAAAAAAAACAAGCTGATCTCCTACACTATCTATAGAGCCGCTCGGATGTGTGTCACGACAAAAGCGGTTTCTCCAGGACCTGGTGTTAACTGATTGGCAGCGTATCGGGAGCGGTAGCCCCGGAGTGGAACTCCGTGGGCAGGTCGCCGGGGAGGAGGTATGATAAGCACCGTCGCATTATTTTGGGCTTTATGTGTCGTTTGCATTGTTAACATGGCGCGCTATTTCTCATCACTACGCGCGTTGTTAGTGGTACTGCGTAATTGCGATCCATTGCTCTATCAATATGTAGATGGAGGGGGCTTTTTTACCTCACATGGCCAACCTAACAAACAGGTGCGTCTCGTCTGGTATATCTATGCTCAGAGGTATCGCGATCATCACGATGATGAGTTTATTCGTCGCTGCGAGCGTGTGCGTCGGCAGTTTATTCTGACCAGCGCATTGTGTGGTCTGGTCGTGGTAAGCCTGATTGCATTGATGATCTGGCATTAAGTACCACAGCAATAACGCATAAAAAAAGCGGGTCATTCAGTTGACCCGCTCGTTTTTCTGCGTGCGATTACAGGAACTGCAAGGAGATCCAGTACAGCCCGCCGGAGAGCAGTATCGCAGCCGGGAGGGTAAACACCCACGCCATCAGAATGCTGGTTACTGTTTTACGCTGTAAGCCGCCGCCATCAACAACCATCGTCCCCGCTACGGAAGAGGAGAGTACGTGAGTGGTGGAAACCGGCATCCCGGTATAACTCGCCAGGCCGATAGACACCGCAGCCGTCATCTGGGCAGACATCCCCTGAGCGTAGGTCATGCCTTTCTTACCGATTTTCTCACCGATAGTCGTTGCCACACGACGCCAGCCAATCATCGTACCGATACCTAATGCCAGCGCGACCGCCATGATGATCCACACCGGAGCGTACTCGATGGTACTCAGCATATCGGACTTCAGTTTCTTCAACAGACGCTGATCATCTGCTGTGACGCCAGGCATTTTCACCACTTTGTCGATGGTGTCAGATACGCACAGCATAATGCGGCGCATCTGGCTACGTTGGTCAAGCGACAGCTTGTCGTAGCTTTCCACGTCAGCAGTCAACATGCCTTTCAGGCGATTGAGCGCGTTAATGGTATTCGACGGATGGCAATGGAACTCCGCAGGTTGTGTTGCGCCTGCTTCCGGAGTCGGTACTAACTGATCAGCACCGGTCGCCTGTTTCAGCAGTGCAGGGTGTTGCTCAAAGTAAGCTTCCACGTTGTTGATTGCATCACGGGTACGAGTGATTTCGTAGCCTGAGGCATTCATATTAACCACGAAGCCCGCTGGTGCGACGCCAATCAGCACCAGCATAACCAGACCAATGCCTTTCTGACCATCGTTCGCGCCGTGGGAAAACGCCACGCCGACAGCGGAAAGGATCAGCGCGATACGCGTCCAGAACGGCGGTTTTTTCTTACCGTCTTTCTTTTCACGCTCCGCTGGGGTCAGGTGGATACGGGCGCGTTTCTTGGTGCCGCTCCAGTAGCGACGCAGCAAGAAAATCAGACCGCCAGCAAACACCAGGCCGACAATAGGGGAAACGATCAGAGATGCGAAAATACTTAATACTTTCGGGATATTGAGTGCATCCACCACTGACGTACCGGTCATCAACGCATTGGTTAAACCAATACCGATGATTGCGCCAATCAGCGTATGAGAGCTGGATGCAGGTAAACCAAAGTACCAGGTACCCAGGTTCCAGATAATCGCCGCCAGTAACATAGAGAACACCATGGCAAGGCCATGAGACGATCCCATATTAAGCAGCAAGTCTGTCGGCAGCATATGCACAATGGCATAGGCAACACTCAGACCACCCAGCAAAACACCCAAAAAGTTGAACACTGCCGCCATAACCACTGCGAGCTGAGAACGCATCGCGCGGGTATAGATGACAGTTGCCACAGCGTTGGCTGTGTCATGGAAACCATTAATGGCTTCGTAGAACAGCACAAAAGCCAGTGCAAGCAATAATAACAGCCCGGTATGCAAATCCAGGCCAGCAAACAAATGTAGCATAGGACGTTACGCCATTTTGAGGACATGAACGCGGCGCATTATCAGTGACTTTCGCGGCGCGGGCAAAGTGAAATATAGATTTTTTTGATTTGCCTCCTGTATGATTTTTGCTCAAAAAATAATTATCTTATATAATTCAGGTAAATACTTCCCCTAAGTAATATTGATGCTGGTGCGACCACTGAGGAATCTTTACAATTCACGCCCGTTTTTTCTAAGAGGAGCGCAACGTGGAAAGGTTTGATGCCATTATTATAGGCGCTGGTGCGGCTGGTATGTTCTGTTCTGCGCTGGCAGGTCAGGCGGGACGCAGAGTTTTGCTGATTGATAATGGTAAAAAACCGGGGCGCAAAATCCTCATGTCTGGCGGTGGACGCTGCAACTTTACCAACCTTTATGTCGAGCCTGGCGCCTATCTGAGCCAGAATCCGCATTTTTGTAAGTCTGCACTCGCGCGTTTTACCCAGTGGGATTTCATTGATCTGGTCAATAAACACGGCATCGCCTGGCACGAGAAAACGTTAGGGCAACTCTTCTGTGATGACTCTGCACAGCAGATTGTCGACATGCTGGTGGATGAGTGTGAAAAGGGTAATGTGACCTTCAGATTGCGCAGCGAAGTGCTGAGTGTGGCAAAGGATGAAACGGGGTTTACGCTTGAACTGAACGGTATGACCGTCGGCTGCGATAAACTGGTCATTGCCACCGGAGGCCTCTCGATGCCTGGTCTGGGCGCATCGCCGTTCGGTTATAAGATTGCCGAACAATTTGGCCTCAACGTGTTGCCCACCCGCGCTGGCCTGGTGCCATTCACTCTGCATAAACCGTTGCTGGAAGAGTTACAGGTGCTGGCAGGCGTGGCGGCGCCTTCGGTGATCACCGCTGAAAACGGCACCGTATTCCGCGAGAACTTACTCTTCACTCATCGTGGCTTATCCGGCCCTGCGGTATTACAGATTTCCAGCTACTGGCAGCCGGGAGAATTTGTCAGCATCAATCTGCTACCGGATGTGGATCTCGAAACCTTCCTTAATGAGCAGCGTAACGCACATCCAAACCAGAGCCTGAAGAACACCCTGGCGGTTCATCTGCCGAAACGGTTGGTTGAACGGTTACAACAACTCGGGCAAATCCCGGATGTCTCGCTAAAACAGCTCAACGTGCGTGATCAACAGGCGCTGATTACCACATTGACCGACTGGCGCGTACAACCTAACGGCACTGAAGGCTATCGCACCGCCGAAGTGACGCTCGGCGGAGTGGACACCAACGAACTCTCTTCACGGACAATGGAAGCGCGCAAAGTGCCGGGGCTGTACTTCATTGGTGAAGTGATGGACGTCACCGGCTGGCTGGGGGGCTATAACTTCCAGTGGGCATGGTCGAGTGCGTGGGCTTGTGCGCAGGATTTGGCGGCAGAATAAGAAGCAAAATGCCCCCTCGTTTTCGCGGTGTAACCAGGGGGGATTAACCTGAATAAAGCCCAGATAAGACATTCGACACCTTATCTAAAGCCTTTTCTATTATTTTTTCGCAGAACCCGCTTCTAATATAGAAACGATGGAAAACAGTGTAAAACACACTGCACCTAAGCCAACCAAAACTCGCGAGGGAATAAAGTAAGCCATATCGATTTGCGCAATTTCAGCAAGGAACGCCGCGAGGAACAGGCAAAACAGACAGGTAAATACCGGTATCATTGGTATTTTGTTGGTTAACGAACAGGTGCGTCTCCAGACTAACGCCAACAGCCACACTTTGGAGAAAATGCTGTAGCAGATCATCCCCAGACAAATGAGAATAATGCCGGGTGCCAGACGGGCGCTTGCATCTGAACTGATTAATACGTAGATACCCTGAATAACGGTAAGTGAGCCGAGCAAAATAACCCAATAACACCAGAGCCAATGTTCTTTCGCTGAGAATGTGTTCCGCGTTTGATGAACAATAGTGGCGACCAGGCCAATAAGACAAGCGCAAATTGCCGTTAGCCCCAGGAATACATGGCCTGCAACATAATGCGCTGGAATATCTGCACTACGCAAAAGCGCAACTGACCAGAGGAAACCAAAGAGAGTCAGAAGTAGTGGCACGGCAATTAAGCAATTACCAATAAACGAAGAATAAGCCTGAAGCGGAGTTCCATCGCTTTTACTCCCTGCTGCGTTTTTCGGGATGAGCAGAAAATGCCCGGAAGATGCCGCGACGGTTGATACGCAGGCGGCAATCATCCCAACACCAAAAATAACGTGCCCGGCAACAAATTCATCCACCATCACATTATCGCTTGCCAGCAGAGACCATCCCCAAATCATCGTTGCAACGGAACCTGCATAACCAATAATAGGAAATAGCGTGTTGTAGAATTTATTCACACCATGAGTTAACTGAGAGATGATAATAAATGCTGTAGTGAACAACGCCAGGCATATTGCAGAAAGAGAAATTAAAACATGCCCTGCAACGAAATATTCACTTTGCCCAGAACCTGCTAATACAAAATCACCTAACGCGATGCATATTATACCCATTATCAAAGGGATTAATTTAAACAACCATCCGATATATATGTTCATCTCAATCTCCATATGCGTTTCCGCTAATGTCAGAAAGCGTGTAAGTAGTATTTTTAGTCAATTAAATATAACAATGAGATACCACTAATTGTAAAAAGTAACTTTACTATAACCGGATTTATTGTTCTGAGTATTGAAATTTATAGGCGAGTTAATGCTGGCAAATAAATATTTATCCTACAGCTAATTCTGAATTAATATCTTTTCCTTATTTTTCATCGTTGCTTAAAACGCTGCTTTTTCTCATCCACCCTTTTTCGCAAAAATACCTTATTACCTTTCGTTAAGATATTTGTACACAAGAGAATAATAACGCTGTGTGATAGTCACCGTTCCTGTTAAGGATATTTTGGGTTAAAAACGTAATCGAAATGTAGAACATCGTGATGTATCACAAGCTGATTGTAATCAAATAGACAACATGAATATAACTGTTAGTATTTAATTGATTTAACTTATGAGTATGCGTGTTTCATTTACGGCCAGGAATGCTGATGATGACAACATTACTACCCGTTTTCACTAAGCCTTCCCCGTTGGCGCTCATCTTGCGGCGCCCTGGTCGTATATGCCGTTTCCTTCTCATCCTGGATGGAAGAATTCGCTGAACATCGTTCGGCGGCTGCTGTAACACGCGTCGTTTACTTACAGGGATTATGGCGGGTCGATTATGGATAAGATTAAGCGCCATCTGGCGTGGTGGGTTGTAGGGTTACTGGCGGTTGCTGCCGTCCTGGCGTGGTGGTTATTGCGTCCGGCAGGTGTACCGGAGGGTTTTGCCGTCAGTAATGGTCGCATTGAAGCGACGGAAGTGGATATCGCCAGTAAAATTGCCGGGCGTATCGACACCATTCTGGTGAAAGAGGGGCAGTTTGTCCGTGAAGGTGAAGTGCTGGCGAAGATGGACACTCGCGTGTTGCAGGAGCAGCGACTGGAAGCCATCGCGCAAATCAAAGAGGCGCAAAGTGCTGTTGCCGCCGCGCAGGCTTTGCTGGAACAGCGGCAAAGTGAAACTCGTGCCGCACAGTCACTGGTTAATCAACGCCAGGCCGAACTGGACTCCGTTGCCAAACGTCATACGCGTTCCCGCTCGCTCGCCCATCGTGGAGCTATTTCTGCGCAACAACTGGATGACGACCGCGCCGCCGCCGAAAGCGCCCGTGCTGCGCTGGAATCGGCAAAAGCCCAGGTTTCGGCTTCTAAAGCCGCTATAGAAGCGGCTCGTACCAATATCATTCAGGCACAAACGCGTGTAGAAGCTGCGCAAGCCACTGAACGGCGCATTGCCGCAGATATCGATGACAGTGAACTAAAAGCCCCGCGCGATGGGCGTGTGCAGTATCGGGTTGCTGAGCCAGGCGAAGTGCTGGCGGCAGGCGGTCGGGTGCTGAATATGGTCGATCTGAGCGACGTTTATATGACCTTCTTCCTGCCAACCGAACAGGCGGGCACACTGAAACTAGGCGGCGAAGCACGGCTGATCCTCGATGCCGCGCCAGATTTGCGTATTCCTGCGACCATCAGTTTTGTCGCCAGCGTCGCCCAGTTCACGCCAAAAACCGTCGAAACCAGCGATGAACGGCTGAAACTGATGTTCCGCGTCAAAGCGCGTATCCCACCGGAATTACTCCAGCAACATCTGGAATATGTCAAAACCGGTTTGCCGGGCGTGGCGTGGGTGCGGGTGAACGAAGAACGTCCGTGGCCTGAAGACCTGGTGGTGAGGTTGCCGCAATGACGCATCTGGAACTGGTTCCCGTTCCGCCTGTCGCGCAACTGGCGGGCGTGAGCCAGCATTATGGAAAAACCGTTGCGCTGAACAATATCACTCTCGATATTCCGGCACGCTGCATGGTCGGGCTGATTGGCCCGGACGGCGTCGGGAAGTCGAGTTTGTTATCGCTGATTTCCGGTGCCCGCGTCATTGAGCAGGGCAACGTGATCGTGCTGGGCGGCGATATGCGCGACCCGAAGCATCGCCGCGACGTCTGCCCGCGTATCGCCTGGATGCCGCAGGGGCTGGGCAAAAACCTCTACCACACCTTGTCGGTATATGAAAACGTCGATTTTTTCGCCCGCCTGTTCGGTCACGACAAAGCGGAGCGGGAAGTCCGAATTAATGAGCTGCTGACCAGCACCGGGTTAGCACCGTTTCGCGATCGTCCAGCGGGAAAGCTCTCCGGCGGGATGAAGCAAAAACTTGGACTATGCTGTGCGTTAATCCACGACCCGGAATTGTTGATTCTTGATGAGCCAACGACGGGGGTTGACCCGCTCTCTCGCGCTCAGTTCTGGGATCTCATCGACAGTATTCGCCAGCGGCAGAGCAATATGAGCGTGCTGGTCGCCACTGCCTATATGGAAGAGGCCGAACGCTTCGACTGGCTGGTGGCGATGAATGCCGGAGAAGTGCTGGCGACCGGTAGCGCCGAAGAACTGCGTCAGCAAACGCAAAGCGCCACGCTGGAAGAAGCATTTATTAATCTGTTACCGCAAGCGCAACGCCAGGCGCATCAGGCGGTAGTGATCCCACCGTATCAACCTGAAAACGCAGAGATTGCCATCGAAGCGCGCGATCTGACCATGCGTTTTGGTTCCTTCGTTGCCGTTGATCACGTCAATTTCCGCATTCCACGCGGGGAGATTTTTGGCTTCCTCGGTTCGAACGGCTGCGGTAAATCCACCACCATGAAAATGCTTACTGGGCTGCTGCCCGCCAGCGAAGGTGAGGCGTGGCTGTTTGGGCAACCGGTTGATCCAAAAGATATCGATACTCGCCGTCGGGTGGGCTATATGTCGCAGGCGTTTTCGCTCTATAACGAACTCACCGTGCGGCAAAACCTGGAGTTACATGCTCGTTTGTTTCACATCCCGGAAGCGGAAATTCCTGCGCGAGTTGCTGAAATGAGCGAGCGTTTTAAGCTCAATGACGTTGAAGATGTGCTGCCGGAGTCATTGCCGCTCGGCATTCGCCAACGGCTTTCGCTGGCGGTGGCGGTGATTCATCGCCCGGAGATGTTAATCCTCGATGAGCCTACTTCTGGTGTCGATCCGGTGGCGAGGGATATGTTCTGGCAGTTGATGGTCGATCTCTCGCGCCAGGACAAAGTGACCATTTTCATCTCCACCCACTTTATGAACGAAGCGGAACGCTGCGACCGTATCTCGCTGATGCACGCCGGAAAAGTGCTCGCCAGCGGTACACCGCAGGAACTGGTTGAGAAACGCGGAGCTGCCAGTCTGGAAGAGGCATTTATCGCCTATTTGCAGGAAGCGGCAGGGCAGAGCAACGAAGCCGAAGCGCCGCCCGTGATACACGACACCACCCACGCCCCGCGTCAGGGATTTAGCCTGCGCCGTCTGTTTAGCTACAGCCGCCGCGAAGCACTGGAACTGCGCCGCGATCCGGTCCGTTCGACGCTGGCGCTGATGGGAACAGTGATCCTGATGCTGATAATGGGTTACGGCATCAGTATGGATGTTGAAAACCTGCGCTTTGCGGTGCTCGATCGCGACCAGACTGTCAGTAGCCAGGCGTGGACGCTCAATCTCTCCGGTTCCCGTTACTTTATCGAACAACCACCGCTCACCAGTTATGACGAGCTGGATCGCCGGATGCGTGCGGGCGATATCACGGTGGCAATTGAGATCCCGCCCAATTTCGGGCGCGATATCGCGCGTGGTACGCCTGTGGAACTCGGCGTCTGGATCGACGGTGCGATGCCCAGCCGCGCCGAAACGGTAAAAGGTTACGTGCAGGCAATGCACCAGAGTTGGTTACAGGATGTGGCGAGCCGGCAATCGACGCCCGCCAGCCAAAGCGGACTGATGAATATTGAGACGCGCTATCGCTATAACCCGGACGTAAAAAGCCTGCCAGCGATTGTTCCGGCGGTGATCCCGCTTCTGCTGATGATGATCCCGTCAATGCTAAGCGCCCTTAGCGTGGTGCGGGAAAAAGAGTTGGGGTCGATTATCAACCTTTACGTGACCCCCACCACGCGTAGCGAATTTTTGCTCGGCAAACAGCTACCGTACATCGCGCTGGGGATGCTGAACTTTTTCCTGCTCTGCGCCTTGTCGGTGTTTGTGTTTGGCGTGCCGCATAAAGGCAGCTTCCTGACGCTCACCCTGGCGGCGTTGCTGTATATCATCATTGCCACCGGAATGGGGCTGCTGATCTCCACTTTTATGAAGAGCCAGATTGCCGCCATTTTCGGTACGGCGATTATCACGTTGATTCCGGCGACGCAGTTTTCCGGGATGATCGATCCGGTGGCATCGCTGGAAGGGCCGGGGCGTTGGATCGGCGAGGTTTACCCTACCAGTCATTTTCTGACTATCGCGCGCGGGACGTTTTCGAAGGCGCTGGATCTGACGGACTTGTGGCAACTTTTTATCCCGCTGCTGATAGCCATACCGCTGGTGATGGGTTTAAGCATCCTGCTGCTGAAAAAACAGGAGGGATGATGCGCCATTTACGCAATATTTTTAATCTGGGTATCAAAGAGTTGCGCAGCCTGCTTGGTGATAAAGCAATGCTGACGCTGATTATCTTCTCGTTTACGGTGTCGGTGTACTCGTCGGCAACCGTTACGCCAGGATCGTTGAACCTGGCGCCGATCGCCATTGCCGATATGGATCAATCGCAGTTGTCGAACCGGATCGTTAACAGCTTCTACCGCCCGTGGTTTTTGCCGCCGGAGATGATCACTGCCGATGAGATGGATGCCGGACTGGACGCCGGGCGCTATACCTTTGCGGTAAATATTCCGCCTAATTTTCAGCGTGATGTCCTCGCCGGACGCCAGCCGGATATTCAGGTGAACGTCGATGCCACGCGCATGAGCCAGGCATTCACTGGCAACGGGTATATCCAGAATATTATCAACGGTGAAGTGAACAGCTTTGTCGCGCGCTACCGTGATAACAGCGAACCGTTGGTATCGCTGGAAACCCGGATGCGCTTTAACCCGAACCTCGATCCCGCGTGGTTTGGCGGGGTGATGGCGATCATCAACAACATTACCATGCTGGCGATTGTTTTGACCGGATCGGCGCTGATCCGCGAGCGTGAACACGGCACGGTGGAACATTTACTGGTGATGCCGATAACGCCGTTTGAGATCATGATGGCGAAGGTCTGGTCGATGGGGCTGGTGGTGCTGGTGGTATCGGGATTATCGCTGGTGCTGATGGTAAAAGGCGTGCTGGGCGTACCGATAGAAGGCTCGATCCCGCTGTTTATGCTTGGCGTGGCGCTCAGTCTGTTTGCCACCACGTCAATCGGCATTTTCATGGGGACGATAGCGCGCTCAATGCCGCAACTGGGGCTGCTGGTGATTCTGGTGCTGCTGCCGCTGCAAATGCTTTCCGGTGGTTCCACGCCGCGCGAAAGTATGCCGCAGATGGTGCAGGACATTATGCTGACCATGCCGACGACACACTTTGTCAGCCTCGCGCAGGCCATTCTCTATCGTGGTGCCGGATTTGAAATCGTCTGGCCGCAGTTCCTGACGCTGATGGCAATTGGCGGCGCGTTTTTCACCATCGCGCTGCTGCGATTCAGAAAGACGATTGGGACAATGGCGTAAGGAAGGGAAACTTGACTTCATATTGTGATGTCATACTATTGATGTCATAAAGTGAAGTCATAAGGACATGCCATGAGAACACAGGTACAGGCTTTACGGAAGAAACAAAAAAATACATTGGATCAAATATTTAAATCTCCTGTTCCTCAAGGGATTAAGTGGTCTGATATAGAGTCACTGGTTAAAGCATTAGGCGGAGAAATTAAGGAAGGAAGAGGCTCGCGTTGTAAGTTCATACTAAATATGAGCGTTGCGTGTTTCCATCGGCCTCATCCGTCGCCAGATACCGATAAAGGCGCTGTAGAAAGCGTGCGTGACTGGTTACTAAGTATAGGGGTAAAACCATGATCAAACTGAAGACGCCAAATTCTATGGAGATTGCCGGGCAACCTGCTGTAATTACCTATGTGCCAGAACTGAATGCATTTCGTGGCAAATTCCTGGGCTTGTCAGGTTATTGTGATTTTGTCTCTGACAGCATTCAGGGGCTGCAAAAAGAGGGGGAGCTTTCCCTGCGAGAGTATCTTGAGGATTGTAAAGCTGCGGGTATTGAGCCTTATGCGCGTACAGAAAAGATTAAGACCTTTACGTTACGCTATCCAGAATCGCTGAGTGAACGCCTTAATAATGCGGCTGCGCAGCAACAAGTCTCTGTTAATACCTATATTATTGAAACGCTGAATGAGCGTTTGAATCATTTATAAATTTTAGCGGCGTTCATTACGCAGAACATCTGCCTTTACAGGATCTATCTATGCAACTGAACTTAATTTTATAAATTAAGTTCAGTTAATATCTTTTCTTTCCGCGTTTCAGAAATAACTCAATCTTCCTTCGGCAGGCACTGTAAATGCCCGTGTCGCACGCCGCGCTGGGCGATAACGTCATCGGCAAAATGTTGCACGTCACCCATGTCACCTTTCAGCACGGCGATTTCCAGACAGTCGTCGTGATTAATGTGGACATGCAGCGTGGCGACCGAGAGATCGTGGTGGTGATGCTGGGTGGAAACAATACGGCTGGCTAAGTCACGTTTTTCGTGCTCATACACATACGACAGCACTGCGAAACCTTGTGTGCCGTGCTGCTGGGTGGCCTCCTGCGCCAGGGCGCTGCGCAGAATATCGCGGATAGCTTCGGAACGGTTGTTATAGCCACGACGCTGGCTCAGGCTGTCCAGCGTCTCCAGTAAATCGTCATCAAGCGTGATGGTGACTCGTTGCATTTGCGTTAAACCTTTTCAGTGGCGCGACGGCGCACGGGGAATGCGGGTAATACCGCGTTTTGTAGCACACGTCCGGCGTCAGAGGAAAAAGTTAATTTCTCTCCCACCACCTGGGTTTCGACGATTTGTCCGTTGTCCATCACCATCACCCGCTGACAGAAACGTTCCACCAAGCGTAAGTCGTGGGTGATGAACAGGCAGGCGGTGCCAAACTGTTGTTGTAGCTTTTTCAGTAGACGAATGACGCCCGCTTGTAACACGAGATCAAGGTTAGAAACGGCTTCATCCAGAATCAGCAGTTTCGGTTCGACCGCCAGCGCGCGCGCCAGGCAGACGCGCTGGAGCTGACCGCCGCTTAATTGCGGTGGGCGTTTGTCGAGCACGCTGTCATCGAGATCTACCACCTTCAGCATTTCACTGGCGCGCGCCAGTTGTTCGGCTTTTTTCAGCGATAGCAGGTGGCGCATCGGTTCTCGCAGGATCTCGCGCACGGTTTTGCGTGGGTTAACGGCGCTGATGGAGTCCTGAAACACCATCTGAATATCACGGCGGAACGCTTTACGTTGCGCGCGATTGAGTTTCGCCAGCGGTTCGCCACGCCAGCTAATATTCCCTTGTGAGGGCGACTCTAAGCCTACCAGCAGCCGCGCGAGGGTACTCTTTCCGCAGCCACTGCGTCCCAGCAGGGCGACGGTTTCACCGCTTTTCAGGGTCAGAGAAACGTTATTGAGTACCGCCTGATGCTGGTGCTTACCGCTGAATCCACCGTGCGCATAGTGATGTGAAAGGTTGGAGACGTGAAGTAAAGTCATGATGCCAGCTCCATACCGTAGAGGGCGAGATGAGCGGAAACCAGGCTGCGCGTCACCGTATGTTTGGGGGCGTTAAACAGCGTTTCTACATCGCCCTGTTCAACAATCTTGCCGTGAGACATTACCGCCACATCGTCCGCCAGACGCGCTACTACGCCCATATCATGGGTGACCAGCAGCATCCCCGGCGCTTGTTTTTGCATAATGCTTTCCAGTAGATCGAGGATGCGCGCTTGCGCTACTACATCAAGGTCGGTGGTTGGTTCATCGGCGATGATAAACGGCGATTCGCACAGCACCGCCATCGCAATCATCATGCGCTGCAACATACCGCCGCTCATCTCGAACGGGTACAGCTTCAGCACGCGCGCGGCGTTTTCCAGCCCCACCGCTTCTATGGCAGCGATAAGCGTGGCGTCATCGGCGGGTTTCCCCAGTGCCAGGCAGGTTTCCCGCGCGTGGGTGTGCATGGTGTGCAGCGGATTAAAGGCGCTGCGCGGGTTCTGCATGATGGTGGCAATTTTGATACCGCGTAGCGCGCAAGGCGAAACCGGTTTGCCATCGGCTAAAATTTCCCCCGCCGTCTGGCGAACGCCAGCGGGCAGAATGCCCAGCGTCGCGGCGCAGGTCAGTGATTTCCCGCTGCCGCTACCGCCGACTAACGCCAGCACACGCCCGCGTTTAAGGGTTAACGATACGCCGTGCACCAGCGGCTGCGCGGCCTGTAGCGCGATATTACGTAGTTCAATCTGTTGCGGCATTAGTGTGCGTGCTCCGTCACCAGATGAGGGTCCAGATGATCGCGCAGTGCGTCACCCACCAGGTTAAAGGCCATCACGCTGATAAACAGCGCCAGCCCCGGCCAGAACATTTGCAGCGGCTGAGTCCAGATATACTGACGCGCGTCGTTAATCATCACGCCCCATTCGGCGGTCGGCGCGGTCACGCCAAGGCCGAGGAAGGACATCCCCGCGACGTGAAGCATCATATGGCCGATATCCAGCGTCGCCAGCACCAGCAGCGAGGGGATCACCGCACCTGCCAGATGATCAACAAACACCCGCACATGGCCCGCGCCAGAAAGCCGTGATGCCAGCACAAACTCGCGCTGGCGCAGTGAAATCACCAGGCTGCGCACCATGCGTGCATACCACGCCCAGTGCGACAGGGCGATGGCGATAATTACGTTGGTCAGCCCGGTGCCGAGCACGCCAACCATAAAGAACGACAGAATCGAGGTCGGGAAGGTCATAAACATATCGGCGACGCGCATGGTGGCCTGATCAACGCGTCCGCCAATCAGTCCGGCGCTGCCGCCAATAACCAGCCCTAATGTCAGCACCAGCAGCAGGCAGGCCATTACCGAACCGAGCGACACGCGGGTCGCCGCCATCAGCCGCGAGAAAATATCACGCCCTAAGTGATCGGTGCCCAGCCAGTGCTGCGCATCCGGCGAGAGCAGGCGCGACGGCAGATCAATCGCCAGTGGGTCATACGGCAGCCACCACTGGCTGGTGAGCGCAATCAGCGCCAGCAGGGCGATAATGATCAGCGCCAGGCGTACCGACCAGCGGGAAGAGAGGAAAAAGTTCACGCGTGTGCTCCTTCATGACGACGAATACGCGGGTCCAGCGCGGCGTTGAGTAAATCAACAATCAAATTACAGACCACAAAAACCACCACCATCATCAGCGTAAAGCATTGAATCACCGGATAGTCACGGTTAAAAATCGCCGACACCGCATAGCGTCCGACCCCCGGCCAGGCAAAGATGTTTTCGATAATCATCGTCCCGCCGATCAGTTCGCCGATGTGCATCCCCACGGCGGTGATCATCGGCAACGAGGCATTGCGCAGGATGTGATGGCGTTCGGTCTGTTTAGCGTTAAGCCCGCGCAGCCGTGCCCAGGTCACGTGACGCTGACCGGCGACGTCGAGCATACTGGCGCGCAGCAGTCGCGCGTTAATCGCCAGCGACATAAAGGCGATGGAAACCGCCGGCAAAATGATGTGCTGCCAGCCGCCGTAGCCCATCGCGGGTAGCCATTGCAGATACACCGAAAACGCCATCACCAGTAAAAACGCCAGCCAGAAGTTAGGCATTGAGACGCCAAGAAACGCGATGAAACGCACGGCGAAATCCGGCAGGCGGTCGCGATGGCGCGCCGCCCAGATACCGAGCGGCACGGAAGTGAGCAGAATTAACACCAGCGCGGCACCTGCAAGTTCCAGCGTGGCGGGCAGGAAGTTCAGCATATCGTCGAGCACCGGGCGTTGGCTGGCGAATGAGATACCAAAGTCAAGATGCAGCGCCTTCCACAACCAGGTGCCGTACTGGACGTACAGCGGCTGATCCAGTCCCAGCATGGTGCGGGTAGAGGCCAGCATCTCCGGCGTCGGCGGCAGGTTAGACAGACGCAAATAGTCGAGCGCCGGGTCGCCGGTACCGAGGCGCAGCATCAGAAAAATGATCACCGAGGCGGCGAGCACCATCGGGATCAGCAGCAGAAAGCGGCGTAATACGTAACGCAACATTAAGGTTTCACCGGTTTAATCTGTTCGAACGGAATTTCGGTGGCGATCGGCGCGTAGGGGATGTTACCCAGATCCGGTTTTGATACCACCATCATTGAGATGTAACTGATAGGCAGATAAACCGCCTCGTCATGCAGACGGGTCAGAATGTCGCGATACAGCGCCTGACGTTGCGTTTCGTCATGGGTCGCCAGCACTTCGCCGATCTCTTTATCAATCAGCGGCTTGTCGGCTAATCCTTGCTGTGCCTGGAAGTCAGCGTGCGACGGTACGCGCATTGAACTCAGGAAGGCGTGTGGATCGTATGGCGCGCCCCAGGTGCGGTGGAAAATCATGCCAAAACGACCGTCACGCTGACGAGCATAGATACTGCTCTCTTCTTCGCCAATCAGCGAGACATCTGCGCCAATCTGGCGCATATCAGCCTGAATGATTTCCGCCATCGATTTGCTTAACGCATCGGTGCCGATGAACGAAAGTTCAATGCGCAGCGGCTGACCATTTTTCTCGCGGATGTCTTTGCCCGCAGGCAGCGTCCAACCGGCTTTTTCCAGCAACGCTTTCGCTTTTTGCGGATCGTACTGGCGTGGCTTCAGGCCGAGATTAGCGTAGGGCACAGAAGGGGCAAACAGGGTGTCGGCGACCTGCTGGGTGCCATATAACGCGTTATCAATCAGCGATTTTTTGTTTACCGCGTAATTAAGAGCTTCACGTACTGCCAGCTCGTTGGTGGGGGCTTTGGCGGTATTGAGCGCCAGCATCACGGTTTCGATCGGCTGTGACAGTTGGGTGTGGTAAGCCGGGTTCTGGCTAAAGCGGGCGAAGGTATCGAGCGGTAATAACCCTTCGTTTCCGTACAGCAGGTCGATATCGCCAGTTTCAAACGCCACCGCGCGGGTAGTCGGGTCCGGGATCACGTTAAAGGTGATCTTTTTAATCGCCGGCTTTTCGCCCCAGTAGTTTTCGTTACGGACGAAGACATCGTACTGATTCAGTTTCGATTCCTGCAAAACCCACGGCCCGGTGCCAATTGGCGCTTTAATCCCGTTCATGGTTTCATGGTTTTTAAACTGCGAGGGGGCGATAAAGCGGAAAGGGCGGGGCAGAGCCAGTTCTTGCAGGAAAGGATAGTAGGCGCTTTTCAGGGTGATTTGCAGCTCCGTTTTACTGAGTGCTTTAACATCAACAATCTGGTTTGCCAGCTCCAGCCAGGCGTGACGTTGGCGGTTATCGAGCACTGCGCGGAAGTTTTCTGCCGCCGCCTCGGCATCGAACGGTTCACCGTTGGAGAATTTCACGTCATCACGCAGGGTGAAGGTCCAGGTTTTACCATCTTCCGAATGGATCCAGCTTTTTGCCAGCCACGGCATCACCGAACCATCTGCCTGGTATTTCACCAGCGGTTCATAAACCATGCTCTGGGCGAACATCTGGTTAGGCGTGTAAAGGTGCGGGTTTAGTGGCCCGACATTCACCGGCCAGGCGGTGGTGATTTCATCTGGCGCGGCAGCATGGACGATAAAAGACGCACAAGCCAGCAGCGCAAATAGAGTGCGGTGGAGTGTGGAGAACATAGTAGCCCCAATGGATAAATAGTTGGCGAAATAAGTATGGCGACGATTCGCTATGTTGAAATCTGGTAGTGACTCTGCATATGCGGCCTGGGTGCGGCCTGTTCCCCTCACCCTAACCCTCTCCCCAGAGGGGCGAGGGGATGGTCCGTGCGCTTTTGTGGCTGCAACTGCAATCGCCACTTATTGCACGGTGTGCCCCCTCTCCCCAGAGGGGCGAGGGGATGGTCCGTGCGCTTTTGTGACTGCAACTGCAATCGCCACTCATTGCACGGTGTGCCCCCTCTACCCGAAGGGGCGAGGGGACGAGCCGTACGCTTTTGTGGCTGCAACTGCAATCGCCACTCATTGCACGGTGTGCCTCCTCTACCCAAAGGGGCGAGGGGATGGTCCGTGCGCTTTTGTGGCTGCAACTGCAATCGCCACTCATTGCACGGTGTGCCCCCTCTCCCTTTCAGGGAGAGGGTTGGGGTGAGGGTAAAATACGGTGATAATCCCACTACCTTCCCTAAAAACGGGGAAAACTGCGCCCGCTCATGTTGAGTCATCGATTTCAAGTATGACGATTTTAAGTATTCGTCATACTGATAACCTGTTCTGGATCAATAGATGGGCAGTCGGGTGGGCGGATCAGTTAAGCGAATCGACCCATTGCACCGCGTCGGTGGTGAGCGTAAAGGGGGTAGGGGTGCAGATCGCCAGACTTAAATTTTCAAGCTGACAATGGCTGACAGACAGCGAGGACTGATAGGTGCTGTCTACGCTGACGATTTGCCAGGCGCTGCCGCCACGCTGTTTAACGATGGCTTCTTTGCGTGTCCAGATGCGCCAGAACATTTCCAGTTGCTGATCAGGATGCACGGCGTCCATTTCGGCATGTTCCCCGAGGCTAAACACCGTGTTTGCCAGCCAGTGCCAGTTGGCGCGCGGGCGAATCACTTCGATATCGCAGCCAACTTCGCCTTCATCGCTCAACAGCAGGGCGATATCGTCACCGCTATGACTTAAGTTGAACCATAGCGGGGTTTCCGGCGCGAATGCGGGTTTGCCCTGTTCACCGTAGATGATGTCCGGTAGCGGAGAAAGCACGTGTGAAAGCAATGCACGTCCCGCCAGCCAGCGTTCGCGTCGTGGACCTTGCGGTGCTTGATCGCGTAAAGCCGGTGGCAGTGGAACTGCGCTTAAGGTCGAAACTTTCCCCAGAACTATCCGATACATATCAGAGCCAACGTTTAATGGAAAAGGAAAGTGCGTATCGTATCACTTGTCGCCTCATCCCGGTAACCGACTTTTCGGTCGTCCCGGTCCCAGTAAAATCGCCAGTTTGCTGCCGCCTTTGGTGGTTTCCATCCAGATTTTACAGACGCTGGTTAATGGCACCGAAAGCAACATACCCACCGGACCGAGTAACCATCCCCAGACCAACAAAGAAAGAAATACCACCAGAGTGGACATTCCCAGTCGATGCCCCATCATCCGTGGCTCTAAAATATTGCCGATGACCATATGGACAACTAAAAACAGTGCACCGACCAGAATACATTCGTAAACGCCATTAAACAGCAACACCTGAATCATTGGCGGTACGGCGGAGATCACCGCGCCAATATTGGGAACGTAGTTGAGCAAAAACGCCAGTACCGCCCACATCAGCGCAAACTGTACGCCCATTAGCGCCAACCCCAGCCAGACGATGACGCCTGTCCATAAACTGAGCAGCGTCTTCAATGCAAGATAGTGCGAAACACCTTTTAAGGCGCGGTGTAGTCCGGCGATGTGAATCTGTGGATTATTCAACGCAAAACGCATTTTGTAAGGCACGTGGCGCACTTCAAACAGCATGAAAACTACGGTCATCACCAGCAGAAGCACGCTCGCCATTGCGCCGGAAAGCCCGGTCATCAGCGCAGTGGTGAAGGCGACAACTTTTTCCGAATCCATCCGCTGAAGCATTCGTTCGGGCGACATATGCAGATTAAGAAACGGTAACATCTCTTGTAATTTAAACAGCTTACGGGTCAGTTCCTTATTAAACTTCGGCAGCATAGAGATAAATTCGTTAAACGATGCCGCCAGTACGCCGACCAGCGCAGTAAGTGCTATCAGCATCACCACCACCACAATGGTAATGGCAATGGGGCGTTGTACTCCACGACGAATAAACCAGGTGACCAGCGGATTGAGGACAATGGCGAAAAAGAGCGCCAGTAGCAGTTGCACAATGATATCTGCCGCTGCGTGAATGCCGGCGAGAATCACTACCAGCGAGGCCAGCTTGAGCAGAATATGCATTCCTGTTTTATCCGGTTGAAGGGTTTCCATTGGGGCTTCCTTGTGACTTTTTGTATTAAGTGTAGCGGGAGTCACGCCAGCAATATTCTGATTCTTACTGCTGATTTTCACGCCAGCCCGTGGTAAAAATGAAACACTGTTGTAAAAATGTGGTGATCCTCATGCCCGAACCCGTTGCCGAACCCGCGCTAAACGGATTGCGTCTTAACCTGCGCATTGTCTCCATTGTCATGTTTAACTTCGCCAGCTACCTCACCATCGGGTTGCCGCTCGCCGTATTGCCGGGCTATGTCCATGATGTGATGGGATTTAGTGCCTTCTGGGCGGGTTTAGTTATCAGCCTGCAATATTTCGCTACTTTGCTGAGTCGTCCACATGCCGGGCGTTACGCCGATTTGCTGGGACCCAAAAAGATAGTCGTCTTCGGGTTGTGCGGCTGCTTTTTGAGCGGGCTGGGGTATCTGACAGCAGGATTAACCGCCAGCCTGCCCGTCATCAGCCTGTTATTACTTTGCCTGGGGCGCGTGATCCTCGGAATTGGACAAAGTTTTGCCGGAACCGGATCGACACTGTGGGGCGTTGGCGTGGTTGGCTCGCTGCATATCGGGCGGGTAATTTCGTGGAACGGCATTGTCACTTACGGGGCGATGGCGATGGGCGCGCCGTTGGGCGTGCTGTTTTATCACTGGGGCGGGTTGCAGACGCTGGCATTAATCATTATGGCCGTGGCGCTGGTGGCTATTTTGTTGGCGATCCCGCGTCCGTCGGTGAAAGCCAGCAAAGGCAAGCCACTGCCGTTTCGCGCGGTGCTTGGGCGCGTCTGGCTGTACGGCATGGCGCTGGCACTGGCTTCTGCCGGATTTGGCGTCATCGCCACCTTTATCACACTGTTTTATGATGCTAAGGGCTGGGACGGTGCGGCTTTCGCGTTGACGCTGTTTAGTTGTGCGTTTGTCGGTACGCGACTGTTATTCCCTAACGGCATTAATCGTATCGGCGGCTTAAACGTGGCGATGATCTGCTTTAGCGTTGAGATAATCGGCCTGCTATTGGTTGGCGTAGCCACCGTACCGTGGATGGCGAAGATCGGCGTCTTACTGGCGGGGGCGGGTTTTTCGCTGGTGTTCCCGGCACTGGGCGTGGTGGCGGTAAAAGCAGTTCCGCAACAGAATCAGGGGGCGGCGTTGGCAACCTATACCGTGTTTATGGATTTATCGCTGGGCGTGACCGGACCACTGGCTGGGCTGGTGATGAGTTGGGCTGGCGTGCCGGTGATTTATCTGGCGGCGGCGGGGCTGGTAGCAATCGCGTTATTGCTGACGTGGCGATTAAAAAAACGGCCTCCGGAACACGTTCCTGAGACCGTCTCATCATCTTAAAACTTACTGAATAACCAGCGTATTAATGATGTTTTCTGCGGTGGTCTGCGCTTTTTGCTGATCGTCAGCAGGCAGCGTGATTTGCATGGTCAGCAATTGATTACCCACGTTACCCAGAATGACGGAAGAGTACGCCGTCTGGCCTTTCGCGGAGATAATGCTGTCTAACTGCTGCATTTTGTGACCTTTCAGCTCAATAGATTTGTTGGTCACCACTTGCAGTTGCGGATCGCGGCTACGTTGCTGATCTTCCAGACGCTTCGCCAGCACACCCAGATCTTCTTTCGGGTCATCGCCCATGATGACGATGACTGCTTTCTGCCCGGTGGCGTCGGACCAGACGTGCATGTTATTGGCTTGCGTTCCCAGCTTACCGCTCTGGTCGGTCATATCTGCTGGCAGCGAGAAACTTAGCTTGCCATCAAGCAGGTTGACGGGATTTGCGGCAGCGTTACTTTCCGCGACAGTGCCTTCCGCCGTAGCGTTAGTGTCTTTATCATCACAGGCCGCAAGCCCCATAACCAGCAGGCCAATTCCGACATATTTAACCAGATTGCGCATTGACTTCTTCCTTATCGATAAACGGCCATAACGGCTCATTCATCCATCTTATCACAACTCTGATAACGAACCTTTAACTGGCCTGCAAAGCGTTGATTTCGGATTTATCTGCCAGTCTTTTCAATAGCATATTGAGTAATACGCCATACATTGGCAGGAAGAAAACGATACTGATTAACACTTTGAAACAGTAATCGACCAGCGCGATTTCCATCCAGTGTTCAGCCATAAAGGCATCCGGGCTACGCCAGAAGGCAATGAAGAAGAAGGCCAGCGTGTCGCTGACGTTACCAAACAGGGTGGAGGCCGTCGGAGCCAGCCACCAGTGACGACTCTGACGCAGGCGGTTAAAAACGTGCACGTCGAGGATCTGCCCCAGCGCGTAGGCCATAAAGCTGGCGGTAGCGATACGGGCGACAAACAGGTTGAAGTGGGCGAGAACGCCGAATCCCTGCCATGAACCCATATAAAACAGTGATGAGATGACGTAGGAGATCAGCAACGCGGGGATCATCACCGCAAAGATGATGCGACGAGCCAGCGGCGCGCCAAAAACACGCACAGTCAGGTCGGTAGCAAGAAAAATAAACGGAAAGCTAAACGCGCCCCAGGTGGTATGAAAACCGAAAATAGAGACCGGAAGCTGTACCAGATAGTTACTGGAGGTGATCACCAACAGGTGAAATAACGATAACCAGAACAACGCCTTATAGCGTTGAGTTTGTGAGAAAACGTTCATATTGTACCTTTTTGATTAGCCATTGGGGTGAGGGAACCCAATACGTACGACACGCCTGTTACCTTAACATAATAACGTGCTTACCCTTTTTTCGAGCCGCCGCATGATACTGCTTTGGCTTGACAATGCAATGGTTAATTTTCACGCAATCGTTAACCTGGTTTGCTAACGGACTCACAGGGCGTAAACTAGCGCCGTTTTTTTATGTGATGAGAAGAAAATGACCGATCTCTTTTCCAGCCCTGACCACACACTCGACGCACTTGGCCTGCGCTGCCCGGAACCGGTGATGATGGTGCGCAAAACGGTGCGCAATATGCAGCCAGGCGAAACGTTGCTGATTATTGCCGATGATCCGGCCACGACCCGCGATATTCCTGGGTTTTGTACCTTTATGGAACATGAACTGGTCGCCAAAGAGACGGATGGACTGCCTTATCGTTATTTGATTCGTAAAGGCGGTTAATGGGGCAGATTGGCTTCGATGCCGCCTTTTCCCCTCACCCTCTCCCCAGAGGAGCGAGGGGATCGATCGCGTCCAATTTTGCGATCGGTTTGCAGGCTGTCCCCATTACTTTCTGCGCAACAATCTTAACGCATTCGCCGTCACCAGCACCGTTGCTCCCGTATCTGCCAGCACAGCCAGCCACAGGCCGGTTATTCCTAAAATCGTGGTGACAAGGAAGATCCCTTTCAGCCCCAGCGCAATGGTGATGTTCTGGCGGATATTAGCGTGAGTGGCGCGTGCCAGTTCAATCATTTGCACCAGGCCGCGCAGGTGGTTATGGGTTAATGCTGCGTCGGCGGTTTCCAGCGCCACGTCTGTGCCACTGCCCATTGCAATCCCAATAGCTGCTGCTTTCATTGCTGGCGCGTCGTTAATACCGTCACCGACCATCGCCAGCGGCGCGTGTTGGTTCAGCTCGGTCACCGCTTTGACTTTATCTTCCGGTAGTAATCCGGCTTTAAATTCCAGCCCCAGTTCACCGGCAATGGCTGCCGCTGCGCGTGGATTATCGCCGGTGAGGATCACCCCTTTGACGCCCAGAGAGTTCAGTTCACTGATGGCAGTGGCGGCATCGGCGCGCAGGGTATCCTGCAATGCAATGACACCCAGCACGTCATCGTTACGCACTACCAGCACTACCGTTTGCCCGGCGCTTTCCAGTTCGTTAATCAAACCGGCAAATGCCTCGGCTGGATGTTTCCCGGCAGCGCATATCAGCACCCGCTCTCCGTTGACCTGCGCTTCAATGCCAGAGCCGACCAGCGCCCGCTGTGACTGGGCGGCGGGAATGGCGAGTGCAGCAACCTGTGCTTCACGAATGATGGCTTGCGCCAGTGGATGCGTTGCGCCTTGCTCGACCGCCGCCGCCAGCGCCAGCAGTTCAGATTCGCTAACGCCCGTTGCCGGATGAATCGCGGTAACGCGCGGTTTACCGACGGTCAGCGTACCGGTTTTATCAAATGCGACCTGGGTGACACGACCTAACTGCTCCAGCGCCGCGCCGCCTTTAATTAACGCTCCACGACGTGCCGCTGCTGCCAGTCCGGAGGTAATCGCCGCAGGCGTGGAGATAACTAACGCACACGGGCAACCAATCAGCAGCAGCGTCAGGCCTTTATAAATCCACTCCTGCCAGCTTGCGGCAAATAGCAGTGGTGGCACCAGCGTTACCAGCAGGGCGACGGCCATAATCGCGGGTGTGTAGATACGGCTAAAACGGTCGATAAACCGCTCAATGGGGGCGCGGCGTTCTTCAGCCTCTTCGATCAGCTTCAGAATGCGGTCAATGGCGCTGGCACCCGGTTCTGACAGCACTTCCAGCGTCACCAGACGGTCTACGCTGGTGGCGCCTGCAGGAACTTTATCGCCCGTTGCGCGCTCCACCGGAATGGATTCGCCGGTCAGGGCGCTTTCATCAAAACTGGCAAACGGTGAGAGCAGTTTACCGTCGGCAGGCAAACGCCCACCTGCCGCAACTTCAATCACATCGCCAGGGCGCAGGCTATTGATCGCCACCTCTTCCCGCTCACCGTTACGCAGACACGTGGCGGTTTCTGGCTTCAGCGCCATTAACGCGCTGACCCCTTGACGTGCGCGGCTGGCGGCCCAGCCTTCCAGTCGTTCGCCAATCAAAAACAGCAGCAACACCATCGCAGCTTCTGCCGTTGCGCCAATAAACAGCGCACCAATGGCGGCTACGCTCATTAAGGTTTCAATGGCGAAGTAGCTGCCGGATTTGATCAGCCGTAATGCCTGACGAGCAATCGGGTACAGACCAACCAGCGTGGTCGCGATAAACGCCAGTTGACCGAACGGATGATTAAATTGTTCCAGACCCCAGCTGATTGCCATCATCACGATTAGCATAATCAGCGGCAGATTCTCTTTCAGGCGTGATGCTTGCGGTTCGTCGGCGGCCTGTTCATCGCGCAGGGAATAGCCTGCTTTTTGCACCGCCGATTCAACTTGCGCACGGATGTCATTGTCGGCATCGACCACCAGTTTTTCGGTGGCGAACAACACCTGCACCTGATTCACACCTGCAAGCTGGCGCACGGCATTTTCCACTTTGCGTGCGCAGGCGGCACAGTCCATGCCGCTGACTTTCCAGCTATAGCGGGTGCCGGAGACGTTTTCAGAGAGTGTTGGCGTGCTGGAACATGCGCCGTCGCAGCAACAGTCGTTGGCATTCTGTGCCGGGGTTAGCGGTTTGAACGCGGCAAATTGAGGGGCTTTTTTGCCGTGATTGTCGGGAGTCGACATGGCATCCTCCGGTTAAGTTTTTCTCATTAACCGAAGGATACACTCTGGAGTCGACTCCAGAGTCAAGTTTTATCAGAGATACAGCGAGCGGACGATGAGGAAGTGACCGGCAAAGTAGCAAGCCGCAGCAATGGCGTTATCCGCACGGAAGCGGCGGCGATAGTGGCTACCCAGCCAGACAAAGTTACTGATAAACAGCAACGAAGCGCCCATAAAGGCCGAGAGTGCCGGAGCCGTCGGGCGGAAGAACCACAATTCACCTGCCAGCCACACCATCACCAGCGTCATACCGATAAAAGTACAGACAGGCCAACGGAACTCCTCCAGACGCGTCCAGATAATGACCAGCAATAGCGCGCCCAGAACCAGCAGTACCAGTGGCAGAGGCCAGAAGAAAGAGAGCGTCATCTGGCTGGCGAAATAGATGGTGTACAACAGGTGTGAGAGGAAAAATGCGCCGATAGCGTACATCAGACGCTGACGTGGCAATAGCGTTAGCGCATCGCCCAGCAGTGAGGCACACAGCCCCGCCAGCACAAGATAGCTAATAGCGTCGAACATCGGCGCTTGCCACGCCAGCAATAGCAGGAGAAGAAGGGTTAACGGTTTAAATACCCAGCGTTGCCAGGTTGGCCCACGGTACGATGCATCCACAGATAGCCATGCGGAAAGACAGACAGCGATAAACGACCAAAGCATCTTAGTTCCTTGAATTCGTTATTTTTTCGTAAGCGGAATGCCTACGGTCTTGCTATTCAGTTTAGTGGCGAGGATGGACGGATGACAACACCATAACTGGCAGGGTATGCTTATTTCCGCATTTTCCGATGAGGGATAAAGATGAGCAAACCACCTCTTTTCTTTATTGTTATCATTGGCTTAATTATCGTCGCCGCATCGTTTCGTTTTATGCAACAGCGGCGGGAAAAAGCTGATAATGATATGGCACCGCTCCAGCAAAAGCTGGTGGTGGTGAGTAACAAGCGGGAAAAACCGATTAACGATCGACGTTCGCGCCAGCAGGAAGTGACTCCGGCAGGCACCAGTATGCGCTATGAGGCGAGCTTCAAACCGCAAAGCGGCGGACTGGAGCAGACGTTCCGCCTCGACGCCCAGCAGTACCATGCCCTGACAGTGGGCGATAAAGGTACACTGAGCTATAAAGGAACGCGCTTTGTCAGCTTTGTTGGCGACAAATAAGATTATTTTTTAACTTTAAATTTCTTCTGCCAGACCAGCAGTTCAAACACGCCGAAAAGGAAAATACGTACCTTTTCGGCGGTGGTCATCTGCGGGCCATCTTTCGACAAGGTCGATTTTAACAGCGCCAGTTGCATACCATGCATCAGCACGGTAAAAATCAGCGCCACGTTAACGAAAATATTCAGCGGGCGTGGGAATGGTTGAAAAAGATTGAGGATCAAAAATCCCCAAACGCAGAGCATTAACAAACGTCCAATATTAACCAGCATCACTTTCTCCTTGTGTTTCACGCTGATACAGCCGATAAGCGACCTGACCAGCCACTTTTTCGCGATATAACGACCAGTTGGCAGGAACGGCGGGCAGGCCATTTTCTACTTCACTTTCAACATATACCCAGGCTTCATCAGCCAGCCAACCGTTGTTTTCCAGTAAATTAATGGTTTCTTCCAACAAGCCACGGCGGAACGGAGGGTCAACAAACACAATATTATGCGGCGTTCCTTTTTGCATTAGAAAAGACATCGCATTGGTGTTCACGACTCGCGCATTGCCTGCTTTCAGCGTCGCGAGATTCTTGGTTAATTGCTGAGATACCGCGCGATCCATCTCAACCAGAGTAGCTTCCGCAGCGTAGCGTGACAAGGCTTCCAGCCCCAGCGCACCGCTACCTGCGAAGCAGTCCAGGCATTGCGCATCAACAATGACCGGCGCCAGCCAGTTAAACAGCGTTTCGCGCACGCGATCGGTGGTAGGACGTAGACCTGGGCTATCAGGAACCGGGAGTTTACGGCCTCGCCACTGCCCACCAATAATGCGGATTTGACCGCTGCCGGAATGATTCGGTTTTTTCATGGTAAATTGCTCAATCCGCCAGATAACACATACTTGCAGGCGGTGATGTGGATTAAGTTAAGTGGTAGACTATTTCATCATTTTTTTAGCTGCTATGTACATAGCGTTAACGCTGTGCCATGAAGCAACAGCGAGGAGTGTAGTCGCAGATGGCGAAAGAAAAAAAACGTGGCTTTTTTTCCTGGCTGGGCTTTGGTCAAAAAGAGCAGACCCCGGAAAAAGAGACAGAAACCCAAAACGAACAACCGGTTGTAGAAGAAATCGTCCAGGCGCAAGAGCCTGCGAAAGTTGCTGAACAACCCGTTGAAGAACAGCCGCAGGCGCATACTGAAGCTGAGGCGGAAACTTTTGCTGCCGACGTTGTGGAAGTCACTGAACAGGTTGCCGAAAGTGAAAAAGCGCAACCTGAAGCGGTTGTCGAGCCGGAAGTTATTGCAGAACCGGAGCCGATAGTTGAAGAAACGCCAGCGTCGGTAGTTGAACCTGAAGTCACGCCAGAGCCAGTGGCTATCGAGCGTGAAGAGCTGCCGCTGCCAGAAGACGTTAAAGTCGAAGAAGTTTCGCCAGAAGAGTGGCAGGCCGAAGCGGAAACCGTGGAGATTGTCGAAGCGGCGGAAGAACAAGCAGCGAAAGAAGAAATCACCGACGAAGAGCTGGAAGCACAGGCGCTGGCCGCTGAAGCGGCAGAAGAGGCGGTGATGGTCGTTCCTCCGGCAGAAGAAGATCAGCCGGTGGAAGAGGTAGCCCAGGAGCAGGAAAAACCAACCAAAGAAGGTTTCTTCGCTCGCCTGAAACGCAGCCTGCTGAAAACTAAAGAAAACCTCGGTTCCGGATTTATCAGCCTGTTCCGTGGTAAAAAAATCGACGATGATCTGTTTGAAGAGCTGGAAGAGCAATTGCTCATCGCCGATGTGGGCGTGGAAACCACGCGCAAAATCATCACCAATCTGACTGAAGGCGCGACCCGCAAACAGCTTCGCGATGCTGAGGCGCTCTACGGTCTGCTGAAAGAAGAGATGGGTGAGATTCTGGCGAAGGTCGATGAACCGCTGAATGTCGAAGGTAAAACACCGTTCGTGATTCTGATGGTAGGCGTCAATGGCGTGGGTAAAACCACGACTATCGGTAAGCTGGCGCGTCAGTTTGAACAACAAGGTAAATCGGTCATGCTGGCGGCGGGCGATACTTTCCGTGCAGCAGCGGTTGAACAGCTTCAGGTCTGGGGTCAGCGCAACAATATTCCGGTGATTGCCCAGCATACCGGCGCGGATTCCGCCTCAGTTATCTTCGACGCTATTCAAGCCGCTAAGGCGCGTAATGTTGATGTCCTGATTGCCGATACCGCCGGACGCTTGCAGAACAAATCGCACCTGATGGAAGAGCTGAAGAAAATCGTCCGCGTGATGAAGAAACTCGACGTTGAAGCGCCGCATGAAGTTATGCTGACTATCGATGCCAGCACTGGGCAGAATGCGGTAAGCCAGGCCAAACTGTTCCATGAAGCCGTCGGCTTAACCGGCATCACGTTAACTAAACTGGACGGCACGGCGAAAGGCGGAGTAATTTTCTCGGTGGCTGACCAGTTTGGTATTCCTATTCGCTATATTGGTGTCGGCGAACGTATTGAGGATTTGCGTCCGTTTAAGGCGGACGACTTTATAGAGGCACTTTTTGCCCGAGAGGATTAACAATGATTCGCTTTGAACATGTCAGCAAGGCTTATCTCGGTGGGAGACAGGCGCTGCAGGGCGTTACGTTCCATATGCAGCCGGGTGAGATGGCGTTTCTGACCGGTCATTCCGGTGCAGGGAAAAGTACCCTCCTGAAGCTGATCTGTGGGATTGAGCGGCCCAGCGCCGGGAAAATCTGGTTTAGCGGCCATGACATCACGCGTCTGAAAAACCGTGAAGTTCCGTTTCTGCGCCGCCAGATTGGCATGATTTTCCAGGATCACCATCTACTGATGGATCGTACTGTCTACGATAATGTGGCGATCCCGTTGATTATCGCCGGTGCCAGCGGTGACGATATTCGTCGTCGTGTATCGGCGGCGCTGGATAAAGTCGGGCTACTGGACAAAGCGAAGAACTTTCCGATTCAGCTTTCTGGCGGTGAACAACAACGCGTTGGCATTGCCCGCGCGGTGGTTAACAAACCAGCGGTACTGCTGGCGGACGAACCGACCGGTAACCTTGACGACGCGCTGTCGGAAGGCATTTTACGTCTGTTTGAAGAGTTTAACCGCGTTGGGGTAACGGTATTGATGGCAACGCACGACATCAACCTGATTTCGCGGCGTTCCTATCGTATGCTCACCCTGAGCGATGGTCACTTGCATGGAGGCGTGGGCCATGAATAAGCGCGATGCAATCAATCATATCCGGCAGTTTGGCGGACGTCTGGATCGCTTCCGTAAATCGGTCGGCGGCTCAGGCGACGGTGGTCGTAACGCGCCGAAACGCCCGAAATCCTCGCCAAAACCGGTAAATCGCAAAACTAACGTTTTCAACGAACAGGTGCGTTATGCGTTCCACGGCGCTTTGCAGGATCTCAAAAGCAAACCGTTCGCTACGTTTTTAACGGTGATGGTCATCGCCATTTCCCTGACGCTGCCAAGCGTCTGCTACATGGTGTACAAAAACGTTAACCAGGCGGCGACGCAGTATTATCCCTCACCGCAAATCACCGTTTATCTGCAAAAAACGCTGGACGATGACGCAGCAGCGGGTGTGGTGGCACAGTTACAGGCCGAACAGGGCGTGGAGAAAGTGAACTATCTTTCTCGTGAGGACGCGTTGGGCGAGTTCCGTAACTGGTCTGGTTTTGGCGGCGCGCTGGACATGCTGGAGGAAAACCCACTTCCGGCTGTGGCGGTGGTGATCCCAAAACTCGATTTTCAGGGGACGGAGTCGCTGAATACGTTGCGTGATCGCATCACGCAAATTAACGGCATCGATGAAGTACGAATGGACGATAGCTGGTTTGCCCGTCTGACCGCACTGACTGGGCTGGTAGGGCGTGTTTCGGCGATGATCGGCGTGCTGATGGTGGCGGCAGTGTTCCTGGTTATCGGCAACAGCGTGCGTCTGAGCATATTTGCCCGCCGCGACTCCATCAACGTGCAGAAACTGATTGGCGCGACGGATGGTTTCATACTTCGCCCGTTCCTGTATGGTGGCGCGCTGCTGGGATTTTCTGGCGCATTACTGTCATTAATTTTGTCAGAAATTCTGGTGCTGCGTTTGTCATCGGCGGTTGCGGAAGTGGCGCAGGTATTCGGAACGAAGTTTGATATCAATGGTTTATCGTTCGATGAATGCCTGCTGCTGCTGCTGGTGTGTTCGATGATTGGCTGGGTGGCAGCATGGCTTGCCACGGTACAACATTTACGGCACTTTACGCCGGAATAATAAAATCGTGTTATACTCTTTCCCTGCAATGGGTTCCGTAGCAGGGAAAGAGACCCCGTTGTCTCTTCCCGGTATTTCATCTCTATGTCACATTTTGTGCGTAATTTATTCACAAGACAGCATTGAACTTGTGGATAAAATCACGGTCTGATAAAACTGTGAATGATAATCTCGTTGCTCTTAAGCTCTGGCACAGTTGTTGCTACCACTGAAGCGCCAGAAGATATCGATTGAGAGGATTTGAATGACTGACAAAATGCAAAGTTTAGCTTTAGCCCCTGTTGGCAACCTGGATTCTTACATCCGGGCAGCTAACGCGTGGCCGATGTTGTCGGCTGACGAGGAGCGGGCGCTGGCTGAAAAGCTGCATTACCATGGCGATCTGGAAGCAGCTAAAACGCTGATCCTGTCTCACCTGCGGTTTGTTGTTCATATTGCTCGTAATTATGCGGGCTATGGCCTGCCACAGGCGGATTTGATTCAGGAAGGTAACATCGGCCTGATGAAAGCAGTGCGCCGTTTCAACCCGGAAGTGGGTGTGCGCCTGGTCTCCTTCGCCGTTCACTGGATCAAAGCAGAGATCCACGAATACGTTTTGCGTAACTGGCGTATCGTCAAAGTTGCGACCACCAAAGCGCAGCGCAAACTGTTTTTTAATCTGCGTAAAACCAAGCAGCGTCTGGGCTGGTTTAACCAGGATGAAGTCGAAATGGTGGCTCGCGAACTGGGCGTAACCAGCAAAGACGTCCGTGAGATGGAATCGCGTATGGCGGCACAGGACATGACTTTTGACATGTCTTCCGACGACGATTCCGACAGCCAGCCGATGGCTCCGGTGCTCTATCTGCAGGATAAATCATCTAACTTTGCCGACGGCATTGAAGATGATAACTGGGAAGAGCAGGCGGCAAACCGTCTGACCGACGCGATGCAGGGTCTGGACGAGCGTAGCCAGGATATCATCCGCGCGCGCTGGCTGGACGAAGACAACAAGTCCACATTGCAGGAACTGGCTGACCGTTACGGCGTTTCCGCTGAACGTGTACGTCAGCTGGAAAAGAACGCGATGAAAAAACTTCGCGCTGCCATTGAAGCGTAATTTCCGCTATTAAGCAGAGAACCCTGGATGAGAGTCCGGGGTTTTTGTTTTTTGGGCCTCTACAATAATCAATTCCCCCCCTCCGGCAAAACGCCAATCCCCACGCAGATTGTTAATAAACTGTCAAAATAGCTATTCCAATATCATAAAAATCGGGTATGTTTTAGCAGAGTATGCTGCTAAAGCACGGGTAGTCATGCATAAAACGAAATAAAGTGCTGAACAACAACATCACAACACACGTAATAACCAGAAGAATGGGGATTCTCAGGATGAACATAAAGGGTAAAGCGTTACTGGCAGGATGTATCGCGCTGGCATTCAGCAATATGGCTCTGGCAGAAGATATTAAAGTCGCGGTCGTGGGCGCAATGTCTGGTCCGGTGGCACAGTATGGTGACCAGGAGTTTACTGGCGCAGAACAGGCGGTTGCGGATATCAACGCCAAAGGCGGCGTTAAAGGCAACAAACTGCAAATCGTAAAATATGACGATGCCTGTGACCCGAAACAGGCCGTCGCGGTGGCGAACAAAGTGGTTAACGACGGCATTAAATATGTCATTGGTCACCTCTGTTCTTCATCAACACAGCCAGCGTCTGACATTTATGAAGACGAAGGCATTTTAATGATCACCCCAGCGGCAACCGCGCCAGAGCTGACTGCCCGTGGCTATCAGCTGATCCTGCGCACCACCGGTCTGGATTCCGACCAGGGGCCGACGGCGGCAAAATATATTCTTGAGAAAGTGAAACCGCAGCGTATTGCTATCGTTCACGACAAACAACAGTACGGCGAAGGTCTGGCGCGTGCGGTGCAGGACGGCCTGAAGAAAGGCAATGCTAACGTAGTGTTCTTTGATGGCATCACCGCCGGGGAAAAAGATTTCTCGACGCTGGTGGCACGCCTGAAGAAAGAGAATATCGACTTCGTTTACTACGGCGGTTATCACCCGGAAATGGGGCAGATCCTGCGTCAGGCGCGCGCGGCGGGGCTGAAAACTCAGTTTATGGGGCCGGAAGGTGTGGCTAACGTCTCGCTGTCTAATATCGCGGGCGAGTCAGCGGAAGGACTGCTGGTGACCAAGCCGAAGAACTACGATCAGGTTCCGGCGAACAAACCGATTGTTGACGCGATCAAAGCGAAAAAACAGGATCCAAGCGGCGCATTCGTCTGGACCACCTACGCGGCGCTGCAATCTTTGCAGGCGGGGCTGAATCAGTCTGACGATCCGGCGGAGATCGCCAAATACCTGAAAGCGAACTCGGTTGATACGGTGATGGGGCCACTGACCTGGGATGAGAAAGGTGACCTGAAAGGCTTTGAGTTCGGTGTGTTTGACTGGCACGCCAACGGCACGGCGACCGATGCGAAGTAACAGATAGATAAATGAAAATGCCCGATGAGCTGAACCGCCATCGGGTTTTTTTGTGTTTGTCGAAATGGTTGTAGAAAGATTAAACAATCCAGGATATGCTTAATGTACGGTAGAATTCCGTACATATTTATAAGTAGCAGGAGAGTTTACATGTCTGCTGTTAAAAAGCAGCGTATCGATCTGCGTTTAACTGACGATGACAAAAGTCTAATTGAGGAAGCGGCGGCGATATCTAATCAGTCCGTCAGCCAATTTATGTTGAATAGTGCCTCGCAGCGGG
Organism: Escherichia ruysiae; assembly: GCF_031323975.1. NCBI lineage: Bacteria > Pseudomonadati > Pseudomonadota > Gammaproteobacteria > Enterobacterales > Enterobacteriaceae > Escherichia > Escherichia ruysiae. Next base: position 2,942,330 of record NZ_JAVIWS010000001.1, read on the forward strand.
CTGCAGAAGTGATTGAACAGCATCGGCGAGTGATCCTTAATGAGGAGTCCTGGACGCGGGTGATGGATGCGCTGAGTAATCCGCCGTCACCAGGTGAAAAGTTAAAACGTGCGGCAAAACGTCTTCAGGGAATGTAATAATTTATGGATGATCTGACGATAGAGATTCTGACCGATGATGCAGATTATGATCTACAGCGATTCGACTGCGGCGAAGAAGCCTTAAATCTCTTTCTGACGACACATCTGGTTCGTCAGCATCGCAATAAAATTCTGCGAGCGTACATCCTTCGTGCCAACACGGCAGAACGTCAGGTCCTGGGATATTACACATTATCCGGCAGTTGTTTTGAACGAGCCGCATTGCCCTCGAAATCGAAACAGAAAAAAATTCCCTACAAAAATATTCCCAGCGTCACTCTTGGGCGTCTGGCAATTGATCGTTCAATACAGGGGCAGGGATGGGGAGCAACACTGGTTGCTCATGCCATGAAAGTCGTCTGGTCAGCCTCTTTAGCGGTAGGTATTCACGGTCTTTTTGTCGAGGCGCTGAATGAAAAAGCCCATACGTTTTATCAGTCGCTGGGCTTTATCCCGTTGGTCGGAGAAAACGAAAATGCGTTATTTTTCCCAACCAAATCCATAGAACTGCTTTTTACACAGAGCGATTAACGCTTCTCCCAGCCGCCCTGCTGTGCCGTAAACCCCTGTGCTTGCATAAACCCTGTCATCACGCCGCGATCTTCCACGCCAGCATCCGCCATCCACCAGTATGAAACGCCGGGATTATCACGTAACACTTCTTCCAGCAGATATTGCCCTACTCCGCGTCGGCGGGTGACTTCCCGTACACGCAGGGAATCCATCGCTCCCTCGGTGCCGCTTAAGGTTACTCGCACGGCAGCGAGCAGGCGCTCGTTAAAACGCGCGGCGTAAATACGGTGGGAATCGTCAACCTGTAAAGAGGAAGGAGAATACTCCGGCCAGATCTTTTGCAGGTCAATCCGATCCTGGTCGCTAAAGTTTTCTAATCGAATGATGGTCAGCTTCATGGGGAACCCGTACAAATCACAAAAGTGGAACCAGTGTAGCGAAATAATTTAATCGGAGGCTTTCTCTTTTTTATTTCTTTTGGCAGGTGATTAATTTTTTTTCAGCAATAATTACAAATTAAAAACATTATAGAATGAAAATTGTCCAGCATAATCCCCTGAATGGTAGTGAATTATTCCGCCCTTTGTACCGTTATTTTATGCTGACAACGGCGCTTTTTTCTGTTTATCTATCAATTAATTCAGAATATTATCTGTTCTTAATCGACTGAAAAATAGAGATTTTAATCGATATCATCATAAAAAACTGCGCTAAACCCTTAATCGGACAGGCAAAAACAGCGCAGTATAAAAAAGAACAGTCTGATTTGTTAACACATAAAAAACAAAGCAACACAACATTACGAGTGGGGATTTTTGACTATGAAACGGAATGCGAAAACTATCATCGCAGGGATGATTGCACTGGCAATTTCACACACTGCTTTAGCCGACGATATTAAAGTTGCCGTTGTCGGCGCGATGTCCGGCCCGATTGCCCAGTGGGGTGATATGGAATTTAACGGCGCGCGTCAGGCGATTAAAGACATTAATGCCAAAGGGGGAATTAAGGGCGATAAACTGGTTGGCGTGGAATATGACGACGCCTGCGACCCAAAACAAGCCGTTGCGGTCGCCAACAAAATCGTTAACGACGGCATTAAATACGTTATTGGCCATCTGTGTTCCTCTTCTACCCAACCTGCGTCAGATATCTATGAAGATGAAGGTATCCTGATGATCTCGCCGGGGGCGACTAACCCGGAGCTGACTCAACGCGGTTATCAACACATCATGCGTACTGCCGGGCTGGACTCTTCCCAGGGGCCAACGGCGGCAAAATACATTGTTGAGACGGTGAAGCCTCAGCGCATCGCCATCATTCACGACAAACAACAGTATGGCGAAGGGCTGGCGCGTTCGGTGCAGGACGGGCTGAAAGCGGCTAACGCCAACGTCGTCTTCTTCGACGGCATTACCGCTGGCGAGAAAGATTTCTCCGCGCTGATCGCCCGCCTGAAAAAAGAAAACATCGACTTTGTTTACTACGGTGGTTACTACCCGGAAATGGGGCAGATGCTGCGCCAGGCGCGTTCCGTTGGCCTGAATACTCAGTTTATGGGGCCGGAAGGTGTAGGTAATGCGTCGCTGTCGAACATTGCCGGCGATGCCGCCGAAGGCATGTTGGTCACCATGCCAAAACGCTATGACCAGGATCCGGCAAACAAAGGCATCGTTGATGCGCTGAAAGCGGACAAGAAAGATCCGTCCGGACCTTATGTCTGGATCACCTATGCGGCGGTGCAATCTCTGGCAACTGCCCTTGAGCGTACCGGCAGCGATGAGCCGCTGGCGCTGGTGAAAGATTTAAAAGCAAACGGTGCAAACACCGTGATTGGGCCGCTGAACTGGGATGAAAAAGGCGATCTGAAGGGATTTGATTTTGGTGTCTTCCAGTGGCACGCCGACGGTTCATCCACGGCAGCCAAGTGATCATCCCACCGTCCGTGAAATGCGGGCGGGTTTAGAAAGGTTACCTTATGTCTGAGCAGTTTTTGTATTTCTTGCAGCAGATGTTTAACGGCGTCACGCTGGGCAGTACCTACGCGCTGATAGCCATCGGCTACACCATGGTTTACGGCATTATCGGCATGATCAACTTCGCCCACGGCGAGGTTTACATGATTGGCAGCTACGTCTCCTTTATGATCATCGCTGCACTGATGATGATGGGCATTGATACCGGCTGGCTACTGGTAGCGGCGGGATTTGTCGGCGCAATCGTCATTGCCAGCGCCTACGGCTGGAGTATCGAACGGGTGGCCTATCGCCCGGTACGTAACTCTAAGCGCCTGATTGCGCTCATCTCGGCAATCGGCATGTCCATCTTCCTGCAAAACTACGTCAGCCTCACCGAAGGTTCGCGCGACGTGGCGCTGCCCAGCTTGTTTAACGGTCAGTGGGTGGTGGGTCATAGCGAAAACTTCTCTGCCTCTATTACCACCATGCAGGCGGTGATCTGGATTGTCACCTTCCTCGCCATGCTGGCGCTGACGATTTTCATTCGCTATTCCCGCATGGGGCGCGCATGTCGTGCCTGCGCGGAAGATCTGAAAATGGCGAGCCTGCTTGGCATCAACACCGACCGGGTGATTGCGCTGACTTTTGTGATTGGCGCGGCGATGGCGGCGGTGGCGGGCGTTCTGCTCGGTCAGTTCTACGGCGTGATTAACCCCTACATCGGCTTTATGGCCGGGATGAAAGCCTTTACCGCAGCGGTGCTCGGTGGGATTGGCAGTATTCCGGGGGCGATGATTGGCGGGTTGATTCTGGGGATTGCGGAGGCGCTCTCTTCGGCTTATTTGAGTACGGAATATAAAGATGTGGTCTCATTTGCCTTACTGATTCTGGTTCTGCTGGTGATGCCGACAGGTATTCTGGGTCGCCCGGAGGTAGAGAAAGTATGAAACCGATGCATATTGCAATGGCGCTGCTTTCTGCCGCTATGTTCTTTGTTCTGGCGGGCATCTTTATGGGCGTGCAACTGGAACTGGATGGCACCAAACTGGTGGTTGACAGTGCTTCAGACATCCGTTGGCAGTGGGTATTTATCGGCACGGCGGTGGTCTTTTTCTTCCAGCTTGTGCGACCCGCTTTCCAGAAAGGGCTAAAAAGCGTTTCAGGGCCGAAGTTTATTCTGCCAGCGATTGATGGTTCCACGGTGAAGCAAAAGCTGTTCCTCGTGGCGCTGCTGGTGCTTGCGGTGGCATGGCCGTTTATGGTGTCACGTGGGACGGTGGATATTGCCACTCTGACCATGATCTACATTATCCTCGGCCTCGGGCTGAACGTGGTGGTAGGGCTTTCTGGTTTGCTGGTGCTCGGTTACGGCGGCTTTTACGCCATCGGCGCTTACACCTTTGCGCTGCTCAATCACTATTACGGTCTGGGCTTCTGGACCTGCCTGCCAATTGCCGGGTTAATGGCAGCGGCGGCGGGCTTCCTTCTCGGCTTCCCGGTGCTGCGTCTGCGTGGTGATTATCTGGCGATCGTTACCCTCGGTTTCGGCGAAATTGTGCGCATATTGCTGCTCAATAATACCGAAATTACCGGCGGTCCGAACGGCATCAGTCAGATCCCGAAACCCACTTTCTTCGGCCTTGAGTTCAGCCGTACCGCCCGTGAAGGCGGCTGGGATACGTTCAGCAATTTCTTTGGCCTGAAATATGATCCCTCCGATCGCGTCATCTTCCTCTATCTGGTGGCCTTGCTGCTGGTAGTGTTCTCTTTGTTCGTCATTAACCGCCTGCTGCGGATGCCGCTGGGGCGTGCGTGGGAAGCGTTGCGTGAAGACGAGATCGCCTGCCGTTCGCTGGGCTTAAGCCCACGTCGTATCAAGCTGACCGCCTTTACCATCAGCGCCGCGTTTGCGGGTTTTGCCGGAACGCTGTTTGCTGCGCGCCAGGGCTTTGTCAGCCCGGAATCCTTCACCTTTGCCGAATCGGCATTTGTGCTGGCGATAGTGGTGCTTGGTGGTATGGGATCGCAGTTCGCGGTGATTCTGGCAGCAATTTTGCTGGTGGTGTCGCGCGAGTTGATGCGTGATTTCAACGAATACAGCATGTTAATGCTCGGTGGTTTGATGGTGCTGATGATGATCTGGCGTCCGCAGGGCTTGCTGCCCATGACGCGCCCGCAACTCAAGCTGAAAAACGGCGAAACGAAAGGAGAGCAGGTATGAATCAGCCATTATTATCTGTTAACGGCCTGATGATGCGCTTCGGCGGCCTGCTGGCGGTGAATAACGTCAATCTCGAACTGTACCCGCAGGAGATCGTCTCGTTAATCGGCCCTAACGGTGCCGGAAAAACCACGGTCTTTAACTGCCTGACCGGATTCTACAAACCCACTGGCGGCACCATTTTACTGCGCGATCAGCATCTGGAAGGTTTGGCTGGTCAGCAAATTGCCCGTATGGGGGTGGTGCGTACTTTTCAGCACGTGCGTCTGTTCCGTGAAATGACGGTGATTGAAAACCTGTTGGTGGCGCAGCATCAGCAACTGAAAACCGGGCTGTTCTCTGGCCTGTTGAAAACGCCTTCTTTCCGTCGCGCCCAAAGTGAGGCGCTCGATCGAGCCGCAACCTGGCTTGAGCGCATTGGTTTGCTGGAACACGCTAACCGTCAGGCGAGTAACCTGGCCTACGGTGACCAACGCCGTCTTGAAATTGCCCGCTGCATGGTGACGCAGCCGGAGATTTTAATGCTTGACGAACCTGCGGCAGGTCTTAACCCGAAAGAGACTAAAGAACTGGATGAGCTGATTGCCGAACTGCGTAACCATCACAACACCACTATCTTGTTGATTGAACACGATATGAAGCTGGTGATGGGGATTTCAGACAGAATTTACGTGGTCAATCAGGGGACGCCACTGGCAAACGGTACGCCGGAGCAGATCCGTAATAACCCGGACGTGATCCGTGCCTATTTAGGTGAGGCATAAGATGGAAAAAGTCATGTTGTCCTTTGACAAAGTCAGCGCCCACTACGGCAAAATCCAGGCGCTGCATGAGGTGAGCCTGCATATCAATCAGGGCGAGATTGTCACCCTCATTGGCGCGAACGGGGCGGGGAAAACCACCTTGCTCGGCACATTATGCGGCGACCCGCGCGCCACCAGCGGGCGAATTGTGTTTGATGATAAAGACATTACCGACTGGCAGACGGCGAAAATCATGCGTGAAGCGGTAGCGATTGTCCCGGAAGGGCGTCGTGTCTTCTCACGAATGACGGTGGAAGAGAACCTGGCAATGGGCGGCTTCTTTGCCGAACGCGACCAGTTTCAGGAGCGCATAAAGTGGGTGTATGAGCTGTTCCCGCGTCTGCATGAGCGCCGTATTCAGCGGGCGGGCACCATGTCCGGCGGTGAACAGCAGATGCTGGCGATTGGTCGTGCGCTGATGAGCAACCCGCGTTTGTTGTTGCTTGATGAGCCATCGCTCGGGCTGGCGCCGATTATCATCCAGCAAATTTTCGACACCATCGAGCAGCTGCGCGAGCAGGGGATGACTATCTTCCTCGTCGAGCAGAACGCCAACCAGGCGCTAAAGCTGGCGGATCGCGGCTACGTGCTGGAAAACGGCCATGTGGTGCTCTCCGATACCGGCGACGCGCTGCTGGCGAACGAAGCGGTGAGAAGCGCGTATTTAGGCGGGTAATAACACGTTGATTGATAAGGAGTCAAAAGACTCCTTTGAGACAGCTGACAAATGTAAAAATGCCTGATGCGCTGCGCTTATCAGGCCTACTGGGTGAGTTGCAATATATTGAATTTGTACGATCTTGTAGGCCAGATAAGGCGTTTACGCTGCATCCGGCATGAAACGATGAGCAATCTGTAGAGTTTGATTCAGACCTTCTATTTTCCCGCTTATCCGTGTCCCATCTCCCATTTTCCCTCACCCGCGCCGTCACTGCCTTGTCATCTTTCTGACACCTTACTATCTTACAAATGTAACAAAAAAGTTATTTTTCTGTAATTCGAGCATGTCATGTTACCCCGCGAGCATAAAACGCGTGAATTCGCGCATTCGGTACAACAAGAGAGATAAACGATGAAACCGTTACATTATACAGCTTCAGCACTGGCGCTCGGACTGGCGTTAATGGGGAATGCACAGGCAGTGACGACCATTCCGTTCTGGCATTCTATGGAAGGGGAACTGGGTAAAGAGGTGGATTCTCTGGCTCAACGTTTTAACGCCGAAAATCCGGATTACAAAATTGTACCGACCTACAAAGGCAACTACGAACAGAATTTAAGCGCGGGGATTGCCGCATTTCGTACCGGCAACGCGCCGGCTATTTTGCAGGTTTATGAAGTTGGCACCGCTACCATGATGGCGTCGAAAGCCATTAAACCGGTATATGACGTGTTTAAAGAGGCGGGGATTCAATTCGATGAATCGCAGTTTGTGCCGACGGTTTCCGGTTACTACTCCGACAGCAAAACGGGCCACTTACTCTCCCAGCCGTTCAACAGCTCGACCCCCGTACTCTATTACAACAAAGACGCCTTCAAGAAAGCAGGATTAGACCCGGAACAGCCGCCGAAAACCTGGCAGGATCTGGCGGACTATGCCGCAAAACTGAAAGCCTCCGGTATGAAGTGCGGCTACGCCAGCGGCTGGCAGGGCTGGATCCAACTGGAAAACTTTAGCGCCTGGAACGGTCTGCCGTTTGCCAGCAAAAACAACGGTTTTGACGGCACGGACGCGGTGCTGGAGTTCAACAAGCCGGAGCAGGTGAAACACATCGCCATGCTCGAAGAGATGAACAAGAAGGGTGATTTCAGCTACGTCGGGCGTAAGGATGAATCCACCGAGAAGTTCTATAACGGTGATTGCGCGATGACCACCGCCTCTTCCGGTTCGCTTGCCAACATTCGCGAGTACGCCAAATTCAACTACGGCGTAGGCATGATGCCTTACGACGCCGATGCGAAAGATGCGCCACAAAATGCCATTATCGGCGGAGCCAGCCTGTGGGTGATGCAGGGCAAAGATAAAGAAACGTATACCGGCGTGGCGAAGTTCCTCGACTTCCTCGCGAAGCCAGAAAACGCTGCTGAGTGGCATCAGAAAACCGGTTATCTGCCGATCACCAAAGCGGCGTATGACCTGACCCGTGAGCAGGGCTTTTACGAGAAAAACCCAGGGGCGGATACCGCGACGCGTCAGATGCTGAACAAGCCGCCGTTGCCGTTCACCAAAGGGCTGCGTCTGGGCAACATGCCGCAGATCCGCGTGATTGTGGATGAAGAGCTGGAGAGCGTGTGGACCGGCAAGAAGACGCCACAGCAGGCGCTGGATACTGCCGTTGAGCGTGGGAATCAGTTACTGCGCCGCTTTGAGCAGTCTACGAAGTCTTAATTCTCTTACCCTCACCCTAACCCTCTCCCTAAGGGAGAGGGGACCGATCGGCGTGGTGGAAAAGTGCCGTGTCGGTTTGTCACTTCGTTCTGAAGGCGAAGGGAACCACCCGGCGTGGTAGAGCGAAGTTGACTCAATGGCAAAACGCCGCACCGCTTTTCTCCCTCGCCCCTTTGGGGAGAGGGCCGGGGTGAGGGGAACACAACACGAAGAGTTTATTTATGTCATCATCCCGTCCGGTGTTCCGCTCGCGCTGGCTGCCCTATTTGCTGGTCGCGCCGCAGCTCATCATCACCGTTATCTTTTTTATCTGGCCTGCGGGCGAAGCGTTGTGGTACTCGCTACAAAGCGTCGATCCGTTTGGTTTCTCCAGCCAGTTTGTCGGTCTGGATAACTTCGTCACGCTGTTTCATGACAGCTACTATCTCGACTCCTTCTGGACGACGATAAAATTCAGTGCCTTTGTCACTGTCAGCGGTTTGCTGGTATCGCTGTTCTTCGCGGCGCTGGTGGAGTACATCGTGCGCGGCAGTCGTTTCTATCAAACCTTGATGCTGCTGCCGTATGCCGTGGCTCCCGCCGTTGCCGCCGTATTGTGGATCTTCCTGTTTAACCCCGGCCGTGGGCTGATCACCCATTTTCTCGCTGAGTTCGGCTACGACTGGAACCACGCGCAAAACAGCGGTCAGGCAATGTTTCTGGTGGTGTTTGCCTCGGTGTGGAAGCAAATCAGCTACAACTTTCTGTTCTTCTATGCCGCGCTGCAATCCATTCCCCGTTCGTTGATCGAAGCCGCAGCCATCGACGGTGCAGGGCCGATTCGCCGCTTCTTTAAGATTGCTCTGCCGCTTATCGCTCCGGTGAGTTTCTTCCTGCTGGTGGTGAACCTGGTGTACGCCTTCTTCGACACCTTCCCGGTGATCGACGCCGCCACGTCCGGCGGGCCGGTTCAGGCTACCACGACGCTGATTTATAAGATCTACCGCGAAGGCTTTACCGGGCTGGATCTGGCTTCGTCTGCCGCGCAGTCGGTGGTGTTGATGTTCCTCGTCATCGTGCTGACGGTGGTGCAGTTCCGCTATGTTGAAAGCAAGGTGCGTTACCAATGATTGAGAACCGTCCGTGGCTGACGATATTCAGCCATACCATGCTGATCCTCGGGATCGCGGTGATCCTCTTCCCGCTGTACGTGGCGTTTGTCGCGGCAACGCTGGATAAACAAGCCGTCTACGCCGCGCCGATGACGCTAATTCCTGGCACACATCTGCTGGAAAACATCCACAACATCTGGGTGAACGGGGTAGGCACGAATAGCGCGCCGTTCTGGCGGATGTTGCTTAACAGCTTCGTGATGGCGTTCAGCATTACGCTCGGCAAAATTACCGTCTCGATGCTTTCGGCATTTGCTATTGTCTGGTTTCGTTTTCCGCTGCGTAACCTCTTCTTCTGGATGATTTTTATCACCCTGATGCTGCCGGTTGAAGTGCGTATTTTCCCGACGGTAGAAGTCATTGCCAATCTGAAGATGCTCGACAGCTATGCAGGTTTAACGCTGCCGCTGATGGCCTCGGCGACCGCCACCTTCCTGTTCCGCCAGTTCTTTATGACGCTGCCGGATGAGCTGGTGGAAGCCGCGCGGATCGACGGCGCGTCGCCAATGCGCTTCTTTTGCGACATTGTTTTTCCGTTGTCGAAAACCAATCTGGCGGCGCTGTTTGTGATCACCTTTATCTACGGCTGGAACCAGTATCTGTGGCCGCTGCTGATTATTACCGACGTTGATCTCGGCACTACCGTTGCAGGGATCAAAGGGATGATTGCCACAGGCGAAGGCACCACGGAATGGAACTCGGTGATGGCGGCGATGTTGTTAACTCTGATCCCACCAGTAGTGATTGTTTTAGTGATGCAGCGTGCCTTCGTGCGCGGCCTGGTCGATAGTGAGAAATAAGATGGCAGGACTGAAATTACAGGCAGTAACCAAAAGTTGGGATGGCAAAACCCAGGTGATTAAACCGCTGACCCTTGATGTGGCGGATGGCGAATTTATCGTGATGGTCGGGCCGTCTGGCTGCGGGAAATCCACGCTGCTGCGCATGGTTGCCGGGCTGGAGCGGGTAACGGAAGGCGATATCTGGATCAACAATGAGCGTGTGACCGAAATGGAGCCGAAAGATCGCGGGATTGCGATGGTGTTCCAGAACTATGCGCTTTATCCGCATATGAGCGTCGAAGAAAACATGGCGTGGGGGCTGAAAATTCGCGGCATGGGCAAGCAGCAAATAGCCGAGCGCGTTAAAGAAGCGGCGCGCATTCTGGAGCTGGACGCTCTGCTCAAACGTCGCCCGCGCGAGCTTTCCGGCGGTCAGCGCCAGCGTGTAGCGATGGGCCGCGCGATTGTGCGCGATCCGGCGGTATTTTTGTTTGATGAGCCGCTCTCGAACCTTGATGCCAAGCTGCGCGTGCAGATGCGCCTTGAGTTGCAGCAATTGCACCGTCGCCTGAAAACGACTTCACTCTACGTTACTCACGATCAGGTTGAGGCGATGACGCTCGCTCAGCGGGTGATGGTGATGAACGGCGGCGTTGCCGAACAGATTGGCACGCCGGTTGAAGTGTATGAAAAGCCCGCCAGCCTGTTTGTGGCGAGTTTTATCGGCAGTCCAGCGATGAACCTGCTGACAGGCCGCGTGAATAACGAAGGCACGTACTTCGAACTGGACGGCGGTATCGCGCTGCCGCTAAACGGTAGCTACCGGCAGTATGCCGGACGTAAAATGACCCTCGGTATTCGCCCGGAACATATTGCGTTAAGCTCGCAGGCAGAAGGCGGCGTGCCGCTGGTGATGGACACGCTGGAGATCCTCGGTGCAGATAACCTGGCGCACGGACGCTGGGGCGAACAGAAGCTGGTGGTAAGACTGGCGCATCAGGAGCGCCCGATGGCAGGCAGTACGCTATGGCTGCATCTGCCGGAAAATCAGCTACATCTTTTTGATGGTGAAACAGGACAACGAGTATGAGTAACTGGCCTTATCCCCGCATCGTCGCTCATCGTGGCGGCGGTAAGCTGGCCCCCGAAAACACCCTGGCGGCAATCGACGTCGGGGCAAAATACGGTCATAAGATGATCGAATTTGACGCGAAGTTATCGAAAGATGGCGAGATCTTCTTGCTCCATGACGATAATCTCGAGCGTACCAGCAACGGCTGGGGCGTAGCAGGCGAACTAAACTGGCAGGATTTACTGCGCGTGGATGCAGGCAGTTGGTACAGCAAAGCGTTTAAAGGCGAGCCGTTGCCCTTGCTTTCGCAGGTGGCGGAACGCTGCCGCGAACACGGGATGATGGCGAATATCGAAATCAAACCCACCACTGGCACCGGGTCATTAACGGGCAAAATGGTGGCGCTGGCGGCGCGTGAACTTTGGACTGCTATGACGCCGCCGCTGCTGTCATCGTTTGAGATTGATGCTTTAGAAGCTGCACAACAGGCTGCACCGGAACTGCCGCGCGGTTTGTTGCTTGATGAGTGGCGCGACGACTGGCGAGAACTGACTATGCGGCTGGGCTGCGTCTCTATTCATCTCAATCATAAGTTGCTCGATAAAACGCGAGTGAGGCAGTTGAAAGACGCCGGATTACGGATTCTGGTGTATACCGTCAACAAACCCCAGCGCGCGGCAGAGTTGCTGCGCTGGGGCGTGGATTGCATTTGTACCGATGCGATTGACGTGATTGATCCGAACTTTACGGCCCAATAGTTTTCAACGGAATATCAGGCTGCGGCGTGCTGGGTTGATTCAGCATGTCGCCGTTTCTCCTCTCCGGCAGCATATGCTGCTGATTCAGCGAGTTATCCGGATTACGGTTGCTGTTTAACATCCCGCCGTTGGTGTTGGGCAGCATTTGCTGCCGGGCGGGATTTAGCTCCCCCGGCTGCGACTGCAATACCCGCTGCGAGTTACTGTTAATCTGATTTTCTAAATGTTGCTGCTGTAATTGCGTCTGCGTTTTCAGTTGCTGATTCAGCATCCCTTTTTGCTGGATTTGCTGGGTCTGCATCTGGGTTTGCATCCGTTGCTGACTGGGGATCTGATACCCCGACTGGTTAGGGTTGTTCAGAGTATTAATGGGCTGTGCAAAGCCGACGAACGGCAGGAGTGCCGTCAAAAGCAGAAGTCGTTTCATCGCGTATCCTCCTCTGAAGATATCCTTTAAGTTTACTCGCTTCCCGGCAAAACGATGATTAATTCAGAGTTATATACCAGGCTTAGCTGGGGTTGCCCCACACATAACTGGAGAATAACGATGATAAAACCGACGTTTTTACGCCGGGTGGCCATTGCTGCTCTGCTCTCAGGAAGTTGTTTTAGTGTTGTTGCCGCGCCACCTGCGCCGCCGCCGGTCTCGTATGGCGTGGAGGAAGATGTCTTCCATCCGGTGCGCGCGAAGCAGGGGATGGTGGCGTCTGTGGATGCTACTGCCACTCAGGTGGGGGTGGATATCCTTAAAGAAGGTGGTAATGCCGTTGATGCTGCCGTGGCAGTAGGGTATGCGCTGGCGGTAACGCATCCGCAGGCGGGGAATCTGGGCGGCGGCGGTTTTATGCTGATCCGCACTAAGGATGGCAATACAACCGCTATCGATTTCCGCGAAATGGCACCCGCCAAAGCGACCCGCGATATGTTTCTCGATGACCAGGGCAATCCGGACAGCAAAAAATCACTCACTTCGCATCTGGCCTCCGGTACGCCTGGCACGGTCGCAGGCTTCTCGCTGGCGCTGGAGAAGTACGGCACTATGCCGCTGAACAAAGTGGTGCAACCGGCGTTTAAACTGGCGCGTGATGGTTTTATCGTTAACGACGCGCTGGCCGACGATCTCAAAACCTACGGCAGTGAAGTGCTGCCGAATCACGAAAACAGCAAGGCTATCTTCTGGAAAGAGGGTGAACCGCTGAAAAAGGGCGACAGGCTGGTACAGGCGAATCTGGCAAAGAGTCTGGAGATGATTGCTGAAAACGGCTCGGACGAATTCTACAAAGGCAAGATAGCGGAACAGATTGCCCAGGAGATGCAGAAAAACGGCGGCTTAATTACCAAAGAGGATTTAGCGGCGTATAAAGCGGTCGAACGCACACCAATAAGCGGCGATTATCGCGGGTATCAGGTTTACTCCATGCCACCGCCATCCTCCGGCGGGATTCATATCGTGCAGATCCTCAATATCCTGGAAAACTTCGATATGAAGAAATACGGCTTTGGCAGTGCCGACGCGATGCAAATCATGGCTGAAGCTGAGAAATACGCCTACGCTGACCGCTCGGAATATCTTGGCGACCCGGATTTTGTCAAAGTCCCGTGGCAGGCGCTGACCAATAAAGCCTATGCCAAATCCATTGCCGATCAAATTGATATCAACAAAGCGAAACCGTCCAGCGAAATTCGCCCAGGCAAACTTGCGCCTTATGAGAGCAATCAAACAACCCATTACTCAGTGGTGGATAAAGACGGTAACGCGGTGGCGGTGACCTATACGCTGAACACCACCTTCGGTACGGGGATTGTCGCGGGCGAGAGCGGTATTCTGCTTAATAACCAGATGGATGATTTCTCCGCCAAACCGGGCGTGCCGAACGTTTACGGGCTGGTGGGCGGTGATGCTAACGCCGTCGGGCCGAACAAACGTCCGCTGTCGTCAATGTCGCCAACGATTGTGGTGAAGGACGGTAAAACCTGGCTGGTTACCGGTAGCCCAGGCGGGAGCCGGATTATCACCACCGTGCTGCAAATGGTGGTGAACAGCATCGATTATGGAATGAACGTTGCCGAAGCGACCAATGCGCCGCGTTTCCACCATCAGTGGTTACCGGACGAGCTGCGCGTCGAGAAAGGATTTAGCCCGGATACGCTCAAGCTGCTGGAAGAAAAAGGTCAGAAAGTGGCGCTGAAAGAGGCGATGGGCAGTACACAAAGCATTATGGTTGGGCCGGACGGTGAGTTGTATGGGGCATCCGACCCGCGCTCAGTGGATGATTTAACGGCGGGGTATTAATATCTTAAGCCCTCTCCCGGTAGGTGAGGGCTTAAATGACCAACTTAGATTGCAAATTCTTTACTTCACCCGCGCCATAAAATACGCATCGATATATTCGCCATTACGCAAAGCGTACTTCTTACCGGTTCCTTCAATCTCAAAGCCGAATTTTTTATAGACCTTAATTGCCGGGGCGTTATCGACAAACACGGTTAGTTCAATACGATCTACCCGCAGCCAGTTGTCGCACATTTCAGTCATCTCTCGCATCAGGGCGCTGGCGACGCCGCGATTGTGCCAGCGGGAGTCGACGCAGATACCAAAATCGGCAACATGACTGCGGCGCGGGCGTTGCTGCACGTCAATGGTGAGATGACCCACGACGGTTCCATCAATACAGGCGACTAACTGTTTGATGCCGGGACGATCGGCGAGTCGCTCCTGCCACATATGATCGGAAGGATGAGGCACCTGTAGCGTGTTGTAATACACCTCCGGCTGGGCGTGGATTTGCCGAATGGCCTCGTAATCGCGCGTTTCAGCGTGGCGTATCACTATCTCACTCATTCCTCTGTCCTCTTTGGGGTAAATGTCCCTTTCAACATCATTGACTTTCAAATGCGAGTCAAATGCATTTTTTTGCAAAAAGTGTTGGACAAGTGCGAATGAGAATGATTATTATTGTCTCGCGATCAGGAAGACCCTCGCGGAGAACCTGAAAGCACGACATTGCTCACATTGCTTCCAGTATTACTTAGCCAGCCGGGTGCTGGCTTTTTTTTTGCTTTCGTTCCTGCCAGGCTGACTTGCTATTTTGCCCACGGGAAGTGCTCGTGTTGAGACAAATGCAAAATTGCCTGATGCGCTACGCTTATCAGCCTACAAACCTGTGCCCGAACCGTAGGTCGGATAAGGCGTTCACGCCGCATCCGGCATGATCAAAGTGCACTTTGCCAACAATCTGACGTACTGAAGCACAGGCATAGGAACCACGTCCGCTTTGCGTTAAGGTGTAACTAACCACCTTATAAAAGGACGAAATCATGGTCATTAACTGCGCCTTTATTGGCTTCGGCAAAAGCACCACCCGTTACCATCTGCCGTATGTACTTAACCGCAAGGATAGCTGGCATGTCGCGCATATTTTCCGCCGCCATGCGAAGCCGGAAGAACAGGCTCCTGTCTACTCGCATATCCATTTCACCAGCGATCTCGACGAAGTATTAAACGATCCTGACGTTAAGCTGGTTGTCGTCTGCACTCACGCTGATAGCCACTTCGAGTACGCGAAGCGCGCGCTGGAAGCCGGGAAAAATGTGCTGGTTGAAAAACCGTTCACCCCTACGCTTGCGCAGGCGAAAGAGCTGTTTGCGCTGGCAAAAAGCAAAGGGCTGACCGTCACGCCGTATCAGAATCGCCGCTTTGATTCCTGCTTCCTGACGGCGAAAAAAGCGATTGAAAGCGGCAAGCTGGGGGAGATTGTTGAAGTGGAAAGCCATTTTGACTACTACCGCCCGGTGGCAGAAACTAAACCGGGGCTGCCGCAAGATGGTGCATTTTATGGCCTTGGCGTGCATACCCTCGACCAGATTATCTCGCTGTTCGGTCGCCCGGATCATGTGGCTTACGACATTCGCAGCCTGCGTAATAAAGCCAATCCGGACGACACCTTTGAAGCGCAGTTGTTTTATGGTGATTTGAAAGCCATCGTCAAAACCAGCCATCTGGTGAAAATCGATTATCCGAAATTTATCGTTCACGGTAAGAAAGGTACATTTATTAAATACGGTATCGACCAGCAGGAAACCAGCCTGAAGGCTAATATTATGCCGGGCGAACCGGGATTCGCAGCGGATGATTCGGTCGGTGTGCTGGAGTATGTCAATGACGAGGGCGTGACGGTAAGAGAAGAGATGACGCCGGAGGTGGGAGATTACGGACGCGTCTACGATGCGCTGCATCAAACCATCACCACCGGTGCACCAAATTACGTCAAGGAATCTGAAGTTCTTACTAATCTGGAAATCCTTGAACGCGGTTTTGAACAAGTCTCTCCCTCCACAGTGACTCTCGCGAAGTAAGTTTGATGGCTCCTCGAATAGTTCAATTTTTTTGAACAGAGGGGTCAATTTTCACCCTCTATCATCCCAGGCGGATCGGGTCCACACTAAGCCCATCGAAAACATTCAGGGGGTGAATACAAATGATCTACTTACGCAAAGCAAATGAACGTGGTCATGCAAATCATGGCTGGCTGGACTCCTGGCACACTTTCTCTTTTGCCAACTATTACGATCCGAATTTTATGGGCTTCTCCGCGCTGCGCGTGATTAACGACGACGTGATTGAAGCAGGGCAGGGCTTCGGCACTCACCCACATAAAGATATGGAAATTTTGACCTACGTGCTGGAAGGTACTGTTGAGCATCAGGACAGCATGGGCAATAAAGAGCATGTTCCGGCGGGCGAGTTTCAGATAATGAGTGCGGGTACGGGTATTCGTCACTCAGAGTACAACCCCAGCAGCACCGAGCGTCTGCATCTGTATCAGATCTGGATCATGCCAGAAGAAAATGGGATTACGCCGCGTTATGAACAGCGTCGCTTTGATGCCGTGCAGGGCAAACAGCTGGTTCTTTCGCCGGATGCGCGTGATGGTTCGCTGAAAGTGTATCAGGATATGGAACTTTACCGCTGGGCGCTGGTAAAAGATGAGCAGTCGATACATCAGATTGCCGCTGAACGCCGCGTCTGGATCCAGGTAGTAAAAGGCAATGTCACCATTAACGGTGTCAAAGCCTCTACCAGCGATGGTCTGGCAATCTGGGATGAGCAGGCAATCTCCGTCCACGCCGATAGCGACAGTGAAATCCTGCTGTTCGATTTACCGCCAGTCTAAATTTATCTCACAAACCTTCCTGAGGAATCAGGAAGGTTCTGATGCGTCCGTGGTAAACTAAAGGAATCTATCCCTTTTGTACCCTTCAGGACGATGAAAAAGAAAAGACCCGTACTTCAGGATGTGGCTGACCGTGTAGGCGTGACCAAAATGACGGTCAGCCGTTTTTTACGCAACCCGGAGCAGGTCTCCGTCGCCTTACGCGGCAAGATTGCCGCCGCTCTTGATGAACTGGGTTATATTCCCAACCGCGCGCCCGATATCCTCTCAAATGCTACCAGCCGGGCAATTGGCGTCCTGTTACCTTCTCTCACCAACCAGGTTTTCGCGGAAGTATTACGCGGCATCGAAAGCGTCACCGACGCGCACGGTTATCAGACTATGCTGGCGCACTACGGTTATAAACCGGAAATGGAGCAAGAACGTCTCGAATCGATGCTCTCCTGGAATATCGACGGGCTGATCCTCACCGAACGTACCCACACGCCGCGCACCTTAAAGATGATTGAAGTGGCAGGTATTCCGGTGGTGGAACTGATGGACAGTAAATCACCGTGCCTCGATATCGCCGTCGGTTTTGATAACTTTGAAGCGGCACGCCAGATGACCACCGCCATTATTGCTCGCGGGCATCGTCACATTGCCTATCTCGGCGCACGTCTCGACGAACGTACTATCATCAAACAGAAGGGATACGAACAGGCGATGCTGGATGCAGGCCTGGTGCCATATAGCGTGATGGTTGAACAATCTTCTTCTTACTCTTCAGGTATTGAACTGATTCGCCAGGCGCGGCGGGAATATCCGCAGTTGGATGGCGTATTCTGTACCAACGATGACCTGGCTGTCGGCGCGGCGTTTGAATGTCAGCGTTTGGGGCTGAAAATTCCTGACGATATGGCGATTGCCGGTTTCCACGGTCACGATATTGGTCAGGTGATGGAGCCACGGCTGGCGAGTGTGCTGACACCGCGTGAGCGGATGGGCAGCATTGGCGCTGAACGCCTGCTGGCGCGTATTCGTGGCGAAGCAGTGACACCGAAAATGTTAGATTTAGGTTTCACCTTGTCACCGGGCGGATCTATTTAAGCTCACAAATTTGAAGTAGCTCACACTTATACACTTAAGGCACGGATGGATATTGCTTCTGATTTTGTCCGGCTGGACAATGTTACCGATAACAGTTACCCGTAACATTTTTAATTCTTGTATTGTGGGGGCACCACTTTGAGCACGACTAACCATGATCACCACATTTACGTCTTGATGGGCGTATCGGGCAGCGGCAAATCTGCGGTCGCCAGTGAAGTGGCGCATCAACTTCATGCCGCGTTTCTTGATGGCGATTTCCTCCATCCGCGTCGCAATATCGAAAAAATGGCGTCCGGTGAACCGTTGAATGATGACGATCGCAAACCGTGGTTACAGGCACTGAACGACGCCGCGTTTGCCATGCAGCGCACCAATAAAGTGTCGCTGATCGTCTGTTCTGCACTGAAAAAGCACTATCGCGACCTGCTACGCGCGGGTAATCCGAATCTCTCTTTCATCTACCTGAAAGGCGATTTTGATGTGATTGAAAGCCGCCTGAAAGCGCGTAAAGGCCATTTCTTTAAAACCCAAATGCTGGTGACGCAGTTTGAAACGCTGCAGGAACCGGGTGTGGACGAAACCGATGTACTGGTGGTGGATATCGATCAGCCACTGGAAGGTGTTGTGGCAAGCACCATTGAGGTTATTAAAAAAGGCAAATAAGTAGTGAGTACATTAACGCTTGTTTTAACAGCAGTAGGGTCTGTTTTACTGCTGCTGTTTTTAGTCATGAAGGCGCGTATGCACGCCTTCCTGGCTTTGATGGTGGTGTCTATGGGGGCTGGCCTTTTTTCCGGTATGCCGCTCGATAAAATCGCAGCGACGATGGAAAAAGGGATGGGAGGCACCCTCGGCTTCCTGGCGGTGGTTGTCGCTCTGGGAGCCATGTTTGGCAAGATCTTACATGAAACCGGCGCAGTCGATCAGATTGCCGTCAAAATGCTCAAATCCTTCGGCCACAGCCGCGCTCATTATGCCATTGGCCTTGCTGGGCTGGTTTGTGCGCTACCGCTGTTCTTTGAAGTGGCGATTGTTCTGCTGATTAGCGTTGCTTTCTCAATGGCGCGCCATACCGGCACGAACCTGGTGAAACTGGTTATCCCGTTATTCGCCGGTGTGGCGGCAGCGGCGGCGTTCTTACTGCCGGGGCCAGCGCCAATGCTGCTGGCATCGCAGATGAACGCCGACTTTGGCTGGATGATCTTGATTGGCCTGTGTGCGGCAATTCCGGGAATGATTATTGCCGGGCCGCTGTGGGGTAATTTCATCAGCCGCTACGTGGAACTGCATATTCCTGACGACATCAGCGAACCGCATCTCGGCGAAGGAAAAATGCCATCTTTCGGATTCAGCCTGTCGCTGATCCTGCTGCCGCTGGTGCTGGTAGGTCTTAAAACCATTGCCGCGCGTTTTGTGCCGGAAGGCTCTACCGCTTATGAATGGTTCGAGTTTATCGGTCATCCGTTTACCGCGATTCTGGTTGCTTGTCTGGTGGCGATTTATGGTCTGGCGATGCGTCAGGGTATGCCGAAAGACAAAGTGATGGAGATTTGCGGTCACGCGCTGCAACCGGCGGGGATCATTCTGCTGGTGATTGGTGCAGGTGGCGTGTTCAAACAGGTACTGGTTGATTCTGGCGTAGGTCCGGCACTGGGCGAAGCGTTAACCGGGATGGGGCTGCCGATTGCTATCACCTGCTTCGTGCTGGCCGCTGCAGTGCGCATCATTCAGGGTTCTGCCACCGTTGCCTGCTTAACGGCGGTGGGACTGGTGATGCCGGTTATTGAACAACTGAACTACTCCGGTGCGCAAATGGCGGCGTTGTCGATTTGTATCGCCGGTGGTTCGATTGTTGTCAGCCACGTTAACGACGCTGGTTTCTGGTTGTTCGGTAAATTTACCGGCGCGACCGAAGCCGAAACGCTGAAAACCTGGACCATGATGGAAACCATCCTTGGCACTGTCGGTGCTATCGTCGGGATGATTGCGTTCCAGCTGTTGAGTTAAGTTTGTTCGCCCGGTAGTTCTGACGCTACCGGGCTCATTTCGAGAAATTATCCCCGTCACCCCTTCATCCACATCCGAACGCCGTCGAGGAACATCTGGGTTGCCATCATCACCAGAATCAATCCCATCAGGCGTTCCAGTGCATTCACCCCTTTCTCGCCCAGCAGACGTAAAAATAGCGATGACTGCAGCAGGATGACAAATGTGCCGCCCCAGGCCAGCAGCAGGGCAATCACCAGATGCCCCATCTGATTGGGGTACTGATGAGACAGCAACATCAGCGTGGCGAGAATCGTCGGCCCGGCGACCAGTGGAATGGCTAATGGCACGATAAACGGCTCTTCACCAGCCGGAAGCCCGCTGCTGTTTCCCGAGGCGCTGGGGAAAATCATCTTAATGGCAATCAGAAACAGAATGATGCCGCCAGAAATAGAGACGGTTTCCGCCCGCAGACTAAGAAATGCCAGAATTTTCTCACCCGCAAACAGGAACACCAGCATCACCAGAAGAGCAATAAGCAACTCTCGCACCATGATTGCCCGACGTCTTTTCGGTTCAGTATGTTTCAGTACGGACATGAAAATAGGTAGGTTTCCGAGCGGATCCATAATCAAGATCAATAAAACTGCTGCAGAAATGATTTCATTCATAACTCAAGTTCCCTGATAATTGCGTTGGACTTTCTGCGTGCTATGAAAGCAGGATAAGTCGCATTACTGATTGCTTCGCTATCATTGATTAATTTCACTTGCGACTTTGGCTGCTTTTTGTATGGTGAAAGATGTGCCATGAGGACACAGGCACATATATACAGCACACATCTTTGCAGGAAAAAAACGCTTATGAAAAATGTTGGTTTTATCGGCTGGCGCGGTATGGTCGGCTCCGTTCTCATGCAACGCATGGTTGAAGAGCGCGACTTCGACGCCATTCGCCCTGTCTTCTTTTCGACTTCCCAGCCTGGTCAGGCTGCACCGTCCTTTGGCGGTACTACCGGCACACTTCAGGATGCCTTTGATCTGGAGGCGCTGCAGGCCCTCGATATCATCGTAACCTGTCAGGGCGGCGATTATACCAACGAAATCTATCCAAAGCTCCGTGAGAACGGGTGGCAAGGTTACTGGATTGACGCAGCATCGTCTCTGCGCATGAAAGACGACGCCATCATCATCCTTGACCCAGTCAATCAGGACGTCATTACTGACGGATTAAATAAAGGCATCAGGACTTTTGTGGGCGGTAACTGTACCGTAAGCCTGATGTTGATGTCGTTAGGCGGTTTATTCGCCAATGATCTTGTTGATTGGGTTTCCGTTGCAACCTACCAGGCGGCTTCCGGCGGTGGTGCGCGACATATGCGGGAGTTGTTAACCCAGATGGGCCAACTGTATGGTCATGTGGCGGATGAACTCGCAACCCCGTCCTCTGCTATTCTCAATATTGAACGCAAAGTCACGACCTTAACCCGCAGCGGCGAGTTGCCGGTGGATAACTTTGGTGTTCCGCTGGCGGGTAGCCTGATTCCGTGGATCGACAAACAGCTTGATAACGGTCAGAGCCGCGAAGAATGGAAAGGGCAGGCGGAAACTAACAAGATCCTCAACACATCTTCTGTGATTCCGGTAGATGGTTTATGCGTGCGTGTCGGAGCATTGCGCTGCCATAGTCAGGCATTCACCATCAAATTGAAAAAAGATGTATCGATTCCGACCGTGGAAGAACTGCTGGCGGCTCACAATCCGTGGGCGAAAGTCGTACCAAACGATCGGGAAATCACTATGCGTGAGCTAACCCCAGCAGCCGTTACTGGCACGCTGACCACGCCTGTAGGCCGCCTGCGTAAACTGAATATGGGGCCAGAATTTCTGTCAGCCTTTACCGTGGGTGACCAGTTGCTGTGGGGTGCAGCGGAGCCGCTGCGCCGGATGCTTCGTCAACTGGCGTAATCTTTATTCATTAAATCTGGGGCGCAATGCCGCCCCTTTTAGTGCGTAATACAGGAGTAAGCGCAGATGTTTCATGATTTACCGGGAGTTAGATAGAGCATTGGCTATTCTTTAAGGGTGGCAGAATACATGAGTATTCACTGCCTTACCTGAAGGGAGGACGACGCAGAGAGGATGCACAGAGTGCTGCGCCGTTCAGGTCAAAAAAATGTCACAACCAGATGTCAAAAATCAGTTGGATGGGGTGACACAATAAAACAGGAAAACAAGCATGTCCGTTCGTATCGATAGAGACGTGATAAACGCGCTAATTGCAGGCCATTTTGCAGACCCATTTTCCGTACTGGGAATGCATAAAACTACAGCAGGACTGGAAGTCCGTGCCCTTTTACCTGACGCCACCGATGTGTGGGTGATTGAACCAAAAACCGGACGCAAAGTCGCTAAACTGGAGTGTCTCGACTCTCGTGGATTCTTCAGCGGCGTCATTCCACGACGTAAGAATTTTTTCCGCTATCAGTTGGCTGTTGTCTGGCATGGTCAGCAGAATCTTATTGATGACCCTTACCGTTTTGGCCCTTTAATTCAGGAAATGGATGCCTGGCTGTTATCTGAAGGTACTCACCTGCGCCCGTATGAAACCTTAGGCGCACACGCAGATACCATGGATGGCGTTACCGGCACGCGTTTTTCTGTCTGGGCACCCAATGCCCGCCGAGTCTCGGTTGTTGGGCAATTCAACTACTGGGATGGTCGTCGTCATCCGATGCGCCTGCGTAAAGAGAGCGGCATCTGGGAACTGTTTATCCCTGGCGCGCACAACGGTCAGCTCTATAAATACGAAATGATTGATGCCAATGGCAATCTGCGTTTGAAGTCTGATCCTTATGCCTTTGAAGCACAGATGCGTCCGGAAACCGCTTCCCTTATTTGCGGACTGCCTGAAAAGGTCGTGCAGACCGAAGAGCGCAAAAAAGCGAATCAGTTTGATGCGCCAATCTCTATCTATGAAGTTCATCTGGGTTCCTGGCGTCGTCACACCGACAACAACTTCTGGTTAAGCTACCGCGAGCTGGCCGATCAACTGGTGCCTTACGCTAAATGGATGGGCTTTACCCATCTCGAACTGCTGCCAATTAACGAACATCCATTCGATGGTAGTTGGGGCTATCAACCGACGGGTCTGTACGCGCCAACTCGCCGTTTTGGTACTCGCGATGACTTCCGCTATTTCATTGATGCCGCACACGCAGCCGGTTTGAACGTTATTCTTGACTGGGTGCCGGGGCACTTCCCGACTGATGACTTTGCACTTGCCGAATTTGACGGAACAAATCTGTATGAACACAGCGATCCGCGCGAAGGCTATCATCAGGACTGGAACACGCTGATCTACAACTATGGTCGCCGTGAAGTCAGTAACTTCCTTGTCGGTAACGCGCTGTACTGGATTGAACGTTTTGGTATTGATGCGCTGCGTGTCGATGCGGTGGCGTCGATGATTTATCGCGACTACAGCCGTAAAGAGGGCGAGTGGATCCCCAACGAGTTTGGTGGACGCGAGAATCTGGAAGCGATTGAATTTTTACGCAATACCAACCGTATTATCGGTGAGCAAGTTCCTGGCGCGGTAACGATGGCGGAGGAGTCTACTGACTTCCCTGGCGTTTCTCGTCCGCAGGATATCGGCGGCCTCGGCTTCTGGTACAAGTGGAACCTCGGCTGGATGCACGACACCCTGGACTACATGAAGCTCGACCCGGTTTATCGTCAATACCATCACGATAAACTCACCTTCGGGATGCTCTACAACTACACTGAAAACTTCGTCCTGCCGTTGTCGCACGACGAAGTGGTGCACGGCAAAAAATCGATTCTCGACAGAATGCCGGGCGATGCATGGCAGAAGTTTGCCAATCTGCGAGCCTACTATGCCTGGATGTGGGCGTTCCCAGGCAAAAAACTGCTGTTCATGGGCAATGAATTTGCTCAAGGGCGTGAGTGGAACCACGACGCCAGCCTTGACTGGCACCTGCTGGAAGGCGGCGACAACTGGCATCACGGCGTCCAGCGTCTGGTGCGCGATCTGAACCACACTTATCGCTATCACAAAGCATTGCACGAGCTGGATTTTGACGCGTATGGCTTTGAATGGCTGGTGGTGGATGACCATGAACGTTCGGTGCTGATTTTTGTTCGCCGTGATAAAGAGGGTAATGAAATTATCGTTGCCAGTAACTTTACGCCGGTGCCGCGCCATGATTATCGCTTTGGTATTAATCAGCCGGGTAAATGGCGTGAAATCCTCAATACGGATTCCATGCACTATCACGGTAGCAATACCGGTAATGGCGGCGCAGTACACAGTGATGAGATCGCCAGCCACGGTCGCCAGCATTCATTAAGCCTTACGCTACCGCCGCTGGCCACTATCTGGCTGGTTCGGGAGGGATAATGACACAACTTGCCATTGGCAATCCCGCTCCTCTTGGCGCGCATTACGACGGCCAGGGCGTTAACTTCACGCTCTTCTCCGCTCATGCCGAACGGGTAGAGCTGTGTGTGTTTGACGCTCAGGGCATCGAACATCGGTATGATTTGCCAGGACGAAGTGGTGACATCTGGCACGGTTATCTGCCGGATGCGCGCCCGGGTTTGCGTTATGGTTACCGCGTTCATGGCCCATGGCAACCCGCCATGGGGCATCGCTTTAACCCGGCGAAGTTGTTGATTGATCCTTGCGCGCGGCAAATTGTCGGGGAATTTAAAGATAACCCGCTGCTGCACGCCGGGCATAGTGATCCTGACTATCGCGACAACGCTGCTATTGCGCCGAAATGCGTAGTGGTCGTGGATCACTATGACTGGGAAGATGATGCCCCGCCGCGCACGTCGTGGGGCAGTACCATCATTTATGAAGCCCATGTCAAAGGCTTAACCTACTTGCACCCGGAGATCCCGGTCGAGATCCGTGGAACCTATAAAGCCCTTGGGCATCCGGTGATGATCAACTATTTAAAACAGTTGGGCATTACCGCACTGGAACTGCTGCCGATCGCGCAATTTGCCAGTGAGCCGCGCTTGCAACGAATGGGGTTGAGTAACTACTGGGGTTACAACCCGGTGGCGCTGTTTGCACTGCATCCGGCGTATGCATGCTCGCCCGACACGGCGTTGGATGAGTTCCGCGATGCAGTCAAAGCCCTGCACAAAGCGGGCATTGAGGTCATTCTCGACATCGTTCTCAACCACAGTGCGGAACTGGATCTCGACGGCCCGTTATTCTCCCTGCGCGGGATCGATAACCGTAGCTATTATTGGATAAGAGAAGACGGCGATTATCACAACTGGACTGGTTGCGGCAATACGCTCAATTTGAGCCATCCAGCTGTGGTGGAGTACGCCAGCGCCTGTCTACGCTATTGGGTGGAAACTTGTCATGTTGATGGCTTCCGCTTCGATCTCGCTACAGTCATGGGGCGAACGCCGGAGTTTCGTCAGGATGCGCCTCTGTTTACGGCTATTCAGAATTGCCCGGTACTTTCGCAAGTGAAGCTGATTGCCGAACCGTGGGATATCGCGCCTGGCGGCTATCAGGTGGGGAATTTCCCGCCGTTGTTTGCCGAGTGGAACGATCATTTCCGCGATGCCGCCCGGCGCTTCTGGCTGCACTATAACCTGTCGCTGGGGGAGTTTGCCGGACGTTTTGCTGCTTCCAGCGATGTTTTTAAACGTAATGGCCGTCTGCCGAGTGCTGCGATTAATCTGGTCACAGCGCATGACGGTTTTACGCTTCGCGACTGCGTTTGTTTTAACCATAAACACAATGAAGCAAACGGAGAAGAAAATCGCGACGGAACCAACAACAATTACAGTAACAATCATGGTAAAGAAGGGTTAGGCGGTACTCTTGATCTGGTTGAACGGCGGCGCGACAGCATTCACGCCCTGTTAACAACGTTGTTGCTCTCCCAGGGTACGCCGATGTTACTGGCCGGTGACGAACACGGTCACAGCCAGCATGGCAATAACAATGCTTACTGTCAGGATAACCAACTAACGTGGTTGGACTGGTCGCAAGCAAGCAGTGGCTTAACCGCGTTTACCGCCGCGTTAATCCATCTGCGCAAGCGCATTCCTGCTTTGGCAGAGGATCGCTGGTGGGAAGAAGGCGACGGCAATGTCCGTTGGCTGAATCGATATGCTCAATCTTTAAGCTCGGATGAGTGGCAGAACGGGCCAAAGCAGCTGCAAATTTTGCTTTCGGATCGTTTCTTGATCGCAATAAACGCCACGCTTGAGGTAACAGAGATTGTTTTACCTGCTGGGGAGTGGCGTGCCATTCCCCCATTCGCTGGAGAGGATAACCCAGTGATTACGGCTGTCTGGCCGGGACCTGCACACGGACTGTGTGTGTTCCAGAGATGATAAAAAAGGAGTTAGTCATGATTAGTTTAGAGAAGAACGATCACTTAATGTTGGCGCGCCAGCTGCCATTGAAGTCTGTTGCCCTGATTCTGGCGGGGGGACGTGGTACTCGCCTGAAGGATTTAACCAATAAACGAGCAAAGCCTGCCGTACACTTCGGCGGCAAGTTCCGTATTATCGATTTTGCACTGTCCAACTGTATCAACTCCGGTATCCGTCGTATGGGCGTGATCACCCAGTACCAGTCTCACACTCTGGTACAGCATATTCAGCGCGGCTGGTCGTTCTTCAATGAAGAAATGAACGAGTTTGTCGATCTGCTGCCAGCGCAGCAGAGAATGAAAGGGGAGAACTGGTATCGCGGTACGGCAGATGCCGTTACCCAAAACCTCGACATTATCCGCCGTTATAAAGCGGAGTACGTAGTGATCCTGGCGGGTGACCATATCTACAAGCAAGACTACTCGCGTATGCTTATCGACCACGTCGAAAAAGGCGCACGTTGCACCGTTGCTTGTATGCCTGTACCGATTGAAGAAGCCTCTGCATTTGGCGTTATGGCGGTTGATGGAAACGATAAAATTATCGAATTTGTTGAAAAACCGGCTAACCCGCCGTCGATGCCAAACGATCCGAGCAAATCTTTAGCGAGTATGGGGATCTACGTCTTTGATGCAGAGTACCTGTATGAATTGCTGGAAGAAGACGATCGTGATGAAAACTCCAGCCACGACTTTGGTAAGGATTTGATTCCAAAAATTACCGAAGCAGGCCTCGCCTATGCGCATCCATTCCCGCTCTCTTGTGTACAGTCCGACCCGGACGCCGAGCCGTACTGGCGTGATGTTGGGACACTGGAGGCTTACTGGAAAGCGAACCTGGATCTGGCTTCTGTCGTGCCGGAACTGGATATGTACGATCGCAACTGGCCGATTCGCACCTACAATGAATCATTGCCGCCAGCGAAATTCGTTCAGGATCGCTCCGGTAGCCATGGGATGACCCTTAACTCACTGGTTTCCGGCGGTTGTGTGATCTCTGGTTCGGTGGTGGTGCAGTCCGTTCTGTTCTCACGCGTTCGCGTGAATTCATTCTGCAACATTGATTCCGCCGTATTGCTGCCGGAAGTATGGGTAGGTCGCTCGTGCCGTCTGCGTCGCTGCGTCATTGACCGCGCTTGTGTCATTCCGGAAGGAATGGTGATTGGTGAGGATGCAGAAGAGGATGCACGTCGTTTCTATCGTTCAGAAGAAGGCATTGTGCTGGTTACGCGCGAAATGCTACGGAAGTTAGGGTACAAACAGGAGCGATAATGCAGGTTTTACATGTATGTTCAGAGATGTTCCCGCTGCTTAAAACCGGCGGTCTGGCTGATGTTATTGGGGCATTACCCGCAGCACAAATCGCAGACGGCGTTGACGCTCGCGTACTGTTGCCTGCATTTCCCGATATTCGCCGTGGCGTGACCGATGCAAAGGTGGTATCTCGCCGTGATACCTTTGCCGGACATTTCACGCTGCTGTTTGGGCATTACAACGGGGTTGGCATTTACCTGATTGATGCACCGCATCTCTACGATCGTCCCGGAAGCCCGTATCACGATACCAACTTATTTGCTTACACCGACAACGTATTGCGTTTTGCACTGCTCGGATGGGTTGGAGCGGAGATGGCAAGCGGGCTTGACCCATTCTGGCGCCCCGATGTTGTGCACGCGCACGACTGGCATGCGGGTCTTGCGCCTGCGTATCTGGCGGCACATGGGCGTCCGGCGAAGTCGGTGTTTACTGTACACAACCTGGCCTATCAAGGCATGTTTTATGCACATCACATGAATGACATCCAATTGCCATGGTCATTCTTTAATGTTCACGGGCTGGAATTCAACGGGCAAATCTCTTTCCTGAAGGCCGGATTGTATTACGCCGACCACATTACAGCGGTTAGTCCGACCTACGCTCGTGAGATCACTGAACCACAGTTTGCCTACGGTATGGAAGGTTTACTCCAGCAGCGTCATCGTGAAGGACGACTTTCCGGCGTACTGAACGGCGTGGACGAGAAAATATGGAGTCCAGAGACGGACTTACTTTTAGCCTCGCGTTACACCCGCGATTCATTGGAGGATAAAGCGGAGAATAAGCGCCAGTTGCAAATCGCAATGGGGCTTAAGGTTGACGATAAAGTGCCGCTTTTTGCAGTGGTGAGCCGTCTGACCAGCCAGAAAGGACTGGATTTGGTGCTGGAAGCCTTACCGGGTCTTCTGGAACAGGGCGGACAACTGGCACTGCTCGGCGCGGGCGATCCGGTATTGCAGGAAGGTTTTCTTGCTGCAGCGGCGGAGCATCCCGGCAAGGTTGGTGTACAGATTGGTTATCACGAAGCATTTTCGCATCGCATTATGGGCGGCGCGGACGTCATTCTGGTTCCCAGTCGTTTTGAACCGTGCGGCTTAACGCAACTTTATGGATTGAAGTACGGCACGCTGCCACTGGTGCGGCGTACCGGTGGGCTTGCTGATACGGTTTCTGACTGTTCTCTTGAGAACCTTGCAGATGGCGTCGCCAGTGGGTTTGTCTTTGAAGATAGTAATGCCTGGTCGCTGTTACGGGCTATTCGACGCGCTTTTGTTCTGTGGTCTCGCCCTTCACTGTGGCGGTTTGTGCAACGTCAGGCTATGGCAATGGATTTTAGCTGGCAGGTCGCGGCGAAGTCGTACCGTGAGCTTTACTATCGCTTGAAATAGTTTTCAGGAAACGCCTATATGAATGCTCCGTTTACATATTCATCGCCCACGCTAAGCGTAGAAGCTCTTAAGCACTCTATCGCTTACAAGCTGATGTTTACGATTGGAAAGGATCCGGTCGTCGCCAATAAACATGAATGGCTGAACGCAACGTTATTTGCTGTGCGCGATCGTCTCGTGGAACGCTGGTTACGTTCGAATCGTGCCCAGCTGTCGCAAGAAACTCGCCAGGTTTACTACCTGTCGATGGAGTTTTTGATTGGCCGTACTCTCTCCAACGCCATGCTGTCGTTAGGTATTTATGACGATGTCCAGGGTGCGCTGGAGTCGATGGGATTAAATCTCGAAGAGTTGATTGATGAAGAAAATGACCCGGGTCTCGGTAACGGTGGCCTGGGGCGTCTGGCCGCCTGCTTCCTGGATTCGCTGGCGACGTTAGGGTTGCCGGGGCGCGGTTACGGCATCCGTTATGACTATGGTATGTTCAAACAGAACATCGTTAACGGCAGTCAGAAAGAGTCTCCGGACTACTGGCTGGAGTACGGCAATCCGTGGGAATTTAAACGCCACAATACGCGCTACAAAGTGCGTTTTGGCGGCCGTATTCAGCAAGAAGGTAAGAAAACGCGCTGGATTGAAACCGAAGAGATTCTGGCCGTGGCTTACGACCAAATTATCCCAGGTTATGATACTGACGCGACCAACACTTTGCGTCTGTGGAGTGCACAAGCCAGTAGCGAAATTAATCTTGGTAAATTTAACCAGGGTGACTACTTCGCGGCAGTGGAAGATAAAAACCACTCTGAGAACGTATCCCGCGTACTGTACCCAGATGACTCCACCTATTCCGGACGTGAACTGCGTTTGCGTCAGGAATATTTCCTGGTATCTTCGACCATTCAGGACATTTTAAGTCGCCATTATCAGTTGCATAAAACCTACGATAATCTGGCGGATAAAATCGCGATTCACCTCAACGACACCCATCCGGTGCTGTCGATTCCTGAGCTGATGCGTCTGCTGATCGATGAGCACAAATTTAGCTGGGACGACGCTTTTGAAGTGTGCTGCGAGGTCTTCTCCTACACCAACCACACGCTGATGAGCGAGGCGCTGGAAACCTGGCCGGTCGATATGCTGGGTAAAATTCTGCCGCGCCATTTGCAGATTATCTTTGAAATCAACGACTATTTCCTGAAAACCTTGCAGGAGCAGTATCCGAACGATACAGACCTGCTGGGACGGGCGTCGATCATTGATGAATCGAATGGGCGTCGTGTGCGCATGGCCTGGCTGGCTGTTGTGGTCAGTCACAAAGTTAACGGCGTATCGGAGCTGCACTCTAATCTGATGGTGCAATCGCTGTTTGCTGACTTTGCGAAGATCTTCCCTGGACGTTTCACCAACGTTACCAATGGTGTGACTCCGCGTCGCTGGCTGGCGGTGGCGAATCCGTCGCTTTCAGGCGTGCTGGATCAACACCTCGGTCGTAACTGGCGTACCGATCTGAGTCAATTAAACGAGTTGCAACAGCATTGTGATTTTCCGATGGTCAATCATGCTGTTCATCAGGCGAAACTGGAGAACAAAAAGCGTCTGGCGGAGTACATCGCCCAACAATTGAATGTGGTGGTGAATCCGAAGGCGCTGTTTGATGTGCAAATCAAACGTATTCACGAATACAAACGTCAATTGATGAATGTGTTGCACGTGATCACCCGCTATAACCGCATCAAGGCCGATCCAGATGCGAAGTGGGTTCCACGAGTGAATATCTTTGGCGGTAAGGCGGCTTCGGCCTATTACATGGCGAAGCACATTATCCATTTGATCAATGACGTAGCGAAAGTGATCAACAACGATCCACAGATTGGCGATAAGCTGAAAGTGGTGTTTATCCCGAACTACAGCGTCAGCCTGGCGCAGCTGATCATTCCGGCAGCCGATCTTTCCGAACAGATTTCGCTGGCGGGTACGGAAGCCTCCGGCACCAGTAACATGAAGTTTGCACTTAACGGCGCACTGACTATCGGTACGCTGGACGGTGCGAACGTCGAGATGCTGGATCATGTCGGTGCGGATAATATCTTTATCTTTGGTAACACTGCGGAAGAAGTGGAAGAACTGCGTCGTCAGGGCTACAAACCGCGTGAATACTACGAGAAAGACGAAGAACTGCATCAGGTGCTGACGCAAATCGGCAGCGGCGTGTTCAGTCCGGAAGATCCGGGACGCTACCGCGATCTGGTTGATTCGCTGATCAACTTTGGCGATCACTACCAGGTGCTGGCGGATTATCGCAGCTATGTCGATTGTCAGGATAAAGTTGACGAACTGTACGAACGTCCGGAAGAGTGGACAGCCAAAGCGATGCTGAACATCGCAAATATGGGCTATTTCTCTTCTGACCGGACTATTAAAGAGTACGCCGATCTTATTTGGCATATTGATCCGGTGAGATTGTAATTTCGCCAAAAATAGAACGGGGCCAAAAGGTCCCGTTTTTTTTCGCCTTTATTTCGGAAAAGTGTCCAGCGGGGTGAAGATAGTGGAGGAGTATAATTTCGTCATTCAGAAAGAATGGACAGAATGATGCAAAACAAAAAATGGATTTTGATCTCGCTGGTAATGACTTTTTTCGGTATTCCCATACTGGCGCAATTTTTGGCAGCGGTTATTGCCACGCTGGGTGCGACTCGATGGCGCGACGGCAGCATAACCCATTTATGCTTCTGCCTTTTATGCGTTAAACGTTATACCGGAAGATTTTCACGTCTGAGATATCTGGATAACTCTCGCACGCCAGAAGCGTATAACAAAATCGTTAAGGGCGATGCCGATATTATTTTCGTGGCGCAACCTTCCGGTGGGCAGAAAAAACGGGCAGAGGAATCGGGCGTCACTTTGATATACACCCCCTTTGCCCGCGAAGCATTTTTTTTCATCGTCAATACGGATAATTATTTTTTATATTGCGCCAGAGAAATCAGCTTTGCTGGAAAATATCCGTAATTTCTTTCTGAGTGTTGTTTGGTGCCCCCTGAATTTTTCGCCATTTTGGCTCCAGCCCTGGACTGAGTTAGTCGGTTCGATAAGTGCACAGCTTGGTTTTGCGCTGGGATATTACTGCCAGTGGCGTAGCAAAAATAGAAGCCAGAGGTGGAAGTGGGGCGGGTGGGGAATGTGCCTGAGTTTTGTTACGTTGGGTATGATGGTGTGGGCTTTGCGATAATTCCCTGAATCCAAAAGTTATTGAGATTGAAATTTGACCACAGATTGTTGGCAAAGTGCGCTTTGTTCATGCCGGATGCGGCGTGAACGCCTATCCGGCCTACAAAACCATGCAAATTTAATATATTGCATAAGCTACGTAGGCCTGATAAGCGTAGCGCATCAGGCAGTTTTTGTGTTTATCATCAGTCTCAGGTCAGATTGAAATCTGACCTGACCACCTTACGTTAAATCACGACGCCAGCGACAATTTCTGCTGCGTATACTCGACCAGCCACTGACTTACACGAGACTGTTGCTGCGCATTCAGCCACATGCCTTGTTTCGTGCGACGCCACAGGGCATCGTCGGCGCGGCGTACCCATTCGTGGTCGACCAGGTATTTCAGCTCCGCTTCGTAGAACTCATGACCGAAATCTTCCCCGAGATCGCTTACCGTCCCCGCATTGCCGAGCAGCAGCTCGCTGTTGCTGCCGTAAGTGCGTGCGTAATGACGCGCCAGCGATTCGGTCAGGAACGGGTAACGGCGGCGCAGGCGGGCGGCATAATCGTCGCGGTCGCCTTCAATGGCACCACCTGGTAACACGCTCTCTTTCGTCCACGCCGGGCCAATACCCTGATAATACGGCGTCAGTTTTTCCAGCGCATGTTCCGCCAGTTTACGATAGGTCGTCAGCTTGCCGCCAAATACCGACAACAGCGGTGCTTTGCCGTTTTCGTCATGGATATCAAGCGTGTAATCACGAGTAATAGCCTGCGGTGAGTCGGACTCATCATCACACAGCGGGCGCACGCCCGAGTAGGTCCAGACGATATCGTCCCGGCTTAACTGTTTTTTAAAGTGCGCGTTATACACTTTCAGCAGGTAATTGATTTCACTCTCTTCAATCTTCACTGCCTTCGGATCGCCTTTGTACTCCACATCGGTGGTGCCGATGATAGAAAACTCATCCATCCACGGGATCACGAACACAATACGTTTATCTTCGTTTTGCAGAATGTAGGCTTGCTTCTGGGTATGCACACGCGGCACCACAATATGGCTGCCTTTGATCAGGCGAATGCCATAAGGCGAAGGCAGATGCATCCCGTCATCGAAGAACTGTTTCACCCACGGGCCGGTAGCATTAACCAAGCCGCGCGCCTGCCAGGTGTATTTTTTGCCGGTATCGATATCTTCCGCTTCCACAATCCACAGGCCGTTTTCGCGGCGAGCAGAAGTAGCACGAGTACGAGTAAGCACTTCGCCGCCTTTACGCACCACCATCTGGGCGTTGGCGAGTACCAGACGGGCGTCGTCTACCCAACAGTCGGAATATTCGAATCCGCGCTTAATTTCCGGTTTTAACACTGAATTTGCGCCAAAACGCAAACCGGTTGATCCCGGTAGGCTGGTGCGTTTACCCAGATGATCGTACATAAACAGACCAATCCGAATCATCCACGCCGGGCGCAGATGCGGACGATGCGGCAGGCGAAAACGCATCGGGAAGGCGATATGCGGGGCCATTTTCAGTAGCACTTCACGTTCAGCCAGCGCCTCGCTGACCAGGCGGAATTCATAGTGCTCAAGGTAGCGCAGGCCACCGTGAATGAGTTTTGAACTGGCGGAAGAGGTCGCGCAAGCGAGATCCTGCGCCTCCAGCATCAGCACGGATAAACCGCGTCCAGCGGCGTCTGCCGCGATACCAGCACCATTGATGCCGCCACCTATCACAATCAGATCTTTGGTTTCCATGCTGCCCTCATTCACTTTCGTTAAAGCTCATAAATGTTCGTTATCGAACATATTAGCAAAGAATCGCGCTTTGGGTAACATTGAAAAAACATTTTAGAGTGATATGTATAACATTATGGCGTTTATCTGCCGCTTCGACGTAAACTGTGCGGTAAATTTGCCCACTTGTTTGTAAAGAAAGAGAGACGCATGGATCAGTTCGAATGTATTAACGTTGCCGACGCGCACCAGAAGTTGCAGGAAAAAGAGGCGGTGCTGGTCGATATTCGCGATCCACAGAGTTTCGCAATGGGGCATGCGGTGCAGGCTTTCCATTTAACTAACGACACGCTTGGCACGTTTATGCGTGATAACGACTTTGACACTCCGGTGATGGTGATGTGTTATCACGGCAATAGCAGCAAAGGCGCGGCGCAGTATCTGCTGCAACAGGGCTACGATGTGGTCTATAGCATTGACGGCGGCTTTGAAGCCTGGCAGCGTCAGTTTCCCGCAGAGGTGGCGTACGGCGCGTAACGCTTTATACTGTCCCCTTTTGTGTGGAATAAGCGACAGCAACGATGTTGATGATTACCTCTTTTGCTAACCCCCGCGTGGCGCAGGCGTTTGTTGATTACATGGCGACGCAGGGTGTTATCCTCACGATTCAACAACATAACCAAAGCGATGTCTGGCTGGCGGATGAGTCCCAGGCCGAGCGCGTGCGGGCGGAGCTGGCGCGTTTTCTCGAAAACCCGGCAGATCCGCGTTATCTGGCGGCCAGCTGGCAGGCGGGCCATACCGGCAGTGGCCTGCATTATCGCCGTTATCCTTTCTTTGCCGCCTTGCGTGAACGCGCAGGTCCGGTCACCTGGGTGATGATGATCGCCTGCGTGGTGGTGTTTATTGCCATGCAAATTCTCGGCGATCAGGAAGTGATGTTATGGCTGGCCTGGCCATTCGATCCAACACTGAAATTTGAGTTCTGGCGTTACTTCACCCACGCGTTAATGCACTTCTCGCTGATGCATATCCTCTTTAACCTGCTCTGGTGGTGGTATCTCGGCGGTGCGGTGGAAAAACGCCTCGGTAGCGGTAAGCTAATTGTCATTACTCTCATTAGCGCCCTGTTAAGCGGCTATGTGCAGCAAAAATTCAGCGGGCCGTGGTTTGGCGGGCTTTCTGGCGTGGTGTATGCGCTGATGGGCTACGTCTGGCTACGTGGCGAACGCGATCCGCAAAGTGGCATTTACCTGCAACGTGGGTTAATTATCTTTGCGCTGATCTGGATTGTCGCCGGATGGTTTGATTTGTTTGGGATGTCGATGGCGAACGGAGCACACATCGCCGGGTTAGCCGTGGGTTTAGCGATGGCTTTTGTTGATTCGCTCAATGCGCGAAAACGAAAATAATTCCAGGGATTTATAAATGAAACAAACACAACGTCACAACGGTATTATCGAACTGGTTAAACAGCAGGGTTATGTCAGTACCGAAGAGCTGGTAGAGCATTTCTCCGTCAGCCCGCAGACTATTCGCCGCGACCTCAATGAGCTGGCGGAGCAAAACCTGATCCTGCGCCATCACGGCGGCGCGGCGCTGCCTTCCAGTTCGGTTAACACGCCGTGGCACGATCGTAAAGCCACCCAGACCGAAGAAAAAGAGCGCATCGCCCGCAAAGTGGCGGAGCAAATCCCCAATGGCTCGACGCTGTTTATCGATATCGGCACCACGCCGGAAGCGGTGGCGCACGCGCTGCTTAATCACAGCAATTTGCGCATTGTCACCAACAATCTCAACGTTGCTAACACGCTGATGGTAAAAGAAGATTTTCGCATCATTCTCGCCGGTGGCGAATTACGCAGCCGCGATGGCGGGATCATTGGCGAAGCGACGCTCGATTTTATCTCCCAGTTCCGCCTTGATTTCGGCATTCTGGGGATCAGCGGCATCGATAGCGACGGCTCGCTGCTGGAGTTCGATTACCACGAAGTTCGCACCAAACGCGCCATTATTGAGAACTCGCGCCACGTCATGCTGGTTGTCGATCACTCGAAATTTGGTCGTAACGCAATGGTCAATATGGGCAGTATCAGCATGGTCGATGCCGTCTACACCGATGCCCCGCCTCCTGCGGGCGTGATGCAGGTGCTGACGGACCACCATATTCAACTGGAGCTGTGCTGATCCTGCACGGCTTCCCACGTCAGACCAAAACGCGCCAGGTATTTGCGTAGCCGATCTGCGTCATTGACGCTGGCTTTGCCCTGGCGCGAAACGTCAAAAAGCTGACGTCCGGCAGCAGAAAGCGACTTTGCCTGACGGCAGACAGCGATAACGTTTTCCAGTTGTATGCGGTCAAAGAGATCGATGTTTTCCATCTCCGCGCCCAGCAACGCTGTAAGCGCCGAAGGGCGGCTTTCCTGCCAGTTGTAGCGCAGACGGTTTATCTCATCTTCCACCACTTCCAGAGTGATGCGTCCGCTAGTGGCAAAGGTTGCCATGCGCGTAACGCTGGCAGAAAGCTCGCGAAAGTTACCGCGCCATGTCGCCTGGGGAGATGTCGCAAAGGTCAGCCAGGCACGCCGCGCTTCGGTGTTAAAACGCACGCTGTCACCGGTGAGTGAGGCGTGGCGCTCCACTTCATAATCCAGATTAGGCTCGATATCCTCCTGACGCTGGCGCAGTCCTGGTAGGGTGAAGGTCCAGAGATTGATCCGCGCGTACAGGTCTTCGCGAAATTTGCTTTCGGCAACCAGCTGGCGCAAATCGCGCACCGTTCCGGCGATAAGCTGAAAATCGCTACTCACCTGGCGATCGCTACCAAACGGGTAAAAGGTTTTCTCTTCAATGGCTTTCAGCAGCATTGCCTGTTCGTCTGCGCCCAGTTCGCCAATCTCATCAAGAAACAACATTCCGCCGTTGGCGCTGCGTAATAATCCTTCACGAGATTCCCGCGCCCCGGTAAACGCGCCTTTCACATGACCAAACAGCGCCGACATGGCGGTATCGCCGCGCAGGGTGGCGCAGTTCACTTCTACAAACGCGCCGCTAAACTGATGCCGCGCCTGTTTTAATTCAAAAATGCGCCGCGCCAGAAACGATTTACCTGCGCCGGTCGGGCCGTTAAGCAGGATCGGCGCGCGGGATTTAATCGCTACTTTTTCGATCTGCTCAATCATGCGGTTGAAGTGGGGGTTACGCGTGGCGATGCCTGATTTGAGGAAATCGAGTGTTTGCTGGCGTTCTTTGGCAAAGCAGCTGGCAATCGCGTTATAACGGCTTAAATCGAGATCGATAATCGTCACCGCGCCTGGGCTATCGGGCTGTTCTTTTTTGCGTGGTGGTGAAGTTTGCGCCAGTCGGGCGGGCAGGTAACGTGCTTCTGCCAGCAGAAACCAACAAATCTGCGCGACGTGGGTGCCGGTGGTGATGTGAATTAAATAGTCTTCTTTATCAGGTTGAAACGTGTAATGACGGGCGAAATCATGCAGGCAGGCGTAAACCTCTTCGAAATCCCACGGGTTATGCAGTTCTATCTCAAAGCCCACCACTTCTGTTTCTGGCGAAACGCTGGCGATATCGCGTTTAAGTGTTTCAAACAGCGAGCGTGAGCGGGCGTCGTGCAACAATTCCAGCCGGTCGATGACCAACGATTCTTGCTGACATAAACAGAGCGTCGGGCGCCATTTCGACCAGCGTTGACTGCCACGCCCGGCATAATCCAGTACGGTTCCGACAAAGCCAAAAGCCACTGTTTTACGCATCTTAGATATCCTTATAAAAGACGATATTTCATTATCGGGTAAGTGACTTTATAGAAAATCTCCGTTTACGGACTTTGTACTTTTAATTAAATAAAAACAATTAATTATAAATTTAATTTGCTGATTTAATTTTTTGGCACGACGGTTGCAATTATCAGGACATACCAACGAAAAGAGAAAAACAAAATGAATTACGAATTACTGACCACTGAAAATGCCCCGGTAAAAATGTGGACCAAAGGCGTGCCGGTAGAAGCCGATGCGCGTCAGCAACTTATTAATACGGCGAAGATGCCGTTTATTTTCAGACATATTGCGGTAATGCCTGATGTGCACCTGGGAAAAGGTTCCACCATTGGTAGCGTGATCCCAACGAAAGGGGCGATTATCCCGGCGGCGGTAGGTGTGGATATTGGCTGTGGAATGAATGCGCTGCGTACCGCGTTAACGGCGGCGGATCTGCCTGAAAACCTGGCGGAGTTGCGCCAGTCGATTGAAACTGCCGTACCACACGGGCGTACTACCGGGCGTTGTAAACGTGATAAAGGCGCATGGGAAAATCCGCCTGTTAATGTCGATGCTAAATGGGCTGAGCTGGAAGCGGGTTATCAGTGGTTAACGCAAAAATATCCGCGTTTCCTGAACACTAATAACTATAAACACCTGGGAACGCTGGGAACCGGCAACCACTTTATTGAAATCTGCCTTGATGAGTCGGATCAGGTGTGGATTATGTTGCACTCCGGTTCACGCGGAATCGGTAACGCCATCGGAACTTACTTTATCGATCTGGCGCAAAAAGAGATGCAGGAACAGCTTGAAACGTTGCCGTCGCGTGACCTGGCGTACTTTATGGAAGGTACGGAATATTTTGACGATTACCTGAAAGCCGTGGCCTGGGCGCAGCTTTTTGCCAGCCTTAACCGCGATGCAATGATGGAAAACGTAGTAACGGCGTTGCAGAGCATCACGCAGAAAACGGTAAGACTGCCGCAAACTCTGGCGATGGAAGAGATCAACTGTCACCACAACTATGTGCAAAAAGAACAGCACTTTGGCGAAGAGATCTATGTGACGCGTAAAGGCGCGGTATCTGCGCGTGCCGGGCAGTACGGAATTATTCCTGGGTCGATGGGCGCGAAAAGCTTTATCGTGCGCGGGCTGGGAAATGAAGAGTCATTTTGCTCATGCAGCCACGGTGCCGGACGCGTGATGAGCCGTACCAAAGCAAAAAAACTGTTTAGCGTGGAAGATCAGATTCGTGCCACCGCGCATGTGGAATGCCGTAAAGATGCCGAAGTGATCGACGAAATCCCGATGGCGTATAAAGATATTGATGCGGTGATGGCGGCACAAAGCGATCTGGTGGAAGTGGTTTACACCCTGCGTCAGGTAGTGTGCGTAAAAGGATAAATAATGAAAAGGATGATTGCGCTGGATGGCGCACAGGGCGAAGGCGGCGGGCAGATCCTGCGCTCGGCGCTGAGCCTGTCGATGATAACCGGTAAACCGTTCACCATCACCGGCATTCGTGCCGGGCGGGCGAAACCGGGGCTGTTGCGCCAGCATCTGACGGCGGTAAAAGCGGCGATGCAAATCAGCGATGCAACGGTTGAAGGTGTGGAGCTGGGATCGCAGCGCCTGGTCTTCCGGCCCGGCACCGTGCGCGGCGGCGATTACCGCTTTGCTATCGGCAGTGCCGGAAGTTGTATGCTGGTGCTGCAAACGGTGCTGCCCGCGCTGTGGTTTGCCGATGAGCCATCGCGTGTTGAAGTGAGCGGTGGCACCGATAACCCGTCGGCGCCGCCTGCCGATTTTATCTGCCGGGTGCTGGAACCGCTGCTGGCGCGGATGGGGATTCAGCAGCAAACAACGCTGTTGCGCCACGGTTTTTACCCTGCTGGTGGCGGTGTGGTGGCAACGGAAGTTACGCCGGTGGCATCGTTTAACACCTTGCAACTTGGTGAGCGCGGAAACATTGTGCATATGCGTGGAGAGGTGCTACTGGCTGGTGTGCCGCGCCATGTTGCTGAGCGTGAAATCGCTACGCTGGCGGGTAGTTTTTCACTGCATGAGCAGACTATTCATTCCTTGCCGCGCGAGCAGGGGCCAGGAAATACCGTCTCGCTGGAAGTCGAAAGTGAAAATATCACTGAACGCTTTTTTGTCGTCGGTGAAAAGCGCGTCAGTGCCGAAGTGGTCGCCGCCCAACTGGTGAAAGAGGTTAAACGCTACCTGGCAAGCCCGGCTGCGGTAGGGGAATATCTCGCAGACCAGTTGGTGCTGCCGATGGCGCTGGCAGGCGCGGGGGAATTTACGGTCGCCCATCCCTCATGCCATCTGCTGACCAATATCGCGGTGGTGGAGCGTTTCTTGCCAGTGCGGTTTACTCTGGCTGAAACAGATGGCGTAACGCGGGTTAGCGTTGAATAATGCAGAGAGGTAAGTCGGATCAGGTGCGTTATCCGACCAAACTCACACCCCATATCCCATCATTTTCAGCAGTTTCTGCGCGTGCTGTACCGCAGCCTGACGGTGAGCAACGCCGAGTTTTTGATACAGATTGCGGATATGCGTTTTGATGGTGGTTGCTGCCACTTCCAGTTCGCCCGCAATTTGTTCGTTACTGTAACCGGAGTAAATCAGCCCCAGTACCTGCCATTCGCGTTGGGTCAATGGGCTGGTGCGGATCAGTTCTGGCACTTCCGGGTGATTTAGCAGACGTTCGACAAAACTCTCGTCAAAGTGAGCGAACTTGTGTCGGTGATGTTGATTGATTTCCCGCAGGATACGCTGCGCGCGGTGCTGTTCCAGTTCCGGCAGCGTATTGAGTTGAATCAGCTGGCGTAACTGCTGCGCCATCGCTTCGCCTTCGATGACAAAATGACTGATAAATCCGGTGCGATTCGCCAGTTTTAATGCGTCCAGCAACACGCGCTGAGCGTCGCTTTTACGTCCGGCCTGCCAGTACAACTGATTGAGTAACAGCAGGTTGCGGTTCAGGTCGCTCATCAGCCGCAGACTGCGGGCATTTTCGTTGAGTTCTTCGAGGACAATTTCCGCAGGCTCAAACTCGCCCAGCAAAATTTGTGCACGGGCAATGTTGCGCCATTGGCCTTGCAGGAAGTGGTTGTTCGCAAACTCCGGTTTGGCCGTGTGACGCAACCAGTTGGCAGCGGCGGCTTTGTCGCCAGTCATTTGCCAGTAAATCACCCGAACTTTGTTGGCGTTAGAGATCCAGTCGCTGTGATATTTGCCATTCCCCAGCAGGTTTTCCAGGCGGTTAAGTTGGCTGCGGGCGTTATCCAGATCGCCACGAGCCAGCGAGCATTGAATTAACATTGCCAGGCACTGAAGCTGTTGCTGAGGCTGATAAGAAGATAAAACTTCGATCCCGCTACGCGCCGAGGCTTCGGCTTCATCCAGGCGCGCCCATGCCCATAACAGTTGCGCACGGATGCGTACCAGAAACTCATGCATCGGCAACTGTTCCAGATGCTGTTCGTTAATCAACTGGAACGCTTTTTCCTGCGTTTCCCACGCAGTTTGCAGGAACCCCTGGGCAAACAGAATTTCGCTTTGCTGGATTAAACTCCACAAGGCGTAGTGCCAGACATCATGCTGGCGCGCCATTTGCTCTGTTTGCTGCATAAGCGCCAGCGAGCGGGTTAGTTCACCTTTACAGTGCAACACTTCGCCAAGTACAGAGGTCGCGACAATGCGGCTGTAGAACCAGCCCGGAGGCAGTTCTTCCAGTGCCAGTTTTGCCAGTCGTTCGGCTTCTTCCGGATTACCATCGTTAATGGCGACCTGGGCGCGCAGAGCGTTAAATTCTGCGTGCATGGTGCCTTCCCTGATACCCTGGATCTCGTGTTCGGCTCGTGCCAGCAGGGTATTTACTTCACCGTAGCGATGCTGACTTTGCATTAACCAGGCCTGCAACAACACTAGTTGTGGATTTTCCAACAGGCTGTCCCACGGCAGGGCTTTAAGCGACTCTTCCAGCAGTGACAGTTCGCTGTGGTTGAACAAACTCCAGGCGTGATTCAGCAGAATATCGCGTAGCATCAAAGCGTCGCCTGCCGCCAGCGCATGATGAATGGCTTCGCTGGGAAAACCTTGCGCCATCCAGCTTTCTGCGGCGGCGCGGTGGATTTCCGGCAATTCCGCCGCCAGTTCCCACTGGCAGCGTTGGCGCAGGAAGTTGCCAAACAGCGGGTGATAGCTGAACCATTCGCCAGTATCATCCATCCGTTGCAAAAACAGCCCCTGACGCTCAATCTCCTCAAGACGCATTTGCCCGTTTTCTTCGCCGGTCACGCGGGTGATTAGCGCATCATTCATCGAGCGCAAAATGGCGCTTTTTAGCAGGAAATGACGAGTGGCCAGATCAACGTTATCTAACACCTCATCGACCAGATAATCAGAAAGATGACTGGCATTGATGCCCGCCAGACGACGCGCTGATTTATGAGCTGAGTGGGTATTTTGCTTTGCTGAAAGCGCAATTAGCTGCAACGCCGTCGCCCAGCCGGACACGTCATCGCAAATCCGGCTGCTTTCTGCGGCTTCAATCGGCGATGACAGACGGCAATCAAAGAACTGTTTCGCTTCCTGATGGGTAAATGTCAGTTGCTGGCTGCCAATTTCCAATAGTTGGTCACGCACGCGCAGATTGGCAATGCCCAACTGCGGAAGGTTGCGTGACAGCACCACCAGAGTGAGATTTTCTGGTTGATGGCGAATGAAGAAGCGCATTGATTCGTGGATCACCGGATTGGTGATCAAATGGTAATCATCGATTACCAGGTAAAGTGGACTATGCCATTCCGCCAGTTCGATGAAAAGCTGGGCAAATAGTGACGTCAGACTGGCATATTGCCGTTTTTGCGTCATTGTTTCACTGATGGCGCAGTGACCGCTGGTTGCCTGTTGCACGGCGGCGATCAGATAGCTGGCGAAACGTTCTTGCTGGTTATCGCCTTCATCAAGCGAGTACCAGCCCAAATCGTTTTTTCCTGCCGCCCATTGGGATATGAGCGTTGTCTTTCCGTAACCCGCAGGACTTGTGATTAGCACCAGCCTGAAGTTGTTCGCGCCGGAAAGTTTAGCCAACAGGCGCTCACGAACCACAGTATGGTCGAGTCGAACCGGACGACTTAATTTTGACGGAATCAGCATAGTTAATCACTTCACTGTGGAAATTGAGGAAATATTATTTTTTTTGCGCTTCGTAATTAATAGTTATAAGTTCGGTCAGAAAACGGTGCAATGCAAGCGATGACGATTTTTTATGTGTCTGAATTTGCACTCTGTCACAATTCCAAATCTTTATTAATACTCCGTCTTAAAACAACGCAAATGCAGCGTGGATACTGGATTTTAGGGTGTTTTCTTTCAGTTCAAAAGCCTTATTAAAGCAACGATACCGCCTTAATTCCTGATGAAAGGTCTATCTAAAAACTTGATCTTAATAAATCTATTAAGAGTGAGATGACCCTCAATGGATATTTCATTGCTGAAACTATTTCGCCGCTTTACTTAATTTATAGAGTTACTTTCCGCTTTTTGATAATACACAACGGCCATTTCTTACTGTTAATAGCAGGATTTCTGCGCTCTCTGGCACTGAGCTGATACTTTTGCAGTTGATTGCACTACCTTTAAGTGGTCGTGATCACATTTTCTTGCTCATCCCCGTCACTCCTCCCCGCCTAATCCCCCGTAGGATGAGGAAGGTCAACATGGAGCCTGGCAAACTAACGATAACGTTGTGTTTAATATCTAAGAAAACTGGAACTC
The DNA here is from genome assembly GCF_031323975.1 of Escherichia ruysiae. Lineage (NCBI taxonomy): Bacteria > Pseudomonadati > Pseudomonadota > Gammaproteobacteria > Enterobacterales > Enterobacteriaceae > Escherichia > Escherichia ruysiae. The sequence goes on from NZ_JAVIWS010000001.1 coordinate 2,986,027, forward strand.
CTATGTCACAACCCATTTTTAATGAAAAGCAATTTCAGGAAGCACTGTCACGCCAGTGGCAGCGTTATGGTTTAACTTCTGCGGCTGAGATGACCCCTCGCCAGTGGTGGTTGGCAGTGAGTGAAGCCCTGGCGGAAATGCTGCGAGCTCAGCCTTTCGTTAAACCGGCGGCGAATCAGCGCCATGTTAACTACATCTCAATGGAGTTTTTGATTGGGCGTCTGACGGGCAACAACCTGTTAAACCTCGGCTGGTATCAGGCTGTTCAGGATTCACTGAAACCTTATGACATCAACCTGACTGACCTGTTAGAAGAAGAGATTGACCCGGCGCTGGGTAACGGTGGCCTGGGGCGTCTGGCTGCGTGTTTCCTCGACTCAATGGCGACTGTCGGGCAGTCTGCCACTGGTTATGGTCTTAACTATCAGTATGGTTTATTCCGTCAATCCTTTGTCGATGGTAAACAGTCTGAAGCGCCAGACGACTGGCATCGCGGTAGCTACCCATGGTTTAGTCATAACGAAGCTCTGGATGTGCAGGTGGGCATCGGCGGCAAAGTGACGAAAGAGGGGCGCTGGGAACCGGAATTTACCATTACCGGGCAAGCGTGGGATCTTCCAGTGTTGGGCTACCACAACGGTGTAGCACAGCCGCTGCGTTTGTGGCAGGCGACTCATGCTCATCCGTTCAATCTCACCAAATTTAATGACGGTGACTTCCTGCGTGCCGAACAACAAGGCATCAACGCTGAAAAACTGACCAAAGTCCTCTATCCAAACGACAACCACACTGCGGGTAAAAAGCTGCGCCTGATGCAGCAATACTTCCAGTGCGCCTGTTCGGTGGCGGATATTCTGCGTCGCCATCATCTGGCGGGGCGTAAACTGCACGAACTGGCAGAGTATGAAGTTATTCAACTGAACGATACCCACCCGACTATCGCTATTCCAGAACTGCTGCGCGTGCTGATCGATGAGCACCAGATGAGCTGGGATGACGCCTGGGCAATCACCAGCAAAACTTTCGCTTACACCAACCATACTTTGATGCCAGAAGCTCTGGAATGCTGGGATGAGAAACTGGTAAAAGCCCTGCTGCCGCGCCATATGCAGATAATCAACGAAATCAACAACCGCTTTAAGAAACTGGTGGAAAAAACCTGGCCGGGCGATAAAGCGGTGTGGGCAAAGCTGGCAGTTGTGTATGACAAACAGGTTCGCATGGCCAATATGTGTGTGGTAAGCGGCTTTGCGGTGAACGGTGTGGCAGCGTTGCACTCGGATCTGGTAGTGAAAGACTTGTTCCCTGAATACCATCAGCTGTGGCCGAACAAATTCCATAACGTCACTAACGGCATTACCCCACGTCGCTGGATCAAACAGTGCAACCCGGCACTGGCGGCGCTGCTGGATAAATCACTGAAGAAAGAGTGGGTTAACGATCTGGATCAACTGATCCATCTGGAAAAATTCGCCGATGACGCGAAATTCCGTCAGCAATATCGCGAGATCAAACAGGCGAATAAGGTTCGTCTGGCGGAGTTTGTGAAATCTCGTACCGGTATTGAGATCAATCCGCAGGCGATTTTTGATATTCAGATCAAACGTCTGCATGAGTACAAACGCCAGCACCTGAATCTGCTGCATATTCTGGCGCTGTATAAAGAAATTCGCGAGAACCCGCAGGCCGACCGCGTACCGCGCGTATTCCTGTTCGGCGCGAAAGCGGCGCCGGGCTACTACCTGGCGAAGAATATTATCTTTGCGATCAATAAAGTGGCTGATGTGATCAACAACGATCCGCAGGTTGGCGACAAACTGAAGGTGGTGTTCCTGCCGGATTATTGTGTCTCAGCAGCGGAAAAACTGATCCCAGCGGCGGATATCTCCGAGCAGATCTCCACGGCAGGGAAAGAAGCTTCCGGCACTGGCAACATGAAACTGGCGCTCAACGGCGCGTTAACCGTGGGTACGCTGGATGGTGCGAACGTTGAAATTGCCGAAAAGGTCGGTGAAGAAAATATCTTTATTTTTGGTCATACCGTGGAACAAGTGAAGGCAATTCTGGCCAAAGGCTACGACCCAGTGAAATGGCGGAAGAAAGATAAGGTTCTGGACGCCGTGTTGAAAGAGCTGGAAAGCGGTAAATACAGCGACGGTGATAAACATGCCTTCGACCAGATGCTGCACAGTATCGGCAAACAGGGCGGCGATCCGTATCTGGTGATGGCGGATTTCGCAGCCTATGTAGAGGCACAAAAGCAGGTGGATGTGCTGTACCGCGACCAGGAGGCCTGGACTCGCGCGGCGATCCTCAATACCGCCCGCTGCGGTATGTTTAGCTCGGATCGCTCTATTCGCGATTATCAGGCTCGTATCTGGCAGGCAAAACGCTAAGGAAGCTCGATGGAAAGCAAACGTCTGGATAATGCCGCGCTGGCGGCGGGGATCAGCCCCAATTACATCAATGCCCACGGTAAACCGCAGTCGATTGGCGCCGAAACCAAACGGCGTTTGCTTGACGCGATGCATCGAAGTACCGCCACGAAAGTGGCGGTAACGCCAGTCCCGAATGTCATGGTTTATACCAGCGGCAAAAAAATGTCGATGGCGGTAGAAGGCAGCGGCGAATATAGCTGGCTGCTGACCACCGAAGAAGGAACGCAGTACAAAGGCCATGTAACGGGGGGCAAAGCGTTCAATCTACCGACGAAGCTGCCGGAAGGTTATCACACGCTGACGCTTACCCAGGACGACCAGCGCGCACATTGCCGGGTGATTGTCGCCCCGAAACGCTGTTACGAACCGCAGGCGTTGCTGAATAAACAAAAGCTGTGGGGTGCCTGCGTTCAGCTTTATACGCTGCGATCGGAAAAAAACTGGGGTATTGGGGATTTTGGCGATCTTAAAGCGATGCTGGTGGATGTGGCGAAACGCGGCGGGTCTTTCATCGGCCTGAACCCGATTCATGCGCTCTATCCGGCAAACCCTGAAAGCGCCAGCCCGTATAGTCCGTCATCGCGCCGCTGGCTGAATGTGGTTTATATCGACGTTAACGCCGTCGAAGATTTCCATCTTAGCGAAGAGGCACAGGCCTGGTGGCAGATGCCGACCACGCAACAGACGCTGCAACAGGCGCGGGATGCTGACTGGGTCGATTACTCTACGGTTACTGCCTTAAAAATGACAGCATTGCGGATGGCGTGGAACGGTTTCGCGCAACGTGATGATGAGCAGATGGCGGCGTTTCGCCAGTTTGTTGCAGAGCAGGGCGATAGCTTGTTCTGGCAGGCAGCCTTTGATGCGCTACATGCCCAGCAAGTTAAAGAGGACGAAATGCGCTGGGGTTGGCCAGCATGGCCGCAGGCGTACCAGAATGTGGATTCACCAGAAGTGCGTCAGTTCTGCGAAGAACATCGTGATGACGTCGATTTTTATCTCTGGTTGCAGTGGCTGGCTTACTGCCAGTTTGCCGCCTGCTGGGAGATAAGCCAGGGCTATGAAATGCCGATTGGCTTGTACCGTGATCTGGCGGTTGGCGTAGCGGAAGGTGGGGCAGAAACCTGGTGCGACCGTGAACTGTATTGCCTGAAAGCGTCGGTTGGCGCGCCGCCGGATATCCTCGGCCCGTTGGGGCAGAACTGGGGATTGCCGCCGATGGATCCGCATATCATCACCGCGCGCGCCTATGAACCTTTTATCGAACTACTGCGCGCGAACATGCAAAACTGCGGTGCGCTGCGTATCGACCATGTAATGTCGATGCTGCGTTTGTGGTGGATACCGTATGGCGAAACGGCGGATCAAGGGGCATATGTCCACTATCCGGTGGATGATCTGCTCGCTATTCTGGCGCTGGAAAGTAAACGCCATCGCTGCATGGTGATTGGCGAGGATCTTGGTACGGTGCCGGTAGAGATTGTCGGTAAGCTGCGCAGTAGCGGTGTTTACTCCTACAAAGTGCTCTATTTCGAAAGCGATCACGAGAAGACGTTCCGCGCACCAAAAGCGTATCCGGAGCAGTCGATGGCGGTCGCGGCAACACACGATCTGCCTACGCTGCGTGGTTACTGGGAGAGCGGGGATTTAACGCTGGGCAAAACACTGGGGCTGTACCCGGATGAAGTGGTGCTGCGCGGTTTGTATCAGGATCGCGAACTGGCGAAGCAAGGGCTGCTGGATGCGCTGCATAAATATGGCTGTCTGCCAAAACGTGCCGGGCATAAGGCATCACTAATGTCGATGACACCGACGCTTAATCGTGGCTTGCAACGTTATATCGCCGACAGTAACAGTGCCCTGTTAGGGCTACAGCCAGAAGATTGGCTGGATATGGCCGAACCGGTAAATATTCCTGGAACCAGCTACCAGTACAAAAACTGGCGACGCAAGCTTTCCGCAACGCTTGAGACAATGTTTGCCGATGATGGTGTGAACAAGTTGCTGAAGGATTTGGACAGACGGCGCAGGGCGGCAACGAAGAAGAAGTAAAGTGCGGTTGATGCCGGATGCGACGCTTGATGCGTCTTATCCGGCCTACTCATTAGAGCAGCCGGATAAGGCATTCACGCCATATCCGGCAGTCAGTATTATCAAATCACCATATTCAGCAGCAGACAGCCTACCAGACCGCACACTGAGATAATGGTTTCCAGCATCGACCAGGATTTGATGGTCTCGCCGATAGTCAGGTTAAAGTACTCTTTGAACAGCCAGAAGCCCGGATCGTTCACGTGAGAGAAAATCACACTACCGGAACCAACCGCAATAACCATCAGCTCCGGGCTAACACCCGTCGTTGCAATCAGCGGTGCCGCGATACCACCCGCAGTGATTGCCGCAACGGTTGCAGAACCCAGCGCGATACGCAGCACTGCGGCAATAGACCACGCCATCAGCAGCGGAGAAATGTTGGTTTCGTGCATCATGGAAGCAATGTATTTGTCCACGCCGCTGTCTACCAGCACCTGCTTGAACGCACCGCCACCACCGATGATTAGCAGCATCATCGCGATGATTTTGATTGAAGAAACCAGCGTGTCGTTAATCTGATCCATCGAACGACCACGGTTCAGACCAAAGGTGAACATCGCGATCAGTACGGCAATCAGCGTTGCCATTACCGGGTCACCGAGGAACTCGGCTACCGGCAGGAAAGCGTGACCTTTCGGCAGGATCATTTCAGCGATGGCACGCATTGCCATTAGTACAACTGGCACCAGAGAAGTCCAGACGCTGACGCCAAAGCTCGGCATCTCTTCTTCGCTAAAGGTTTTCGCGCTGTACAGACCTTCCGGGATCGGCTTATCAATGCCTTTCAGCACGCGAGCGTAAACCGGACCGGCGAGAATCACGGTCGGGATCGCCAGAATAGTACCGTACAGCAGGGTTTTACCCATATCGGCCTGGAAGATGGTGGCAATCGCAGTCGGACCCGGATGCGGCGGCAGGAAGCCGTGGGTAACAGACAGTGCAGCCGCCATTGGTACACCAACATACAGCAGCGGGATATTTGCAGCAGCGGCGATGGTGAATACCAGCGGCAGCATCAGCACGAAGCCTACTTCATAGAACAGGGCAAAACCGACGGTAAAACCGGTTAATACCACTGCCCACTGGATGTGTTTTTTACCAAATTTGGCAATCAGCGTGGTGGCGATACGTTGTGCGCCGCCACAGTCTGCCAGCATTTTGCCCAGCATCGCACCAAACCCCATGATCAGGGCAAGGCTACCGAGCGTCCCGCCGACACCGGCTTTGATAGAGCCAATAACTTTATCCAGCGGCATCCCTTGCATTAATCCAACAGCAAGCGCCACGAGGACGAGAGCGATGAAGCCGTTCATTTTGAAGCGGATCATCAGGAGTAATAACAAGATTACACCGATAGCAACAATGACTAATGGCATGATTTACCTGGCCTTTAATTTGTTATGGGTAACGTCAGGTTTCTGACGACAAATCCTGGTTGTCCCAACTGGGAACAGAGATATAACGGCACCACGGCTGATGACCCCTAAAACGTATTAGTGTAGTCAGATGTTATGAGTGTGTTTGGTGCCCATGAGAATGATACGGGTAACATAATGCGCTTGAGAATCACCAGAGCGGGGTAAATTTAAATTATGAGAGGTTGGTCATATTATCGTGGGGAGACGAAGGGGATGGAGTAAAGCTGCGCCATAAGAACAACGAAAGCCCGATAAGACGCTTTAGCGTCGCATCGGGCAATCTACAAAAGAGGGGATAACTTAGTAGTAAGAGTGTTCGCCGCGCTGGTGTTCGGTGAGATCGCGCACACCTTTCAGCTCCGGGAATTCGTTCAGCAACTGCTTTTCGATCCCTTCTTTCAGCGTTACGTCGACCATGGAACAACCGTTACAGCCGCCGCCAAATTGTAGAATGGCGTAACCGTCTTCGGTGATTTCCATCAGCGAAACGCGACCACCGTGACCGGCAAGCTGCGGGTTAATCTGCGATTGCAGCATATACTCCACGCGCTCCATTAGCGGGGCATCGTCAGCCACTTTACGCATTTTGGCGTTCGGTGCTTTCAGCGTTAGCTGGGAACCCAGTTGGTCGGTAACAAAGTCGATCTCTGCATCTTCCAGGTATGGTGCGCTTAACTCATCAACATACGCGGTCAGTAGGTCAAATTTCAGGGCGGTGTCGGTGGCTTCCACAGCGTCAGGCGGACAATAAGAAACGCCACATTCAGCGTTAGGTGTGCCAGGGTTAATCACAAATACGCGGATTTGTGTCCCTTCTTCCTGGTTTGCCAGCAGTTTGGCAAAGTGCGCTTGTGCAGCATCGGAAATACGGATCATAGTAATGGCCTAATAGTTGACTATTTTAGTTGGTTATAATACGCCCATCATCGAGGCTCTACAAGGTTCGACAAAGGCACCAGACCTGGACAGTCGCCGCACCATTGCGTAAAAGCAACTGCGCAATCTCTGCGACGGTACTTCCGGTGGTAACGACATCATCCACAATCACCATATGGAGACCTTGCACGGGCAATTCAAGGCGAAAGGCATTTTTCAGGTTGCGCTTGCGCAGACGGGCGTTGAGAAAATGCTGGGGCGCAGTGGCTCTTGTTCGTGTGACGGCTTCGCTATCCCATTGGCAGTGCAACCAGCGTGATAACGGCTGACACAGCAAATCGCTCTGATTAAATCCCCGACGCCAGTGGCGATGCCGCCATAGCGGGACACTGACGATGCGATCCGGCAGATGTAATTCGCTGGTGCGACGGGCGTGTAAGACTTCCAACAGTAACAAACGTGCTAGCGCACTGGCGATTTCACTGCGGCGGGAAAACTTAAGCTGGTGGATGAGCGGGCTTAACGGCGGCGCATAATTGGCGATGGTTACCAGTCTTTGCCACGGCGGTGGTTTTTGCAGGCAACGACCACAGGGGAGATACGAGTGTGTAGCTGGTAATCCACATTGCGGGCATAGCATTTTATCTGTACGTGCGGCGCGGGAGCAGACCGAACAAATCCCCCAATGACCTAGCGCCAGCGGCATTCGGCATAGCCAGCATAATCCCGGTACTGTTAGCATATGTTCATCCTTGTAAGTGAAAAGAGAACAATAGCGGATGAATAACATCTGGTGGCAGACCAAAGGTCAGGGGAATGTTCATCTTGTGCTGCTGCACGGATGGGGACTGAATGCCGAAGTGTGGCGTTGCATTGACGAGGAACTTAGCTCGCATTTTACGTTACATCTTGTTGATCTGCCTGGCTTCGGGCGCAGTCAGGGATTTGGTGCGATGTCGCTTGCTGACATGGCTGATGTCGTGCTGCAACAGGCACCGGATAAAGCCATTTGGTTAGGCTGGAGCCTGGGCGGGCTGGTGGCAAGTCAGATTGCATTAGCCTATCCCGAGCGTGTTCAGGCGCTGGTCACTGTAGCATCGTCGCCATGTTTTAGTGCCCGTGATGGGTGTCCGGGGATAAAACCGGATGTGCTGGCGGGTTTCCAGCAGCAGCTAAGTGAAGATTTTCAGCGTACGGTGGAGCGTTTCCTTGCGTTGCAAACCATGGGGACAGAAACGGCGCGCCAGGATGCGCGGGCGCTGAAGAAAACCGTTCTGGCATTACCGATGCCGGAGGTTGACGTGCTCAATGGTGGGCTGGAAATCCTGAAAACGGTCGATCTTCGTTATCCGCTGCAAAATGTACCAATGCCGTTTTTGCGATTGTATGGTTATCTCGACGGTCTGGTGCCGCGCAAAGTAGTGCCGATGCTGGATGAACTCTGGCCGCACAGCGAATCATATATCTTCGCCAAAGCGGCTCATGCGCCGTTTATTTCGCATCCAGACGAGTTTTGTCAGCAGCTGGTAGCGTTGAAGCAGAGGGTGTAGGTGGCTTTAGAAATGGCGAGACAGAACTTCCTGACTCGCCGCAGCCAACTCTTCTTCTGACACCCCGGTAAAGCGCATGATATCTGCAAGAGGGACTCCGGATTACAGCATTCTTTTGGCGATATCCAGGGCTTCCAGGCGTCGACCCAATAAATAACCAATCAGGTAACTAATAAGATATTCTCTTTCTGCATCTGTCATTAAAACCATCCTTTACGTTATTGATGATCTATTTCAGCAAGGTCTTCAACCGTCAGGCTGGTAAATCGCAGAACGTCCTCAAGAGAGACTCCGGCATCCAGCATGGTTTTGGCAATATTTAGGGCGTTGGTACGTATACCGTTCTGAAACCCTTCCTGCCGCAATCTTTCCGCAATAGTCACTAAACTCTCCTTGTGTTTCGGTGAACGTTCGGCAACGCCGTCGATAAAATCGTTAAAACGTACCGCATCGCCAGTTTGTAGTATGTAATTAAACAGCCCTTTGATTTGTCTGTCATTAGCGTACCCACTACTTAATAAGCAAGCCATTTGCTCTACCAGCCCCATCAGGTCGCGTTGACGAATATGTTTTTGAATTAACTCCAGCAGCGCCATGCGTCGGTGCTGTATGATTTCATCATCAGGCATGACGGTGACATCAATCAGCGGAAATGCCGAGGCATAAATCTGCCTTGCCAGTTTGGGATCGGCGAAACAATCCAGCCAACACAGCGAATAGGGATAGGGGCTTTCAATGCCGTGGTAAAACAACAACGGTACGACCATCGGCAACGTTTTGTATCCTGCATCAAGGTGGTTTTGCATTGCGGCAATGGCATAACGCATCATGCGAAATGCGATCAGTCTGTTTGAGGTGCTTTGATGTTCAATCAGGCAATAGATATATCCTGGCCCTTGCTCCGTTTTCACCGACCACAGCACGTCGGAATAGCTTTCACGCAGATCGTCATCGATAAAGCTGCTCGACTCCAGCTTGAGGGTTTTCATATCACAGAGCGCGTGGATGGGTGCCGGTAAATGGAACGCAAGAAAATCGCGTGCCGTGTCCGGTTGGCGTAAAAAGAGTTTGAACAGCGCATCGTGTGGGGTGGAACTCTGTTTTTTGCTCATGGCGTTCCTTCACCTGTTTTTTTGAATGCCGAGACTTTACGCGCCACTCCACGGCTGTGCATCAGCAAGTTTTCATCCCTGCGAGACGCTTTCAGAGGAACTTACTCCATGCTGCAAGAGTTGCATTTTTATGGAAAGCCGCACGCAAAAAAGCCCGGTAGCTAATGCATACCGGGCTTTTCAAAACGAACGATGAAACAAGGTTAACGCAGCATCCACCACTCACGCAGACAGGCTTTTCCTTCCGGGCAGCTTTTACAACTGCCAGAGAGGCAGCCATCAGGTTCTTCCTGAATCCGTACCGCTTTGCCCATATTTTCCAGCTGTTGCAGCATAGCGTTAATCATCGGCTGCGGGGTGTTCAGCGTCTGGCTGATCTGGGTTGCTTCCATACGACCCCGTAACGCCAGCAAATCACGCACCTGAATGAGCGAAGCCATTGCCGTGTCCTTAGTGGCAATCGCCAGTGGTGCTGGCTGCGCAGCAACTGCTTACCGTTTTGCGGCTTGCCAGTAGTTCGATATCGACTCGACTACGCGCGCGGCGCAGCAGGCCAATAACCACGATGTTAAACAGGACAACCGCCAGAATGCACACCAGGCTGTAAGTTGGGTGCTGGCTGTAGCTGGCGACCTGATAGAACAATGTTGCCAGCGAGTAAGCGATATTCAGCCCCCACAGGATGGAGAAGCCCATCCAGCCACGGCTTGATTCACGGGCAATGGCACCCATCACCGAAATGCAAGGTACATACAGCAGGACGAATATCAGATAGCTGTAAGCAGCCGCCGCGCTACCGAATTTCTCATCCATCACGCCCATTGCCCCAGTACCCATTTCGCCGTCGCCTTTGCTGGCTTCAATTGGGTTCATCAGTACGCTAAGGCTGAAGGTGTCTTTCAGGCTCTGCCAGGTTTCATCTACCGCGCTGAACAGCTCTTCACCGAGGTTAAATTCCGCCGGATTGAACTCTTCGTCCTGAATGTTTTCTGCGGTATAGAGGGTGTTGAGAGTACCCACCACCACTTCTTTCGCCATTGCGCCAGTAAACAGTCCAACCGTTGCCTGCCAGTTATCTTCATGCACGCCAATCGGCTTGAAGACTGGAGTGATCACGCGGCTGACAGAGGCCAGCGCCGAGTCGTTGATGTTATCGACGATTTTCCCACTCAGCGAGAAGCTGTTGAATGCGCTCAGGAAAATGCTGACGATGATAATCACTTTACCGGCGCGCAGAACGAAGCCTTTCAAACGCTGCCAGGTCTGGATAATCAGACTCTTAATGTGTGGTACGTGATAGACCGGTAGCTCCATGACAAACGGCGTCGCTTCACCGCGCATAATGGTGTATTTGAGCATCAGACCCGTCAGTACCGCCATCACAATACCGATGACATACAGTGAGAACACAGCCAGCGCGCCATTCTGCCCGAAGAACGCGGCAGCAAATACTGCGAAGATTGCCAGACGAGCACCGCAGGACATAAATGGCGCCATCATGATAGTCATCAGACGTTCACGCGGAGCATCAAGAGTGCGCGCACCCATCACCGACGGTACGTTACAACCGAAGCCAACGATCAACGGCACAAAGGATTTCCCTGGCAGACCCAACGCTTGCATCAGACGGTCCATCACAAATGCCGCTCTCGCCATATACCCGGAGTCCTCGAGGAAGGAGAGGAACAGGTACATCATGCCGATCTGCGGCACCAGTGGCAGAACGGTGTTAATACCGCCACCCAGCCCCTGGGCGAGGAAGATAGTCAGCCAGTCAGGGAAGTGGAGCGTGTAGCCAATCCACTGAATACCATGCACAAAGAGTGCCACGGAACCGACGTCAAACAGCGGCTGTAACGCCCCGCCGATGTTGATAGCCAGCAGGAACATCAGATACATCACAAAGAGGAAAATTGGCAGACCGAGGAATCGGTTGAGCACGATTTTATCTACTGCCGTGGTGAAACGGCTGGGTTCTGCCGTCAGGGTATTGCTCACCACATCGCAGATGGCAGCAATACACTGGTAACGCGCATCGGCAATGTGCAGCGCCGGATCGTCCATCTCATTACGCAGACGGGCGAGGGCTGCATCCAGATGCTGCGACGCTTCACCGGCGTAGGCGCGGCTGTAGATATCGCCTTCCAACATTTGCAGACCCAGCCAGCGGCGATGTTTCAGCGGGATGTCAGAGGGCATTACTTTTGCCAGCGCGTCGGCTTCATTGATGAGCGGCTGGGCGTAATGCACCAGTTCCACGTTCTCGTTAGCTTTATAGCGATCGACCGCCAGTTTGAGGGCTTCGATACCGCGACCACGCGTGGAAACCAGCGGGATCACCGGGCAGCCAAGACGCGCCGACAGAGCATCAATTTCAATACGAATATTTTGCTTCTCGGCAATGTCGAGCATGTTCAGTGCCACGATGCAGGGAATGCCGAGTTCCAGCAGTTGCAGCGTCAGGTACAGGTTACGCTCAAGGTTAGACGCATCCACCACGTTAATCAGCAGATCGGCGTCGCCACTCAAAATGTAGTGACAGGCGATTTGCTCATCAAGCGAAGTTTGCGATGAGATGGTAGTCAGAGAATAGGTGCCGGGCAGGTCAACCAGGGTGACCTGATGATCGGTGGTGGAGAACTGACCCTCTTTACGTTCGACGGTAACGCCAGCCCAGTTTCCTACACGCTGACGTGCGCCGGTGAGCTGGTTAAATAAGGTTGTCTTGCCAGAATTTGGATTACCAATTAAGCCAATGGTTAATTTTTTCATTGTTATTCTCACCGTATTAACAGGAAACCGCTTCCACTTCTAATAAGGCCAGATCTTTTTTGCGTAATACCAGGCTCACACGGCGAGTTTCGATATGAATGGGATCACCGAGTGGAGCGACGCGCACCACATTAAAAGAGGAGCCAGGTAACATGCCAAGAGAAAGCAGCTTCTGACGATATGCCGGGCTGATTTCACGGGAAAAGCCAGTGATTTTCCACGCAGTATCTGGAGTGTATTGCATAGGTGCCTACTTGTTTCTCATTAACTGGATAACTACCTCATGGGGCGTTTGACAGCGACATGAGACCAGATGATTTGCCAACGAAGGAGAGATTAAATAATCAACAGTACAATGATAATGAGAATGGTTTCTATCAGCAATACTTAAAATGTGTGCGAATGTTGGTTTAGATAATAATCTGACTCAATGTTGATATGGCTCAAGGTTATATCTGGGGCAAAATAAAATTCGAGTGACGAATTATTAGGGCGGCTTGATGTTTAATTAAGGTTTTAATTGTTAATGATGTGATAAATATTAGCGGAATATATTGTGGTTTTGGCTGTGGAATAAAAATACCGGAGCCAGGCAAGTGCACGGACGGTCCCCTCGCCCCATCGGGGAGAGGGCTAGGGAGAGGGGGGAAAGTTGTGCCTGTTTTGACCCGTAAGCGAGTTTGTCAGCAATCTCAAATGCCGGAGATGTTCTCCGGCACTTTTATGTCAGTTAAGGCGTTTATTGCCAGATGCGGCGTGAACGCCTTATCTGGCCTACGAACCCGTGCAAAGCTGAACCGTAGGCCAGTCATAGTGTTTAACGCTTTTTACCCATTGCCGCTGCCAGCGCATCCATCATCGCACTGTTACCGGCTGTCTGCGCTTCACGACCGCGCGGTTTGGCTGCCGGGCGGTTGTTTTGCGGGCGATCGTTACCGCTGCCGCGACGGGCGTTGGTTTCACCTGGCTGCTCGTCCAGACGCATGGTCAGGGCGATACGTTTACGCTGAAGATCGACTTCCAGCACTTTCACCTTCACAATGTCGCCCGCTTTCACCACGGTATGCGGATCTTCCACAAACTTGTTCGACAATGAAGAGATGTGAACCAGGCCGTCCTGATGCACCCCGATATCGACAAACGCGCCAAAGTTAGTGACGTTGGTGACTGCGCCTTCGAGGATCATGCCCGGTTGCAGATCGTTCATTGTCTCGACGCCATCGGCAAACTGAGCGGTTTTAAATTCCGGACGCGGGTCGCGGCCCGGTTTTTCCAGCTCTTTGATGATGTCGGTTACCGTCGGCACACCGAATTTCTCATCGGTAAAGTCAGAGGCTTTCAGGTTACGCAGTTCGCTGCTGTTACCCATCAGATCTTTCAGCGCCTGCTGTGTTGCCGCCAGAATACGTTCAACCACCGGATAGGCTTCCGGGTGAACGGTAGAAGCGTCAAGCGGGTTATCACCGTGGTTAATACGCAGGAAGCCCGCGCACTGCTCAAAGGCTTTTGGCCCCAAGCGGCTCACTTTTAACAGTTGCTGACGGTTCTGGAACTGACCGTTCTCGTCACGCCAGGCAACTATGTTTTGCGCCATCATGCGCGTCAGGCCCGCCACGCGGGTTAACAGCGGAACGGAAGCGGTGTTGAGATCAACGCCAACGGCGTTAACGCAGTCTTCCACCACTGCGTCCAGTTTGCGAGCCAGCTGCGACTGGCTAACATCATGCTGATACTGACCCACGCCGATAGATTTCGGATCGATTTTCACCAGTTCTGCCAGCGGATCCTGCAAACGACGGGCGATAGACACTGCGCCACGCAGCGAAACATCGAGCTCCGGGAACTCCTGCGCTGCCAGCTCGGAAGCCGAGTAAACCGATGCGCCTGCTTCGCTGACGATCACTTTCTGCGCCGTTACTTTCGGGAACTGCTTCTGTACGTCGAGATAGAAACGCTCGGTTTCGCGGGAAGCCGTACCGTTACCAATTGCTACCAGTTCAACGTTATGTTTTTCACACAGCGCAGCAACGGTCATCGCTGCTTTTGCGGCTTGCCCGGTGTGCGGATAAATGGTGTCGGTCGCCACCAGTTTGCCGGTTGCATCGACCACCGCGACTTTTACCCCGGTGCGCAGACCCGGATCGAGCCCCATCGTCGCACGCAGTCCAGCGGGGGCAGCCATCAGCAGATCGTGCAGGTTACGGGCAAAGACGTTAATCGCTTCATCTTCCGCACGTTCGCGCACGGTGCCCATCAGTTCGGTTTCCAGGTGCATCAGTACCTTGATGCGCCACGTCCAGCTCACCACGCCTTTACGCCAGCTATCCGCCGGGGCATTGTTCAGGCGCAGGCCGAGATGATCCATGATGATTTGCTCGCAATAGCTCTCTTTCGGCGGCTCATCGAACTGTGGATCGGCATTCAGCGAAAGCTGGAGTATGCCTTCGTTACGACCACGGAACATCGCCAGTGCGCGGTGAGAAGGCACCGTTGACAGCGGTTCGTGATGATCGAAATAGTCGCGGAATTTCGCCCCTTCCTCTTCTTTACCGCTCACCACCGTAGAAACCAAATGCGCGTTCTTCCACAGATAATCACGGACTTTCGCCAGGAGAGCGGCATCTTCGGCAAAACGTTCCATCAGAATGTAGCGCGCGCCGTCCAGCGCGGCTTTGGTATCTGCCACGCCTTTATCGGCATCAACATATTGTGCGGCGGCGACTTCCGGCGTATGTGACGGATCGTTCCACAGCAGGTCAGCCAACGGCTCAAGACCTGCTTCAATGGCGATTTGCCCACGGGTGCGACGTTTAGGTTTGTAGGGCAGATAGAGGTCTTCGAGTTCGGTTTTGCTTAAGGTGGCGTTGATGGCATTCGCCAGCTCATCGGTGAGTTTACCTTGCTCAGAAATGGACTTGAGGATCGCCTGACGTCTCTCTTCCAGCTCGCGCAGGTAGCTCAGACGCGTTTCCAGATTACGCAACTGCGTGTCATCCAGACCGCCGGTGATTTCCTTACGATAACGTGCGATAAACGGCACGGTATTCCCTTCGTCAAGCAGGCGAACGGCGGCTTCAACCTGTTCCGGGCGCGCCTGAATTTCACCCGCAATAATGCGGCAGAACGAATCATTCATCATGGTTTGAGTTCATCTTTTCGGATCAAAAATCAGGGGATAGTTATACGGACTGGCTGGCAAAAATGCCAGCCAAAGGCTGGAGGTTAAGACTCTTCCTTACGGTTTCACGTACTCGATGGCATTAACATACCAGCTCGCTTCCCCGGCAGGCGTATTCACCACCGCCAGATCGCCCACTTCTTTTTTCAGCAATGCGCGAGCCATCGGGGAATCGATAGAGATGTAATCTTTACGACCAAAAATTTCATCGTAGCCGACAATTCTAAAACGGTGAGTCACGCCATCGTCGTTTTCAATCTCTACCCAAGCGCCAAAGAAGACCTTGCCTTCCTGCTGCGGGGAATAATCGACGATTTTGAGATTTTCCATGCATTTAGTGAGATAGCGCACGCGACGGTCGATTTCACGCAGGCGCTTTTTATTATACTGATAGTCAGCATTTTCACTGCGGTCGCCCAGACTTGCAGCCCAGGTCACCTTTTTTGTGACCTCCGGGCGTTCTTCACGCCAGAGGTAATTTAGCTCTTGTTTGAGTTTTTCATACCCTTCCCGGGTAACCAGGGGCGTTTTCATCTCGTTGATTCCCTTTGTCTGTTTGATAATGCGCACATTGGGTATAACGTGATCATATCAACAGAATCAATAATGTTTCGCCGAATAAATTGTATACTTAAGCTGCTGTTTAATATGCTTTGTAACAATTTAGGCTGAAATTCATACCAGATTTTGCTGGTGACGAACGTAAGCTTTTTTAAGAATACACGCTTACAAATTGTTGCGAACCTTTGGGAGTACAAAGAATGCAAGAGAACTACAAGATTCTGGTGGTCGATGACGACATGCGCCTGCGCGCGCTGCTGGAGCGTTATCTCACCGAACAAGGCTTCCAGGTTCGAAGCGTCGCTAATGCAGAACAGATGGATCGCCTGCTGACTCGTGAATCTTTCCATCTTATGGTACTGGATTTGATGTTACCTGGTGAAGATGGCTTGTCGATTTGCCGACGTCTTCGTAGCCAGAGTAACCCGATGCCGATCATTATGGTGACGGCGAAAGGGGAAGAAGTAGACCGTATCGTTGGCCTGGAGATTGGCGCTGACGACTATATTCCAAAACCGTTTAACCCGCGCGAGCTGCTGGCTCGTATTCGTGCAGTGCTGCGTCGTCAGGCGAACGAACTGCCGGGCGCGCCGTCACAGGAAGAAGCAGTAATTGCTTTTGGTAAGTTCAAACTAAACCTCGGTACGCGTGAAATGTTCCGCGAAGATGAGCCGATGCCGCTCACCAGCGGTGAATTTGCGGTACTGAAGGCGCTGGTCAGCCATCCGCGTGAGCCGCTGTCCCGCGATAAGCTGATGAACCTTGCCCGTGGCCGTGAATATTCTGCAATGGAACGCTCCATCGACGTGCAGATCTCGCGTCTGCGCCGCATGGTGGAAGAAGATCCGGCACATCCACGTTACATTCAGACCGTCTGGGGTCTGGGCTACGTCTTCGTGCCGGACGGTTCTAAAGCATGAGGCGATTGCGCTTCTCGCCACGAAGTTCATTTGCCCGCACGTTATTGCTCATCGTCACCTTGCTGTTTGTCAGCCTGGTGACGACTTATCTGGTGGTGCTGAACTTCGCGATTTTGCCGAGCCTCCAGCAGTTTAATAAAGTCCTCGCTTACGAAGTGCGTATGCTGATGACCGACAAACTGCAACTGGAGGACGGCACGCAGTTGGTTGTGCCTCCCGCTTTCCGTCGGGAGATCTACCGTGAGCTGGGGATCTCTCTCTACTCCAACGAGGCTGCTGAAGAGGCCGGGCTGCGTTGGGCGCAACACTACGAATTCTTAAGCCATCAGATGGCGCAGCAGCTTGGCGGCCCGACGGAAGTCCGCGTCGAGGTCAACAAAAGTTCGCCTGTCGTCTGGCTGAAAACCTGGCTGTCGCCCAATATCTGGGTACGTGTGCCGCTGACCGAAATTCATCAGGGCGATTTCTCCCCGCTGTTCCGCTATACGCTGGCGATAATGCTGTTAGCAATAGGCGGCGCGTGGCTATTTATTCGTATTCAGAACCGACCCTTAGTCGATCTCGAACATGCTGCTTTGCAGGTGGGTAAGGGGATTATTCCGCCGCCGCTGCGTGAATATGGCGCTTCGGAGGTGCGTTCGGTTACCCGCGCCTTCAACCATATGGCGGCAGGCGTTAAGCAACTGGCAGATGACCGCACATTGCTGATGGCAGGGGTAAGCCACGACCTGCGCACGCCGCTGACGCGTATTCGCCTGGCGACTGAGATGATGAGCGAGCAGGATGGCTACCTGGCAGAATCGATCAATAAAGATATCGAAGAGTGCAACGCCATCATTGAGCAATTTATCGACTACCTGCGCACCGGGCAGGAGATGCCGATGGAACTGGCGGATCTTAACGCTGTGCTTGGTGAGGTGATTGCCGCCGAAAGTGGCTATGAGCGGGAAATTGATACCGCGCTTGAGCCGGGCAGCATTGAGGTGAAAATGCACCCTCTGTCGATCAAACGCGCGGTGGCGAATATGGTAGTGAACGCCGCCCGCTACGGCAATGGCTGGATTAAAGTCAGCAGTGGAACGGAGCCGAATCGCGCCTGGTTCCAAGTGGAAGATGACGGCCCAGGGATTGAACCGGAGCAGCGTAAGCACCTGTTCCAGCCGTTTGTCCGTGGTGACAGTGCGCGCACTATCAGTGGCACTGGCTTAGGGCTGGCGATTGTGCAGCGGATTATCGATAACCATAACGGGATGCTGGAACTTGGCACCAGCGAGCGGGGCGGGCTTTCCATTCGCGCCTGGCTGCCATTGCCGGTAACGCGGGCGCAGGGTGCGACAAAAGAAGGGTAAATAAAACGGGAGGCGAAGGTGCCTCCCGTTTTGCTTTCTATAAGATACTGGATAGATATTCTCCAGCTTCAAATCATTACAGTTTCGGACCAGCCGCTACCAGCGCGGCACCCGCTGGGGTGTCGGTGTATTTATCGAAGTTGTCGATAAACAGTTTCGCCAGGGTTTCGGCTTTTTCCTGCCACTGTTCCGGAGAAGCGTAGGTGTTACGCGGATCAAGGATCTTAGTGTCAACGCCCGGCAGTTCTGTCGGGATCGCCAGGTTAAACATCGGCAGAGTGAAGGTTTCTGCGTTATCCAGCGAACCATTCAGAATAGCGTCGATAATGGCGCGGGTATCTTTAATGGAGATACGTTTGCCAGTGCCGTTCCAGCCGGTGTTAACCAGATACGCCTGCGCGCCCGCCGCCTGCATACGTTTCACCAGCACTTCTGCGTACTGAGTCGGGTGCAGCGACAGGAACGCCGCGCCGAAGCAGGCGGAGAAGGTTGGCGTCGGTTCGGTGATGCCGCGTTCAGTACCGGCCAGTTTGGCGGTGAAGCCAGAGAGGAAGTGGTACTGAGTTTGATCGGCAGTCAGACGAGAAACCGGCGGCAATACGCCGAAAGCATCTGCGGTCAGGAAGATAACTTTAGTTGCGTGGCCTGCTTTGGAGACCGGCTTAACGATGTTTTCGATGTGATAGATCGGATAAGAAACGCGGGTGTTCTCGGTTTTTGAACCATCGTCAAAGTCGATAGTGCCATCTTCACGCACGGTGACGTTTTCCAGCAGCGCATCGCGACGGATAGCGTTGTAGATTTCGGGTTCCGCTTCTTTCGACAGCTTGATGGTTTTCGCGTAGCAGCCGCCTTCGAAGTTAAACACGCCGTCATCGTCCCAGCCGTGTTCGTCATCGCCAATCAGACGGCGTTTCGGGTCGGTGGAAAGGGTGGTTTTACCCGTGCCAGAAAGGCCGAAGAACACTGCAACGTCGCCTTTCTCGCCAACGTTGGCGGAGCAGTGCATGGAGGCAATGCCTTTCAGCGGCAGCAGGTAGTTCATCATCGAGAACATCCCTTTCTTCATTTCGCCGCCGTACCAGGTGCCGCCAATTAACTGCATACGCTCAGTCAGGTTAAACGCGACGAAGTTTTCAGAGTTCAGACCCTGTTCTTTCCACTGCGGGTTAGTGCACTTCGCGCCGTTCATAACGATAAAGTCTGGTTTGAAACCTGCCAGCTCTTCATCGCTCGGGCGAATAAACATGTTCTTGACGAAATGCGCCTGCCAGGCCACTTCGGTGATGAACCGGACGGAAAGACGAGTATCCGGGTTAGCGCCACAGAATGCGTCTACAACGAACAGACGTTTGCCGGAAAGCTGTTTGGTTACCAGGCCTTTCAGATGTTGCCAGGTTTCAGGGGAGAGAGGTTTGTTGTCGTTCTTACCTTTGCCTTTGTCTGCCCACCAGAAGGTATCGCGAGTGGTATCGTCACGGACGATATACTTATCTTTTGGTGAACGGCCGGTGAAGATTCCGGTATCGACGGCAACGGCGCCCAGATTAGTTAACACCCCGCGCTCATAACCGGTCAGGCTCGGATCGAGCTCTTCCTGATACAGCAGGTCGTAGCTTGGGTTGTAAACGATATCATGTACGTCACTGATACCATAAGCCTCGAGTTCTTGCGGGGTCAAACCATTGTTAACGCGCATTTCACTGCTCCTTAGCCAATATGTATTGCCTGAATAGTAAAGTCTTTTTGGGGGTGTTAACCGCGACAAGGCTCATAGATTTACGTATCTGGAGAAATTCATATTTGACAAAACTCCGTGATTCCTGTCACGAAACGGTAGCTATTATCGCAGAAATAGCATTTTAGGTGTGGAAAATGTTCTTAAAAGGTTAAAACTTGGTTTATATGGCGAGAATGTTGCGAGTGTAATCGCATTCCTGAGTGAAATTGATGCAAATTCAACGAGTAAAGTATCGATTCACCACGCTAACTTTTTTTGATTACTTTCTGAGAAAAACAAATTAGTCCAGCCTGGATGCGATAATTACCTCTCCTTTTGATTCTGGATAACCAACATGGAAAACGTTGAGCTTTCACCCGCAACACGCAGGGGAATGGTTGTTACCGGATTACTCCAGGGATTAGTTTGCTACCTGCTGATCTCCTGGCTCGCTGGTAAAAATAACAGTTGGATAGTTTATGGCGTACCTGCGACCGTGGCGCTTTCATCCGTTTTGTTATTTTCTGTAGTGTCCTTCAAACAGAAGCGACTTTGGGGATGGCTGGCGATAGTGTTGATTGCCACTCTTGGGATGAGCGGCTGGCTGAAGTGGCAAATTGATGGCATGAGTCCCTGGAGAGCGGAAAAGGCGCTTTGGGATTTTGGGTGTTATCTGCTGCTGATGGGAATGATGTTGCTGCCGTGGATACAACAGAGTCTGCGTGAGCGTAATGACAGTACCCGCTATAGCTATTTTTACCAGTCGGTATGGCATAACGTACTTATATTATTGGTGATTTTTATCGCTAATGGCCTGACGTGGCTGGTGCTTTTACTGTGGAGTGAGTTGTTTAAACTCGTTGGTATCACGTTTTTTAAAACGCTCTTTTTTGCAACCGACTGGTTTATTTATCTTACGTCAGGTCTGGTTACCGCACTGGCGGTGATCCTCGCGCGGACACAGTTGCGTTTAATCGACTCCATTCAAAAGCTGTTCACGTTAATCGCCACAGGTTTACTGCCGTTGGTGTCATTGTTGACGCTGATGTTTATTATCACCCTACCGTTTGCGGGCCTGAACGCGATTTCTCGCCACATTTCCGCTGCCGGGTTGCTTTTGACGCTGGCCTTTTTGCAATTGCTCTTAATGTCCATTGTCGGCGATCCGCAAAAAGCGTCACTTCCCTGGACGGGGCCGTTGCGTTGCCTGATTCAAACCGCTCTGCTGGTCGCCCCATTGTATGTGTTCGTCGCCGCCTGGGCGTTATGGCTGCGGGTCGCGCAGTACGGCTGGACTGCCGAACGCTTGCATGGCGTGTTGGCTGTGGTGGTGTTACTGGTTTGGTCTCTGGGATATTTTGTCAGTATTGTCTGGCGTAAAGGGCAAAATCCCCTTGTTCTTCAGGGCAAAGTGAACCTTGCGGTTTCGTTATTGGTGCTGGTGATACTGGTGCTTCTTAATTCGCCGGTACTGGACAGTATGCGCATTAGCGTGAACAGTCATATGGCACGTTATCAGAGCGGCAAAAACACGCCAGACCAGGTAAGTATCTACATGCTCGAACAGAGCGGTCGCTATGGCCGTGCGGCGCTTGAGTCGCTGAAAAGCGATGCCGAGTATATGAAAGACCCGAAACGCAGACGGGATCTGCTGATGGCGTTTGATGGGAAGCAACATCTTCAGCAGCAGGTATCGGAAAAAGCATTAGCCGATAACGTGTTAATTGCCCCTGGTTCTGGCAAACCGGATGCGACATTCTGGTCGGCCTTAATCAAAGAACGCTATAACGTGATGACCTGTATTGAAAAGGATGCCTGCGTACTGGTCGAGAGAGATCTAAATAGTGATGGTCAGACGGAGCGGCTCCTGTTTGCCTTTAATGATGAAAGAGTCATCGTCTATGGCATTGACCCCACCGGGAAAGAATGGCAAGAGCTCACGATGAGTTTACTTCCGCGCGAAATAACGAAAGAGAAATTACTCACTGCCGCGAAGGAAAGAAAACTGGGAACGAAGCCTAAAACGTGGCGCAATCTTACGGTGGATGGTGAAACGCTGGAGGTGAATCTGAATGAGTGACAACGCGCATCTGATTTTTGTCAGATGCGGCGCCTTAGCTGACCCACAATAACTTGCGATTTATACCGTAGGCCTGATAAACGCAGCGCATCAGGCAATTTCGTCATGAAATCCGGCAGAGTTATCTCTGCCGGAAAAACTAATTAATGAACTTGCGGATCTGCCGGAGACGCGTTGTTGCGGATCTCGGCAATATCCATCGCATTGAACAGATAGTGGTTACCGCAGTAATCACAATGCATGTCAATTTCGCCATCTTCCGCCAGGATGCTATCCACTTCTTCATCCGGCAGCGTTTTCAGCGCATCGGCGCAACGTTCACGTGAGCAGGTGCATTTGAACTCCACATCCTGCGGATCGTAAACCGTCACCTCTTCTTCGTGGTACAAACGCCACAACACTTCATTTGCCGGCAAAGTCAGCAACTCTTCGGTTTTGATGGTTTCGGTTAGCGTCGCCAGGTGGTCGAAGTCGTCCTGCTGGGCATTTTGCGCAGGCATTACCTGTAACAACATACCGCCAGCGGCGGGCTTACCATCTACGTTGCCGGTGCGAATAAACAGGCGCGTCGGAAGCTGTTCAGAACGCATAAAGTAATCTTCCAGGCAGGCCGCCAGGGTATCACCTTCCAGACCAACCACGCCCTGATAGCGTTCGCCTTCGCTCGGGGTAATGGTGATCACCACATAACCATTACCGACCAGCGTTTTCAGGTCGGCATTTTCCGGAATTTCGCCCTGTACGCGCGCCACGCCGCGCATCTGCTGGTTGTTGTTACCGTTGATAACCGCCAGATTCATCGGACCGTCGCCTTGCAGCTGTACGGTGATATCACCATCAAACTTCAGCGTAGCGGTTAACAGGCTGGTCGCAACCAGCAGTTCTGCCAGCACGTTTTTAACGGGCTGCGGATAATCGTGATTCTCAAGGATCTGTTGCAGGGTTTCCGAAACGGTTACCAGTTCGCCGCGCACGGCAAAGTTTTCAAACAGATAGCGATGTAATTGGTCATGTTGCGGCATAATCATCTCTCTTGCAGGTGACAGTTATTCACTGTCGCCGTGTTTAAATCGTAACAGGTCGCGGCGCTCTTTTTTGTCCGGGCGTCGATCCGGGTGCGGCATGGTTAAGGCATTAAGTTTACGTGCCAGCGCCATTTTTTCGCGTTTCTCTACACTTTCCGCAGTCTCTTCATACAGCAAGACTGCCTCGCTGGCGGGGCGACGCTGTTCAGTAATCGCCTTTACAATCACCGTTCGTTCGTCATTTCCCTGGCGCAGAGTGAGCGTGGCATTCAGTTCGACGACTTTACTCGGCTTGCTGCGCTGCCCGTTGTAATGCACCTTACCGCCTTCGATCATTTCACGAGCCAGCGCGCGGGTTTTGTAAAAACGGGCGGCCCATAGCCATTTATCCAGTCGAACCTCAACAGCAGGTTTTTCTTTCATGGCGTCTCCTTCACATTAGCGAGGGGATCAGGCGGCGGTAGTCATTCAGTGACGGATGGCGCTGATACTGTTTTTCAGCAATCCCTGAGTCGGGATTAGTGACGCCGAGGCAGTAACGAATACCAAATTGCGCGGCAGCATCGAGAATTGCTTCGCTGTCATCAATAAACAGCGTTCTTTCAGCTTTCAGACCCGTAGCTTCGGCCACCGCATGCCATAACCGCTGATCCTCTTTCGGATAACCAAATGTGTGGGTGGAAAGTAATAAATCAAGGTGTGCGTCCAGACCGGTATGCTCAAGTTTTACCGCCAGGTTGTGCGGATGCGCGTTGGTGAGCAAAATTCGCTGCTTACCGCTGGCTTTAAGTGCCTCAAGAAACGGAATAGTATCTTCACGCAGTACGGCGCGCGGTCCCATCTCGGTGGTCATCGCACAGATATCCAGACCCAGTTGTTCACTCCAGTAATCAAGACAGTACCAGTTTAGCGTATGCTGCACGTCGTGATATTGCTGGCGCATATATTCCATCGCTTCCTGTGGCGTGACCCCGTTTTTCGCGCCCCAGGTTTCAGGCACCAGCTTTTGCCAGAAATAGTTATCGAAGGCGAGGTCGAGCAACGTGCCGTCCATATCCAGCAGAACGGTATCTACGTCCTGCCAGGCAATGTTGATATGCATGAGGGAAATCTCCAGAGTGAAGCCATTTGCGCGACAGGGTAGCATAACCTGCCGCGCAAACGTGTTATTCGATAAGGCTTTCTGAAGGGGTGATCAGTTGTGGATTCAGGCAGCTTTCATAATAGGCCTGAATTTCCATCATGCGAGTACGATGACGGTGATAACGACGCCAGGCCTGTACGCCATTATAGATGGCACTGCCCAGCATCGTCAGCAACAGCAATGTCGTGCCCAGATAGCGCCACAGGCCGGAGCGATCCGGGATGGGGTGCAAGCCGATATGCTGCGTGCCGTTGGCATCGGTAAAAATATTGGTGACGATGCCTTCGGCGTTAAACGGCGTATGCATCAGCATTTGCGCCAGTTTCTGGAAAGCGTTCCACTGTTCTTGCGGCGGGTAGTCGTAAAGTGATGCCGAAGGCCAGGGCTGATCAACAAAATCGCTGCCTTCGTCGCTGACAATCAGGAATCCTCCCGGTGCCGGGCTATTCAGTGATTGCGCCGCTCGCGCCGTTTCATGAGTAATGAATGGTGCTGTGGAGGTTTCCACCAGGTTATCGAGTGATTCCGCGCTCACCGGGCGGAGTAATACATTCACGCCGTCGAGTTTTCCAGCGTTAGCGCGTTTTACCAGTGCGTCCCAGTCCTTACTGTTGCCGAGATTCACCAGCGCATTTTTCAACCGAACACAATCATCTTTGGCGGCACAGAGATCGGCGGTTTTCAGCACGATGTCGCCAAAGTCATCGAGCAGTACCATGCCGGATTTCTGAATTGCTGAACGCAATGTGGCGCTGACGCGAGATTCATCATCCGGTTTCGGGTGCAACTGGCGGTTTACTGCCTCGGTCAGTGCCGTGGCCTTGTTGACCAGTTCAGATTCCGGTAATGGCAATGAACGGGCGTCATTCCAGATGATCTGGGAGCAGTCAAATGGCAAAAACGGTGAATTGGTTTTCGCGCTCCAGGTGCCAGAAGTGCGGATATTACACATCCCTGTACCGCTAAGACGTAAGGTATCGCCTACACGTACTCCGGCATCTGCCAGTTGTTTAACGCTGGTGGCTTCAATGGTCTGCGCGCCTTTCATCCACGAGAGGGTGAATTTCAGCGGCATATCCAGCGGAACCCAGAACAGCAGCATAAACAGCACCAGCAGAGAACCCGCCGCGATAATCGTACTGCGTAGCCAGTGTTGCAGCGGGAAGTTTTTCACTTCGTCATGCAGTGAAAGATAGCGTCCCTGACGTACCACGTGCCGATCAAGATAGATATCGATATCCGTTTGCTGCCCCAGATCCTGCGCAATATAAGGCTGCCAGTGCGCGGGATAGACCAGGTCGATAATACCGAGCGAAATATTGTTGATCTGTTCCTGATCGTTTTCACCAAACAATCCCCAACGACGCGGCGT
Source organism: Escherichia ruysiae (assembly GCF_031323975.1). Classification (NCBI taxonomy): domain Bacteria; kingdom Pseudomonadati; phylum Pseudomonadota; class Gammaproteobacteria; order Enterobacterales; family Enterobacteriaceae; genus Escherichia; species Escherichia ruysiae. Next base: position 3,011,636 of record NZ_JAVIWS010000001.1, read on the forward strand.
ACCACGCAGACAGTGGATCTCCCGCAAGGATGATTTTGCCGGTGGCGCAAATAGCCCCCACAGACCTGCGCCCAACAGCAGTAACGCGCCGCCAGCCAGCCACGGGACAAATACATCCGGAGTAATCAGGCAGAAAAAGAACATCAGGAAGGAGGCGACAATCAGCAACGCTTCACGCAGCCCACGTGGGCGACTAAGCGCATACTCTTCGTGTGTTTCTTTGCGAATATTGAGCAGTTCGATTTGTTCGCTTTCTTCGCCGCGAATCGACGCCTGCGTTGACGGAACAGGCTGCAACGCATAGCCACGAGTTTCCTGAATGTACTCTTGCAGCGTATGACCGTTGAGAGAAATAACCAGCGGCAGCGAATCGGTATGGATCAGTTCAACGCTATTTTCATCGTTGATGTACTGCTCCCAGAACGGGGGCAGGTGGACTTCCACCGAATCGAGATAATAACGCCATTTGTTAGGATCGTCGGTTGAAATGCCATAACGCGTGATGGCATGTGTCAGCATCATGACGTTGTTGCTTTCCGCGTTCAGCGTCAGTGATACGGGAGCCGTGCTGGCGCCCGTCGGACCAGGAACCTGCAAAACCTGCGTCAGGCTGTCGAGATAATTTTCAACGGCGTTACGTTCTTCAGGCATGAGTTTGCGCGTTTGCGCATCAGCGAAGGCGTTAGTCCAGGGCAGTTGACGCCGCCTGGAGCGCACTTTTATCAGCCATCCCGCAAGTAGTGAGCAGGCCAGCAAAGCAGCTATAAAAATTACAATGGTGCTCATGCTTTCCCCATCTTACTTAATTTGTCAGGTGTGATTAGTCGCATCCTGGACACAATATAGGATCCTGCGGTTGGCTATCGGCAAGCGTGGAGTTGAACTTGAGCATCATTAAGCGCATCCCAGTAACCAGTGATCATAGCAAACCCTCTGAGGGCGGAATATCAGCAAATTCCTGGAGTTATTTCAACCTATTGACTTTTAATTTGATTTGAGAATGATTATTTATTAAGTTGCGTAAATGTAAATAACATGCAATTCACATTGCCGAATGCGTGTCCGATATCGCACAATAACTGCTGATTTCACAGCATAGATTCCACGATGAGCAAATCATTACAAAAACCCACCATTCTGAATGTTGAAACTGTAGCCCGTTCCCGATTGTTTACCATCGAAAGCGTGGATCTGGAGTTCAGCAACGGCGTGCGGCGTGTTTATGAACGAATGCGTCCAACCAACCGGGAAGCCGTGATGATTGTGCCGATTGTGGACGATCACCTGATTTTGATCCGCGAATACGCGGTGGGAACTGAATCCTACGAATTAGGTTTTTCGAAAGGATTAATTGATCCCGGTGAAAGTGTTTATGAAGCAGCAAACCGCGAACTCAAAGAAGAAGTGGGATTTGGCGCAAGGGATCTGACTTTTTTGAAGAAACTCAGCATGGCACCGTCTTACTTTTCCAGCAAAATGAATATCGTGGTGGCGCAAGATCTCTACCCTGAATCGCTGGAAGGCGATGAACCAGAGCCACTACCTCAGGTGCGCTGGCCACTGACACATATGATGGATTTGCTCGAAGATCCTGACTTCAACGAAGCGCGTAATGTCAGCGCGTTGTTTCTGGTGCGCGAGTGGTTGAAGGGGCAGGGACGGTTGTAAATACGTGGAGCTTGCCTGATGCGCTACGCTTATCAGGCCTACGTGGTTCCTGCAATATATTGAGTTTCGACGATTTTGTTGGCTGGATAAGGCGTTCACGCCGCATCCAGCATGAACAACGCGCACTTTGTCTGCAAACTGAAAAGGCGCCGAAGCGCCTTTTTAATCAGAACAATTCCTGAGCCTCACCATTATCGATGATGGTTGTCCCTACCTCGCGTACTGCTTGCTGTGTAGGCTGCGTACCTTCGATGAAATACTCTTCGCGGCTGTTACCACCGTTGGCCAGTTGCCCGGTGCTGCGATCGATATTCACCGTCACAATACCCGGCGGCGGCGTCAGCGGTTGTTCCGGTACACCTTCCAGCACGGCTTTCATATAAGCATCCCAGGCTGGCTGGGCGCTCTTCGCACCGCCTTCGTAACCGGAGATCTGATCTTTAATCGCCCCGGAAGCCGTAGTGTGACCGAGATTACGGCGGTGATCGTCAAAGCCAATCCATACCGATGTCACAACGCCCGGTCCGTAACCCGAAAACCATGCATCCTTCGAACTGTTGGTCGTCCCTGTTTTCCCGCCGATATCATGACGTTGCAAATCACGACCTGCGCGCCAGCCAGTGCCCTGCCAGCCAGGTTCACCAAAGATATTGGTGTTCAGGGCGCTCTTAATCAGGAACGCCAGCGGTGTGCTGATGACGTGTGGTGCGTATTCTGGCGCACCAGTCTTCGCCACTAATGCCTGATTAGCCTGCTCCAGTTGTGGCATTGGCACAGAAACATTCTGCTGTTCGCGAGAGATAGCCACGTCTTCAACGTCGCTGTTTTCCAGCACGTTCGATTTTTGCGTATCACCGTAAATCACCGGAATATCACATTCCGGGCAGGCTACTTTCGGTTTCGCTTCGAAAATCACGCCGCCCTGGTCGTTTTCAATTTTGCTGATAAACCAGGGGTCGACCAGGAAGCCACCATTAGCCATCACTGCGTACCCGCGCGCCACCTGTAACGGCGTGAAGGAAGCGGAACCCAGTGCCAGCGATTCAGTGTGGACAATATTTTGTGCCGGGAAGCCGAAGCGTTGCAAATACTCTGCGGCATAGTCCACGCCCATTGCTCGCATTGCGCGTACCATTACCACGTTTTTCGACTGGCCCAGCCCCTGACGTAAACGGATTGGACCGGCGTACTGCGGAGGTGAGTTTTTCGGCTGCCAGTCAGAACCCGCGCCTGCGTCCCAGCGGGAAATTGGCACATCGTTCAGCATACTTGCCAGCGTCAGACCTTTATCCATCGCTGCGGTGTAGAGGAACGGCTTGATATTCGAACCCACCTGACGCAGTGCCTGGGTGGCGCGGTTAAACTTGCTCTGATTGAAATCAAAACCACCGACCAGCGCCATAACTGCGCCGTTTTGCGGATTGATCGATACCAGCGCCGAGTTCACTTCCGGCACCTGTGCCAGCCACCAGGCATCGCCCACCTGGCGAACCCAGATTTGCTGACCTGTTTGCACAACATCGGTCACTTTACGCGGCGTCGGTCCCTGCTGTGTATCGGAGCGATAAGGCCGTGCCCAGCGAATCCCTTCCATACGCAGCGTCACAGATGTTCCGTCCGCCAGCATTGCTGTTGCTTCCTGCGGGTTGGCGCGGGTGACTGCGGCAGGTAGCAGCGGACCATAGGTTGGCAGCGCCTTCAGCGTATCGGTAATCTTTTTGTCATCCCACGCTGATTCACCTACTTTCCACAGCACATTGGCCGGGCCGCGATAGCCGTGACGCATGTCGTAGTCCAGTACGTTATTACGCACGGCTTGCTGTGCGGCCTGCTGCACTTTGCGGGTAATGGTAGTGTAAATGCGATAGCCGTCTTCATAAGCGTTTTCGCCGTAACGGTTATACATCTCCTGACGTACCATTTCGGTGAGATATGGCGCTGAGAAGGCGATCTCCGGTGCGTGATAGTTGGCGTTAATCGCTTCGGTGCGTGTCTCATCGAGCTGCTGTTGGGTGATATACCCTTCGTCCAGCATTCGCGACAGCACGACGTTACGCCGCGCGACGGCTCGATCCATTGAATAGAGCGGGTTGAAGGTGGAAGGGGCTTTAGGCAGCCCGGCAATCACCGCCATTTCGTTCAGTGTCAGTTGATCGACCGTTTTACCGAAATAGACTTGTGCCGCAGCACCGACACCATAGGCGCGGTAACCGAGGTAAATCTTGTTCAGATAAAGCTCGAGGATCTCGTCTTTCGTCAGCAACTGTTCAATACGAATTGCGAGGAAGACTTCCTTAATTTTACGCATTAGCGTGCGTTCTGGACTCAGGAAGAAGTTTCTCGCCAGTTGTTGGGTGATGGTGCTCGCCCCTTGCGATGCGTGACCGGAGAACAGCGCCACGCTTGCCGCACGGAAGATCCCCACTGGGTCAACGCCGTGATGCTCGTAGAAGCGGCTGTCTTCCGTCGCAATAAAGGCTTTCACCATCTCCGGCGGGATTTGATCCAATGTAACCGGAATACGACGTTTTTCACCGTATTGAGCAATCAGCTCGCCATCGGCGCTGTAAATCTGCATCGGAATTTGCAGGCGAACATCTTTTAATGTTGCCACATCCGGCAGTTGTGGCTCGATGTAGCGGTATAGGCCATAAATCGAGCCTGCTCCCAGCAGAATGCAACAGACTGCAAGGATCAATAAATACTTTACGAACTTCACTGGAAATTTCCCATTTAGTTTCATTTGGGCAGTTTATAAACAAACGCGCGGTAGTATAAAGGCAAGCCAGACGCATTGATATACCCGTCAGAGTGACGGGGGATAAGGAGATCATCACAATGGCATTTAAGACCTGGCAAATTGGTTTGCATTTACAACAGCAAGAAGCGGTGGCGGTTGCTATCGTGCGTGGCGCGAAAGAATGCTATTTGCAACGCTGGTGGCGTTTGCCGCTGGCGACCGACATTATCAAAGATGGGCGCATTATTGACGCGGAACGGCTGACTAAAACGTTGTTACCGTGGAGTCGTGAACTGCCACACCGTCATCACATTATGTTGGCATTTCCCGCTAGCCGAACGTTACAAAGGGCATTTCCGCGTCCGGCAATGTCCCTGGGCGAACGGGAGCAAATGGCCTGGTTGACAGGTACGATGGCTCGCGAGCTGGATATGGAACCGGACTCCCTGCGCTTTGATTACAGCGAAGATTCGCTAAGTCCCGCTTATAACGTGACCGCCGCGCAAAGCAAAGAGCTGGCAACGCTGCTTAGCCTGGCAGAAAGATTGCGTATTCACGTTAGTGCGATTACCCCAGACGCCTGCGCTTTGCAGCGATTCCTGCCTTTTTTACCTTCTCATCAGCAATGTCTGGCCTGGCGTGATAATGAACAGTGGTTATGGGCGACGCGTTATAGCTGGGGACGCAAACTGGCGGTGGGGATGACAAGCGCGAATGAACTGGCCGCGACGTTAGCCATTAATTCTGAAAGTCTCGCGATATGCGGCGAAGGCGGATTTGACCCCTGGAATGCGGTTTCTGTGCGTCAGCCGCCACTACCGCCACCAGGTGGAAACTTTGCTATCGCGCTGGGGCTGGCGCTTGGGGAGGGGTACTGATGAATCCGCCAATCAATTTTTTGCCCTGGCGAGAGCAACGCCGGACGGCCTTTCTTCGCTTCTGGTTGCTGATGTTCGTTGCTCCTCTGCTGCTGGCTGTCGGGATAACGCTCATGCTGCGTTTGACAACCAACGCTGAAGTACGCGTTGACGCTGTTTTGCTTCAGGCGGAACAACAACGCGCCAGCACCCTACAAACCAGTAAACCACGTTTGCTGGAACGCCAACAATTACGCGAACAGCGTTTGCAACGTCAGCGCCAGCGACAATTTACCCGCGACTGGCAATCTTCGCTGGAGTCACTGGCGGCACTTTTACCCGAACACGCCTGGCTGACAACGATACGCTGGCAGCAGGGAACGCTGGAGGTAAAGGGACTTGCGACGAACATTACTGTGTTAAACGCACTGGAAAAAGCACTCCGCCAGGATACTTCTTTTCAACTCAACCAGCGTGGAGCCACGCAGCAAGATGCACAAGGACGCTGGCAATTTGAGTATCAGTTAACAAGGACGGTTAGCGATGAACACTCTCTTTGATTGGTGGTTCGCGACATCACTCCGTATCCGCCAGTTTTGCTGGGCAGTCTGGTTGCTGATGTTAGTTACGCTCATTTTTCTTTCCTCGGCACACCAGGAAGAGAGTGACGCATTAATTCGACTGCGGGCAAGTCATCACCAGCAATGGACTGCACTTTATCGCCTGGTAGACACCACTCCCATCAGCGAAGAAAAAACGCTGTCCTTTTCGCCACTGGATTTTCAGTTGCCCGGCGCGCAACTGCTTTACTGGCATCCATCCGCTCAGGGAGGCGAGTTGGCGTTGAAAACGTTCTGGGAAGCGGTGCCGTCGGCATTTACACGGCTGGCAGAGCGCAACGTCAGCGTGAGCCGTTTTTCATTAAGCGTGGAAGGTGATGATCTTTTGTTCACGCTACAACTGGAGATGCCGCATGAGGGGTAAACGCGGGTTGTTGGCAGGTATTGCCTTGTGCCTTTTAACCGGTATGCGTGACCCTTTTAAGCCGCCGGAAGATCTATGCCGGATTAGCGAACTTACCCAGTGGCGTTATCAGGGGATGGTAGGGCGAGGCGAGCGCGTTATTGGCGTAATAAAAGATGGGCAAAAAAAATGGCGACGGGTGGAGCAAAACGATGTGCTGGAGAATGGCTGGACAATTTTACAACTGACGCCAGAAACATTAACGCTGGGAACTGGAAAAAACTGCGAACCGCCACAGTGGTTGTGGCAACGGCAAGGAGATAAAAATGAAGCAATGGATAGCCGCACTACTGTTGATGATGATACCCAGCGTACAGGCGGCAAAGCCGCAAAAAGTGACGCTGATGGTGGATGACGTTCCGGTGGCTCAGGTGTTACAGGCGCTGGCTGAACAGGAGAAGTTAAACCTGGTGGTTTCGCCAGACGTCAATGGTACGGTGTCGTTACATCTCACTGACGTTCCCTGGAAACAGGCACTACAAACCGTAGTGAAAAGCGCCGGGCTGATAACGCGCCAGGAAGGCAACATTCTTTCAGTGCATTCCGTTGCCTGGCAGAATGACAATATCGCCCGTCAGGAGGCTGAACAGGCGCGGGTGCAGGCAAATCTGCCGCTGGAAAATCGCAATATTACTCTGCAATACGCCGACGCCGGAGAGCTGGCGAAAGCAGGAGAAAAGCTACTTAGCGCCAAAGGCAGCATGACTGTCGATAAACGTACTAATCGCCTTTTGCTGCGTGATAACAAAACGGCGTTAAGCGCACTGGAGCAGTGGGTAGCGCAAATGGATTTGCCGGTCGGGCAGGTTGAACTGTTGGCGCACATTGTCACCATTAATGAAAAAAGTCTGCGCGAGTTAGGCGTGAAATGGACGCTGGCCGATGCGCAACAAACCGGCGGCGTTGGGCAAGTGACCACGCTCGGCGGCGATCTCTCTGTGGCAACGGCAACGACGCATATCGGTTTTAACATTGGGCGTATCAACGGGCGTTTACTGGATCTGGAGCTTTCCGCGCTCGAACAAAAACAGCAACTGGATATTATCGCCAGCCCGCGTCTGCTGGCCTCACATCTCCAGCCTGCCAGCATTAAACAGGGAAGCGAGATCCCGTATCAGGTTTCCAGTGGTGAAAGCGGCGCGACGTCGGTGGAATTTAAAGAGGCCGTACTGGGAATGGAAGTCACGCCCACGGTGTTACAAAAAGGTCGCATCCGACTGAAATTACACATCAGCCAGAACGTTCCGGGACAGGTGCTACAACAAGCTGATGGCGAAGTGCTGGCGATTGATAAGCAGGAGATCGAAACGCAGGTTGAAGTAAAAAGCGGAGAAACGCTGGCACTGGGTGGTATTTTTACCCGTAAAAATAAATCGGGTCAGGATAGCGTACCGCTGTTGGGCGACATCCCCTGGTTCGGGCAATTATTTCGTCATGACGGAAAAGAAGATGAACGACGCGAGTTAGTGGTATTTATCACGCCACGGTTGGTTTCCAGTGAGTAAACTGCCGCAAAAACGGCGATGTTTTCATGCTGAACATGTTTCATCTATTTGACGTGCGCAGGTATTTAGCATACAAGGAGTACCGATTTGAGAGTCGGTGCTCTTTGTTACCTGCGTTTTATGATGGTGATTTATCTTTCACGCGGCATTTTGCTGTCTTTTTTACGCTAATCTTACCCGGTGATTTATCGCCAGAGCGGTGATAGCAAGGCAGTGCACCTGCAGCGACCAGATATGCAGAGGGATGGGCAATTTATTCAGTTGCCAAACCCGCTGGAGTATTGAGATAATTTTCAGTCTGACTCTCGCAATATTTTATGAGGTTTCAGTTCATGTCCTGCGGCGCTCTCTGAGCGAAGCGGGTTTATCATTAACGAATAGTCTTAGTAGTACCGAAAAAATGGCAGAGAAACGCAATATCTTTCTGGTTGGGCCTATGGGTGCCGGAAAAAGCACTATTGGGCGCCAGTTAGCTCAACAACTCAATATGGAATTTTACGATTCCGATCAAGAGATTGAGAAACGAACCGGAGCTGATGTGGGCTGGGTTTTCGATTTAGAAGGCGAAGAAGGCTTCCGCGATCGCGAAGAAAAGGTCATCAATGAGTTGACCGAGAAACAGGGTATTGTGCTGGCTACTGGCGGCGGCTCTGTGAAATCCCGCGAAACGCGTAACCGTCTTTCCGCACGTGGCGTTGTCGTTTATCTTGAAACGACCATCGAAAAGCAACTTGCGCGCACGCAGCGTGATAAAAAACGCCCGTTGCTGCACGTTGAAACACCGCCGCGTGAAGTTCTGGAAGCATTGGCTAATGAACGCAATCCGCTGTATGAAGAGATTGCCGACGTGACCATTCGTACTGATGATCAAAGCGCCAAAGTGGTCGCAAACCAGATTATTCACATGCTGGAAAGCAACTAATTCTGGCTTTATATACACTCGTCTGCGGGTACAGTAATTAAGGTGGATGTCGCGTTATGGAGAGGATAGTCGTCACTCTCGGGGAACGTAGTTACCCAATTACCATCGCATCTGGTTTGTTTAACGAACCAGCTTCATTCTTACCGCTGAAATCGGGTGAGCAGGTGATGTTGGTCACCAACGAAACCCTGGCTCCTCTGTATCTCGATAAGGTTCGCAGCGTACTTGAACAGGCGGGTGTTAACGTCGATAGCGTTATCCTCCCTGACGGCGAGCAGTATAAAAGCCTGGCAGTACTCGACACCGTTTTTACGGCGTTGTTGCAAAAACCGCACAGTCGCGATACGACGCTGGTGGCGCTTGGCGGCGGCGTAGTAGGCGATCTTACCGGTTTTGCAGCGGCGAGCTATCAGCGCGGCGTTCGCTTCATTCAAGTCCCGACGACATTGCTGTCGCAGGTGGACTCTTCCGTTGGCGGAAAAACCGCAGTCAACCATCCCCTCGGTAAAAATATGATTGGCGCTTTTTATCAGCCAGCATCAGTGGTGGTGGATCTCGACTGTCTGAAAACGCTTCCTCCGAGAGAGTTAGCTTCGGGGCTGGCGGAAGTCATCAAATACGGCATTATTCTTGACGGTGAGTTTTTCAACTGGCTGGAAGATAATCTGGATGCGCTGCTCAATCTGGATGGTCCGGCAATGGCGTACTGTATTCGTCGTTGCTGTGAGCTGAAAGCAGAAGTTGTCGCTGCCGACGAGCGCGAATCCGGCTTACGTGCTTTACTGAATCTGGGACATACCTTTGGTCATGCTATTGAAGCGGAAATGGGGTATGGCAATTGGTTGCACGGTGAAGCAGTCGCGGCGGGTATGGTGATGGCGGCGCGGACGTCGGAACGTCTCGGGCAGTTTAGTTCTGCCGAAACGCAGCGTATTATTACCCTGCTTACGCGGGCTGGATTACCGGTTAATGGGCCGCGCGAAATGTCCGCGCAGGCGTATTTACCGCATATGCTGCGTGACAAGAAAGTCCTTGCGGGAGAGATGCGCTTAATTCTTCCGCTGGCAATTGGTAAGAGTGAAGTTCGCGGCGGCGTATCGCACGAACTTGTTCTTAACGCTATTACCGATTGTCAATCAGCGTAACAACAAGAAAGGTCCGGCCGCTTATCAGCGGTCTATTAGCTTCAGGTTAATTGCAACGTGGTAAGCATTAACCTTTTAGTGGGGTGTTAAATGGATGAATTCAAACCAGAAGACGAGCTGAAACCCGATCCCAGCGATCGTCGTACTGGTCGTTCTCGTCAATCTTCTGAGCGTTCAGAACGTACTGAACGTGGCGAACCGCAGATCAATTTTGATGATATTGAACTTGATGAAACTGACGATCGCCGTCCGACTCGTGCGCAAAAAGAGCGCAATGAGGAACCGGAAATCGAAGAAGAAATTGATGATTCCGAAGATGACGCTGTGGATGAAGAGCGTGTAGAGCGTCGTCCGCGTAAGCGCAAAAAAGCAGCCAGCAAACCGGCTTCTCGTCAGTATATGATGATGGGCGTCGGTATTCTGGTTCTGCTGCTGTTGATCATCGGTATCGGTTCTGCGCTAAAAGCCCCCTCGACCTCTTCCAGCGATCAAACCGCGTCTGGTGAGAAGAGTATTGATCTTGCTGGCAATGCGACTGATCAGGCAAATGGCGTGCAGCCAGCGCCGGGAACCACGTCTGCGGAAAATACCCAGCAGGATGTTTCTCTGCCGCCGATTTCTTCTACGCCGACCCAGGGGCAAACCCCGGCGGCAACGGATGGTCAACAACGTGTTGAAGTGCAGGGTGACCTGAATAACGCGCTGACCCAGCCGCAAAATCAGCAACAGCTGAACAATGTGGCGGTGAACTCTACGCTGCCGACTGAACCCGCGACTGTAGCGCCAGTTCGTAATGGCAACGCATCGCGTGATACGGCGAAAGCGCAAACCGCTGAACGTCCGGCCACTACGCGTCCGGCACGTCAGCAGGCGGTGATTGAACCGAAAAAACCACAAGCAACTGTGAAAACGGAACCGAAGCCGGTAGCACAGACGCCGAAGCGTACTGAACCGGCTGCACCTGTGGCGAGCACAAAGGCACCGGCTGCGACTTCTACGCAAGCCACAACGCCAGCAGCACCAAAAGAGACGGCGACTACGGCTCCAGTACAGACGGCATCTCCGGCGCAAACCACGGCAACACCAGCCGCTGGAGCGAAGACCGCAGGTAATGTTGGTTCGTTGAAATCGGCACCGTCCAGCCATTACACTCTGCAGCTGAGCAGTTCTTCTAACTACGACAACCTGAACGGTTGGGCGAAGAAAGAGAATCTGAAAAACTACGTTGTCTATGAAACGACGCGTAATGGTCAGCCGTGGTATGTACTGGTTTCTGGCGTGTACGCTTCGAAAGAAGAGGCGAAAAAAGCGGTATCTACATTGCCAGCAGATGTTCAGGCCAAAAACCCATGGGCGAAACCGCTGCGTCAGGTACAGGCCGATCTGAAGTAATCAAGGTTATCTCCCGTAATGGTTTATCGTTGCGGGAGTTGCCTGAAGCGCTGGATGCTGTCGGAGCTTTCTCCACAGCCGGAGAAGGTGTAATTAGTTAGTCAGCATGAAGAAAAATCGCGCTTTTTTGAAGTGGGCAGGGGGTAAATATCCCCTGCTTGATGATATTAAACGGCATTTGCCTAAGGGTGAATGTCTGGTTGAACCTTTTGTGGGTGCCGGGTCGGTGTTTCTCAACACCGACTTTTCTCGTTATATCCTTGCCGATATCAATAGCGACCTGATTAGTCTCTACAACATTGTGAAGATGCGTACTGATGAGTACGTACAGGCTGCCCGCGAGCTGTTTGTTCCTGAGACAAATTGCGCCGAGGTTTACTATCAGTTCCGCGAAGAGTTCAACAAAAGCCAGGATCCGTTCCGTCGGGCGGTACTGTTTTTATATTTGAACCGCTACGGTTACAACGGCCTGTGTCGTTACAATCTGCGCGGTGAGTTTAACGTGCCGTTTGGCCGCTACAAAAAACCCTATTTCCCGGAAGCTGAGTTGTATCACTTCGCTGAAAAAGCGCAGAATGCCTTTTTCTATTGTGAGTCTTATGCCGATAGCATGGCGCGCGCAGATGATGCATCTGTCGTCTATTGCGATCCGCCTTATGCACCACTATCTGCGACCGCCAACTTTACGGCGTATCACACAAACAGTTTTACTCTTGAACAACAGGCGCATCTGGCGGAGATCGCCGAAGGTCTGGTTAACCGTCAGATCCCGGTACTGATTTCTAACCATGATACGGCGCTAACGCGCGAGTGGTATCAACGCGCAAAATTGCATGTCGTCAAAGTTCGACGCAGTATAAGCAGCAACGGCGGCACACGTAAAAAGGTGGACGAACTGCTGGCTTTGTACAAACCAGGAGTCGTTTCACCCGCGAAAAAATAATTCTCAAGGAGAAGCGGATGAAACAGTATTTGATTGCCCCCTCAATTCTGTCGGCTGATTTTGCCCGCCTGGGTGAAGATACCGCAAAGGCCCTGGCAGCTGGCGCTGATGTCGTGCATTTTGACGTCATGGATAACCACTATGTTCCCAACCTGACGATTGGACCAATGGTGCTGAAATCCTTGCGTAATTACGGCATTACCGCCCCTATCGATGTACATCTGATGGTGAAACCGGTTGATCGCATTGTGCCGGATTTCGCTGCCGCAGGTGCCAGCATCATTACCTTTCATCCTGAAGCCTCCGAGCATGTTGATCGCACGCTGCAACTGATTAAAGAAAATGGCTGTAAAGCGGGGCTGGTATTTAACCCGGCGACACCGCTGAGCTATCTGGATTACGTGATGGACAAACTGGATGTGATCCTGCTGATGTCCGTCAACCCTGGTTTCGGCGGTCAGTCTTTCATTCCACAAACGTTAGATAAACTGCGCGAAGTACGTCGTCGTATCGACGAGTCTGGCTTCGACATTCGACTGGAAGTGGACGGTGGCGTGAAGGTGAACAATATTGGCGAAATCGCTGCGGCGGGCGCGGATATGTTTGTCGCTGGCTCCGCTATTTTCGACCAGCCAGACTATAAAAAAGTCATTGATGAAATGCGCAGTGAACTGGCAAAGGTAAGTCATGAGTAAGTTTGAAGATATTCGCGGCGTTGCCTTCGATCTCGATGGCACGCTGGTTGACAGTGCTCCCGGTCTGGCTGCTGCGGTAGATATGGCGCTGTATGCGCTGGAGTTGCCCGTTGCAGGCGAAGAGCGTGTTATTACCTGGATTGGTAATGGCGCAGATGTGCTGATGGAGCGGGCATTGACCTGGGCGCGTCAGGAACGTGCGACGCTGCGTAAAACGATGGGCAAACCGCCCGTTGATGACGATATTCCGGCAGAAGAACAAGTACGTATTCTGCGTAAGCTGTTTGATCGTTACTATGGCGAAGTTGCTGAAGAAGGCACGTTTTTGTTCCCGCACGTTGCCGATACGCTGGGCGCATTGCAGGCTAAAGGCCTGCCGCTAGGTCTGGTTACCAACAAACCAACGCCGTTCGTCGCCCCGCTGCTGGAAGCCTTAGATATCGCAAAATACTTTAGCGTGGTTATCGGCGGCGATGACGTACAAAACAAAAAACCCCACCCGGATCCGCTGCTACTGGTGGCTGAACGTATGGGCATTGCCCCGCAACAGATGCTGTTTGTCGGCGATTCTCGCAATGATATTCAGGCAGCAAAAGCAGCCGGTTGCCCTTCAGTTGGCTTAACCTACGGATATAACTACGGCGAGGCTATCGATCTCAGCCAGCCTGATGTAATTTATCACTCTATAAATGACCTTCTGCCCGCATTAGGGCTTCCGCAAAGCGAAAATCAGGAATCGAAAAATGACTAAGCCCATCGTTTTTAGTGGCGCACAGCCTTCAGGTGAATTGACCATTGGTAACTACATGGGTGCGCTGCGTCAGTGGGTAAACATGCAGGATGATTACCATTGCATTTACTGCATCGTTGACCAACACGCCATCACCGTTCGCCAGGATGCGCAGAAGCTGCGTAAAGCGACGCTGGATACGCTGGCGTTGTACCTGGCTTGCGGTATCGATCCTGAGAAAAGCACTATTTTTGTTCAGTCTCACGTGCCGGAACATGCGCAGTTAGGCTGGGCACTGAACTGCTATACCTACTTCGGCGAACTGAGCCGCATGACGCAGTTTAAAGATAAATCTGCGCGTTATGCCGAGAACATTAACGCTGGTCTGTTTGACTATCCGGTGCTGATGGCTGCGGACATCCTGCTGTATCAAACCAATCTGGTGCCGGTCGGCGAAGACCAGAAACAGCACCTGGAACTGAGCCGCGATATTGCCCAGCGTTTCAACGCGCTGTATGGCGATATCTTTAAAGTACCGGAGCCGTTTATTCCGAAATCTGGCGCGCGCGTAATGTCACTGCTGGAGCCGACCAAGAAGATGTCCAAGTCTGACGATAACCGCAATAACGTTATCGGTCTGCTGGAAGATCCGAAATCGGTAGTGAAGAAAATCAAACGTGCGGTCACTGACTCCGACGAGCCGCCGGTAGTTCGCTACGATGTGCAGAACAAAGCGGGCGTTTCCAACCTGCTGGATATCCTTTCTGCGGTAACGGGCCAGAGCATCCCGGAACTGGAAAAACAGTTCGAAGGCAAGATGTATGGTCACCTGAAAGGCGAAGTAGCTGAAGCGGTTTCCGGTATGCTGACTGAATTGCAGGAGCGTTATCACCGTTTCCGCAATGATGAAGCCTTCTTGCAACAGGTAATGAAAGACGGCGCAGAAAAAGCCAGCGCACACGCTTCCCGCACGTTGAAAGCGGTTTACGAAGCGATTGGTTTTGTGGCGAAGCCTTAATTCACTATTGATACCAAAAACCGGGGAAACCCGGTTTTTTTACGTCGTTATTTGCAATAACCCAAAAAAATGTGAAGCATCTCGCCGTTTCCACATCTGCTTGTTGCGCCTTATCTTCATTTTCATGAAGATATAAATATTCATTTTATTGAAAATTTATTATGCGTCGAACGTTTATCAAAAAAGAAGGCGTCGTCATCACGACGCTGGCTCGTTATTTGTTAGGTGAAAAGTGTGGTAATCGCCTGAAAACTATAGATGAACTGGCAACTGAATGCCGTTCGTCCGTCGGCCTGACGCAGGCCGCGTTAAAAAATCTGGAGTCAAGCGGCGCGATACGGATTGAACGTCGCGGGCGCAATGGCAGTTATCTGGTAGAGATGGATAACAAAGCACTGCTGACCCATGTTGATATCAACAATGTGGTATGTGCGATGCCCTTGCCCTATACCCGCTTGTACGAAGGTTTAGCGAGCGGATTAAAAGCTCAGTTTGATGGCATTCCTTTTTACTATGCGCATATGCGTGGTGCGGATATTCGCGTGGAGTGTTTGCTTAACGGTGTCTATGACATGGCGGTAGTTTCGCGACTGGCGGCAGAAAGTTATCTCACGCAAAAAGGATTATGTCTTGCGCTGGAGTTGGGGCCGCATACCTACGTTGGCGAGCACCAGTTGATTTGCCGTAAAGGGGAGTCCGGTAACGTGAAGCGCGTGGGGCTGGATAACCGTTCGGCAGATCAGAAAATCATGACCGATGTCTTTTTTGGCAGTAGCGATGTGGAGCGAGTCGATCTCTCTTATCACGAGAGTTTACAGCGCATTGTTAAAGGTGATGTCGATGCGGTTATCTGGAACGTGGTGGCGGAAAACGAACTGACCATGCTGGGATTAGAAGCCACGCCGCTCACAGACGATCCGCGATTTTTACAGGCAACTGAAGCCGTGGTTTTGACGCGAGCCGATGATTACCCGATGCAACAATTGCTGCGTGCGGTTGTTGATAAACACGCCCTGCTTGCCCATCAACAGCGAGTGGTCAGTGGGGAACAGGAACCCAGTTATTAAACGAAAGGCATCTAAAATGGAAACCAGACTCAACCTGCTTTGCGATGCAGGGGTCATCGATAAGGACATCTGCAAAGGCATGATGCAGGTCGTCAACGTACTGGAAACAGAATGCCATCTACCAGTGCGCAGCGAGCAGGGAACGATGGCAATGATACATATGGCGAGTGCGCTGATGCGCAGTCGTCGCGGCGAACAGATCCAGCCACTGGATGACGAGTTGCTGGCTGAACTGTCGCAATGTCGCCACTGGCCAGCGATCATGCAGTTGCACCAGGTGTTATTGCAGGGATTCGCGCTGGAAGTTAACCCGTGTGAAGAAGGCTATTTGCTGGCCAACCTTTATGGATTATGGATGGCCGCTAACGAAGAGGTCTGAAGCCCACAACAAATCCACGTCGCATATCTTAAATATTCAAAAAAATGAATATTTGATTCAAGGAACAGAAACGAGGCAACAAGATGTTTGTAGAAGCATTGAAACGCCAGAACCCGGCACTGATTTCTGCCGCACTAAACCTGTGGCAGCAGGGCAAGATAGCCCCGGACAGTTGGGTTATCGACGTGGATCAGGTACTGGAAAACGGTAAGCGGTTGATTGAGACGGCGCGGCTTTATGGTATTGAGCTGTATCTGATGACCAAACAGTTCGGTCGCAATCCGTGGCTGGCGGAAAAACTGCTGGCGCTGGGCTACAGCGGTATTGTGGCGGTGGATTACAAAGAGGCGCGAGTGATGCGCCGCGCAGGTTTGCCGGTGGCGCATCAGGGGCATCTGGTGCAAATCCCTTGTCACCAGGTCGCTGATGCCGTTGAACAGGGCACCGACGTCATCACCGTGTTTACCCTTGCCAAAGCGCGGGAAGTGTCTGCGGCAGCGGTGAAAGCGGGGCGGATTCAGTCTGTGCTGCTCAAAGTTTATAGCGACGATGATTTTCTTTATCCGGGACAGGAAAGTGGTTTTGCTCAACATTCGTTGCAGGAAATTGTCGCTGAAATCCAAAAACTGCCAGGACTCCATTTAGCGGGACTTACCCATTTCCCTTGCCTGCTATGGAATGAGAGTGCCGGGAAAGTTTTGCCGACGCCGAACCTCCAGACGTTGGTCAATGCACGCAACCAGCTGGCGGAATCGGGTGTTGCTGTTGAGCAATTAAACGCGCCTTCAGCAACCAGCTGTACTTCACTGCCATTGCTGGCGGAATACGGTGTTACTCATGCCGAACCTGGTCATGCGCTGACGGGCACCATTCCAGCAAACCAACAGGGTGACCAGCCTGAACGCGTAGCCATGCTCTGGTTAAGCGAAATATCCCATCATTTTCGTGGCGATAGCTACTGCTATGGCGGCGGCTATTACCGTCGTGGTCATGCGCAACATGCGCTGGTGTTTACGCCAGAAAATCAAAGCATTACTGAAACATATCTCAACGCCGTGGATGACAGCAGCATCGACTACACCTTGCCTTTGGCGGGTGAGTTTCCGGTGAGTAGCGCGGTGGTGCTCTGTTTTCGTACACAAATTTTTGTTACCCGCAGTGATGTCGTGCTGGTGTCCGGTATTCAGCACAGAGCGCCGGAAATCGTAGGCCGTTATGACAGCCTCGGCAACCTTCTGGAGGCGTAAATGGCGCGATTTGTGGTGTTAGTGATTGATAGCTTCGGCGTGGGAGCAATGAAAGATGTCACGCGGGTACGCCCGCAGGATGCCGGAGCCAATACTTGCGGTCACATTCTTTGTGAGTTACCGCATTTACAACTGCCAATGCTGGAGAAGTTAGGGCTTATTAATGCTCTGGGCTATGCCCCCGGAGATATGCAGCCATCGGATTCCGCAGTCTGGGGTGTGGCGGAACTGCAACATGAAGGTGGCGATACCTTTATGGGACATCAGGAAATTTTAGGTACGCGACCACTGCCGCCGCTGCGGATGCCCTTTCGTGATGTTATTGACTGTGTTGAGCAAGCATTAATTACTGCGGGCTGGCAAGTAGAGCGCCGTGGCGATGAGTTGCAGTTTCTGTGGGTTAACCAGGCCGTGGCAGTTGGTGACAATCTCGAAGCGGATTTAGGCCAGGTCTATAACGTTACCGCCAATCTCTCCGTAATACCGTTCGATGAAGTCATCAAAATAGGTCGTGTGGTGCGTGAGCAAGTTCAGGTTGGCAGAGTGATCACATTTGGGGGGCTGTTAGCGGACAGCCAGCGCATTCTCGATGCCGTAGAAAGCAAAGAAGGACGTTTTATTGGCATCAATGCGCCGCGTTCTGGCGCTTATGACAACGGCTTCCAGGTCGTGCATATGGGCTACGGCGTCGATGAAAAAGTGCAGGTGCCGCAACAGTTGTATCAGGCGGGCATACCTACGGTTCTGGTGGGAAAGGTAGCGGATATCGTCAGTAATCCTTATGGCGTGAGCTGGCAAAATCTGGTGGATAGCCAGCAGATTATGGATATCACCCTCGACGAGTTTAACGCTCATCAGACCGCGTTTATTTGCACCAATATCCAGGAAACCGATCTTGCCGGTCATGCAGAAGACGTCGCACGTTATGCCGAACGTTTGCAGGTCGTTGACCGTAACCTTACTCGCCTTGTTGAGGCGATGCAGCCGGATGATTGCCTGATCGTGATGGCTGATCACGGTAACGACCCGACCATTGGACATAGCCACCATACCCGCGAAGTGGTGCCGGTACTGGTTTATCAGCAAGGGCTGGTTGCAACTCGTCTGGGGGTTTGTTCCACGCTCTCTGACGTAGGAGCCACAGTATGTGAATTTTTCCGCGCATCGCCGCCACAAAACGGCACTTCCTTTTTATCGTCCTTTCGCTTTCAGGGTGACTCTTTATGACCATCGACTCGACCGGCTACACCCTTGCCCATGAGCATCTGCATATTGATCTCTCCGGCTTTAAAAACAACGTAGATTGCCGCCTTGATCAATATGCGTTCATTTGTCAGGAGATGAACGACCTGATGGCGCAGGGCGTGCGTAATGTGATTGAGATGACCAACCGCTACATGGGGCGCAATGCGCAATTCATGCTTGATGTGATGCGCGAGACGGGGATCAACGTGGTGGTCTGTACCGGTTATTACCAGGACGCGTTTTTCCCGGAACATGTGGCGACCCGCAGCGTGCAGGAACTGGCGCAAGAGATGGTCGATGAAATTGAACAGGGTATCGATGGCACCGACCTGAAAGCCGGGATCATCGCAGAGATTGGTTCCAGCGAAGGAAAGATTACGCCGCTGGAAGAGAAGGTGTTTATTGCCGCCGCGCTGGCACATAACCAGACCGGACGTCCGATCTCCACGCATACCTCTTTTAGCACCATGGGGCTGGAACAACTGGCGCTACTGCAAGCCCACGGAGTTGATCTTTCGCGCGTCACCGTTGGTCACTGCGATCTGAAAGACAACCTCGACAACATTTTGAAGATGATCGATCTCGGCGCGTATGTGCAGTTCGACACCATTGGTAAGAACAGTTACTACCCGGACGAAAAGCGTATTGCGATGCTTCATGCGCTACGCGACCGTGGGTTGCTGAACCGCGTCATGCTGTCGATGGATATTACGCGCCGCTCCCATTTAAAAGCCAACGGTGGTTATGGCTATGACTTTTTATTGACCACCTTTATTCCGCAATTGCGCCAGTCAGGATTCAGTCAGGCCGATGTGGATGTGATGTTACGTGAAAATCCCTCTCAATTTTTCCAATAAGGACAGACTCATGAAAAAGATTGGCGTTGCAGGCTTACAGCGTGAGCAGATTAAAAAAACTATTGAAGCGACGGCTCCTGGCTGTTTTGAAGTGTTCATTCATAACGACATGGAAGCGGCAATGAAAGTGAAATCCGGGCAACTGGATTACTACATCGGCGCGTGTAATACCGGTGCGGGTGCGGCATTGTCGATTGCCATCGCGGTGATTGGCTATAACAAAAGTTGCACTATTGCCAGGCCGGGCATTAAAGCGAAAGACGAACATATCGCCAAAATGATCGCCGAAGGGAAAGTGGCGTTTGGGCTTTCCGTTGAGCACGTCGAACATGCGATTCCGATGCTGATTAACCATCTGAAATAAAAGGCACGACTATGGATCTGTATATCCAGATTATCCTGGTGGCGTGCCTGACCGGTATGACATCATTTCTGGCGCATCGCTCGGCGGCTGTTTTCCATGATGGTATTCGCCCGATCCTGCCGCAACTGATTGAAGGCTATATGAACCGTCGCGAGGCGGGGAGTATCGCTTTTGGTCTGAGCATTGGTTTTGTGGCCTCGGTGGGGATCTCTTTTACCCTGAAAACCGGCTTGCTCAATGCATGGCTGCTTTTTCTTCCTACCGATATTCTCGGCGTACTGGCGATAAACAGCCTGATGGCGTTTGGTCTTGGCGCGATCTGGGGGGTACTGATCCTCACCTGCCTGTTGCCGGTAAACCAGTTGCTGACTGCGCTGCCGGTAGATGTATTAGGTAGCCTTGGGGAACTTAGCTCGCCGGTGGTTTCTGCTTTTGCGCTGTTCCCGCTGGTGGCGATTTTCTACCAGTTTGGCTGGAAGCAAAGCCTGATCGCCGCTGCCGTCGTGTTGATGACCCGTGTGGTGGTGGTGCGTTTTTTCCCGCATCTTAATCCGGAATCCATCGAAATCTTTATTGGCATGGTAATGCTGCTGGGGATCGCCATTACTCACGACCTGCGTCATCGTGATGAAAATGACATCGATGCCAGCGGGCTTTCGGTGTTTGAAGAGCGCACGTCGCGGATTATCAAAAACTTACCGTATATCGCCATCGTGGGAGCATTGATTGCTGCCGTTGCCAGCATGAAGATTTTTGCCGGTAGCGAAGTTTCTATTTTCACCCTTGAGAAAGCGTACTCCGCAGGCGTTACACCGGAACAATCGCAAACGCTGATTAATCAGGCGGCACTGGCGGAATTTATGCGCGGGCTGGGTTTTGTACCGTTGATTGCCACCACCGCGTTAGCCACTGGTGTGTATGCGGTTGCGGGCTTTACCTTTGTTTATGCGGTGGGCTATCTCTCGCCGAATCCGATGGTTGCAGCGGTATTAGGCGCAGTGGTTATTTCGGCGGAAGTCTTACTGCTTCGTTCGATTGGCAAATGGCTGGGGCGCTATCCGTCGGTGCGTAATGCGTCGGATAACATCCGTAACGCCATGAATATGCTGATGGAAGTGGCGCTGCTGGTCGGTTCGATTTTCGCAGCAATTAAAATGGCGGGTTATACCGGATTCTCTATCGCGGTTGCCATTTACTTCCTCAACGAATCCCTGGGCCGTCCGGTACAGAAAATGGCGGCACCGGTCGTGGCAGTAATGATCACCGGTATTCTGCTGAATGTTCTTTACTGGCTTGGTCTGTTTGTTCCAGCTTAAGGAAGGCACTTATGAAGACGTTTCCTCTGAAAAGTCTGACCATTGCTGAAGCGCAGCAGAAGCAGTTTGCGCTGGTGGATAGCATTTGTCGCCATTTTCCTGGTAGCGAATTTCTTACCTGGGGTGATTTGGGATTAACGCCGGGGCTGAATCAGCCTCGCATTACCCAGCGTGTGGAGCAGGTGCTGGCAGATGCGTTTCATGCGCCAGCGGCGGTGCTGGTGCAAGGCGCTGGCACAGGAGCGATTCGTGCCGGGCTGGCGGCTTTGCTTAAACCAGGGCAGCGTCTTCTGGTGCATGACGCGCCCGTTTATCCGACGACACGCGTCATCATTGAACAGATGGGGCTGACGCTTATTACTGTTGATTTCAATGACCTGTCGGCACTGAAGCAGGTTGTCGACGAGCAACAACCAGATGCCGCGCTGGTGCAGCATACGCGCCAGCAGCCGCAGGATAGCTATGTGCTGGCAGATGTGCTGGCAACGTTGCGCGCGGCAAGTGTTCCAGCCTTAACCGATGACAACTATGCGGTGATGAAGGTAGCGCGAATCGGCTGCGAATGCGGGGCGAATGTCTCGACATTTTCCTGCTTCAAGCTATTTGGGCCAGAGGGTGTTGGTGCGGTGGTAGGCGATGCCGACGTTATCAACCGTATTCGCGCTACGCTCTATTCCGGCGGTAGTCAGATCCAGGGCTCTCAGGCGCAGGATGTCTTGCGTGGGCTGGTTTTCGCGCCGGTGATGCATGCGGTACAGGCGGGCGTTTCTGAACGGCTGCTGGCTTTACTTAACGGCGGCGCGGTGCCGGAAGTTAAAAGTGCCGTCATTGCCAATGCGCAGTCGAAGGTGTTGATTGTGGAGTTTCATCAGCCGATTGCCGCCAGGGTGCTGGAAGAAGCGCAGAAACGCGGTGCGTTACCGTATCCGGTGGGCGCGGAGTCGAAATATGAGATCCCGCCGCTCTTTTATCGCCTTTCCGGAACGTTTCGCCAGGCGAATCCGCAATTAGAACATTGTGCGATTCGCATTAATCCGAATCGTAGTGGTGAAGAGACGGTGCTGCGGATTTTGCGTGAGAGTATTGCCAGTATTTAATGCTGGATAGCACCGTTCGGCAATCAAGCTAAATTCAGCGCCGGACGGTCCCCTCAACGCGCCAGCATCGCCGGATGCGATGCTGGCGCATCTTATCTGGCCTACGGTTAATGTCTTTTATTATCAATCGTTAAGGTGATGCGATTGGCGCGGCAGAAGAGTTCGGAGACGTGCACCGGTTTGTCATTCTGATCAAAGGCGATTTTGCTGATGCGAAACAAGGGTTCGCCCAGTTCACACTTCAGCCATTTTGCCTGCGCGCGCGTAGCGGCAAAGATATCAATGGTCTTTTTGTCGCTGACCACTCGCGTGTCAAAACGCTCTTGAAATAACTGATAGGTGGAGCTGCCTTCGACATAAATCGCATCAAAATCAGGATAACGTGACAATGGGATCCACGAGCTATCAATAAACAGCGGCTCTTTATCAAGATACATCACCCGGCTGAGACGGAACACTTTGCTGTTGCCAGGAATATTCAGCTTCTCGCAAAACGGCGCGGCGCTGACCTGCTCTTGCTCGATCACTTTCTCTTTCGTCGGTTTACCTTGCGAAACACCAAAGTCGGTAAAGCCGCTAACGGTCAGCAGGGCGTTTTCAACTTTCTGACTTTGCACAAAGGTGCCTTTACCCTGCCAGCGGATCAGTATACCGTCCGACACTAAGTCGCTGATGGCTTTACGAATGGTGATGCGGCTGACGTTGTACTGCGTACACAGCTCGTTTTCAGTTGGGATCTGTTGCCCAGCCTGGTAAACTCCCTGCGCGATATCATCCAGCAGCCGCTGGCGGACGGTGGCATAGAGCAGTTGATGAGAGTAGCGGTCCGTAGCTGACATAATCGACCCTGAAATAAAGAATGAATTACACGGATTATAGGGTCGTTTTCCGGCAAGTAACAGCACGTTGGCGTGAAGATCCTCACGCCAACGTTATGCCTACCAGGCACCGTGATACTGAATGGTTTGCGCTGCACACGCCGTTCCCTGCGCCATCGCCTGTGGTAATGTCATCCCCGCAGACCAGCCGCAAAGGAATCCGGCAATGAACGAATCTCCGGCACCCATGGTGTCGATAACCGTCACCGGTTCAGGAGACTGACGCCAGAACTGTTCGCCATCCCAGGCAATGCTGCCGTTTTCGCCCAGCGTGACAATCACTGTTCCTGCGCCACGGGCAACAATCGCCTTCATCTTCAGACGTAACGCTTCGTCTTCTTGCGGTGCGGAGGCAAAGGCAAAATCGAGATGCGGCACCAGTGTCTGCCAGAGCGGGCTGTCCCACTTGTCGGAGAAGTCGAAAGCGGTAAGTTTGCCCGCTGCGTGCAGGTGCGGGAATGCGTCCTCCGCATGTCCCCAGATTGCCGCGTGCACAATGTCATACTGCGCCAGCCAGGCGTAATCCTCTTCGCTCAGGGCAAAGTCGGCCATCACGCCTTCGGTGTAGTCGCCAAAAACGCGATCGTTGTCGTGCAGTTCCACCTGAGTTTGTGCGGTAACGCCGTGTTTCGTATGGACATGGCTGATATCGACGCCCATGCGGGCAATATCCTGCTTCAGCGTTGTACCGTAGTCATCATCGCCCACCCAGGTAATGCATCCTGGCTTTATGCCGTAGCGAGTGCAATACACCGCCACGTTCACCGCATTACCGCCAGAAAATGCTTTATTCAGTTGCGGGTAAATGTCGACGCAGTTATCGCCGATTGTCGCCAGGGTTTTCATCACGCATCCTCCGGCAGCAGCGCGCGAAAGCGTTCCAGCGCCTGGCGGGCGTAGAGTCTGGGTTCGTTCATGTACATCGTCACCAGTTCCACCGTACAGTAACCGTCATAACCTCTGTCGATGATATCGCGCATCAGCTCCCGCAACGGCATTTTGCCTTCACCGGGGATGTAATGCGTGTCGCTGGCTCCGTCGCTGTCGACAATATGCAGATGACGCAGTTTATCGCCCAGTTTGTCGAAATAACTCATCACCGGCTCTGCCTGGACATACGGCGCGCAGATGTCGACCATGCTGAACAGACGCGGCGAAGACACCAGCGCCAGCGCATGAAGCACATCGTTGGCGTTACACACGACGTTCGATTCATACGGCGTTAACGGTTCGAGGATCAAATCCATACCGATATTTTCCGCGTACTCGCACAATTCGCTTAAGTTCTCTGCCAGCCGCCCCCAGATAACATCAGGCGGCGTGAGATAACCCGCGTGAGCCGCAGAAATCAGCGTATAACCGGCGTTCATCTCTTTCGCCATATCCATCGCCAGCTTGATCATGTCGAGGCTTTCGCGACGCATATGCTCATCGCCCAGCATCATGTTATACGGATAACCATTGGTTTCTGGCGTGTAACCGATAATCGGCATCTGATACGTCTGCGCCAGTGCCTTAATGTGTTTGAGGCCGCCTGCTTTTAAGTCCGGCGCGAAGGCATGCGGACGCCCGCCCCAAATTTCAATGCCATCGTAACCCAGCTCGCTTGCGTCACGGAATGCGTGTTCAATAGGCAGCCGCTGGTGGCCGCAGGTAAACATACCTGTTTTCATCGGATAACTCCTTGCGTAAATCCGGCCCGTTGCCAGGCCGGGAGAGGGGATTAATATTCCACCAGACCACCGTAATAGCGGCGTTCATCCGGGTTGTGATCTTTGTAAATTGACAGGTAGTAGCAGAGCCACTCCATCGGCACGAACATCAGGAACGGCGCCAGCCACGGATGTAGCCCTTGCGAAATTTCGGCGTAATCGATGACGATCACGTTGTCGGTACGCTGTTTGACAAAGTTAATGGCGCGTTCGGTGGTATGGCGGCTTTCGTCATTGCCGAGCAGGAACAGGAATGGAACGCCCGGTTCAACAATCTCCAGCGGGCCGTGGCGGAACTCACCGCTCTCAATCACACAGCCGTGGGTCCAGGTAAATTCCATCAGCGTTACAATGCCTTCTTTGTAACCCAGCGGACGCAGCGGTCCCGCAGAAACCGTGTAAATCATCGGCCACTGGCTGGCCTGTTCACCGAGCTGGCGACCTTTCTCTTCCCATGTACGCACCAGATGACCGAGCGCATCCGGCAATTTCTTAAGATCGTTTTTGATCTTGCCGATTTCCGCGTTTGGCGCGAGGCGGGTGATCATCTCCAGCACCACGCTGTAGCAGAGCAGCAGGTGAATTTCCCAGATGCAGTCGGCCTGATAATCAATGGTAAACTCTGCCGCCGAAGTAATCGGGCTGTCCGCGCGTTTGGTGAACGCCGCAGTGAGTGCACCGCAGGCCCGGCCCAGTTCCAGCGCCTTGATTACCTCTTCGGTTTTACCGTAGTCAGAAACGCCAATCACTGCACAACGATCGTCGAGGCGATGCGGGGTGTTATCGCAGAACTCCCAGCCGGAAATAGCGTAGACCTGAAGATCGGAAAAACGATCCGCCAGATGTTTCGCCGTTTGCGCCGCGTTGAGCGGCGATCCGCAGGCAACGAAATAAATACGATCAATGTCGCGCTTCACCATCTCTTCCACGATGGTATGCACTAGCGGAACGTCATGGGTGAGTACTTTTTCTACTTCCTGAACCATATTTTCGGTGACCAGAAAGTCCACGGTGCTTTTATCAATATCCAACATTTTATTTTCTCCAGATAACATTACGACAAAGCATTTAGCTGGCTGCTCCGCTTCGCCCAGAAGGCGTAAGCAGGCAGACCAGTAGCAATAACGATGACGGCGCAGATAAGGCCGGGAATAGGTGCCCAGACAAAAGTTGAGGCAACCAGAATGAGGCTTGATGCAATGGCGAGGGTAGTCATCAGCCCGAAAGCCGGAGTACGCCACAGCGGTTTGTAATCGTCGCGTTTACGACACCAGATGATGGAGCCGAAGGTGAGGGTGTTTTTGAAACACATCACCAGCGTGAAGTAGCCCAGCAGGCTGGTGAGATCGGAAACGAAGATGAAGAAGATCCCAAGCGCCCCTTGCAGGATGATGGAAACATCTGGCGTGTTGTATTTCGGATGCACATGCCCGAAGCATTTGAAGAATAAATTGTCTTTCGCCATCGCGTATTCCAGGCGCGGCTGGTACATCACGCAACTGGAAAGCGAGCCGAGAATGACGATCATCGCCGTGACGGCAACGAAGATCCCGGCGGTGCTGCCGAGTGCGGGGATCCAGGTCAGGGCGTCGGAAATCGGCGTTTCAGAGTTGGCGAGTTTATCGAAGGGCATCAGCCCGGAAATCACCAGCGCCAGCAGGGTGTAAAGCACTAAAACCAGCAGGCAGGAGCCAATCAGCGCTCGCGGCATGGTTTTGCCGGGGTTTTTGATTTCACCAGTCATATAGCAGATGGAGGCCATGCCGGTATACGACCAACTGGTGGCAGAGATCCCCGCCAGTAGCGCCATAAAGCTGCCCGTCGCGCCAATCGAGGTGGTGGAAGGGGCGGTAAAATTCTCCGCTTTAAACCAGAAGATCCCAAGGCCAATGACGATAGTGAACGGGATAATTTTGGCGATGGTAATCAGCGTCTGAAACGCTGCGCCGCCTTCGACGGATCGCAGATGCAGCAGCATAAAGGCGATAATTAACCCGGCGGCGATAAATTTACCGAGCAGAGGATCGATAGGCGTTAAAAAGCCAAGATTGCTGACAATCGCCAGCGCCATGATTGACAGTGAAGGCGCATCGTTGGCCCAGAAGCTGGCCCAGCCGGAGAGAAAAGCCAGCGGTCGGCTACCGGCATTTTTTAAATAAACATAATCTGCGCCATTTTCCGGATAAGCGGTTGATAGCTCCGCATAGACGCACATTTGCGGGATCACAATTAACCCGCCGATGACAAAAGCGAGCACCGTCAGCCACGGCGTTCCCGCCGCTTTAGCGACTTCACCCACGGAGACGAAAATACCGGAGCCGACGGTTGTCCCGACGGCGATTGCAAGAACGGCCCAAAATCCGAGCTTGCGTTGGAGTTCCTGGCTTCCCATAGCGATACCTTTTTCTTGTCCAACACGTTGTAGGGGAGAGTTTGCAGTCATTTAAAAGGTAACATGACAATGCATGATGAATATAACAACATATAATGTTATGTGTTGTAGAGGAAGATCACAAAATTTTGCACAGGATCGTGTTGTGGCGGGAGTGAATGACTATCGCATTGAAATTAAAATGAAATTATTTTTACAGGCAGGGGGAAAGAAGGGCATAGAAACAAATACGCCCTCGGGGGATCCAGAGGGCGTCAGGCAATTAAACCGACATTAACCGATTTCTATTAAGAGATTACTGTGCAGTAGGACCGCAACCGCCAATGATTTTAGAAATAGAAATTGCCGGGTGCAGCAGGTAGTCGTAAGAGCAGTTTTTATCACGGTTTTCGATATGACCAGTACATGCAGTCAATGTAGCCAGTACCGCACCTACCAGTGCTACTTTAATAAATTTGTTCATTTTCATTCCCTATGTAAAATATATCGAGTAATATTCATTAATTATATGAATATAAGCAAACAGCTCGTTAGAGACAATACAGGAATATCTATTACACGTCAGTGAGTGGGCTATTAATATTTCGATTATATTTGTAAGCCCCTGTAACTGTAGGTAGTTATTAAAATAAGGAATTAGTTAAAAAGTTGTTTTATGTCTAATGAAGATAAAAATTAATATGGTGATTATTGTAAATAAAAAAAGGTCAGAAATATCTGACCTTAATTAAATTTGTTTAAATTAATGGTTTGAGAACCAGTTTAATTTATCGCGCAAACCAACAACCCGGCCAATAATAATTAATGATGGACTGTTCATTTGCTGCGCCAGATCGCCCAGCTGCGCGAGCGTACCGTCAATCACGCGTTGCGTTACCGCCGTCCCGTTTTCGACAATCGCCACTGGCATTTCGCCTGGCATTCCGTGTTCAATCAATTTTTGCTGAATGGTCGCAGCCTGATTTAGTCCCATATAGAATACCAGCGTCTGTTTTTCTGCTGCCAGGTTTTCCCAGTCCAGCTCACCACCGGTTTTTAAGTGTCCGGTAATTAAGCGTACGCTCTGAGCATAATCGCGATGCGTAAGTGGAATACCCGAATAAGCAGAGCAACCAGAAGCTGCAGTAATACCCGGAACTACCGAGAACGGAATACCCGCGTTGCACAGTGTTTCCAGCTCTTCGCCACCACGGCCAAAAATAAACGGATCGCCGCCTTTCAGACGCACCACGCGTTTGCCTTTTTGCGCTTCCCGCAGCAGGATCTGGTTAATCTCTTCCTGTGGTACGCAGTGGTATCCCGCGCGTTTACCGACGAAAACGCGGTCAGCATCGCGCCGTACCAGATTCATAATATCGTCAGAAACCAGACGGTCGTAGACCACCACATCAGCCTGCTGAATTTGTTGCAGACCTTTCAGCGTCAGTAGCCCGGCATCGCCAGGGCCGGCGCCAACCAGCACCACTTCACCGCGATGGTCAAGCGGCTCGTTGATTAACTGTTCGGTCGTTTCAGTAATGGCTTTCTGATCGTTATTCGCCAGCGACTGCGCCAGGCGGTCATTAACGAACAGTTTTTCCCAGAAACGGCGACGCTCGCCCATTGTCGCGAACTGTTGTTTCACCCGACCGCGTAACTGCCCGGCGTATTTCGCTACCTGGCCCAGATGTAGCGGCAGCAGTGATTCGAGTTTTTCGCGCAGCAGTCGCGCCAGAACCGGAGAGGTGCCGCCAGAGGAGACCGCTACCATCAACGGTGAGCGGTCAATAATCGACGGCATAATGAAGCTGGCGGCTTTCGGCGCATCGACCACGTTACAGAAGATGCGACGAGATTCAGCGGCTTCGCTGACGCGCTGGTTAAGCGCGTCATCATCCGTCGCGGCAATCGCCAGCCAGCAGGTGTCGAGAAGGCTTTCATCAAATGGCCCTTCGACGAGGGTTAACATGCCAGCATCTGCCCATGCGGTGAACTGTGGAATAAACGCTAATGCATTCACCGTTAAGCGAGCGCCCGCGTCTAACAGCAACCTTGCTTTGCGTTCCGCAACATCACCACCGCCGACAATCAGACAGTCGCGATCGCGTAATTGGCAAAATATAGGCAAATGATCCACGTAAAAACCCCTTACTGATTAACCTGCAGCCGTTTCAGTTTGATTAAATTTGTCCGCAACCGGACGATTCGCTTTCGGCGTAGCATACCAATAACCCAATCCCATGAATACGGCGCCCGATAAAGTATTACCCAGCGTCACCCACAGCAGGTTATGCCCAATACCTGCCAGCGTATAGGCTTCGCTGTGGTTGCCGAACCAGGAGAGCGCGAACAGCGTCATGTTAGCGATGGAGTGCTCATAGCCGGACGCGATAAATGCCAGCAGACACCACCAGATAGCGATAAATTTCGCCGCCCCTTCAGTGCGCAGCGCCATCCAGATAGCCAGGCAAACCAGCCAGTTACACAATGCGCCTTTGAAGAACAGTACCATTGCCGGTGCAGTGGTTTTTGCCAGCGCGACGGAGTGAACGATGCTGGTATCTACCGGCAGCAGGCTACCGCCGCCCCAGCTATAAAGCATGGCAACGAAGACGGAACCGACCAGGTTGCCCAGCCAGGTTTGCGGCAGGATTGCCCACATTTGCCCGTGGCTAATGGTGCCCGCTTTCACCCCAAAGGTGAGGAACATGGTGTGTCCGGTGAACAGTTCAGAACCGGCGATAATTACCAGCGTTAAGGCGATACCAAAGGTCGCGCCCATCACCAGAGGACGTATGGACGGATCGAGCAAATTACCGAGCGTGAAAATCAGGATGATCCCAAGACCCACATACGCGCCCGCCATGGCGGAGCTGACCCAAAAGCCGAGCGGGTTATTTGCCGACAGGCGTGCAATGCGCGCAGCGTTAGCCGCACACTTATTAATAGTGTCTGTAAACATTTGATTATCCTTTAAAAAATAAAAACAAAAAATAAAACAAAAAGTTTAAAAAATGTCCTGCAATATACCGAAGGTTATTACAGGACCATGCAAAAAGGGGAGGCATTGCGCCTCCCGTTAAAACATTAACCGCGTAGCTGTACCACGCCGTCTTTCACTCGCGCTTCGTAATGCTTGACGGAAAACTGTTCGTCTTCCATGCACAAGCCGTCGCTTAAGCGAAAACGCTGTTTTTTCAGCGGGCTGGCTACCCACAGCTCGCCCTGGTGTTCCGCAATCAGCCCGCGTGACAGCACGCTGGATTCGAAGAACGGGTCGATGTTGCTGATCGCAAACACCTGGTCGCTGTGATACGGGCGGAAAATTGCTACCTGCTCGTCACCTAACAGCGCGCAGACGCCGGTTTCAGGCAGGATGTCATCGATTTTGCAGATGTCTTTCCACTGGCTCATGCGTTGTCCTCCACCAGAGTTACCGGGATACGTTCATACGGCGTTGCCGGACGGTGCTGTTCGCGTTCTGGCACCATCTGCACGTTCGGGTCACGCTTGTCGCTGTTGATGAAGTGTTTGAAGCGAGTCTGCGCGGACGGTGTATTGACCGTTTCAGTCCACTCACACACTACCGCTTCACGCAGGCGCGCCATCTCTTCTTCCAGATGTGCGTTCAGCCCCAGTTTGTCGTCAATGATCACCGCTTTCAGGTAATCGATGCCGCCTTCAAGGTTTTCTAACCACGGCGCGGTACGCGTCAGTTTGTCGGCGGTACGGATGTAGAACATCATGAAGCGGTCGAGATATTTGATCAGCGTTTCGCGATCGATATCCGCTGCCAGCAGATCCGCATGACGCGGTTTCATGCCGCCGTTACCGCAAACATACAGGTTCCAGCCTTTTTCAGTGGCGATAATACCCACGTCTTTACCCTGAGCTTCTGAACATTCACGGGTACAGCCGGAGACACCGAACTTCATTTTGTGCGGAGTACGGATGCCTTTGTAGCGGTTTTCCAGTTCCACGCCGAGACCCACGCTGTCGCCAACGCCGTAGCGGCACCAGGTGCTACCCACGCAGGTTTTCGCCATACGCAGTGCTTTCGCATAGGCATGACCGGTTTCGAAGCCGGCTTCAATCAGCTGACGCCAGATCTCCGGCAGATCGTCTTTCTGTGCGCCAAACATTGCCAGACGCTGGGAGCCAGTGATTTTGGTGTAGAGATTAAATTCACGCGCGATACGACCTACCGCCATCAGCCCTTCCGGGGTGATTTCACCGCCCGGAGAACGCGGGATCACCGAGTAGGTGCCGTCTTTCTGGATGTTAGCGAGGAAGTTATCGTTAGAATCCTGCAGCGGAGTATGTTCCGGTTTCAGAATGTATTCGTTCCAGCAGGAGGCCAGCAGCGAACCGACGGTCGGTTTACAAACTTCACAACCGTAGCCTTTGCCGTGTTTCGCCAGCAGTTCTTCGAAGGTTTTAATGCCTTCAACGCGGATCAAATGGAACAGTTCCTGACGCGAATAAGCAAAGTGTTCGCACAGGTTGTTGTTAACTTCGATACCCTGTTTCGCCAGTTCCGCATTCAGTACCTGAGTGACCAGCGGGATACAGCCGCCGCAGCCAGTACCGGCTTTGGTTTCGGCTTTCAGCGCCGCAACGGTGTGGCAGCCTTTGTTGATAGCAGCAATCAGGTCGCCTTTGGTGACGTCGAAGCAGGAGCAGATTTGTGCGCTGTCCGGCAGTTTATCTACACCGATAGATGGCTTACCGCTACCGGAGTGCGCTGGCAGGATCAGGGAATCTGGGTTTTCTGGCAGTTCGATAGCGTTCAACACCAGTTGCAGCAGGTTGCCGTAATCGCTGGTATCACCCACCAGTACCGCACCGAGCAGGGTTTTGTTGTCTTCGCTGACAACCAGGCGTTTGTAGATCTCTTTGCTTTCGTCGAGGTAAACATAGCTACGAGCGCCTGGTGTACGGCCATGCGCATCGCCAATACCGCCAACGTCCACGCCCAGCAGTTTCAGCTTGGCGCTAAGGTCAGCGCCTTCAAAGGCGTTTTCGCTACCGAGAATGTGGTCAACGGCGACCTGCGCCATTTTGTAGCCTGGTGCGACCAGACCAAAGACACGGTTGTTCCAGCTTGCGCATTCACCGATGGCGTAGATATCCGGATCGGAAGTCTGGCAGGAATCATTGATTACGATACCCCCGCGCGGAGCAACGTCCAGACCACACTGGGTTGCCAGCTTATCGCGCGGACGGATACCGGTAGAGAAGACGATAAAGTCAACTTCCAGCTCGCTACCGTCGGCAAAACGCATGGTTTTACGCGCTTCGACACCTTCCTGCACAATTTCAAGGGTGTTTTTGCTGGTGTGAACGCGCACGCCCATACTTTCGATTTTGCGACGCAGCTGCTCGCCGCCCATCTGATCAAGCTGTTCCGCCATCAGCATAGGGGCAAATTCGATAACGTGGGTTTCAATGCCTAAGTTTTTCAGCGCGCCAGCGGCTTCCAGACCTAACAGGCCACCGCCAACAACGGCACCGCGCTTGCTGCGACGGGCGCAGGATTCAATCGCGTTGAGGTCTTCAATGGTGCGATAGACAAAGCAATCCTGGGTATCAGAACCTTTGATCGGCGGGATCCACGGGTAGGAACCGGTCGCCATGATCAGCTTGTCATAATAAACGGTACGCCCGGCGCTGGAGTGAATCACCTTCTCCTGACGGTTGATGGTGATAGCGCGTTCGCCGACCAGAACTTTAATGCCGTGTTTCTCGTAAAAGCCTTCGCGCACCAGCGACAGCTCTTCGGCGGTGTGGTGAGAGAAGTAAGACGAGAGGTGTACGCGGTCATAAGCGATGCGCGGTTCTTCACAGAAAACGGTAATATCAAAGTTGGCCGCATCAGATTTATCAAGAAGATCTTCGATAAAGCGATGGCCGACCATACCGTTACCGATAATTGCGAGTCTGACTTTGCTCATTTTTGCCTCGATTTCTTTTCTATTACCGCCTACCTTAACGATTCAGCAACCCCACTTATTGATGCAAATCAAATTCACCTTTATATACTCCTTAAGAGGTATATTGCTGATTTGTATAAATATTCTTAAGTCACGGAATTGTCTGACATTTCATGTTTGTGCAAAAAACAGACAAAATAAAAGCATTTATAGAGATGAAGGCACGTTGCGGGAGATGAGAGGAAAAAGCCGGACGACAAAAGTGCCGCCCGGCATTGGCAATTAATGAGAGGTCAGGGTGTTGTGCTGACGGTGACGGCTGACAAAACCTAACAGGAAGCACATCACGAATACCACAGCGTACAGACCGTTTGCAGTGAGCAGTGCCGCCTGTGGACCGCTATGTTCTACGATCGGACCGGTAACCACAAAGGTCAGCATGGTGCCGATGGTTCCACAGGTGAGTACGAAGTTAACCAGTTTTGGCGATGGTACTTTTGTCTGCTGGGAACCCAGAGTGATGATGGTGGTATAGATTGCGCTGGAGAAGAAGCCCAGAGCAAGAATAGACCATGCCATATGCGCTGGTGTTCCGGTGTTAAAGACGTACATCAGAATCGCAGCCAGGCCTGCCAGCACGGTCAGAATACGTTGCAGGTCAAAGAAACGCAGAATAAAGCTGAACGCCCACATGCCGACCATGTACGACATCCAGAAGTTGCTTACCAGCGTACCCGCGTCGTTCAGGCTCATGCCCAGACCTTTGGCGTACTCTGGCACCCAGGAGATAAAACCTAGCTGACCGAGGATGTAGCACAGCGCAGCAATAGAGAGAAACAGCACGCCGATCCCCCACTTTTCTTTCGCTACCGGGGCGTCAGCTTTTGGCGCATGTTTGCCCAGCGCCGGGAACTCACAGCCGAAGGTCAGAATAAAAATAGCGACGTACACCAACCCGATGCAGGCATAAACCCAGTACCACTCAATGCTGCGCGCCAGCAGAAATGCGGCGATCATCGGGAAAATCATCCCGGCCATACTGAAGAAGGAGTCGGTAAACAGCAGACGGGAACCGCGCTGGCGCCCTTCATACATTTGCGTTACCAGGAATGTACCAATCGACATGGTGATACCGCTGACCACCCCAAGGATGAACATCGCCGCCGAGAACAGCGCCAGGCTGTGGCTGAACATCAAACCGGCAACCGCCAGCACCATCAGGAGAAAGCCAAAACGTAACTGCGTTTTCAACGGGACGATTTCCATCAGCCAGGCGTTGAGGAAGATAGAGATTAAAATGCCGGCGTTGAGGAAGGTGAAGGTATTACTCATACTGGAAACGGGCAGATTGAAATAATCGGCGATATTTCCCATCACCATCCCGGTGACAATAACCAACGCACCGGTCAGTGCGTAGGAAAGAAAGCTAATCCATGTGAGCTTGATGCGATTGCTGTTAGTCATGATTGGCCTGCGTTCAAAAGTAAAATGGCATAGCGGGCTATGCCGCGAGCGGGCGATTTTAGGTGATTTTGTGATCTGATTAAATATTTAATTGCAAACGGTTGCTAATTTGCAAACGTTAAAGTGATTCTGATCACGAAATAAAAGTGATCATCAGGTTACATATATTTCAAGTACGTAAAATTAGGTAAAGGAATGGCCTTGTCATTGAAGGCTATTTAGAATCTCTCCACTTGCTTTTTTTCTGCTCTGTTTGTTAAGGAAATCTCATGTTCAAATCGACCCTGGCGGCGATGGCTGCTGTTTTCGCTCTTTCTGCTCTCTCACCCGTAGCAATGGCAGCGAAAGGGGATCCGCACGTATTGTTAACAACCTCTGCTGGTAATATCGAACTGGAGCTGGATAGCCAGAAAGCGCCGGTATCAGTGCAAAACTTTGTCGATTATGTGAACAGTGGTTTTTATAACAACACCACCTTTCACCGCGTTATCCCTGGCTTTATGATTCAGGGCGGCGGATTTACCGAGCAGATGCAGCAGAAAAAACCAAACCCGCCAATCAAAAATGAAGCCGATAACGGCCTGCGCAATACGCGCGGCACTATTGCTATGGCGCGAACTGCGGACAAAGACAGCGCAACCAGTCAGTTCTTTATCAACGTAGCCGACAATGCCTTCCTTGACCACGGTCAGCGTGATTTCGGCTACGCCGTCTTTGGTAAAGTGGTGAAAGGTATGGACGTTGCCGATAAGATTTCCCAGGTGCCGACTCATGACGTTGGTCCATACCAGAATGTGCCGTCAAAGCCGGTCGTTATCCTTTCCGCTAAAGTCCTGCCGTAACGATTTCTCGCGCGGGCAAAATTGTCCGCGCATCTGCTCTTCCGGCGTAACCCGGATTTGCCGCTTATACTTGTGGCAAATGGACACGTTCAGGGAGGCATCCAGTGAAGAAACTCACCGATAAGCAAAAGTCCCGTCTCTGGGAGCTTCAGCGTAATCGTAATTTCCAGGCCAGTCGCCGTCTTGAAGGCGTCGAGATGCCATTAGTCACTCTTACTGCCGCTGAGGCTTTGGTGCGCCTTGAAGAGCTAAGGAGGCACTATGAGCGATAAATTCGGCGAAGGGCGCGACCCGTATCTCTATCCTGGCCTCGATATCATGCGTAATCGGCTGGATATCCGCCAACAGCAGCGGCTGGAGCAGGCGGCTTACGAAATGACGGCGCTGCGTGCCGCGACCATTGAGCTTGGTCCGTTGGTGCGTGGTTTACCGCATTTGCGCGCTATTCATCGCCAGCTGTATCAGGATATTTTCGACTGGGCGGGGCAACTGCGTGAAGTCGATATTTATCAGGGGGATACGCCGTTCTGCCACTTTGCTTATATCGAAAAAGAGGGCAATGCCCTGATGCAGGATCTGGAGGAAGAAGGTTATCTGGTCGGCCTTGAGAAAGCGAAGTTCGTCGAGCGACTGGCGCACTACTATTGTGAAATCAATGTCCTGCATCCATTCCGTGCGGGAAGTGGCCTGGCACAGCGGATCTTCTTCGAGCAACTGGCTATTCATGCGGGCTATCAACTGAGCTGGCAGGGTATCGAAAAAGAGACCTGGAATCAGGCAAATCAGAGCGGGGCTATGGGCGATCTCTCTGCGCTGCAGACGATATTTAGCAAAGTGGTAAGCGAAGCCGGGGAATCTGAGTAAAATAGCGCGGTTCTTTCGTACCGGAGCCGCCATGATCCTGCTTATTGATAACTACGATTCTTTCACCTGGAACCTCTACCAGTACTTTTGTGAACTGGGGGCGGATGTGCTGGTTAAGCGCAACGATGCGTTGACGCTGGCGGATATCGACGCCCTTAAACCGCAGAAAATTGTCATCTCACCTGGCCCCTGTACGCCCAATGAAGCCGGGATCTCCCTTGAGACTATTCGTCACTATGCCGGACGCTTGCCGATTCTTGGCGTCTGCCTCGGTCATCAGGCGATGGCGCAGGCTTTTGGCGGCAAAGTCGTGCGCGCCGCAAAGGTCATGCACGGCAAAACTTCACCGATTACGCATAACGGCCAGGGGGTATTTCGCGGTCTGGCAAATCCACTCACCGTGACGCGCTACCATTCGCTGGTGGTAGAACCTGACTCATTGCCAGCGTGCTTTGACGTGACTGCCTGGAGCGAAACCCGCGAGATTATGGGGATTCGCCATCGCCAGTGGGATCTTGAAGGTGTGCAGTTCCACCCGGAAAGCATTCTCAGCGAACAGGGGCATCAATTGCTGGCGAATTTCCTGCATCGCTGATTTCTGGTTGCTATCTAGTGATTTTTTATGCATATTTTGTGATTATAATTTCACATTGATTTATGCGTAACAGGGTGATCATGAGATGGCAACTGAACAAGCAGCAATTACACGCGCGACTTTCGATGAAGTGATCCTGCCGATTTATGCACCGGCAGAGTTTATTCCGGTAAAAGGTCAGGGCAGCCGAGTCTGGGATCAGCAAGGCAAAGAGTACGTCGATTTCGCGGGTGGCATTGCGGTTACGGCATTAGGCCATTGCCATCCGGCGCTGGTGGAAGCGTTAAAAACCCAGGGGGAAACGCTATGGCATATCAGCAACGTTTTCACCAACGAACCGGCGCTGCGTCTTGGGCGTAAGCTGATCGAGGCAACCTTTGCCGAACGCGTGGTGTTTATGAACTCCGGGACGGAAGCCAACGAAACGGCCTTTAAACTGGCGCGTCATTACGCTTGCGTGCGCCATAGCCCGTTCAAAACCAAAATTATTGCCTTCCATAACGCCTTTCATGGACGCTCGCTGTTTACCGTCTCGGTAGGCGGGCAGCCAAAATATTCCGACGGCTTTGGGCCAAAACCGGCAGACATCATCCACGTTCCCTTTAACGATCTCCACGCAGTGAAAGCGGTGATGGATGATCACACCTGTGCGGTGGTGGTTGAGCCGATCCAGGGCGAGGGCGGTGTGACGGCAGCGACGCCAGCGTTTTTGCAGGGCTTGCGCGAGCTGTGCGATCAACATCAGTCATTATTGGTGTTTGATGAAGTGCAGTGCGGGATGGGGCGGACTGGCGATTTGTTTGCTTACATGTACTACGGCGTGACGCCGGATATTCTGACTTCTGCGAAAGCGTTAGGCGGCGGCTTCCCGATTAGCGCCATGCTGACCACGGCGGAAATTGCTTCTGCGTTTCATCCTGGTTCTCACGGTTCCACCTACGGCGGTAATCCTCTGGCCTGTGCAGTAGCGGGCGCGGCGTTTGATATCATCAATACCCCTGAAGTGCTGGAAGGCATTCAGGCGAAACGCCAGCGTTTTGTTGACCATTTGCAGAAGATCGATCAGCAGTACGATGTGTTTAGCGATATTCGCGGTATGGGGCTGTTGATTGGCGCGGAGCTTAAGCCACAGTACAAAGGTCGGGCGCGTGATTTCCTGTATGCGGGCGCAGAGGCAGGCGTAATGGTGCTGAATGCCGGACCGGATGTGATGCGTTTTGCACCATCGCTGGTGGTGGAAGATGCGGATATCGATGAAGGGATGCAACGTTTCGCCCACGCGGTGGCGAAGGTGATTGGGGCGTAAATAAGACGTGTCATCGTCGCATCAGGCAAAGCATGTCGGATGCGGCGTGAACGCCTAATCCGACCTACGGTTTGCTTCTGGCAATAATGATATTACGCCTTCGAATCCCGTAACTTCCGACTCAACCAAATCCCGTGATGCGGTCGCTGCCGCCAGGCCATCGCTGAAATGGTGTGCATTGTATTCAGATGGCCAATAACGCGTTGTAAATGCTGCTCCAGCGTGCCAGACGCGCCTTCGTGTGGCAGCATCTCTGGCGAGTCTATGATATTGGCGTCACCAGAACTCCCCGGTTCATCATATTCCAGCCGCTGCTGACAGCGTTGAATAGCGATTTCACAAGACTGCAAATACTCCTGCGCCAGTTCCGGCGGCAATGTCCGGTGCTCCCGCGCCAGCGTGGTCATGGCATTAATATGCTCAACAATAAACTGACTATGCGTAACCCACAGTTTCATATCTGCCAGATAATGGCTGTTAAACGCCGGTTCCTGCATCGCCTGGTTCAATGAGTTATACAAGGTGTTATGCGCCTGATTAACCCGCATTCGTTGCCAGGCTAGTGGCGTAGGTTGCGGATCTTTACTGAGGATCAGACGAATGGCCTCCTGGTAAGTTTCTAAGGCATCATGGGCGTTCTTGCGCAATAAGCCGCTCTGCCACTGCGGCCACAGCCAAACTGTGCCGCCGAAGGCAATCAGACAACCGATGATAGTATCGATTAGACGGGGGATGATGTACTGCTCGCCATTCAGCCATAACAGTTGCAGGGTATATACAGCGGTAATGGTAAAACCGACCGTCGCCCAGCCGTAGTTTTTGCGCAATATCAGGTAACTGGCGAGCGTGGTGAAAAGCATCAGCGTCAGGGTGTAACCTTCAGGGATTTTAAAGTGCAGTGCAACACCAGCAATAATTAATCCAACCACGGTTCCGACAGAACGATTCACAATTCGCAGACGAGTCGCGCCATAACCATTTTGCGTCACCAGCAATACCGTCATTAGTATCCAATAGGATTTCGGCAGATGCAGCGCGGTGCCCATCAGGCTGGCAACGCTTAACATCACACTCAGTCGTCCTGCATTACGCAGTGCTGGCGATTTCAGGGAAAGATAGCTTTTCAGCGCCGGGAGTAACGGCATTCGGCGCTGTTTATCGGCCAGTAAGTCACGGGTATAGAGTGGTTTTTGCGTTCGCAGCACGCGGGCGATGCGGCTGAAATGCCAGTAGCAGAATTGCCCTACAGGGTTATCCGGATGCTGGCGGGCGATTTTTTCCAGTGCGCCAATTTGCTTATCCATCGTAAAACGCGTCGGCAGGCGATGGTAAAGAATGTCATCAGCCAGCACGCGCAGGCGAGTGGCGACGGTTTGCGCATTCCAGCGGATAACCTCCTCCGCATGGCTACGCTCGACCAGCTTTTGCACCTCTTCTGGCTGATGCAAACTGACCGAGATGTGTTCCTGTAAATCCAGCGCCTCCTGGAAAATGCGCAGCATCCGCTTGTAATCGGTATTATTTTGCGCGGAAAGCATATGCATTTGCTGATAGCACTGGGTAATTAAATCGACCGCTTTTTGCTGGCGTTCCAGCAGCGGTGGCAACGCTTTCTCAGGATCGGTGTGCTGGGTAAGCAGGCTGTATTTGGCTTCGCAATAATCTGCCAGTTCACGGTACAGCAGGCTAAGTGACTCGCGTAGCGGTTGTTCGCGCCAGAGCCAGAACCAAAACCAGTTAAACAGCCCATACCAGAGTGTACCCAACGCATAGATGAGCAACGGTTCCCAGACGGGCATGTATCCCGCCAGACTTAAGGTAAAAATAGCTGCCAGCAGCGATGCGGGAAGTAATTTTGCGTGTAATGGCCCTAACTCGGCAGTAACGCCAAGTATCAACGTTAACCCTGTCAGCAGAAATGGCAGGGGGATATCTTTTTCCAGCAGCAGTTGTGTTAGCAAGCTGCACGTGGCAAACAGCGACGCACCAATAATTAAACGTTTGAAAAAGCGTTTATGGGGCGTATCAAGCCCCGCAATATTGCAACAGGCGGGGACGAGGGAAAAGAGCAGCCCAAGCCTTAATTCGCCAAGCAATAGACCAACGGCCACGGGCAAACATAGCACCAGCGTTTGTCGTAGTGCATAGTTGATATCAGGATGGTAAATCAGTCTGCGCCACATCGGGTTAAACAAAATGGCGCGCTACTCAGTAACGCGCCACTCCGACGGGATTAACGAGTGCCGTAAACGACGATGGTTTTACCGTGTGCGGAGATCAGGTTCTGATCTTCCAGCATCTTCAGAATGCGCCCCACGGTTTCACGAGAACAGCCGACAATCTGACCGATTTCCTGACGGGTAATTTTGATTTGCATACCGTCCGGGTGAGTCATGGCATCCGGTTGTTTTGCCAGGTTCAGCAGAGTCTGTGCAATGCGGCCTGTTACATCGAGGAATGCCAGGTTGCCCACTTTCTCTGAAGTGACTTGCAGGCGACGTGCCATCTGTGCGGAGAGACGCATCAGAATATCCGGGTTTACCTGAATTAATTGGCGGAATTTTTTGTAGGAAATTTCAGCCACTTCACAGGCGGTTTTCGCACGTACCCATGCGCTACGTTCCTGGCCTTCTTCAAACAGGCCCAGTTCGCCAATGAAATCACCCTGATTCAGATAAGAGAGGATCATTTCTTTACCCTCCTCGTCTTTGATCAGCACTGCCACAGAGCCTTTAACGATGTAGTACAGCGTTTCCGCTTTTTCACCCTGGTGAATAAGCGTGCTCTTGGATGGGTACTTATGAATGTGGCAATGAGACAAGAACCATTCGAGAGTCGGGTCTGTTTGCGGTTTGCCAAGCACCATGCGCGGTTATCCTCTGTTATAAGCTTTCTCCAGAGCCAGAAAACGCCGCTGTCTCTGGATTGCCGAAATGTGCTTCCCGCTACCTGGGAAGGGGCTATCAACTGAACTGCACGGTAATGTGACGTCCTTTACATACATGCAGTACATCAATGTATTACTGTAGCATCCTGACTGTTTTAGCATAGCTTTCGCGTTGTGTCTCCTGGTGTCTCGCTTCAGCATGACCCAGGTCGCCTTCCGTTGCGCGATTTGGTCAGTACGCGTACTCTGTCAGGAAAATTGACGCAATGGAGTTTCGATTATGCAAGCGCGTGTGAAGTGGGTCGAAGGGTTAACCTTTCTGGGCGAATCCGCCTCTGGTCACCAGATTTTAATGGACGGCAACTCAGGCGATAAAGCGCCAAGTCCGATGGAAATGGTGTTGATGGCGGCGGGTGGTTGCAGCGCCATTGATGTGGTTTCTATCCTGCAAAAAGGGCGTCAGGATGTGGTCGATTGTGAAGTAAAATTGACCTCTGAACGCCGCGAAGAGGCACCACGCCTGTTTACGCACATTAATCTGCATTTTATCGTCACCGGTCGCGACCTGAAGGATGCAGCGGTTGCGCGTGCGGTTGATCTCTCAGCCGAGAAGTATTGCTCAGTCGCGTTGATGCTGGAAAAAGCGGTAAATATTACTCACTCGTATGAAGTGGTTGCCGCGTGATTTAACTATCCCGTTGTGAAGCCGGAGAGTATTTTATCCGGCTTAATAGCAGAGTTACTCGATTTTCTTCCCTTCCATCAGTCGTTGCACCAGCGGCAGCATAATTAACTCCATTGCCAGACCCATTTTGCCGCCCGGCACCACTAATGTATTGATGTGGGAAATGAACGAGCCTTGCAGCATCGCCAACAGCCAGGGGAAATCGATTCCTTCCAGATTTCGAAAATGGATTACCACAAAGCTTTCATCCAGCGATGGGATGCCTTTTGCGGCGAAGGGGTTTGAGGTGTCAACGGTGGGGACGCGCTGGAAGTTAATGTGGGTGCGAGAAAACTGCGGTGTGATGTAGTTGATATAGTCTTCCATTGAGCGAACTACCGAGTCCATCACCGCTTCTCGCGAGTGCCCGCGCTCGCTGGTGTCGCGGATGAGTTTTTGAATCCACTCCAGGTTAACGATAGGCACTACACCAACCAGTAAATCCACATGCTGCGCGACGTTATGTTGTGGTGTGACCACGCCGCCGTGCAAACCTTCATAAAACAGCACATCGGTGGGTTCTGGCAGCGCCTGCCACGGGGTAAACGTACCTGGCACCTGATTCCACGGTACGGCTTCGTCGTAGGTATGCAGATATTTGCGAGATTTCCCTTTGCCGCTCAGGCCGTATTCAATGAAGGTTTGTTCCAGCAGGCCGAAGTCGTTAGCTTCGGGGCCGAAGTAACTGATATGCCGCCCGGCGTCGCGCGCTTTGCGGATCGCCATGTCCATTTCCGGGCGGGTGTAACGGTGAAAACTGTCGCCTTCTACCTCGGCTGAGCGCAGATTTAACTGCGCGAAGATTTTTCGAAACGCGAGGCTGGTAGTGGTGGTTCCCGCGCCGCTGGATCCTGTTACCGCAATGACCGGATGTTTGGCAGACATAGTAACTCCATGACTTAGCT
The DNA here is from genome assembly GCF_031323975.1 of Escherichia ruysiae. Classification (NCBI taxonomy): domain Bacteria; kingdom Pseudomonadati; phylum Pseudomonadota; class Gammaproteobacteria; order Enterobacterales; family Enterobacteriaceae; genus Escherichia; species Escherichia ruysiae. Next base: position 3,054,327 of record NZ_JAVIWS010000001.1, read on the forward strand.
ATCATTATTATCTCGTCCGCCGACGGTTGCAGGTTATTCGCGAAACTGACTGCGCGGCATGATATTGACCGTTTCGTGCAGCTCCGACCATACCAGCACCGCTTCTCCGCACTGTAGCTGGCGTTTGACGTCGGCGACTTTCTGTTCAAGTGTACGCTCATGTTCACCATAATCGGTGCCTTCGCGTAACACAAAGCTTTCAATTAAATTTTCCAGCGTTTCGGGGGAGAGGTCTTGCCACGGAATCAACATGATTTCGCCTCCAGATACGTTGATAACCAGTCAGGAATGCGTGACTCCAGCCACATTTGCGGATGAAGTAATGTACCGCCAATAAAGCCAACATGACCGCCATGTTCCGTCAGTTGATACTCCACTTGCGGTGGGAGATTTTCCGGTTTCGGGATCACCTGATGATCCATAAACGGATCGTCTTTGGCGTGAATAATCAGCGTGGGTTTGGCGATCCGATTGAGCATCGGCATGGCGCTACACTGACGATAATAGTCGATAGCGTCGACGTAGCCGTGAATTTTGGCGGTGATTAGATCGTCAAATTCGCGGATGCGGCGTACCGATTTCAACTGTGCGAGATTAATCGGCAGCGTTCCGGGGTAGGCCGCCAGTTTGCGCGCAGCATTGGCTTTTAACAAGTTCAGCAAGTAACGCTGATAAACGCGGGAGAAGCCTTTATCCATGTGATAACTACAGGCTTCCAGCATAAACGGTGCAGAGACAATCGCCGCCGCATCAATCGGGAGGTCATTGCCTTCTTTGGCCAGCAAACAGGCCAGCATATTACCGCCGAGCGAATAGCCGACGGCAGCCGTTGGCGCATGACCAAATTCGCGTTGCAGCCAGCGTAAAAACCAACTGGCATCTTCGGTTTCGCCCGAATGGTAAATGCGGTGCATCCGGTTTGGTTCACCGCTGCACCCGCGAAAATGCATCACCACGCCCAGCCAGCCGCGCTTTTGCGCTGCCTCAACCAGACCATGTGCATAAGGACTATTGAGGCTGCCTTCGAGACCGTGGAAGACCACCAGACGCGGTTTATGCTTCGCTTGTGTGGGGTCTTCACTCCACGCGAGATCGACAAAGTCTCCGTCGGGCAACTCCAGCCGCTGCCAGTGCGGGATGAATTTCACCTGACGACGAAACAGACGCGGCAGCATGGTTTGGAGATGACAATTGCTGAAACCGCGCATAGGGGTGAATTCAGCACTGCTGCTGAATACATTGGCCTCGGTCGTCGTTATCTGCGCCATCAGTTGCTTTGGCCTTCCAGCAGCATCTGTTCCAGTTGCTCCTGGGCTTCCAGCCACGCCATTTCGCACTCTTCCAGCCCGGATTTGGCGCTGGCTTGTTGTTGCAGGCAGGCGGTCAGTTCTGCTTTACGGCTCTGGTCATACAGCTCGCTGTCGCCAAGTTTCTCTTCCGCCTGCGCCAGTTGCGCGTTCAGCTTCTCCATCTCTTTTTCCAGACGGGCGATCTCTTTACGCAGCGGCTGGGTTTGCGCACGCAACTCTGCTTCCCGACGCTTCTGATCTTTACGTGCCTGGGCGCTGTTCGCGTTCTCTTTTGGCGCTTCGTCGGCCTGGTTTTCCTGCTTTTGTACGTCGCTTAACCACTGTTGATAATCTTCCAGATCGCCGTCGAACGGTTCGACTTTACGATCGTGAACCAGATAGAGATCGTCAGTGGTGGAACGCAGCAAATGACGGTCGTGCGAGACGACAACCAGCGCGCCTTCAAACTCGATCAATGCTTCGGTGAGTGCCTGGCGCATGTCGAGGTCAAGGTGGTTGGTCGGTTCGTCGAGCAGCAGCAGATTCGGGCGCTGCCAGACAATTAAAGCCAGCACCAGGCGCGCTTTTTCGCCACCGGAGAAGCGGCGCGTTTCTTCCGTCACTTTATCGCCCTGGAAACCAAAACCGCCGAGATAGTCACGCAGTTTTTGCTCCAGTTCCTGCGGTGCTAAACGCGCCAGATGCTGAATAGGCGATTCGTCAGCGCGCAGGTATTCCAGTTGATGCTGGGCGAAGTAGCCGAGTTTGATCCCTTTCGCCAGGCCAATTTCTCCGCTGACTGGCGCAAGTTCACCGGCTAACAGTTTGATTAATGTCGATTTACCCGCGCCGTTTCGGCCTAACAGACCAATGCGCGAACCCGGCACCAGATTCAGTTTTATCGAGTCGAGAATAATGCGATCGCCATAGCCCGCACTGACTTTTTCCATCTTCAACAACGGATTAGGCAGGCTTTCCGGCGCGCGGAAGCTAAAGCGGAACGGGTTATCGACGTGCGCGGGGGCAATCAGCTCCATGCGCTCAAGCATCTTAATGCGGCTCTGTGCCTGCTTCGCTTTAGTGGCTTTGGCACGGAAACGGTCGATATAGCTTTGCAGATGCGCTACACGTTCTTGTTGGCTTTCGTACATTGCCTGTTGCTGCGCCAGGCGGGTGGCGCGCTGCACTTCAAACGAGCTGTAGTTACCTGTGTACTCGAACATGCTTTGCTGTTCGATATGAATAATTTTATCGACGATCGGATCGAGGAAGTCGCGGTCGTGAGAGATCAGGATCAGCGTGCCCTGATAGCTCTTCAACCATTTTTCCAGCCAGATAACGGCATCAAGATCGAGGTGGTTAGTCGGTTCGTCGAGCAGCAGCAAGTCTGAACGGCAAATCAGCGCCTGGGCGAGGTTAAGACGCATACGCCAGCCACCGGAGAAATCACTCACCGGGCGCTCCAGTTGTTCGTTGCTGAAACCGAGGCCGTGCAGCAGGCTGGCGGCGCGGGAGCGAATACTCCACGCGTCGATAGCATCCAGCTTGCCATGAATGGTGGCGATGGCGTGCCCGTCGTTACGTTCGTTGGCGTCGTGCAGCTGCGCTTCCAGTTGGCGATATTCGCGGTCGCCATCAATGACATATTCCAGCGCAGGTTGCGGTAGCGCCGGCGTTTCCTGATTCACCCACGCCAGTTGCCAGCTTCCCGGAAAGGTGTAGCTGCCGCCGTCGGCGCTGATTTCATTTTTCAGCAATGCCAGCAGGGTAGATTTACCGCAGCCGTTTTTACCCACCAGGCCGACTTTCTGCCCAGGGTTGATGGTGGCGGTGGCATTATCCAGCAGGACGCGCACGCCGCGACGAATTTGTAACGAGGAGAAAACAATCATAAGGCGCCGTATGTTCAGACTATGTTAACTTATCATTATGATAATGTAATGTATGGGCGAGCTGCCGCACCGGGCGCAATGGTAGCCCAAAACAGCGACTATACACAAAAACCATACCGGGAGGGGGATGATGTCTCAGCCAGCGAAAGTTTTGCTGCTGTATGCCCATCCGGAATCTCAGGACTCGGTGGCAAACCGGGTACTGCTTAAACCGGCCACGCAGCTCAGCAATGTTACCGTGCACGACCTTTACGCGCACTATCCCGATTTTTTTATTGATATCCCCCGTGAGCAGGCATTACTGCGCGAGCACGAGGTGATTGTCTTTCAGCATCCTCTTTATACCTATAGCTGCCCGGCGCTACTGAAAGAGTGGCTGGACCGGGTATTAAGCCGTGGTTTTGCCAGCGGGCCGGGGGGAAACCAACTGGCGGGAAAGTACTGGCGTAGCGTGATCACCACTGGCGAGCCGGAAAGTGCTTACCGTTATGACGCGTTGAATCGCTACCCGATGAGCGATGTTCTGCGCCCCTTTGAACTGGCGGCGGGCATGTGCCGGATGCATTGGTTAAGCCCCATTATTATTTACTGGGCGAGACGGCAAAGCGCACAGGAGCTGGCGAGTCACGCCAGAGCCTACGGCGACTGGCTGGCAAATCCACTGCCCCCAGGAGGCCGCTGATGGAAGGTTCCGATTTTTTACTCGCGGGAGTGCTGTTTCTCTTCGCGGCGGTGGCTGCGGTGCCGCTGGCATCGCGGCTGGGTATTGGCGCTGTGTTGGGATATTTGCTGGCAGGGATTGCGATTGGCCCATGGGGGCTTGGGTTTATTAGCGACGTCGATGAGATCCTCCACTTTTCGGAACTCGGCGTGGTGTTCCTGATGTTTATCATTGGGCTGGAGTTGAATCCCTCCAAGCTTTGGCAATTGCGACGCTCGATTTTTGGCGTAGGCGCGGCACAAGTACTGTTAAGCGCGGCGTTGCTGGCGGGATTATTGATGCTGACGGATTTCGCCTGGCAGGCGGCGGTGGTGGGTGGCATTGGCCTTGCGATGTCCTCAACCGCAATGGCACTGCAACTGATGCGTGAGAAAGGGATGAATCGCAGCGAATCCGGCCAGTTAGGTTTCTCGGTACTGCTGTTTCAGGATCTGGCGGTGATCCCGGCACTGGCGTTAGTGCCGTTGTTGGCGGGGTCGGCAGACGAACATTTCGACTGGATGAAGATCGGCATGAAGGTGCTGGCGTTTGTCGGCATGCTGATTGGCGGGCGCTATTTACTGCGTCCGGTATTCCGTTTTATTGCAGCTTCTGGCGTGCGGGAAGTGTTCACCGCCGCGACGCTGCTGCTGGTGCTGGGTTCCGCATTGTTTATGGATGCGCTGGGGCTGTCGATGGCGCTCGGTACGTTTATTGCGGGCGTGCTGCTGGCGGAAAGTGAATATCGCCATGAACTGGAAACGGCTATCGATCCGTTTAAAGGCTTACTGCTCGGGCTATTTTTTATCTCCGTCGGGATGTCGCTAAACCTCGGGGTGCTTTATACCCATCTGTTGTGGGTAGTGATAAGCGTGGTCGTGCTGGTGGCGGTGAAAATTCTTGTGCTGTATCTGTTAGCGCGCCTGTATGGCGTGCGCAGTTCTGAGCGGATGCAGTTTGCTGGCGTGCTGAGCCAGGGCGGTGAATTTGCCTTTGTGCTCTTTTCTACCGCTTCTTCACAACGCTTATTCCAGGGCGACCAGATGGCGCTGTTACTGGTGACGGTCACGCTTTCCATGATGACCACGCCGCTGCTGATGAAGCTGGTGGATAAATGGCTATCCCGCCAGTTTAACGGAACGGAAGAAGAGGATGAAAAACCGTGGGTCAACGATGATAAACCGCAGGTCATTGTCGTGGGCTTTGGGCGTTTTGGTCAGGTGATTGGTCGTTTACTGATGGCGAATAAAATGCGCATTACCGTGCTGGAGCGGGACATCAGCGCCGTGAACCTGATGCGCAAATATGGCTACAAAGTTTATTACGGCGACGCTACGCAGGTAGATCTTTTACGTTCTGCGGGTGCAGAGGCCGCTGAGTCTATCGTCATTACCTGTAACGAGCCGGAAGACACCATGAAGCTGGTGGAAATATGCCAGCAGCACTTCCCGCATTTGCATATTCTTGCGCGAGCGCGCGGACGTGTCGAAGCACATGAGTTATTACAAGCAGGGGTGACACAGTTTTCCCGTGAAACATTCTCCAGTGCGTTAGAGCTGGGGCGCAAGACGCTGGTCACGCTTGGCATGCATCCGCATCAGGCACAGCGGGCGCAGCTGCATTTTCGTCGCCTGGATATGCGAATGCTGCGGGAACTTATCCCGATGCACGCTGATACCGTACAAATTTCTCGCGCCAGGGAAGCCCGACGCGAACTGGAAGAGATTTTCCAGCGTGAAATGCAACAAGAACGACGCCAAATGGATGGCTGGGATGAATTTGAGTAGAGGGTGAAGATGGCAATCCGAAAACGTTTTATTGCTGGCGCGAAATGTCCAGCCTGTCAGGCGCAGGATTCAATGGCGATGTGGCGCGAAAATAATATTGATATTGTTGAATGTGTTAAGTGTGGGCATCAGATGCGTGAAGCCGATAAAGAAGCCCGCGATCACGTTCGCAAAGATGAGCAAGTGATTGGGATTTTTCATCCGGACTAGCGATATGCGCCGAGTTTTTTTAAGCTAGTGAGTACACGGCAGCAGAATTCCGATACAATCTGCGCCACTATTCTTCCCATGCTCAGGAGATATCATGAAAGTAGCAAAAGACCTGGTGGTCAGCCTGGCCTATCAGGTACGTACAGAAGACGGTGTGTTGGTTGATGAGTCTCCGGTGAGTGCGCCGCTGGACTACCTGCATGGTCACGGTTCCCTGATCTCTGGCCTGGAAACGGCGCTGGAAGGTCATGAAGTTGGCGACAAATTTGATGTAGCTGTTGGCGCGAACGACGCTTACGGCCAGTACGACGAAAACCTGGTGCAGCGCGTTCCTAAAGACGTATTTATGGGCGTTGATGAACTGCAGGTAGGTATGCGTTTCCTGGCTGAAACCGACCAGGGCCCGGTGCCGGTTGAGATCACTGCGGTTGAAGACGATCACGTCGTGGTTGATGGTAACCACATGCTGGCGGGTCAGAACCTGAAATTCAACGTTGAAGTTGTGGCGATTCGCGAAGCGACTGAAGAAGAACTGGCTCATGGTCACGTTCATGGCGCGCACGATCATCACCACGATCACGACGGTTGCTGCGGCGGTCATGGTCACGATCACGGTCATGAACACGGTGGCGAAGGCTGCTGTGGTGGTAAAGGTAACGGCGGTTGCGGTTGCCACTAATACCGTAACGGTATCAAAAAAGCGGGAATTACCCGCTTTTTTTTCGCCTCAGTAATGTGGCGGTGGCGTTTCTTCAGCCTGCGACGCGATGTTCGACGGCTGGCTGGCTTTTAACTTCTCAGTAAGCAGACGCAGATGATCGCGCAGTTTTGCCATCTCCATTTCATGAGCGGTCACCGTGACGTTCAGTTCTTCAATGGTGATTTCCTGAAAAGCCAGTCGGCTCTCCAGCTCTGCCAGGCGTGCTTCCATCGATAAATCCTGCATGGTTCACCTCTTTGGTCGAATGATCGCTGCGGATTCTACTTAACTTTGCTGCCAGAGACAGCACTCATTTCGCGACATCGAAACTAATTTAAACAAAAAGAGTCTGAAAATAGATGATAATAGGGCGTGTCTGTATGTAGATTTATCCGACAACGCTTTATAGTACCCTTCTGATAATAGTTAACCCAGGGGTGAGATGCCCCGAGCCTGGAGATATGGATGAAATCACTGTTTAAAGTAACGCTGCTGGCGACCACAATGGCCGTTGCCCTGCATACACCAATTACTTTTGCTGCCGAAGCGGCGAAACCTGCCACAACTGCTGACAGCAAAGCAGCGTTCAAAAATGACGATCAGAAATCAGCTTACGCACTGGGTGCTTCGCTGGGTCGTTACATGGAAAATTCTCTGCAAGAACAAGAAAAGTTGGGCATTAAGCTGGATAAAGATCAGCTGATCGCCGGTGTCCAGGATGCGTTTGCCGATAAGAGCAAACTTTCCGATCAAGAGATCGAACAGACTCTGCAAGCATTCGAAGCTCGCGTGAAGTCTTCTGCTCAGGCGAAGATGGAAAAAGACGCGGCTGATAACGAAGCTAAAGGCAAAGAGTACCGCGAGAAATTTGCTAAAGAGAAAGGTGTGAAAACCTCTTCGACTGGCCTGGTTTATCAGGTAGTAGAAGCCGGTAAAGGCGAAGCACCGAAAGACAGCGATACTGTTGTAGTGAACTACAAGGGTACGCTGATCGACGGTAAAGAGTTCGATAACTCTTACACCCGTGGTGAACCGCTCTCTTTCCGTCTGGACGGCGTTATCCCAGGCTGGACCGAAGGCCTGAAGAACATCAAGAAAGGTGGCAAGATCAAATTGGTTATTCCACCAGAGTTGGCTTACGGTAAAGCGGGTGTTCCGGGGATCCCACCAAACTCTACTCTGGTATTTGACGTAGAGTTGCTGGATGTGAAACCAGCGCCGAAGGCTGATGCGAAGCCAGAAGCCGATGCGAAAGCCGCAGATTCTGCTAAAAAATAAGCATTAAGAACCGCCGCCTGACCAGGCGGCGGTTTTTTTTATTACAGGCCGGATATAATTAGTGCTGGAAAGCGGAACCTCCGCTGTATTAATTTAGTTACCCGCATCATTAATGAGCCTGCCCTGAAAAGTTAACGACAGGCTCCTGAAAAGGAGTGTTTTTTTTCATGTCCAGGTCGCTTTTAACCAATGAAACCAGTGAGTTGGATTTACTGGATCAACGTCCTTTCGACCAGACCGATTTTGATATTCTGAAATCCTACGAAGCGGTGGTGGACGGGTTAGCGATGCTCATTGGCTCCCACTGTGAAATCGTTTTGCACTCTTTGCAGGATTTAAAATGTTCAGCCATTCGTATTGCCAACGGTGAACATACAGGCCGGAAGATTGGTTCGCCGATTACCGATCTGGCGCTGCGTATGCTGCACGATATGACGGGGGCGGATAGCAGCGTTTCTAAATGCTATTTTACTCGCGCCAAAAGCGGTGTATTAATGAAGTCCCTGACTATCGCCATTCGTAACCGCGAACAGCGTGTAATTGGTCTGCTGTGCATCAATATGAATCTTGATGTTCCCTTCTCGCAGATCATGAGTACCTTTGTGCCGCCAGAAACCCCGGATGTCGGTTCAAGCGTCAACTTTGCCTCTTCTGTTGAAGATCTGGTTACCCAAACGCTGGAGTTCACCATCGAAGAAGTGAATGCCGATCGCAATGTTGCCAATAACGCCAAAAATCGTCAGATCGTGCTGAATCTCTACGAGAAAGGGATCTTCGATATTAAAGACGCGATCAACCAGGTTGCAGATCGTCTGAACATCTCCAAGCACACTGTTTATCTCTATATCCGTCAGTTCAAGAGCGGTGATTTCCAGGGGCAAGAGAAGTAATGCGTTTTGCCATCGTGGTAACCGGGCCAGCATACGGTACGCAACAGGCGAGTAGTGCTTTTCAGTTTGCGCAGGCGCTGATAGCAGAAGGCCATGAGTTAAGCAGCGTCTTTTTCTATCGTGAAGGGGTCTATAACGCTAACCAATTGACCTCACCGGCAAGCGATGAATTTGACCTTGTGCGTGGCTGGCAACAACTGAATACACAACATGGTGTGGCGCTGAACATTTGCGTGGCGGCAGCATTACGTCGCGGTATCGTCGATGAAACTGAAGCTGGAAGACTCGGTCTGGCATCTGTAAATCTCCAGCCGGGCTTTACCTTAAGTGGTCTTGGCGCTCTGGCTGAAGCCTCGCTGACTTGCGACAGGGTGGTACAGTTCTGATGAAACGAATTGCGTTTGTTTTTTCTACTGCACCTCATGGTACAGCTGCTGGCCGTGAAGGATTAGATGCTTTATTGGCGACTTCCGCATTAACTGACGAGCTCGCCGTCTTCTTTATTGCCGATGGCGTTTTTCAGCTTCTGCCTGGGCAAAAGCCCGATGCGGTGCTGGCGCGTGATTATATCGCAACCTTTAAACTGCTGGGGCTGTATGATATTGAACAGTGCTGGGTTTGTGCGGCTTCACTACGTGAACGTGGGTTAGATCCGCAGACACCCTTTGTTGTCGACGTCACTCCGCTCGAAGCAGAAGCATTACGTCGGGAACTCGGCAACTACGATGTTATTTTGAGATTTTGAGGCTTACATGCTGCATACATTACATCGCTCACCCTGGCTGACGGATTTTCCTGCGCTGCTGCGTCTGCTCAGCGAGGGGGATGAACTGCTGTTATTGCAGGATGGCGTAACTGCCGCAGCTGATGGTAACCGCTACCTTGAAAGTTTGCGTAATGCCCCCATTAAGGTCTATGCCCTGAACGAAGACCTCATCGCTCGTGGTTTGGTTGGTCGAATTTCGAACGATATCACTCCCATTGACTATACTGATTTCGTCAGACTTACGGTTAAGCACACCAGCCAGGTCGCCTGGTAACGGTGGGATCGTTGTATATTTCTTGACACCTTTTCGGCATCGCCCTAAAATTCGGCGTCCTCATATTGTGTGAGGACGTTTTATTACGTGTTTACGAAGCAAAAGCTAAAACCAGGAGCTATTTAATGGCAACAGTTAACCAGCTGGTACGCAAACCACGTGCTCGCAAAGTTGCGAAAAGCAACGTGCCTGCGCTGGAAGCATGCCCGCAAAAACGTGGCGTATGTACTCGTGTATATACTACCACTCCTAAAAAACCGAACTCCGCACTGCGTAAAGTATGCCGTGTTCGTCTGACTAACGGTTTCGAAGTGACTTCCTACATCGGTGGTGAAGGTCACAACCTGCAGGAGCACTCCGTGATCCTGATCCGTGGCGGTCGTGTTAAAGACCTCCCGGGTGTTCGTTACCACACCGTACGTGGTGCGCTTGACTGCTCCGGCGTTAAAGACCGTAAGCAGGCTCGTTCCAAGTATGGCGTGAAGCGTCCTAAGGCTTAATGGTTCTCCGTTAAGTAAGGCCAAACGTTTTAACTTAAATGTCAAACTAAACTCGTAGAGTTTTGGACAATCCTGAATTAACAACGGAGTATTTCCATGCCACGTCGTCGCGTCATTGGTCAGCGTAAAATTCTGCCGGATCCGAAGTTCGGATCAGAACTGCTGGCTAAATTTGTAAATATCCTGATGGTAGATGGTAAAAAATCTACTGCCGAATCTATCGTATACAGCGCGCTGGAGACCCTGGCTCAGCGTTCTGGTAAATCTGAACTGGAAGCATTCGAAGTAGCTCTCGAAAACGTGCGCCCGACTGTCGAAGTTAAGTCTCGCCGCGTTGGTGGTTCTACTTATCAGGTACCAGTTGAAGTCCGTCCGGTTCGTCGTAATGCTCTGGCAATGCGTTGGATCGTTGAAGCTGCTCGTAAACGCGGTGATAAATCCATGGCTCTGCGCCTGGCGAACGAACTTTCCGATGCTGCAGAAAACAAAGGTACTGCAGTTAAGAAACGTGAAGACGTTCACCGTATGGCCGAAGCCAACAAGGCGTTCGCACACTACCGTTGGTAATCCCTTCGGAGTTTTAGTCACCAGGCGGGCGCTTCCAGTAAGCAGCCCGCTTTGGGCTACTTAAATTGAACGCCTAAAAGATAAACGAGGAAACAAATGGCTCGTACAACACCCATCGCACGCTACCGTAACATCGGTATCAGTGCGCACATCGACGCCGGTAAAACCACTACTACCGAACGTATTCTGTTCTACACCGGTGTAAACCATAAAATCGGTGAAGTTCATGACGGCGCTGCAACCATGGACTGGATGGAGCAGGAGCAGGAACGTGGTATTACCATCACTTCCGCTGCGACTACTGCATTCTGGTCTGGTATGGCTAAGCAGTATGAGCCGCATCGCATCAACATCATCGACACCCCGGGGCACGTTGACTTCACAATCGAAGTAGAACGTTCCATGCGTGTTCTCGATGGTGCGGTAATGGTTTACTGCGCAGTTGGTGGTGTTCAGCCGCAGTCTGAAACCGTATGGCGTCAGGCAAACAAATATAAAGTTCCGCGCATTGCGTTCGTTAACAAAATGGACCGCATGGGTGCGAACTTCCTGAAAGTTGTTAACCAGATCAAAACCCGTCTGGGCGCGAACCCGGTTCCGCTGCAGCTGGCGATTGGTGCTGAAGAACATTTCACCGGTGTTGTTGACCTGGTGAAAATGAAAGCTATCAACTGGAACGACGCTGACCAGGGCGTAACCTTCGAATACGAAGATATCCCGGCAGACATGGTTGAACTGGCTAACGAATGGCACCAGAACCTGATCGAATCCGCAGCTGAAGCTTCTGAAGAGCTGATGGAAAAATACCTGGGTGGTGAAGAACTGACTGAAGCAGAAATCAAAGGTGCTCTGCGTCAGCGCGTTCTGAACAACGAAATCATCCTGGTAACCTGTGGTTCTGCGTTCAAGAACAAAGGTGTTCAGGCGATGCTGGATGCGGTAATTGATTACCTGCCATCCCCGGTTGACGTACCTGCGATCAACGGTATCCTGGACGACGGTAAAGACACTCCGGCTGAGCGTCACGCAAGTGATGACGAGCCGTTCTCTGCACTGGCGTTCAAAATCGCTACCGACCCGTTTGTTGGTAACCTGACCTTCTTCCGTGTGTACTCCGGTGTGGTTAACTCTGGTGATACCGTACTGAACTCCGTGAAAGCTGCACGTGAACGTTTCGGTCGTATCGTTCAGATGCACGCTAACAAACGTGAAGAGATCAAAGAAGTTCGCGCGGGCGACATCGCTGCTGCAATCGGTCTGAAAGACGTAACCACTGGTGACACCCTGTGTGACCCGGATGCGCCGATCATTCTGGAACGTATGGAATTCCCTGAGCCGGTAATCTCCATCGCAGTTGAACCGAAAACCAAAGCTGACCAGGAAAAAATGGGTCTGGCTCTGGGCCGTCTGGCTAAAGAAGACCCGTCTTTCCGTGTATGGACTGACGAAGAATCTAACCAGACCATTATCGCGGGTATGGGCGAGCTGCACCTCGACATCATCGTTGACCGTATGAAGCGTGAATTCAACGTTGAAGCGAACGTAGGTAAACCGCAGGTTGCTTACCGTGAAACTATCCGCCAGAAAGTTACCGATGTTGAAGGTAAACACGCGAAACAGTCTGGTGGTCGTGGTCAGTATGGTCATGTTGTTATCGACATGTACCCGCTGGAGCCGGGTTCTAACCCGAAAGGCTACGAGTTCATCAACGACATTAAAGGTGGTGTAATCCCTGGCGAATACATCCCGGCCGTTGATAAAGGTATCCAGGAACAGCTGAAAGCAGGTCCGCTGGCAGGCTACCCGGTAGTAGACATGGGTATTCGTCTGCACTTCGGTTCTTACCATGACGTTGACTCCTCTGAACTGGCGTTTAAACTGGCTGCTTCTATCGCCTTTAAAGAAGGCTTTAAGAAAGCGAAACCAGTTCTGCTTGAGCCGATCATGAAGGTTGAAGTAGAAACTCCGGAAGAGAACACCGGTGACGTTATCGGTGACTTGAGCCGTCGTCGTGGTATGCTCAAAGGTCAGGAATCTGAAGTTACTGGCGTTAAGATCCACGCTGAAGTACCGCTGTCTGAAATGTTCGGATATGCAACTCAGCTGCGTTCTCTGACCAAAGGTCGCGCATCATACACTATGGAATTCCTGAAGTATGATGAAGCGCCGAGTAACGTTGCTCAGGCCGTAATTGAAGCCCGTGGTAAATAAGCCTCAGGGTTAATACCAAAGTCCCGTGCTCTCTCCTGAAGGGGAGAGCACTATAGTAAGGAATATAGCCGTGTCTAAAGAAAAATTTGAACGTACAAAACCGCACGTTAACGTTGGTACTATCGGCCACGTTGACCACGGTAAAACTACTCTGACCGCTGCAATCACCACCGTACTGGCTAAAACCTACGGCGGTGCTGCTCGTGCATTCGACCAGATCGATAACGCGCCGGAAGAAAAAGCTCGTGGTATCACCATCAACACTTCTCACGTTGAATATGACACCCCGACCCGTCACTACGCACACGTAGACTGCCCGGGGCACGCCGACTATGTTAAAAACATGATCACCGGTGCTGCTCAGATGGACGGCGCGATCCTGGTAGTTGCTGCGACTGACGGCCCGATGCCGCAGACTCGTGAGCACATCCTGCTGGGTCGTCAGGTAGGCGTTCCGTACATCATCGTGTTCCTGAACAAATGTGACATGGTTGATGACGAAGAGCTGCTGGAACTGGTTGAAATGGAAGTTCGTGAACTTCTGTCTCAGTACGACTTCCCGGGCGACGACACTCCGATCGTTCGTGGTTCTGCTCTGAAAGCGCTGGAAGGCGACGCAGAGTGGGAAGCGAAAATCCTGGAACTGGCTGGCTTCCTGGATTCTTACATTCCGGAACCAGAGCGTGCGATTGACAAGCCGTTCCTGCTGCCGATCGAAGACGTATTCTCCATCTCCGGTCGTGGTACTGTTGTTACCGGTCGTGTAGAACGCGGTATCATCAAAGTTGGTGAAGAAGTTGAAATCGTTGGTATCAAAGAGACTCAGAAGTCTACCTGTACTGGCGTTGAAATGTTCCGCAAACTGCTGGACGAAGGCCGTGCTGGTGAGAACGTAGGTGTTCTGCTGCGTGGTATCAAACGTGAAGAAATCGAACGTGGTCAGGTACTGGCTAAGCCGGGCACCATCAAGCCGCACACCAAGTTCGAATCTGAAGTGTATATTCTGTCCAAAGATGAAGGCGGCCGTCATACTCCGTTCTTCAAAGGCTACCGTCCGCAGTTCTACTTCCGTACTACTGACGTGACTGGTACTATCGAACTGCCGGAAGGCGTAGAGATGGTAATGCCGGGCGACAACATCAAAATGGTTGTTACCCTGATCCACCCGATCGCGATGGACGACGGTCTGCGTTTCGCAATCCGTGAAGGCGGCCGTACCGTTGGCGCGGGCGTTGTAGCTAAAGTTCTGAGCTAATTACTCGTTAATTAGTTTTGAATTGAAAAGGGCGCTTCGGCGCCCTTTTTGCATATGAAAGCTGGGACGCGAATATTCGTAATTTTATCTGTGCTAAATATCTAATTCATAAATATTACTAGATACACATATTTTTAATGCGAATATATTAAATTTAATAAAACTTTATTTATTCAGGCTTTTTTCTGATTTTTATTTCTTTGTTTTATTCTATGTTGAAGCGTTCCATTAAAAAGTAAATAATTTCATTGAAGGACTTAATGTCTTGAAGTATTTTTTAATACGTCAAAAGGGATAATAATGAAATTAAATACATTTACCAAATCAATGATTGGTATGGGGTTGATTTGCTCCTCTTTACCAGCATTTGCTTTGGAAGCATGGAATAACCAACAAGGTGGAAGTAAATATCAGGTTATTTTCGATGGTAAGGTTTATGAAAATGCCTGGTGGGTTTCTTCTACAAATTGCCCCGGTAAAGCGAAAGCAAATGATGCAACTAACCCGTGGCGTTTAAAGCGTACGGCAACGGCTGCTGAAATTAGCCAGTTTGGCAATACGCTTTCCTGCGAAAAGAGCAGTAGCTCATCTTCTTCAACTTCAAATACGCCTGCATCCAATACGCCAACTAATGGTGGTTCAACTACACCAGCACAAGGTACTGTTCCATCAAATTCATCTGTAGTTGCCTGGAATAAACAGCAGGGCGGTCAGACCTGGTATGTCGTCTTTAATGGCGCGGTATATAAAAATGCCTGGTGGGTAGCCTCTTCTAACTGTCCGGGCGATGCGAAAGAAAACGACGCCAGCAATCCATGGCGTTATGTCCGTGCCGCTACGGCAACGGAAATCACGCAAACCAGTAATCCACAGTCCTGTACTTCAGCACCACAGCCTGCACCGGACGTTAAACCGGCTCCTGATGTTCAGCCAGCCCCAGCTGATAAGTCAAACGACAACTATGCTGTCGTAGCCTGGAAAGGTCAGGAAGGTTCTTCTACATGGTACGTTATCTACAACGGCGGCATTTATAAGAACGCCTGGTGGGTAGGCGCGGCAAATTGCCCAGGCGATGCGAAAGAAAACGACGCCAGCAATCCATGGCGCTATGTTCGTGCGGCAACGGCAACAGAAATCACTCAGTATGGCAATCCAGGCTCCTGCTCTGTTAAGCCGGACAATGGTGGTGCTGTGACTCCGGTTGATCCGGCGCCGGTAACACCAGATACTCCGGTTACCCCAACTCCGGATAACAACGAGCCATCAACACCAGCGGATAGCAGTAACGATTACTCATTACAGGCATGGAGTGGTCAGGAAGGTAGCGAAATTTACCATGTTATCTTCAATGGTAATGTTTATCAGAATGCCTGGTGGGTTGGTTCTAAAGATTGCCCGCGTGGCACCAGCGCTGAGAACTCCAATAACCCATGGCGTCTCGTGCGTACAGCTACCGCTGCGGAAATGAGTCAGTACGGTAACCCGACTACCTGTGAAATTGATAACGGCGGCGTTATCGTTGCAGATGGCTTCCAGGCCAGTAAAGCGTACAGTGCGAACAGCATTGTAGATTATAACGATGCGCATTATAAAACGTCAGTGGATCAGGACGCGTGGGGCTTTGTTCCTGGCGGCGATAACCCGTGGAAGAAATACGAATCGGCAAAAGCGTGGTCTGCATCGACAGTCTACGTGAAAGGCGATCGTGTGGTGGTTGATGGTCAGGCATATGAAGCCTTGTTCTGGACACAAAATGATAACCCTGCGCTGGTTGCGAACCAGAACGCCACCGGTAGCAATAGCCGCCCGTGGAAGCCATTGGGTAAAGCACAGAGCTATAGCAGCGACGAGCTGAAAAATGCGCCAGAGTTTAATCCAGCGACGCTTTATGCCAGCGATACGCTGATTCGCTTCAATGGCGTGAACTATATTTCTCAAAGTAAAGTGCAGAAGGTTTCACCATCTGACAGCAACCCGTGGCGTGTCTTTGTTGACTGGACCGGAACCAAAGAGCGCGTAGGTACGCCGAAGAAAGCGTGGCCGAAACACGTATATGCACCGTATGTCGACTTTACGCTGAATACAATCCCGGATCTGGCTGCGCTGGCTAAGAATCATAACGTCAACCACTTCACGCTGGCGTTTGTGGTGAGTAAAGATGCGAACACCTGTCTGCCGACATGGGGTACTGCTTACGGTATGCAGAATTACGCTCAGTACAGCAAAATTAAAGCTCTGCGTGAAGCAGGCGGTGATGTGATGCTGTCTATCGGTGGTGCTAATAACGCTCCGCTGGCGGCTTCCTGTAAGAACGTTGACGATCTGATGCAGCATTATTATGACATCGTTGATAACCTGAATCTCAGAGTCCTGGACTTCGATATCGAAGGCACCTGGGTTGCGGATCAGGCATCTATTGAACGTCGTAACCTTGCCGTGAAGAAGGTGCAGGATAAATGGAAGTCAGAAGGCAAAGATATTGCTATCTGGTACACCTTGCCAATTCTGCCGACTGGCCTGACGCCGGAAGGGATGAACGTCCTGAGCGATGCCAAAGCGAAAGGTGTTGAGCTGGCGGGTGTGAACGTGATGACGATGGACTACGGTAACGCAATTTGTCAGTCTGCAAATACCGAAGGCCAGAACATCCACGGTAAGTGTGCAACGTCGGCGATTGCCAACCTGCATTCACAATTGAAAGGCCTCCATCCCAACAAGAGCGATGCAGAAATTGACGCCATGATGGGCACCACGCCGATGGTTGGCGTGAACGACGTTCAGGGTGAAGTTTTCTATCTCTCTGATGCTCGTCTGGTCATGCAGGATGCGCAAACTCGCAACCTCGGCATGGTAGGTATCTGGTCAATCGCGCGTGATCTGCCGGGCGGCACTAACCTGTCTCCGGAATTCCACGGTCTGACTAAAGAACAAGCTCCGAAGTACGCATTCAGTGCGATCTTCGCGCCGTTTACTAAGCAGTAAATTTGCTGGCGATAATTTCTGGTATTGCCGCATTTTTTGTCAATGGGCTACATTTTTGTAGCCCATTATTTTTATTCATATTTCTATTTTTTGATTAAAAAAGAGTCTTTTCGTAATTGAAATAAGAACTATTTTCATTTATTTTTGAAGAAAGTATACGGGAGTCTCTATGTACGTTTGTCTTTGTAATGGTATCAGTGATAAAAAAATTCGTCAGGCTGTGCGCCAGTTTTCTCCCCACTCGTTCCAGCAATTAAAAAAATTTATTCCGGTTGGAAACCAGTGCGGTAAATGTGTCAGAGCCGCACGTGAGGTGATGGAGGATGAATTAATGCAGCTGCCGGAGTTTAAGGAGTCCGCATAAAACGGAGTGTGTTTTTTGACTTACTCGTAAGCCGTTCTACGCTTCAAAGAGTGGAAGCGAAGGAGTCAAAAAATGAAAGGTGATACTAAAGTTATAAATTATCTCAACAAACTGTTGGGAAATGAGCTTGTCGCAATCAATCAGTACTTTCTCCATGCCCGGATGTTTAAAAACTGGGGGCTCAAACGTCTCAATGATGTGGAGTACCATGAATCCATTGATGAGATGAAACACGCCGATCGTTATATAGAGCGCATTCTTTTTCTGGAAGGTCTTCCAAATTTACAGGATCTGGGAAAACTAAACATTGGTGAAGATGTTGAGGAAATGCTGCGTTCTGATCTGGCACTTGAGCTGGATGGCGCGAAGAATTTACGCGAGGCAATTGGTTATGCCGATAGCGTTCATGATTACGTCAGCCGCGATATGATGATAGAAATTCTGCGTGATGAAGAAGGCCATATTGACTGGCTGGAAACGGAACTTGATTTGATTCAGAAAATGGGCCTGCAAAATTATTTGCAAGCACAGATTCGCGAAGAAGGCTAAGCCATGTCGGGAGGGACATTCCTCCCGGTTAATAAGAGATCCAGACCAGATACGTCAGGTTTATCATACTACCGAGCGCAAGCCACGGGCCGAATGCAATTGTGGTGATGGTCTGACGCTGCCACAGTTGTGATGCGATGGCGTAAAAAATGCCTCCCAGCGAGGCAATAAGTAATATCATTGGTAGCGTTTGCCAACCACACCACGCGCCTGCAGCGGCCAGTAGCTTGAAATCACCGTAACCTAATCCCTCTTTGTGGCATACAAACCACACCCCCCAGAAAACACACCACAGTACCCCATATCCAGCTACCGCGCCGTAAATCGCATCATGTAAATCAACTAATCCAGACTGCGCATTAAATAACAAGCCAAGCCAGAGCAGTGGCAAGGTGAGTTTGTCGGGCAGGAGCTGGGTACGAAAATCAATAACACTGAGCGTGAGTGCGAAGCAGAAGTAGAGAAAGAGTGCGCCAGTCACGATCGGCATGAAAGGTGCCAGGGCGCAGGCGATTGCCGCAACCACGCAAAGTGCCATAGGCAACGTGTCATGCCAGACATATTTTTTTTGCCTGAAATGAACCAAAACCTGGCGAAAAGTTAACGCCGTTTTATCCTCCAAAGGCGAGAGGTGATAGGCCACGGCATTCACCAGGTAACCAGCAATAAAGCCAGCCAGAATGAAGAGCGGCAGTAGCATTGTCATTATTGTTGCCCTCTGAAGGATAAATGCCTGAGGGTGATCTCTTCGTTTCCGGCAAGGGTAAATTGAAGATCCTCAATAACAATACCGTATGTTATCTGTGCCGTAGTCAGCCAGCGGGAGACGTTTTCGAGGGGGAATGTGGCAGGATGAATTGTCAGCGTATCGTCCGGGCCATTCTCTAGCGTAATAGCTAAATTCTCACGCTTTGCTTCCTCAAGAAGGATATTTTTGACCGATTGTCTGAGCGTGGGATGGTCAAGTAATCCATGTGCACTCGCCTGGTCTTGCATCCATTTAATATCCTTTTTAATTTTTTGTATGCGGGATTGATGATCCGCAATGTAGTTATCGATAGGTTTTATTACCGCAAGCCAGCAGAAAACGCAGAGCGAGAGAATCGCCAGCCCTATAATAATTTGTTTTTCCGATGGGGATTTTTCAGTCCACCATAATTTAATCATTTCCCTGTACTCCTTACTGTCCATACACCACTGACCGGATCTTTTTCTGTTTTTTCCATCGGAAGCCAGGACTGTGTTAACTCACAGAAACGATCAATATTGCCTTCGTTTTTCGAACTTATTTTCAAAATCAGTGATTTTTGCTTCTGACTGTAATTGGCTTCCATTAATTGCAGTTCAGGATGTTCCAGTAAGAGTGTTTGCAAATGATGGAGCAATGGCACCGCTTCAGGATATTGCTGGGCGAGTTGCTGCTTGAAGTAAAAACGAAAGTTGTGCGTTCGTTTGATCTGCGGGAAATATTGTTGCCAGGTTTCCTGCTGTTGTTGCTGAAGCTGGTCTTCAATCCCAAGCGTCTGCCAGAGAACGATTCCCCGACTACCAGCAAAAGAGAGAATGGCAAAAATGAGACTGCTTACTGCCAGCCTGGCGAGCCATTTTCCCGATCTGCTGACAGTTTTCTGTTTGCGAAAAACACCATGCAGCATGTCGTAGTGCTGGAGAGAATGATTGGCAGAATAAAAACGTAATGCTGGAGATTCTGCATGTTGGATAAGCGAATCGACCAGCACGATATCTGGAGCCGCAGTGCCAAAACAGATGACATTTTCAGGAGAAAACTGGGTGGCAAGATGCTGTAACCAGCGTTCATCAAGCTCGTTGAAGGCATGTGCAGCACTGCGAATCAGCCAGCTCGTTTGCTGGTTAACCAGAGTCCAGGAGCCTTCTTTCCAGGGAAGGTAACAACCATCTGGCAAAACCCGCGTCACGTTTAGTCCGGCAGTGTGTAAACGGTCAAGATAACGACTGAGTTTTTCCGACTGGATACCTATCACTTCCACTCGGTCATTTTGTTTATCAACAACCGTCCAGTGCCAGTTTTGGCTGGCGTCGGGTAACGTCTCCTCCGCCAGCCACTGTAATGTTTGCGCGGTGAGTTTGTATTTGGCGTTGGGCAACGTGAGTGAACGATATAAAAGACCTTCCGGTGGGATCAGAAGATGAACATTTCCTGCACCGGGCTGATCGGCCAGCGACTCCAGCGGAAGATCGTCTGTGAGCGTATGTACTGAAGATACGCTATCTGCGGAGTATGTCATCCACTCCCATTGCTTACGTAGCGTCGAGGAAGAACGTATTACCATCAACGATTCAGGCATCACGATCCTTATGATTAATAGAGTTGCAGCGTACGCCGATAGATTTGGGCGCTCTGCTGTTTACGGTTGAAGAAAATATGGCTCTGCCATCCCTGGGATTGCTCGTCGCTGATACTTTCCGTATTCAGCGTAAAATAGCGGCTATAGGGAAAGAGATGTTCTTTCACCTGAGAAACCAAGGGCTTCACGCCGGAGAAATCCTGCTGTGCCCAGTAGAGAAATGCATCTGTGGTTAACCAGCCTTCCTTTGGTCGCTTTTGTAATAAGACCTGTGCGTCCGCGTCCGTGATATTGTTGAGAAATAATGCTCTTAATAACGGGATATCATTCTCAGTTAACATATTAAGATTAATATTGAGTTCAGTGGTTGGGAGGACGCAGACATAAGGAATAATTCGCTGATAGGCGTTCTCGGTTATTCCTTTTATCTGACGGAGTTCACCAGTCAGAAAAAGCATCTGATTGGCGCTATGGCGAGGTGGCATCTGGCTTTGGTAAAAGTTGTCTTCTGCGCCGTGAAAGCGTGGCGAATCATCAGCGTCGATATAGTCGGCGATAGATTGCATGATCTCATCGGTGTTTGCGCGATCGATTCCCGCGTTGATCAGCAAAGCGCCGAAAACCTGCGCGGGGAAATCCGGGATTGCCAGTGGATCGTCGGAGACTTTTGCCAGGGCATTGAGATTGAAACAGTGCTGAGCATCGTGTAGCTGCCACTTCACCGTATTGCCATTGTCCAGCTGTATCTGTTGTGGCTGCGCCCAGTACTGCTGCAACGTGGTCTGTCTGTCGTTATCTTTAACATCCTGAGTGAGGCTGGCAAGAGCGAGTTTCTCCGCCAGTTCAATATCATATTGTCGTTGTAAGTGATGGTTTACCTGGCGAGTTCGCTGAAGCTGGTTGTGAAAACTCAGTGTCATATCCGCAGCCAGAGCGGACATGAGCGCCAGTAACATGAGTACGATGAGCAGCGCGACGCCACGTTGTTCAATATTCATGTTATTCGCCCCTGGCCTGGTTTTGCTGCGGAGACTCTTCTCTTGTTAATAGCTCCGGCAAAGCAAAACGACGCTGTAACGCGCCATACTGCGGGGTATTCAGATGAAGAGTGACGGAGAGGGGAAGCTCCTCGCTTTCCCCGCTGTTACTTTCCAGAAGGAAGCCTTCGACATTTTCCAGCATTGCCTGGGCGGGTTGATCCTTCATGCTATCGACAGAGGTACGAACCGCGCGGTAGAGCGTATGATTTCGTAGATACCAGTGAACTGTTTGTAAGGTTTGCGCTTCATTGAGAGGAGCCTGTGGATCGCGACTCTGAGTGGTGAAAATGGCCTCTTCACCCAAAACTATGATTTTGTCCGTTCCCCGATTCCGGCGAATGACAAGTTGCAGGAGATCGTTATCAAGAATGGTGATGGCGCGCTGAAGCTGATTGAACTGCTGGATTTCTTTCTGTGAGCGTTGATGCAACTCGGAAGCTTGCGAAAAAATCATAAACGCCAGCACGCTAAGCATTGAGAAAATCGCCAGCGCCGCCATGACTTCCAGCAATGTGAAACCCTGCTGGCGATTAATCATCTTGCGCCTGCCCGGATTTATTATCGATATTTTGATAACGCGTAAGAGAGGTTGTCTGACCGCTGGGTAATGTAACGGTTATGGTGCGTTCCAGAAGCGTACCATCTTTGCTTGAGTGGATATCGCTGCGCCAGTTCCACTCTTCGCCATTTATTATCTCTTTGCCAGAACTGGACGTGTTTTCCTCGTCGAATGTATCTTGCAACTGAAGTTGGTTATCCGCTATCCACAACGCCAGCGTCTCGTTACGCATCCGCTCGATGGCATTTCTTTGCCCTTGCATACTGCTCATTAAGGTCAAAGCAACTGTGGTGAAAATGCTCATCGCCAGTAAGACTTCAAGTAATGTCATCCCTGATTGTTTGTTCATGGCCGGGTATCTCTGGCAAGCGTTTGATCCAGTGGCCATGTCCCTGAGCATACCAGTGTCAGGAGTGGCTCACCGGTCTCCTGGTTAGCAATCAATATGGAGAATGGGGTGATTTGCCCATCGGCCAGAATCACCACCTGCGGTTGGCTGCTGTCATCCGATTTAAATGGCTGGGTGTGAATCGCAATTTCATCACTCCAGTGATTTTCGCTATCGTCATCCGCATCCTCTTTGAGCGGGATCCAGAGCCAACTTGACGAATTTCTGGTTGGTGCCATAAGACGCCAGCCTGAATCAGAGAAATGGATACCGACCGGCTGCCCGTGAAGCGTGGCGCGGTCGACGGCCAGTTCAAGCGCAGCGGTAAATTGCGCTGCTGTTTCGCGCGCACGGGTGCTGGCGGTATCTTCCCGACCATATGTGAAGAGCACCACGCTTGCCGTGATAGCGACCAGCGCCAGCACCAGCATCATTTCCAGCAGGGTAAACCCGCGTTGCTGATTCATCGCTGACTTATTTTTTCTTCTTGCTCAAACCCCAGTTGGTAATGTCGTCCTCGGTTCCCATTTCACCATCGGGCCCTGCTGAAAGCAGATCGTATGCACCATGTTCGCCAGGATTAACGAGGACATAATCATTGCCCCAGGGATCGGCAGGCAGACGCTTGATATAACCTTCCTTGTTATAGTTTGCGGCCAGCGGTGGCAGCGTCGGTGCTTCGACTAAGGATTCAAGCCCCTGATTTGTGGTTGGATAGCGATGATTGTCGAGCTTGTACATATCCAATGCATTTTCCAGCGCCACGATATCGCTGACGGCTTTTTGTTTATCCGCCTTTTCTTTATTGCCCATCAGGTTGGGAACCACCAGGCTGGCAAGTACGCCAATGATGACAATAACCACCATAATTTCCAGTAATGTAAAACCGCGTTGCTTATCCGTTGCGTGCATATATTTTCCTTAATTAATCATTGAGTTAAGTTGAAGAAGAGGTTGGAGTACCGAGACGACGATAAACAGGACGATCAGTGCCATCGTAATAATGAGTGCCGGTTCGAAGATGGAGAGCGTTAAGGCGATTCGGTTTTGTTGCAGCGTCTCCTGGTTGTCCGCTGCCCTGACCATTAATGTGCCGAGCTGCCCGCTTTTTTCGCCAGAGGCCACCATGTAGAGCATCATTGGCGGGAAGATTGCGGTTTGCTCCAGCGAAAGATGAATGCTGTTACCTTGGCGAACGTTCTCTGCCGCATTTGCCAGGCGCTGGCGAATTTCGAGGTTGCTGAGGCTTTCGGTGGATAAATTCATCCCATCAAGCAGAGGGACTCCGCTGGATTGTAAAATACTTAAGGTGCGGAGATAGCGTGCACTGTTTATGGCGCAAATCAGTGGACCAATGAGCGCAACACGCAGCAGCATGGCATGAAAACGATGGCGGTTATTGCCGCGTTTTAACCAGAGCCAGAAACCTACAGCGACAATAAACACCGTCGCTAATAATGTCGGGCCGGTACGTTGCAACGTGTCGCTCAGACCTAAAAGAATGCGTGTACTCAGCGGCAGTTGCTGTTTCATATGCACGAACTGTTCGGTAATTTTGGGCACGACAGCAGTGAGGAGAATAATCACGACCACAATCGCCACCGTGGTGAGCATGCAGGGGTAGATCAGCGACTGAATGAGTTTGCTGCGGATTTTCTGCCGGTTTTCATTGTAATCAGCCAGTTTTTCCAACACCGGAGCCAGAAGCCCGCTCTTTTCGCCCGCTTTGACCAGGGTACGGTAGAGCGAATCGAAAAGCGTGGGAAAATGCTGTAATGCATCGGAAAGGGGATGCCCTTCAAGGATGGCGCTACGTACCTGATTTAACACGTCAGTCAGTCGTTTATTACTGCTTTGCTGACCGATTACGGCAAGGCTCTCTTCCAGGGGTAATGCCGCCGCGCTTAAGGTTGCCAACTGCCGGGTGAAAAGCGTCAGTTCACTATGGCTAATCCTCGGGCGACGCGTTTTTACCCCCGAACTTTTTTGGGGGCGAATATCCAGCAGGAAAAGCCCTTCTTCACGCAGCCGCAGCCGCGCCTGACGTTCATCGTTAGCATCAATGATCCCCTGCAATTTTTGACCATCCTGGGTCATGGCGCGATAGCGATAATTCATGCTTCACTCTCCAGCGTGACGCTGGCGACGCGCATCACTTCATCCCAGGAGGTGTCTCCACTTATCACTTTGTGCAGGCCATTTTTGATTAAGGCATTGTGTTGCTGCCGAACCAGTCGCTCCAGAGCTTGTTCATCCACATTTTCATGAACAGCAGCTCGTAATTCCGGTGTAATAACCATCATTTCGTGGATCGCCATGCGCCCCAGATAGCCGGATTGATGGCAGTGAGGACAGCCAACGGGAGTGCCAATCGTAGTAACAGTTAGCTGGTGATGTGTAAACATCTGCGCTTGTTGGGGGGATACAGGAGTGAATTGTCGGCATTGCGGACAAAGACGACGAACCAGCCGTTGCGCGATAATTCCTGCCAGGGAAGACGAAAGTAGAAATGATTCGACGCCCATGTCGCGGAGCCGGGTCACTGCGCCTGATGCGCTGTTAGTGTGGAGTGTTGAGAGCACCAGATGGCCGGTGAGCGAAGCCTGAACAGCAATCTGCGCGGTTTCTGTATCACGAATTTCCCCAACCATCACAACATCCGGATCCTGGCGAAGAATGGCGCGCAAGCCGCGAGCGAAAGACATATCCACTCGGGTATTCACCTGCGTTTGTCCTATGCCTTCCAGTTCATATTCCACGGGATCTTCTACCGTCAGAATATTGCGGCCAGGGGTATTAAGCGCCGAAAGAATGGCGTAGAGCGTGGTGCTTTTACCGGAACCTGTCGGCCCGGTCACCAGGATAATACCGTGCGGAAGCTGAATGAGATTTTCTAAATCCTGCTTATCCGCAGCCGTCATCCCCAGATTGTTCAATGAAAGCTGGAGGCTGTTTTTATCCAGCAGGCGGAGCACGGCGCGTTCACCATAGATGGACGGCAGTGTGGATACGCGGACATCTATGTTACGTCGCCCGATACGCAAACTGATTCTTCCATCCTGCGGAATACGTTTTTCGGCGATATCAAGCCGAGCCATGACCTTTATTCGGGAGATAAGCAACGCTGCCAGTTTTTTGTTTGGCTGTAAAATTGTCCGCAGAACGCCGTCAATGCGAAAACGGATCGACATTGTTTTTTCATAGGTTTCAATGTGGATGTCGGAGGCGGTTTCTTTAATAGCCTCACTTAAAATGGCGTTGATTAAACGGATAACCGGTGCGGCTGAATCTTCATTCAGTAGATCTTCATTCGCAGGCATTTCTTCTGAGAGGGAGAGGAGATCGACGGATTGATCAATATCCTGCGCAATCTGTTGCGACTCACCAGTGTTCTGATGGAATACCGCTTCCAGCCGTGCTTCAAAATCAGCCTGCGACAAGCGGGTCATGGTATGGCACTGACCAACCTGGCGCTGAATATCGAGTAACTGCTCGAATGGCGTACCGGCGAGATAAATAATCTCCCCCTCTGAATAGAGATAACCGACTCTTTGTGCCATTGCCCAACTGGCAGGGTATGGTGAGTGAATTCTCATGTGAATGCCTCACCGCGACGATGACACAGGGGGGTGGCTGTTGAACGTGTTTTCATCCAGCACCGGTAAATCTTCAGAGCCAACCAATGCTTTTGATTTCGCGTCTATTCGTTGTTGTTGCTCCTGACGGTAGCGGGTGTATTTATCTTTCGACAGTGAGCGATAAACATCATCGTCACGGATAATCGTCGGTCGGATAAATACCATCAGGTTGCGTTTGGCGCGCTCGGTCGAGGTATAGCGGAAGAGTTGCCCCACTAAAGGAATATCGCCAAGTAAAGGAACCTTTGACACTTGCTCTTTAGAAAAATCATCCAGCAATCCGCCCAGGACTACCGTTTCACCGGTTTTGACCAGCACGGCGTTTTGAATAGTTCGGGTATTGAATGTCGGGCCGAGCGTCGAATTAGACGAAGAGTCAACGCTGGAAACCTCCTGCTCTATTTCGAGCAGTACCGCGTCGCCTTCATTGACCTGCGGAGTGACTTTGAGTTTTGTGCCCACCGTTTTGCGTTCGACGGTATTAAAGACGTTATCCCCAGAAGTGGTCTGGGAGCCGGATAGCACCGGCACATCCTGACCAACGTTGAAGGACGCGAGTTTATTATCCAGCGTTACGATGCTCGGGGTGGCGAGGATATC
Organism: Escherichia ruysiae; assembly: GCF_031323975.1. NCBI lineage: Bacteria > Pseudomonadati > Pseudomonadota > Gammaproteobacteria > Enterobacterales > Enterobacteriaceae > Escherichia > Escherichia ruysiae. The sequence continues at coordinate 3,081,093 of NZ_JAVIWS010000001.1, forward strand.
ATTTTTATTGTTACTAGCCAGCGCAGTCAGCAATACGCCCCAGTCGCCATTGAAGAAGCCTGCGGCCATGCCATTGTAGGCGCTAAACATATCCCAGGCAGGATTCGCGCTGGTGATCCCGCCATTCTTTTTATAATCAGCCACACCTTGCGCAGCGTTAAATATCGGTAATCCTGTATTGGTAAATTGCTGTGCGCCAACGTTTTTGTTCGCCCATTGCACGCCGAGGTTAAGTCCATTTCCATCCTGAACTTCGACGATGATCGCCTCAACCAGCACCTGTGCACGACGAATATCCAGACGCGCAATTACCGTGGCGAGTTTTTCCTGGACGGATTGGTCAGCGGTAATGACCAACGAGTTGGTCTGTTCATCGGCGGTAATGGCAACATTATCCATCGCAGAAGAAGACGAAGGCTTACGCGCATTTCCTTTTTCATCTTTCAGCTTTTCGGAAACGCCGGTCAATACTTCGACCAGATTTGTGGCTTTAGCATATTTCAGGTAATAGACCCGGGTATTTCCTTCCTCGCTCTCTTCTACATCAAGTGTTTTCAGTAATGAGGTGATGCGCTGACGTGCTTTTTCCGGCCCGCTGATGATAAGAGAGTTGGTTCGCTTATCCGCCACAATCTTCGCGGAAAGGAGGGCAGGCATCTGGCTTTTACCGTGGCTTTCGCTGATTAATTGATTAAGAATCTCGGCGAGATCTTCCGCTGACGCGTATTCCAGATGAATAATTTGCTGCTTCTCTGTGCCGATGACATCAACGCGCTTTATCACTTCAATCAGTTTATTAATGGTGGAGGCACGACCGGTCAGAATGAGAACGTTGGAGGGTTCATAATGCACAACGTTACCGACGCTGCCGCCATCCATCATTTGACGCAGCAGGGGAGCCAGGTCACGAGCAGGAACGTTCTCAAGCGGTACGATTCGGGTGACCAACTCATCACCTATGCCTGGACGATAACTGTCAGCAATCATTCCTGGCGATGTTTTTACATTAGCTGAGCGCACCACTTTCAGAAAACCATTGTCCAGCGTGATGACGGAATAGCCGTAAAGATCAAGAATGCTCAAAAAGAACTGGTAGTACTCTTGCTGACTAAACGTATCATTGCTGCGTACGGAAATGGTTCCTTGAACCGAGGGATCAATCAGAATTGTTTTACCCAGATGCTGGCTTACAATTTCCACGAACTGACGGATATCAGCATTATTGAAATTGGCCCCGTATTGTTCGTTCTCAGTATGCCCGACGGAAGGCATAAGTAGCGCCGCCAACAGGCAACATGTGATTTTATTTAATCCCTTCATCACTCTGTCCATTCATTCCAGTAAGTTCCCTGACGGAAACATTTATCAAGCGGGGTACGCCGTTGCGACGAATTGTAAACTGAGCGCTCTGTTGGGTTAGCAGTAAACTTAATGCCTGGGAAACCTCATCAGGGAGGGTCAGTGAAAGATTGTTGATTCTAAGGGCGACATCGCCAGGTTGCAGTAAGCTGGTAGCAAATGCATCGCGCCCTTTACGCGGATTCAATCGAAGGCCAAATAATTGATCCCCGTCACGAATAGGCGTCGCGATAATAAAATCTGCGAGCACACTTTGAGTATCAGAGTCAGGTTGCTCGATAACGTCCGGTAATCCCGGATGAAGCGTGACTTTTTCGAACTGTCCGTGAGTTTCAAAAACCACGCTGGTTTTATTTATTTTTCGGATGAATGTTGCCGGTGCTGACTCCAGGGCATCGTTCAGGGCATATCGCTTTTGTTCTGCGCCTTCATTAACTAAAACATAAGATGTCTCATCATTAGACGTCAGAATGATACCACTGAGTACGACAGAAAGCTTTGGCGTTTCTTGTTGGGCAGAAATCAGATGTGTGTCTTTTATACCCGCGTTACTGCCATTACGCCATAAACCCGCAAGGTTGAAATCAGATTTAAATGCGCCACCTGGTTGGTTAATGATTTGTGCATTTTTGACCAGGTTTGTGTGGAAATAATTTATATTAAAAATAACCGCCACCACACTTATGGATATCATCAATATATAAATGACTGTGCGTCTATTATGAATTGCCAGATGGAAGGAGAAAGGTAGGGTTGGCACGATATATATTCTAATAAAATAAATTGGGTGGGTTGTATATTGACGTTACTATAAATAGTATTAATGCTGGTTGAATGAATCAAGCGAAATTTATTTATATTCAGTTAACGCATTAATATCAATAAATGCATTCGTTATTTTTATGATTAAGGATAATCGATTATTAATACAGGAAGTATTATGTCTACAAGAAGAGAAGTTATCCTTGCCTGGCTTCGTGAGGAGAATCGATCCTGGCGGATATGCTATCTGTCGGGCGAGGCCGGAAGTGGAAAATCCTGGTTAGCGAAGCAATTGCAAAATGATACCCATCGTCGAGTGATTACTTTAAGCCTTGTCGTGTCCTGGCAAGGTAAAGCTGCATGGGTTGTTATTGACGATAACGCAAATAAAGAAGGAAGCCGCGATCTCGCCTGGAGGCGAGATGAGATGGGCGTGGAATTACTGCGGACGTTCCAGCAAGTGGAAAGCCGTAATCCTCTTATTATTGTTGAAAATGCTCATCTGAATCACCGCTGTGTTCTCGATGATATCCAACGCGCGAGGAGCCTTATTCCCGATTGTCAGTTTTTGCTCGTTGGCAGATCAAATCGAAAAGTTGAACGTTACGTTGAAGCCAGAGGCATTGAAATAATTACGTCAGGAGCACTGGCAGAACACGAACTTCGACAAAGTATCCTTGAAGGACACCACATCGACCAGCCCGATGCCCTGTTAACGAGTAAGGTACTGAAGCGGATCGCTGCACTTTGCAGAGGCGATCGCAGAAGGCTGGCGCAGGCAGGCGAAACAATTTGCTTATTACAACAAAGCGAGCAGACCAGCGCATTCACGGCAAAACAATGGCGAACAATTTACCGGGCATTGGGTGATAAGCGGAGCCGGAAAATGTGTTGGGCTGGGGGGATGAGTGGAACCGTAATTGCTCTTGTCGGTGGTTGGCTGATGCTGTCCTCGTTTATATCTCCCTTACCGATTCCTTCGTGGTTGATGCCAGTAGCGCCATCAATAAAAGAAGAGATGACACAGGATATTTTCCGTACAGTGATGCGCGATAGTGATGCGCTAAGCGTGTTATATGGTGTGTGGGGGTACGATGTTCCGGCCGATTCAGCCTGGTGCGACCACGCTATTAGAGCAGGCCTGACTTGTAAAAGTGGTAAGGCGTCACTTCAGGCGTTAATAGATCAGAACCTGCCCTGGATAGCGTCGCTTAATGTCGCAAATAAAAAATTGCCCGTCGTCGTCATTCGGGTCGGCGATGACTCTATAGATGTACTTATAGGGCAGCAGACCTGGACGCTAACGCGTAAATGGTTTGAGACGGTGTGGGCGGGTGATTATCTCCTGCTATTGAAAATGTCTCCGGAAGGTGAAAGCACAATTACGCGCGACAGTAGCGAGGAAGAGATTCTTTGGCTGGAAACAATGTTGAATCGTGCTCTCCATATTTCGACTGAACCCTCGACAGAATGGCGACCGCTGCTGGTAGAAAAAATTAAGCAATTTCAGAAGATTAATCACTTAAAAGCTGACGGCGTTGTTGGCTCTTCAACATTGGTGCATCTCTGGCAGGTGGCAGGGGAGAGCGCGTATCTATATCAGGATGAAGCCAATATTTCCCCGGACGAAACAGGGAAGGGAAAATAAGATGTTTGAATTCTATTTTGCCGCACATCAGCAGCGAGAAAGTGGTCAGCGAGTAACTGTCCAGCTACAACAACATGGCAAAACGAAGTATGCCATTTGGGCGCTGGTGACAAGCCTTTGGTTCGCAGGAATGGTGTTGGCTGGGGGGTATGCCCAGCAGTTATGGGCGATATGGATAGTTAAAACGGAAAATTCAGTAGAAGAAGCACCACCTTATAAACAATCAACACAACATTATTTCTTCAAAAAACAGCCATTGCCTGTCGTCGTCGAACCTGCCGAGGATGACGCGGACGAAGATGCCACGATAGAAAATGAGGCGTCGTCTTCAGAGGATGAAGGCACAGCTACAGGAGAAAGCGAGGAAAAAGCCGGTTTAAGAGAGCGAGTGAAAAATGCACTCAATGAGTTACAGCAATAATCTGCCCGTTGTTTACTTTACTAGCAATACGCTTGCGTTCGATGGTTAAGTATGTATAATGCGCGGGCTTGTCGTAGTTGACAGCAGGTTCAATCTGAACCTCAGTTAGCCGAATTTGGCTACCTAACAATGCTCCCAATCGGGGAGCTACGTAAGAACGGTTACACTCTCCCATCAATCGTAATGGGTCTGAGGAGTAATCATTTTCGTTTATAAAATAATTGGAGCTCTGGTCTCATGCAGAACCAAAGAATCCGTATCCGCCTGAAAGCGTTTGATCATCGTCTGATCGATCAAGCAACCGCGGAAATCGTCGAGACTGCCAAGCGCACTGGTGCGCAGGTCCGTGGTCCGATCCCGCTGCCGACACGCAAAGAGCGCTTCACTGTTCTGATCTCTCCGCACGTCAACAAAGACGCGCGCGATCAGTACGAAATCCGTACTCACTTGCGTCTGGTTGACATCGTTGAGCCAACCGAGAAAACCGTTGATGCTCTGATGCGTCTGGATCTGGCTGCCGGTGTAGACGTGCAGATCAGCCTGGGTTAATCAGGTCATTGAGCGATTGAGAGGTTGAAACAATGATTGGTTTAGTCGGTAAAAAAGTGGGTATGACCCGTATCTTCACAGAAGACGGCGTTTCTATCCCAGTAACCGTAATCGAAGTTGAAGCAAACCGCGTTACTCAGGTTAAAGACCTGGCTAACGATGGCTACCGTGCTATTCAGGTAACCACCGGTGCTAAAAAAGCTAACCGTGTGACCAAGCCTGAAGCTGGCCACTTCGCTAAAGCTGGCGTAGAAGCTGGCCGTGGTCTGTGGGAATTCCGCCTGGCTGAAGGCGAAGAGTTCACTGTAGGTCAGAGCATTAGCGTTGAACTGTTTGCTGACGTTAAAAAAGTTGACGTAACTGGCACCTCTAAAGGTAAAGGTTTCGCAGGTACCGTTAAGCGCTGGAACTTCCGTACCCAGGACGCTACTCACGGTAACTCCTTGTCTCACCGCGTTCCGGGTTCTATCGGTCAGAACCAGACTCCGGGCAAAGTGTTCAAAGGCAAGAAAATGGCAGGTCAGATGGGTAACGAACGTGTAACCGTTCAGAGCCTTGACGTAGTACGCGTTGACGCTGAGCGCAACCTGCTGCTGGTTAAAGGTGCTGTCCCGGGTGCAACCGGTAGCGACCTGATCGTTAAACCAGCTGTGAAGGCGTAAGGAGATAGCAATGGAATTAGTATTGAAAGACGCGCAGAGCGCGCTGACTGTTTCCGAAACTACCTTCGGTCGTGATTTCAACGAAGCGCTGGTTCACCAGGTTGTTGTTGCTTATGCAGCTGGTGCTCGTCAGGGTACTCGTGCTCAGAAGACTCGTGCTGAAGTAACTGGTTCCGGTAAAAAACCGTGGCGCCAGAAAGGCACCGGCCGTGCGCGTTCTGGTTCTATCAAGAGCCCGATTTGGCGTTCTGGTGGCGTGACCTTCGCTGCTCGTCCGCAGGACCACAGTCAAAAAGTTAACAAGAAGATGTACCGCGGCGCGCTGAAAAGCATCCTGTCCGAACTGGTACGTCAGGATCGTCTGATCGTTGTCGAGAAGTTCTCTGTAGAAGCGCCGAAAACTAAGCTGCTGGCACAGAAACTGAAAGACATGGCTCTGGAAGATGTGCTGATCATCACCGGTGAGCTGGACGAAAACCTGTTCCTGGCTGCGCGCAACCTGCACAAGGTTGACGTACGCGATGCAACTGGTATCGACCCGGTTAGCCTGATCGCCTTCGACAAAGTCGTAATGACTGCTGATGCTGTTAAGCAAGTTGAGGAGATGCTGGCATGATTCGTGAAGAACGTCTGCTGAAGGTGCTGCGTGCACCGCACGTTTCTGAAAAAGCGTCTACTGCGATGGAAAAATCCAACACCATCGTACTCAAAGTTGCTAAAGACGCGACCAAAGCAGAAATCAAAGCTGCTGTGCAGAAACTGTTTGAAGTCGAAGTCGAAGTCGTTAACACCCTGGTCGTTAAAGGGAAAGTTAAACGTCACGGACAGCGTATCGGTCGTCGTAGCGACTGGAAAAAAGCTTACGTCACCCTGAAAGAAGGCCAGAATCTGGACTTCGTTGGCGGCGCTGAGTAAGTCGGAGGAGTAATACAATGGCAGTTGTTAAATGTAAACCGACATCTCCGGGTCGTCGCCACGTTGTTAAAGTGGTTAACCCTGAGCTGCACAAGGGCAAACCTTTTGCTCCGTTGCTGGAAAAAAACAGCAAATCCGGTGGTCGTAACAACAATGGCCGTATCACCACTCGTCATATCGGTGGTGGCCACAAGCAGGCTTACCGTATTGTTGACTTCAAACGCAACAAAGACGGTATCCCGGCAGTTGTTGAACGTCTTGAGTACGATCCGAACCGTTCCGCGAACATCGCGCTGGTTCTGTACAAAGACGGTGAACGCCGTTACATCCTGGCCCCTAAAGGCCTGAAAGCTGGCGACCAGATTCAGTCTGGCGTTGATGCTGCAATCAAACCAGGTAACACCCTGCCGATGCGCAACATCCCGGTTGGTTCTACTGTTCATAACGTAGAAATGAAACCAGGTAAAGGCGGTCAGCTGGCACGTTCCGCTGGTACTTACGTTCAGATCGTTGCTCGTGATGGTGCTTATGTCACCCTGCGTCTGCGTTCTGGTGAAATGCGTAAAGTAGAAGCAGACTGCCGTGCAACTCTGGGCGAAGTTGGCAATGCTGAGCATATGCTGCGCGTTCTGGGTAAAGCAGGTGCTGCACGCTGGCGTGGTGTTCGTCCGACCGTTCGCGGTACCGCGATGAACCCGGTAGACCACCCACATGGTGGTGGTGAAGGTCGTAACTTTGGTAAGCACCCGGTAACTCCGTGGGGCGTTCAGACCAAAGGTAAGAAGACCCGCAGCAACAAGCGTACTGATAAATTCATCGTACGTCGCCGTAGCAAATAATTTTAGAGGATAAGCCATGCCACGTTCTCTCAAGAAAGGTCCTTTTATTGACCTGCACTTGCTGAAGAAGGTAGAGAAAGCGGTGGAAAGCGGAGACAAGAAGCCCCTGCGCACTTGGTCCCGTCGTTCAACGATCTTTCCTAACATGATCGGTTTGACCATCGCTGTCCATAATGGTCGTCAGCACGTTCCGGTATTTGTAACCGACGAAATGGTCGGTCACAAACTGGGTGAATTCGCACCGACTCGTACTTATCGCGGCCACGCTGCTGATAAAAAAGCGAAGAAGAAATAAGGTAGGAGGAAGAGATGGAAACTATCGCTAAACATCGCCATGCTCGTTCTTCTGCTCAGAAGGTTCGCCTTGTTGCTGACCTGATTCGCGGTAAGAAAGTGTCGCAGGCTCTGGATATTTTGACCTACACCAACAAGAAAGCGGCTGTACTGGTCAAGAAAGTTCTGGAATCTGCCATTGCTAACGCTGAACACAACGATGGCGCTGACATTGACGATCTGAAAGTTACGAAAATTTTCGTAGACGAAGGCCCGAGCATGAAGCGCATTATGCCGCGTGCAAAAGGTCGTGCAGATCGCATCCTGAAGCGCACCAGCCACATCACTGTGGTTGTGTCCGATCGCTGAGACTCTGGAGACTAGCAATGGGTCAGAAAGTACATCCTAATGGTATTCGCCTGGGTATTGTAAAACCATGGAACTCTACCTGGTTTGCGAACACCAAAGAATTCGCTGACAACCTGGACAGCGATTTTAAAGTACGTCAGTACCTGACTAAGGAACTGGCTAAAGCGTCCGTATCTCGTATCGTTATCGAGCGTCCGGCTAAGAGCATCCGTGTAACCATTCACACTGCTCGCCCGGGTATCGTTATCGGTAAAAAAGGTGAAGACGTAGAAAAACTGCGTAAGGTCGTAGCGGACATCGCTGGCGTTCCTGCACAGATCAACATCGCCGAAGTTCGTAAGCCTGAACTGGACGCAAAACTGGTTGCTGACAGCATCACTTCTCAGCTGGAACGTCGCGTTATGTTCCGTCGTGCTATGAAGCGTGCTGTACAGAACGCAATGCGTCTGGGCGCTAAAGGTATTAAAGTTGAAGTTAGCGGCCGTCTGGGCGGCGCGGAAATCGCACGTACCGAATGGTACCGCGAAGGTCGCGTACCGCTGCACACTCTGCGTGCTGACATCGACTACAACACCTCTGAAGCGCACACCACTTACGGTGTAATCGGCGTTAAAGTGTGGATCTTCAAAGGCGAGATCCTGGGTGGTATGGCTGCTGTTGAACAACCGGAAAAACCGGCTGCTCAGCCTAAAAAGCAGCAGCGTAAAGGCCGTAAATAAGGAGCGTCGCTGATGTTACAACCAAAGCGTACAAAATTCCGTAAAATGCACAAAGGCCGTAACCGCGGTCTGGCGCAGGGTACGGATGTTAGCTTCGGCAGCTTCGGTCTGAAAGCTGTTGGCCGTGGTCGTCTGACTGCCCGTCAGATCGAAGCAGCACGTCGTGCTATGACCCGTGCAGTTAAGCGTCAAGGTAAGATCTGGATCCGTGTGTTCCCGGACAAACCGATCACTGAAAAGCCGCTGGCAGTGCGTATGGGTAAAGGTAAAGGTAACGTGGAGTATTGGGTTGCCTTGATTCAGCCGGGTAAAGTCCTGTATGAAATGGACGGTGTTCCGGAAGAGCTGGCCCGTGAAGCATTCAAGCTGGCAGCAGCGAAACTGCCGATTAAAACCACCTTTGTAACTAAGACGGTGATGTAATGAAAGCAAAAGAGCTGCGTGAGAAGAGCGTTGAAGAGCTGAACACCGAGCTGCTGAACCTGCTGCGTGAGCAGTTCAACCTGCGTATGCAGGCTGCAAGTGGCCAGCTGCAACAGTCTCACCTGTTGAAGCAAGTGCGTCGCGATGTCGCACGCGTTAAGACTTTACTGAACGAGAAGGCGGGTGCGTAATGACCGATAAAATCCGTACTCTGCAAGGTCGCGTTGTTAGCGACAAAATGGAGAAATCCATTGTTGTTGCTATCGAACGTTTTGTGAAACACCCGATCTACGGTAAATTCATCAAGCGTACGACCAAACTGCACGTACATGACGAGAACAACGAATGCGGTATCGGTGACGTGGTTGAAATCCGCGAATGCCGTCCGCTGTCCAAGACTAAATCCTGGACGCTGGTTCGCGTTGTAGAGAAAGCGGTTCTGTAATACAGTACACTCTCTCGATACGAATAAACGGCTCAGAAATGAGCCGTTTATTTTTTCTACCCATATCCTTGAAGCGGTGTTATAATGCCGCGCCCTCGATATGGGGATTTTTAACGACCTGATTTTCGGGTCTCAGTAGTAGTTGACATTAGCGGAGCACTAAAATGATCCAAGAACAGACTATGCTGAACGTCGCCGACAACTCCGGTGCACGTCGCGTAATGTGTATCAAGGTTCTGGGTGGCTCGCACCGTCGCTACGCAGGCGTAGGCGACATCATCAAGATCACCATCAAAGAAGCAATTCCGCGTGGTAAGGTCAAAAAAGGTGATGTGCTGAAGGCGGTAGTGGTGCGCACCAAGAAGGGTGTTCGTCGCCCGGACGGTTCTGTCATTCGCTTCGATGGTAATGCTTGTGTTCTTCTGAACAACAACAGCGAGCAGCCTATCGGTACGCGTATTTTTGGGCCGGTAACTCGTGAGCTTCGTAGTGAGAAGTTCATGAAAATTATCTCTCTGGCACCAGAAGTACTCTAAGGAGCGAATCATGGCAGCGAAAATCCGTCGTGATGACGAAGTTATCGTGTTAACCGGTAAAGATAAAGGTAAACGCGGTAAAGTTAAGAATGTCCTGTCTTCCGGCAAGGTCATTGTTGAAGGTATCAACCTGGTTAAGAAACATCAGAAGCCGGTTCCGGCCCTGAACCAACCGGGTGGCATCGTTGAAAAAGAAGCCGCTATTCAGGTTTCCAACGTAGCAATCTTCAATGCGGCAACCGGCAAGGCTGACCGTGTAGGCTTTAGATTCGAAGACGGTAAAAAAGTCCGTTTCTTCAAGTCTAACAGCGAAACTATCAAGTAATTTGGAGTAGTACGATGGCGAAACTGCATGATTACTACAAAGACGAAGTAGTTAAAAAACTCATGACTGAGTTTAACTACAATTCTGTCATGCAAGTCCCTCGGGTCGAGAAGATCACCCTGAACATGGGTGTTGGTGAAGCGATCGCTGACAAAAAACTGCTGGATAACGCAGCAGCAGACCTGGCAGCAATCTCCGGTCAAAAACCGCTGATCACCAAAGCACGCAAATCTGTTGCAGGCTTCAAAATCCGTCAGGGCTATCCGATCGGCTGTAAAGTAACTCTGCGTGGCGAACGCATGTGGGAGTTCTTTGAGCGCCTGATCACTATTGCTGTACCTCGTATCCGTGACTTCCGTGGCCTGTCCGCTAAGTCTTTCGACGGTCGTGGTAACTACAGCATGGGTGTCCGTGAGCAGATCATCTTCCCAGAAATCGACTACGATAAAGTCGACCGCGTTCGTGGTTTGGATATTACCATTACCACTACTGCGAAATCTGACGAAGAAGGCCGTGCTCTGCTGGCTGCCTTTGACTTCCCGTTCCGCAAGTAAGGTAGGGTTACTAAATGGCTAAGCAATCAATGAAAGCACGCGAAGTAAAACGCGTAGCTTTAGCTGATAAATACTTCGCGAAACGCGCTGAACTGAAAGCGATCATCTCTGATGTGAACGCTTCCGACGAAGATCGTTGGAATGCTGTTCTCAAGCTGCAGACTCTGCCGCGTGATTCCAGCCCGTCTCGTCAGCGTAACCGCTGCCGTCAAACAGGTCGTCCGCATGGTTTCCTGCGGAAGTTCGGGTTGAGCCGTATTAAGGTCCGTGAAGCCGCTATGCGCGGTGAAATCCCGGGTCTGAAAAAGGCTAGCTGGTAATTGTCACCAATTGAATCACGGGAGTAAAGACAGATGAGCATGCAAGATCCGATCGCGGATATGCTGACCCGTATCCGTAACGGTCAGGCCGCGAACAAAGCTGCGGTCACCATGCCTTCCTCCAAGCTGAAAGTGGCAATCGCCAACGTGCTGAAGGAAGAAGGTTTTATTGAAGATTTTAAAGTTGAAGGCGACACCAAGCCTGAACTGGAACTGACTCTTAAGTATTTCCAGGGCAAAGCTGTTGTAGAAAGCATTCAGCGTGTCAGCCGCCCAGGTCTGCGCATCTATAAACGTAAAGATGAGCTGCCGAAAGTTATGGCGGGTCTGGGTATCGCAGTTGTTTCTACCTCTAAAGGTGTTATGACTGATCGTGCAGCGCGCCAGGCTGGTCTTGGTGGCGAAATTATCTGCTACGTAGCCTAATCGGAGGAAAAAATGTCTCGTGTTGCTAAAGCACCGGTCGTTGTTCCTGCCGGCGTTGACGTAAAAATCAACGGTCAGGTTATTACGATCAAAGGTAAAAACGGCGAGCTGACTCGTACTCTCAACGATGCTGTTGAAGTTAAACATGCAGATAATACCCTGACCTTCGGTCCGCGTGATGGTTACGTAGACGGTTGGGCTCAGGCTGGTACCGCGCGTGCCCTGCTGAACTCAATGGTTATCGGTGTTACCGAAGGCTTCACTAAGAAGCTGCAGCTGGTTGGTGTAGGTTACCGTGCAGCGGTTAAAGGCAATGTGATTAACCTGTCTCTGGGTTTCTCTCATCCTGTTGACCATCAGCTGCCTGCGGGTATCACTGCTGAATGTCCGACTCAGACTGAAATCGTGCTGAAAGGCGCTGATAAGCAGGTGATCGGCCAGGTTGCAGCGGATCTGCGCGCCTACCGTCGTCCTGAGCCTTACAAAGGCAAGGGTGTTCGTTACGCCGACGAAGTCGTGCGTACCAAAGAGGCTAAGAAGAAGTAAGGTAACACTATGGATAAGAAATCTGCTCGTATCCGTCGTGCGACCCGCGCACGCCGCAAGCTCCAGGAGCTGGGCGCAACTCGCCTGGTGGTACATCGTACCCCGCGTCACATTTACGCACAGGTAATTGCACCGAACGGTTCTGAAGTTCTGGTAGCTGCTTCTACTGTAGAAAAAGCTATCGCTGAACAACTGAAGTACACCGGTAACAAAGACGCGGCTGCAGCTGTGGGTAAAGCTGTCGCTGAACGCGCTCTGGAAAAAGGCATCAAAGATGTATCCTTTGACCGTTCCGGGTTCCAATATCATGGTCGTGTCCAGGCACTGGCAGATGCTGCCCGTGAAGCTGGCCTTCAGTTCTAAGGTAGAGGTGTAAGATGGCTCACATCGAAAAACAAGCTGGCGAACTGCAGGAAAAGCTGATCGCGGTAAACCGCGTATCTAAAACCGTTAAAGGTGGTCGTATTTTCTCCTTCACAGCTCTGACTGTAGTTGGTGATGGTAACGGTCGCGTTGGTTTTGGTTACGGTAAAGCGCGTGAAGTTCCAGCAGCGATCCAGAAAGCGATGGAAAAAGCCCGTCGCAATATGATTAACGTCGCGCTGAATAACGGCACTCTGCAACACCCTGTTAAAGGTGTTCACACGGGTTCTCGCGTATTCATGCAGCCGGCTTCCGAAGGTACCGGTATCATTGCCGGTGGTGCAATGCGCGCCGTTCTGGAAGTCGCTGGGGTTCATAACGTTCTGGCTAAAGCATATGGTTCCACCAACCCGATCAACGTGGTTCGTGCAACTATTGATGGCCTGGAAAATATGAGTTCTCCAGAAATGGTCGCTGCCAAGCGTGGTAAATCCGTTGAAGAAATTCTGGGGAAATAAACCATGGCAAAGACTATTAAAATTACTCAAACCCGCAGTGCAATCGGTCGTCTGCCGAAACACAAGGCAACGCTGCTTGGCCTGGGTCTGCGTCGTATTGGTCACACCGTAGAGCGCGAGGATACTCCTGCTATTCGCGGTATGATCAACGCGGTTTCCTTCATGGTTAAAGTTGAGGAGTAAGAGATGCGTTTAAATACTCTGTCTCCGGCCGAAGGCTCCAAAAAGGCGGGTAAACGCCTGGGTCGTGGTATCGGTTCTGGCCTCGGTAAAACCGGTGGTCGTGGTCACAAAGGTCAGAAGTCTCGTTCTGGCGGTGGCGTACGTCGCGGTTTCGAAGGTGGTCAGATGCCTCTGTACCGTCGTTTGCCGAAATTCGGCTTCACTTCTCGTAAAGCTGCGATTACAGCCGAAGTTCGTCTGTCTGACCTGGCTAAAGTAGAAGGCGGTGTTGTAGACCTGAACACGCTGAAAGCGGCTAACATTATCGGTATCCAGATCGAGTTCGCGAAAGTGATCCTGGCTGGCGAAGTAACTACTCCGGTAACTGTTCGTGGCCTGCGTGTTACTAAAGGCGCTCGTGCTGCTATCGAAGCTGCTGGCGGTAAAATCGAGGAATAAGTAGCAGATGGCTAAACAACCGGGATTAGATTTTCAAAGTGCCAAAGGTGGCTTAGGCGAGCTGAAACGCAGACTGCTGTTTGTTATCGGTGCGCTGATTGTGTTCCGTATTGGCTCTTTTATTCCGATCCCTGGTATTGATGCCGCTGTACTTGCCAAACTGCTTGAGCAACAGCGAGGCACCATCATTGAAATGTTTAACATGTTCTCTGGTGGTGCCCTCAGCCGTGCTTCTATCTTTGCTCTGGGGATCATGCCGTATATTTCGGCGTCGATCATTATCCAGCTGCTGACGGTGGTTCACCCAACGCTGGCAGAAATTAAGAAAGAAGGGGAGTCTGGCCGTCGTAAGATCAGCCAGTACACCCGTTACGGTACTCTGGTGCTGGCAATATTCCAGTCGATCGGTATTGCTACCGGTCTGCCGAATATGCCTGGTATGCAAGGCCTGGTTATTAACCCGGGCTTTGCATTCTACTTCACCGCTGTTGTAAGTCTGGTCACAGGAACAATGTTCCTGATGTGGTTGGGCGAACAGATCACTGAACGAGGTATCGGCAACGGTATTTCAATCATTATCTTCGCCGGTATTGTTGCGGGACTCCCGCCAGCCATTGCCCATACTATCGAGCAAGCGCGTCAAGGCGACCTGCACTTCCTCGTGTTGCTGTTGGTTGCAGTATTAGTATTTGCAGTGACGTTCTTTGTTGTATTTGTTGAGCGTGGTCAACGCCGCATTGTGGTAAACTACGCAAAACGTCAGCAAGGTCGTCGTGTCTATGCTGCACAGAGCACACATTTACCGCTGAAAGTGAATATGGCGGGGGTAATCCCGGCAATCTTCGCTTCCAGTATTATTCTGTTCCCGGCGACTATCGCGTCATGGTTCGGGGGCGGTACTGGTTGGAACTGGCTGACAACAATTTCGCTGTATTTGCAGCCTGGGCAACCGCTTTATGTGTTACTCTATGCGTCTGCAATCATCTTCTTCTGTTTCTTCTACACGGCGTTGGTTTTCAACCCGCGTGAAACAGCAGATAACCTGAAGAAGTCCGGTGCATTTGTACCAGGAATTCGTCCGGGAGAGCAAACGGCGAAGTATATCGATAAAGTAATGACCCGCCTGACCCTGGTTGGTGCGCTGTACATTACCTTTATCTGCCTGATCCCGGAGTTCATGCGTGATGCAATGAAAGTACCGTTCTACTTCGGTGGGACCTCACTGCTTATCGTTGTTGTCGTGATTATGGACTTTATGGCTCAAGTGCAAACTCTGATGATGTCTAGTCAGTATGAGTCTGCATTGAAGAAGGCGAACCTGAAAGGCTACGGCCGATAATTGGTCGCCCGAGAAGTTACGGAGAGTAAAAATGAAAGTTCGTGCTTCCGTCAAGAAATTATGCCGTAACTGCAAAATCGTTAAGCGTGATGGTGTCATCCGTGTGATTTGCAGTGCCGAGCCGAAGCATAAACAGCGCCAAGGCTGATTTATTCGCATATTTTTCTTGCAAAGTTGGGTTGAGCTGGCTAGATTAGCCAGCCAATCTTTTGTATGTCTGTGCGTTTCCATTTGAGTATCCTGAAAACGGGCTTTTCAGCATGGAACGTACATATTAAATAGTAGGAGTGCATAGTGGCCCGTATAGCAGGCATTAACATTCCTGATCATAAGCATGCCGTAATCGCATTAACTTCGATTTATGGCGTCGGCAAGACCCGTTCCAAAGCCATCCTGGCTGCAGCGGGTATCGCTGAAGATGTTAAGATCAGTGAGCTGTCTGAAGGACAAATCGACACGCTGCGTGACGAAGTTGCCAAATTTGTCGTTGAAGGTGATCTGCGCCGTGAAATCAGCATGAGCATCAAGCGCCTGATGGATCTTGGTTGCTATCGCGGTTTGCGTCATCGTCGTGGTCTCCCGGTTCGCGGTCAGCGTACCAAGACCAACGCACGTACCCGTAAGGGTCCGCGCAAACCGATCAAGAAATAATCGGGGTGATTGAATAATGGCAAAGGCACCAATTCGTGCACGTAAACGTGTAAGAAAACAAGTCTCTGACGGCGTGGCTCATATCCATGCTTCTTTCAACAACACCATCGTGACTATCACTGATCGTCAGGGTAACGCGTTGGGTTGGGCAACTGCCGGTGGTTCCGGTTTCCGTGGTTCTCGCAAATCCACTCCGTTTGCAGCTCAGGTTGCAGCAGAGCGTTGCGCTGACGCCGTGAAAGAATACGGCATCAAGAATCTGGAAGTTATGGTTAAAGGTCCGGGTCCAGGCCGCGAATCTACTATTCGTGCTCTGAACGCCGCAGGTTTCCGCATCACTAACATTACTGATGTGACTCCGATCCCTCATAACGGTTGTCGTCCGCCGAAAAAACGTCGCGTATAACGCTTCGTTTTCCAGGTTTGTTGGAGAAAGAAAATGGCAAGATATTTGGGTCCTAAGCTCAAGCTGAGCCGTCGTGAGGGCACCGACTTATTCCTTAAGTCTGGCGTTCGCGCGATCGATACCAAGTGTAAAATTGAACAAGCTCCTGGCCAGCACGGTGCGCGTAAACCGCGTCTGTCTGACTATGGTGTGCAGTTGCGTGAAAAGCAAAAAGTTCGCCGTATCTATGGTGTGCTGGAGCGTCAGTTCCGTAACTACTATAAAGAAGCAGCACGTCTGAAAGGCAACACCGGTGAAAACCTGTTGGCTCTGCTGGAAGGTCGTCTGGACAACGTTGTATACCGTATGGGCTTCGGTGCCACTCGTGCAGAAGCACGTCAGCTGGTTAGCCATAAAGCAATTATGGTAAACGGTCGTGTTGTTAACATCGCTTCTTATCAGGTTAGTCCGAATGACGTTGTAAGCATTCGTGAGAAAGCGAAGAAGCAGTCTCGCGTGAAAGCCGCTCTGGAGCTGGCTGAGCAGCGTGAAAAGCCAACCTGGCTGGAAGTTGATGCTGGCAAGATGGAAGGTACGTTTAAGCGTAAGCCGGAGCGTTCTGATCTGTCTGCGGACATTAACGAACACCTGATCGTCGAGCTTTACTCCAAGTAAAGCTTAGTACCAAAGAGAGGACACAATGCAGGGTTCTGTGACAGAGTTTCTAAAACCGCGCCTGGTTGATATCGAGCAAGTGAGTTCGACGCACGCCAAGGTGACCCTTGAGCCTTTAGAGCGTGGCTTTGGCCATACTCTGGGTAACGCACTGCGCCGTATTCTGCTCTCATCGATGCCGGGTTGCGCGGTGACCGAGGTTGAGATTGATGGTGTACTACATGAGTACAGCACCAAAGAAGGCGTTCAGGAAGATATCCTGGAAATCCTGCTCAACCTGAAAGGGCTGGCGGTGAGAGTTCAGGGCAAAGATGAAGTTATTCTTACCTTGAATAAATCTGGCATTGGCCCTGTGACTGCAGCCGATATCACCCACGACGGTGATGTCGAAATCGTCAAGCCGCAGCACGTGATCTGCCACCTGACCGATGAGAACGCGTCTATTAGCATGCGTATCAAAGTTCAGCGCGGTCGTGGTTATGTGCCGGCTTCTACCCGAATTCATTCGGAAGAAGATGAGCGCCCAATCGGCCGTCTGCTGGTCGACGCATGCTACAGCCCTGTAGAGCGTATTGCCTACAATGTTGAAGCAGCGCGTGTAGAACAGCGTACCGACCTGGACAAGCTGGTCATCGAAATGGAAACCAACGGCACAATCGATCCTGAAGAGGCGATTCGTCGTGCGGCAACCATTCTGGCTGAACAACTGGAAGCTTTCGTTGACTTACGTGATGTACGTCAGCCGGAAGTGAAAGAAGAGAAACCAGAGTTCGATCCGATCCTGCTGCGCCCTGTTGACGATCTGGAATTGACTGTCCGCTCTGCTAACTGCCTTAAAGCAGAAGCTATCCACTATATCGGTGATCTGGTACAGCGTACCGAGGTTGAGCTCCTTAAAACGCCTAACCTTGGTAAAAAATCTCTTACTGAGATTAAAGACGTGCTGGCTTCCCGTGGACTGTCTCTGGGTATGCGCCTGGAAAACTGGCCACCGGCAAGCATCGCTGACGAGTAACCGGATCACAGGTTAAGGTTTTACTGAGAAGGATAAGGTCATGCGCCATCGTAAGAGTGGTCGTCAACTGAACCGCAACAGCAGCCATCGCCAGGCTATGTTCCGCAATATGGCAGGTTCACTGGTTCGTCATGAAATCATCAAGACGACTCTGCCTAAAGCGAAAGAGCTGCGCCGCGTAGTTGAGCCGCTGATTACTCTTGCCAAGACTGATAGCGTTGCTAATCGTCGTCTGGCATTCGCCCGTACTCGTGATAACGAGATCGTGGCAAAACTGTTTAACGAACTGGGCCCGCGTTTCGCGAGCCGTGCCGGTGGTTACACTCGTATTCTGAAGTGTGGTTTCCGTGCAGGCGACAACGCGCCGATGGCTTACATCGAGCTGGTTGATCGTTCAGAGAAAGCAGAAGCTGCTGCAGAGTAATCTGAAGCAACGTAAAAAAACCCGCCCCGGCGGGTTTTTTTATACCCGCAGTATCCCCACTTATCTACAATAGCTGTACTCTTTTTGTTCATCCCCTGGAGTATTTATGTGGTTACTTGACCAGTGGGCAGAGCGCCATATATCAGAAGCGCAAGCGAAAGGTGAGTTTGATAACCTGCCCGGTAGCGGCGAGCCATTGATACTTGATGATGATTCCCACGTGCCACCGGAATTACGTGCGGGGTATCGCTTGTTGAAGAATGCAGGTTGCTTACCGCCAGAACTTGAGCAACGAAAGGAGGCAATTCAACTTCTGGATATCCTCAAAGGTATTCATCATGACGATCCGCAATATCATGAAGTTAGTCGTCGGTTGTTATTACTGGAGTTAAAGCTGCGACAAGCAGGATTGAGCACCGAGTTTTTACGTGGTGAGTATGCTGACAAGTTGTTGGACAAAATCAACGATAACTAGTGGAGTATGTATGTATCGCATTGGTGAGCTGGCAAAAATGGCGGAAGTAACACCCGACACGATTCGTTATTACGAAAAGCAGCAGATGATGGAGCATGAAGTGCGTACCGAAGGTGGGTTTCGCCTGTATACCGAAAGCGATCTCCAGCGATTGAAATTTATCCGCCATGCCAGACAACTAGGTTTCAGTCTGGAGTCGATCCGCGAGTTGCTGTCGATCCGTATCGATCCTGAGCACCATACCTGTCAGGAGTCAAAAGGCATTGTGCAGGAAAGATTGCAGGAAGTCGAAGCACGGATAGCCGAGTTGCAGAGTATGCAGCGTTCCTTGCAACGCCTTAACGATGCCTGTTGTGGGACCGCCCATAGCAGTGTTTATTGCTCGATTCTTGAAGCTCTTGAACAAGGGGCGAGTGGCGTTAAGAGTGGCTGTTGATTTTTTGCACTGGCAGGATTACACTCGCGCCGTAAAATAATCAATTGGAGTTTTTATGAGCCGATATCAGCATACGAAAGGGCAGATAAAGGATAATGCGATAGAAGCATTACTGCATGACCCCCTGTTCAGACAACGCGTAGAGAAAAATAAAAAAGGGAAAGGCAGCTATATGCGAAAAGGAAAACATGGCAATCGGGGGAACTGGGAGGCCAGTGGCAAGAAAGTGAATCGCTTTTTTACCACTGGCCTTCTGCTTTCTGGCGCTTGTTAAGAGCGGTTATTCTGCTCTTTCAGCAAATCACGAATTTCTGTCAGTAATACTTCTTCTTTAGTTGGTGCTGGAGCCGCCGCCGGTTCTTCTTTTTTCCGATTCAGTTTGTTGATTAGCTTAATCGCCATAAAGATGGCAAAGGCCACAATCAGAAAATCAAATACGTTTTGAATGAAGACGCCGTAATGCATAACAACAGCGGGTACATCCCCCTGCGCATCGCGTAATGTGACAGCAAACTGTTTAAAGTCGATCCCGCCAATTAATAAACCCAGTGGCGGCATGATGATATCAGCAACCAGTGAAGAGACGATCTTACCGAATGCGGCGCCGATAATGACACCTACAGCCAAATCCACTACATTCCCGCGCATCGCAAATTCGCGAAATTCTTTAATAATGCTCATGTCTTTCTCCCTATGAAGCTAACATTTATAAGTCTAACAAATGTTAAGGCATTTTCCTGCCAGGAATGAATTTAATTAATCCTTGAAAAGAAAAGGGAAATAATAGGGCGTCATAAGACGCCTTATTAATTACAAGAAGAAAGGGCTTGGCTGGAAGAGTCGTTCGACGTCGGTAATAAACTTTTTATCTGTAAGAAACATAATCACGTGATCGCCTTGCTCAATACGTAAATTATCATTAGCAATCATCACGTCGTTTCCGCGTACCACCGCACCGATGATTGTCCCCGGTGGCAGTTTAATTTCATCAATAACCCGACCAACAACACGAGAAGTGCTCTCATCACCGTGAGCAACAGCTTCAATAGCTTCAGCCACACCTCGACGGAGTGAGGAAACACCAACAATATCAGCTTTTCGCACATGACTAAGCAACGCAGATATAGTTGCTTGTTGCGGTGAAATCGCAATATCGATCACGCTTCCTTGAACCAGATCCACATAAGCGCGACGTTGGATCAACACCATCACCTTTTTCGCCCCCATACGTTTGGCAAGCATGGCGGACATGATATTGGCTTCGTCATCGTTGGTGACGGCAATAAACAGATCAACTTGATCAATATGTTCTTCAGCCAGCAGTTCCTGATCCGACGCATCGCCAAAAAAGACGATCGTATTCTGCAACTTTTCCGCCAGTTCGGCAGCGCGCTGCTGATTACGTTCGATGAGTTTGACGCTGTAATCTTTTTCCAGACGACGCGCCAGTCCAGCGCCGATATTGCCGCCGCCTACCAGCATAATCCGCTTATACGGTTTTTCCAGACGTTGTAATTCGCTCATCACCGCGCGGATATGCTGTGAAGCGGCAATAAAGAACACTTCATCACCAGCTTCAACGATGGTCGAACCTTGCGGACGAATGGGGCGATCGTGGCGGAAAATTGCTGCCACACGAGTATCGATATGTGGCATATGTTCGCGCATGGTCGAAAGTGCATTACCAATCAGCGGGCCACCATAATAGGCTTTAACCACAGCCAGACTGACTTTACCCTCAGCGAAGTTCACCACCTGCAATGCGCCGGGATACTCAATCAGTCGGTAAATATTATCGATAACCAACTGCTCTGGCGCGATCAGATGATCAATCGGTACGGCATCAGAATGGAATAGCTTATCAGCATCTCGAACGTAGTCCGGCGAGCGGATACGAGCGATGCGATTAGGGGTGTTGAAAAGTGAGTAGGCTACCTGGCAGGCAACCATATTAGTTTCATCTGAACTAGTTACAGCAACCAGCATATCGGCGTCGTCGGCACCTGCCTCTCGCAATACGCGTGGATGAGAGCCATGCCCCTGCACAACACGCAGATCAAATTTATCCTGCAAGGTCCGCAGACGCTCACCATTAGTATCGACAACGGTAATATCGTTGTTCTCGCCAACCAGGTTTTCCGCCAGCGTGCCGCCAACCTGACCGGCACCCAGAATGATAATTTTCATCAGTCGCGACCCGTTATCTCATCACTTTTTGATTAGCTTAGCGTAAAAGAAGCCGTCACCGTCTTCGGCGCCTGGAAGATTTTGCTTACCAGGTTGCTCAGGTGTTCCTGTTTCGCAAAGTACGGCATCATCAGTACGTTGCAAAAAGGCTTTAATCTGCTGGCTATTCTCTTCCGGCAACACCGAACAGGTAGCATAAACCAGGGTTCCACCGGATTTTAAATGTGGCCAGATGGCGTCAAGGATTTCAGACTGCAACTGAGCGAGTTCCGGGATATCGCGATCGCGACGCAACCATTTAATATCCGGATGGCGACGAATCACACCGGTTGCCGAACAAGGCGCATCTAATAAAATGCGATCAAACTGTTGCTCGCCACACCATTGGGAAGGGTAACGGCCATCACCTTGTTTCACGATTGCCTTCATACCAAGGCGTTTTAAATTGTCGTAAACGCGAGAGAGCCGTTGCTCATCAATATCGACCGCCAGCACTTGCGCTTCTGGTGCCACTTCAAGGATATGCGTTGTTTTACCGCCGGGGGCGGCACAAAGATCCAGAATGTATTCACCATTTTGTGGAGCAAGCCAGGTCATGCAACCTTGTGCTGATGCATCCTGAACGGTAACCCATCCTTCTTCAAAACCGGGTAGCGCATGAACAGGTGCGGGTGTTTCCAGGCGTACAGCATCCGGGTAATCCGCATGTGGGAAGCCTTGCATACCAGCCTCTTCCAGAAGTGCAATCCAGTTATCGCGGGAATTATGCATACGATTAACGCGCAGCCACATTGGCGGACGCTGGTTATTGGCTTCGACGATGGATTGCCACTGCTCTGGATACGCTTTTTGCAGACGCTTCAGCAACCAAGAAGGATGTAGATAACGTGCATCACTGGCATTAAACTCGGCTAATAACTCTTCTTGCTGACGCTGGAACTGGCGTAACACGCCGTTAATCAGTCCCTTAAGTTGCGGGCGCTTAATTGCGACAGCACCTTCAACCGTTTCAGCCAGCGCAGCATGAGGTGGAATGCGGGTATAAAGCAGTTGATACAAACCAACCATAATCAGGTAATGCACAGTACGCTGTTTGCCAGTCATCGGACGGGCCATTAACTTATTAATCAGCCAGTCTAGCTGTGAGAGCGTACGCAATACGCCAAAGCACAACTCTTGAAGAAGGGCTTTGTCTTTATCGGAAACTTTTTGCTGTAGCGGTGGCAGAATGTTGCTTAATGATTGCCCTTGTTCGACGACTTGTTCAACGGCCTGGGCCGCCATGCTACGTAAATTACGTTGTTTTTTCATAAGTATAAAAATAAAAATGCCCGGCAAGACCGGGCTTAGAAGAGTGGACTATCAGGCCAGACGGTTGCCCGGAACAAACCATTCCCGACGAGAATTCAGGAGGTCTTGCGCGCTCATCGCTTTCTTACCCGCAGGTTGTAACGAGAGCAGGTTCAGGATGCCATCACCAGTTGCAACCTGGATGCCTTGTTTGTTGGCTTCAAGGATCGTTCCTGGCGCAGCCTTTGTTGGCGTATCAATGACCGACGCTTTCCAGACCTTAACCGGCTGTCCTTCAATTTCCAGCCAGCTCATCGGCCATGGATTGAAAGCGCGAATGCAGCGTTCAAGCTGTGCTGCCGAAAGTGACCAGTCAATACGTGCTTCTTCTTTACTTAGCTTTTCAGCGTAAGTGACAAGAGTTTCGTCCTGAACTTCTGGTTTCGCCGTCCCGTCTGCCAGTTGTTTCAACGTGGTGATAAGCCCTTGTGGGCCAAGCTCTGCCAGCTTGTCGTACAGCGTACCACTGGTATCTTCTGCAGTGATCGGGCAGGAGAGTTTATAAAGCATATCGCCAGTGTCCAAACCGACATCCATTTGCATAATGGTCACGCCGGTTTCTGCATCTCCCGCCCATAACGAACGTTGGATTGGCGCGGCACCGCGCCAGCGAGGCAGCAGTGAACCATGAACATTGATACAGCCGAGACGTGGCATCTCCAGCACAGCTTTAGGCAGAATCAGCCCATAGGCGACGACAACCATAACATCAGCTTGCAGGTCAGCGACCAGTTGCTGGTTTTCTTGTGGACGCAAAGAAACAGGCTGAAAAACGGGTAAGCCTTTTTCTTCAGCCAGCATTTTGACCGGACTTGGCATCAGCTTTTTGCCGCGCCCTGCTGGTCGGTCGGGTTGGGTAAACACGCCAACAACGTTATGTCCAGAAGACAACAGCGCGTCAAGATGACGCGCTGCAAAGTCAGGTGTACCCGCAAAAATAATACGTAGTGATTCTGACACGTTAGTTCTTATCCTTAAGCCCGGGCTTTCAGACGATCCAGTTTTTCAACTTTCTGACGAATACGTTGTTGTTTCAGCGGTGACAGATAATCCATAAACAGTTTGCCAACCAAGTGATCCATCTCATGTTGAATACAGATGGCTAACAGGCCGTCTGCTTCCAGTTCAAATGGTTTACCGTCGCGGTCCAGGGCGCGAATTTTAACTTTCTCAGCGCGTGGCACTAAAGCACGTTGTTCAGGGATCGACAGGCAACCTTCTTCAATGCCTGTTTCGCCGCTTTTTTCTAAAAGCTCCGGATTGATTAGCACCAGCCGTTCGTCACGGTTTTCCGAAACATCAATAACAATGATACGTTGATGGATATCAACCTGGGTTGCAGCCAGGCCAATACCTTCTTCTGCGTACATCGTCTCGAACATATCATCGACGATACGCTGAATTTCTGCATTCACTTCTTCTACCGGTTTAGCAACTTTGCGAAGCCGCTCGTCCGGAATATGTAACACTTGCAAAACTGACATAAATCTCCAGAGATGTGTTCAGGAGTTAGAAAGATTATTTCTTCTATTCTAGACAAATCCCCCTCTGATTGACAGCATCACTGACCAATCGCAAAGATTGCTAAGGCTGCTTATGGCAGGGAGATAAGGATGGTCGATACAGAAATTTGGCTGCGTCTGATGGGCATCAGCAGCTTGTACGGCGATGATATGGTTCGTATCGCTCACTGGCTGGCAAAACAGTCGTATATTGATGCGGTTGTATTGCAGCAAACAGGGCTTACATTGCGGCAGGCACAACGCTTTCTTTCATTTCCGCAAAAGAGTATTGAAAGCTCACTTTGTTGGCTTGAACAACCCAATCATCATTTAATCCCTGCGGATAGCGAATTTTATCCTCCTCAACTTCTCGCAACGGTTGATTATCCCGGTGCTCTGTTTGTTGCCGGGGGGCTTCCCGCATTGCGATCATTTCAGCTTGCCGTCGTGGGAAGTCGTGCTCATTCATGGTATGGCGAGCGATGGGGACGATTATTTTGCGAATCGCTGGCGACACGTGGCGTAACGATTACCAGTGGGCTGGCGCGTGGAATCGACGGTGTGGCACATAAAGCGGCGGTACAGGTAAATGGCGTTAGTATTGCGGTCTTGGGAAATGGACTCAATACTATCCATCCGCGTCGCCATGCTCAACTCGCCGCTAGTCTGCTTGAACAGGGAGGCGCTATCGTTTCCGAATTTCCGCTGGATGTTCCGCCACTGTCTTACAATTTCCCGCGAAGAAATCGCATTATCAGTGGTCTAAGTAAAGGTGTACTGGTGGTAGAAGCTGCTTTACGTAGTGGTTCTTTGGTGACAGCACGTTGTGCGCTTGAACAGGGGCGAGAAGTTTTTGCCTTGCCCGGTCCATTAGGGAGTCCGGGAAGCGAAGGACCTCACTGGTTAATAAAACAAGGTGCGACTCTTGTGACGGAACCGGAAGAAATCCTGGAAAATTTGCAATACGGATTGCACTGGTTGCCAGATGCCCCTGAAAATTCATTTTATTCACCGGATCAGGAAGACGTGGCATTGCCATTTCCTGAGCTCCTGGCTAACGTAGGAGATGAGGTAACACCTGTTGACGTCGTCGCTGAACGTGCCGGCCAACCTGTGCCAGAGGTAGTTACTCAACTACTAGAACTGGAGTTAGCAGGGTGGATCGCAGCAGTACCCGGCGGCTATGTCCGATTGAGGAGGGCATGCCATGTTCGACGTACTAATGTATTTGTTTGAAACCTATATTCACACAGAAGCTGAGTTGCGTGTGGATCAAGACAAACTTGAACAGGATCTTACCGATGCAGGATTTGATCGAGAAGATATCTACAATGCCCTGCTTTGGCTGGAAAAGCTTGCGGATTATCAGGAAGGACTGGCAGAGCCAATGCAACTGGCCTCTGATCCACTCTCCATGCGTATTTATACCCCGGAAGAGTGTGAAAGACTGGATGCCAGCTGTCGTGGTTTTCTGCTTTTCCTTGAGCAAATTCAGGTGCTTAACCTTGAAACCCGTGAAATGGTGATAGAGCGAGTGCTCGCGCTGGATACCGCAGAGTTCGACCTGGAAGACTTGAAATGGGTAATCCTGATGGTGTTGTTCAATATTCCGGGCTGCGAAAATGCGTACCAGCAAATGGAAGAATTACTCTTTGAAGTGAATGAAGGTATGCTGCATTAATCATTTCTTTAATTCAGCATAAGTTGTTATGGCGAAATCAGCACTGTTCACGGTGCGTAATAATGAGTCCTGCCCAAAGTGCGGGGCTGATCTGGTTATTCGATCCGGGAAACACGGTCCGTTTCTTGGGTGCTCACAGTATCCGGCGTGTGACTACGTCCGTCCTCTGAAATCTTCAGCGGATGGGCATATCGTCAAAGTTCTGGAGGGGCAAGTTTGCCCTGCATGTAGCGCAAATCTGGTATTACGCCAGGGACGCTTTGGTATGTTTATTGGCTGCAGTAACTACCCTGAATGCGAACATACTGAACTTATCGATAAACCGGACGAAACGGCAATTACATGTCCCCAATGTCGGACGGGTCATCTGGTCCAGCGCCGCTCCCGTTATGGCAAAACATTCCACTCCTGTGATCGCTACCCGGAGTGTCAATTTGCTATTAACTTCAAACCCATAGCCGGAGAGTGCCCTGAGTGTCACTATCCGCTACTCATCGAAAAGAAAACCGCGCAGGGTGTTAAACATTTCTGTGCCAGTAAACAATGTGGAAAGCCGGTTTCGGCGGAATAATAACGTGAATAATAACCTGCAAGGAGACGCTATCGCGGCTGCGGTAGATGTCCTCAATGAAGAACGTGTCATCGCCTATCCAACGGAAGCTGTTTTCGGTGTCGGGTGCGATCCTGATAGCGAAACTGCAGTGATGCGACTGTTGGAGTTAAAACAGCGTCCGGTTGATAAGGGGCTGATTTTAATCGCAGCAAATTACGAGCAGCTCAAACCTTATATCGATGACAGCATGCTGACGGACGCGCAGCGTGAAACCATTTTTTCCCGCTGGCCAGGTCCTGTCACCTTTGTCTTTCCCGCGCCTGCGACAACACCGCGCTGGTTGACGGGGCGCTTTGATTCGCTTGCTGTACGAGTCACCGACCATCCGTTGGTGATTGCTTTGTGCCAGGCTTATGGTAAACCGCTGGTTTCTACTAGTGCCAACTTGAGTGGATTGCCACCTTGCCGGACAGTAGACGAAGTTCGCGCACAATTTGGCGCGGCGTTCCCGGTTGTGCCTGGTGAAACGGGGGGGCGTTTAAATCCTTCAGAAATCCGCGATGCCCTGACGGGTGAACTGTTTCGACAGGGGTAACATAATGGAAATCTATGCTGTTTTTGGTAATCCGATAGCCCACAGCAAATCGCCATTCATTCATCAGCAATTTGCTCAGCAACTGAATATTGAACATCCCTATGGGCGCGTGTTGGCACCCATCAATGATTTCATCAACACACTGAACGCTTTCTTAAGTGCTGGTGGCAAAGGTGCGAATGTGACGGTGCCTTTTAAAGAAGAGGCTTTTGCCAGAGCGGATGAACTCACTGAACGGGCAGCGTTGGCTGGTGCTGTTAATACCCTCAAGCAGTTAGAAGATGGGCGCCTGCTGGGTGACAATACCGATGGCGTAGGTTTGTTAAGCGATCTGGAACGTCTCTCTTTTATCCGCCCCGGGTTACGTATCCTGCTCATTGGCGCTGGCGGGGCATCTCGCGGTGTACTACTGCCACTTCTTTCCCTGGACTGTGCGGTGACAATCACTAATCGGACGGTTTCCCGCGCGGAAGAGTTGGCTAAATTGTTTGCGCATACTGGCAGTATTCAGGCGTTGGGTATGGACGAACTGGAAAGTCATGAGTTCGATCTCATTATTAATGCAACATCCAGTGGCATCAGTGGTGATATTCCCGCGATCCCAGCATCGCTCATCCATCCAGGTATTTGTTGTTATGACATGTTCTATCAGAAAGGAAAAACACCTTTTCTGGCATGGTGTGAGCAGCGAGGCTCAAAGCATAATGCTGATGGTTTAGGGATGCTGGTGGCACAGGCGGCTCATGCCTTCCTTCTTTGGCATGGCGTTCTGCCTGATGTAGAACCGGTCATCAAACAATTGCAACAGGAGCTGTCGGTGTGAATCAGGCCATCCAGTTTCCAGACAGGGAAGAGTGGGACGAGAATAAAAAATGTGTATGTTTTCCCGCTCTCGTGAATGGCATGCAACTGACATGTGCGATCTCTGGCGAGAGCCTGGCGTATCGCTTTACTGGAGATACGCCAGAACAGTGGTTAGCGAGTTTTCGTCAGCATCGCTGGGACC
Source organism: Escherichia ruysiae (assembly GCF_031323975.1). Lineage (NCBI taxonomy): Bacteria > Pseudomonadati > Pseudomonadota > Gammaproteobacteria > Enterobacterales > Enterobacteriaceae > Escherichia > Escherichia ruysiae. The sequence continues at coordinate 3,108,960 of NZ_JAVIWS010000001.1, forward strand.
TGGAAGAAGAAGCGGAAAACTTAATTCAGGAACAAAGTGAAGATGATCAAGGCTGGGTCTGGTTACCCTGATCCAGATATTCGTCTTTCCATTTGACGTAATTATTCGCGGAATAGCGTAACCCAGCCTTCTCTTCATCACTTAACGGGCGGATCTGTTTGACGGGGCTACCGAGATACAGATATCCGCTCTCCAGCCGTTTATTTTGTGGGACCAGGCTACCCGCACCAATCATCACATCATCTTCTACTATTGCGCCATCAAGTAAAATTGAGCCCATCCCAACCAAAACTCGATTGCCAATGGTGCAGCCGTGGAGCATCACTTTATGTCCAACCGTAACGTCTTCGCCGACGATTAACGGATTGCCTTGTGGATTAGCCGTTGATTTATGGGTCACGTGTAAGACGCTGCCATCCTGGATATTGGTTCGGGCGCCGATCTGAACATAATTAACATCACCACGAATTACAACAAGTGGCCAGATCCCCACATCATCGGCCAACCGAACATCACCAATAATCACACTGCTACTGTCAATCATGACTCGCTGACCGATTTGTGGAAAAAGATCCCGGTATGGGCGTAGAGTGTCTGACATACTTACCTCAACGAAAAATGATTTATCTATGACTTTGGGTGCTTTATTAGCCTTGCGCAAGTGTTTTGCTATGTAAAAATGCGCCATTTTGCATGTGAATGCAGCAAAGAGGCTGAAAAAAGAACAAACAGAAAAAAAGATCAAAAAAGTACTTGTGCAAAAAATTGGGATCCCTATAATGCGCCTCCGTTGAGACGACAACGTGAAACACTTCACAAGATGGTCGTAACAACGAAGAGAAAAATCCTGAAATTCAGGGTTGACTCTGAAAGAGGAAAGCGTAATATACGCCACCTCGCGACAGTGAGCTGAAAGCCGCGTCGCAACTGCTCTTTAACAATTTATCAGACAATCTGTGTGGGCACTCGAAGATACGGATTCTTAACGTCCTCGGACGATAAATGAATACCAAGTCTCAAGAGTGAACACGTAATTCATTACGAAGTTTAATTCTTTGAGCATCAAACTTTTAAATTGAAGAGTTTGATCATGGCTCAGATTGAACGCTGGCGGCAGGCCTAACACATGCAAGTCGAACGGTAACAGGAAACAGCTTGCTGTTTCGCTGACGAGTGGCGGACGGGTGAGTAATGTCTGGGAAACTGCCCGATGGAGGGGGATAACTACTGGAAACGGTAGCTAATACCGCATAACGTCGCAAGACCAAAGAGGGGGACCTTCGGGCCTCTTGCCATCGGATGTGCCCAGATGGGATTAGCTAGTAGGTGGGGTAACGGCTCACCTAGGCGACGATCCCTAGCTGGTCTGAGAGGATGACCAGCCACACTGGAACTGAGACACGGTCCAGACTCCTACGGGAGGCAGCAGTGGGGAATATTGCACAATGGGCGCAAGCCTGATGCAGCCATGCCGCGTGTATGAAGAAGGCCTTCGGGTTGTAAAGTACTTTCAGCGGGGAGGAAGGGAGTAAAGTTAATACCTTTATTCATTGACGTTACCCGCAGAAGAAGCACCGGCTAACTCCGTGCCAGCAGCCGCGGTAATACGGAGGGTGCAAGCGTTAATCGGAATTACTGGGCGTAAAGCGCACGCAGGCGGTCTGTTAAGTCAGATGTGAAATCCCCGGGCTCAACCTGGGAACTGCATCTGATACTGGCAGGCTTGAGTCTCGTAGAGGGGGGTAGAATTCCAGGTGTAGCGGTGAAATGCGTAGAGATCTGGAGGAATACCGGTGGCGAAGGCGGCCCCCTGGACGAAGACTGACGCTCAGGTGCGAAAGCGTGGGGAGCAAACAGGATTAGATACCCTGGTAGTCCACGCCGTAAACGATGTCGACTTGGAGGTTGTGCCCTTGAGGCGTGGCTTCCGGAGCTAACGCGTTAAGTCGACCGCCTGGGGAGTACGGCCGCAAGGTTAAAACTCAAATGAATTGACGGGGGCCCGCACAAGCGGTGGAGCATGTGGTTTAATTCGATGCAACGCGAAGAACCTTACCTGGTCTTGACATCCACAGAACTTTCCAGAGATGGATTGGTGCCTTCGGGAACTGTGAGACAGGTGCTGCATGGCTGTCGTCAGCTCGTGTTGTGAAATGTTGGGTTAAGTCCCGCAACGAGCGCAACCCTTATCCTTTGTTGCCAGCGGTCCGGCCGGGAACTCAAAGGAGACTGCCAGTGATAAACTGGAGGAAGGTGGGGATGACGTCAAGTCATCATGGCCCTTACGACCAGGGCTACACACGTGCTACAATGGCGCATACAAAGAGAAGCGACCTCGCGAGAGCAAGCGGACCTCATAAAGTGCGTCGTAGTCCGGATTGGAGTCTGCAACTCGACTCCATGAAGTCGGAATCGCTAGTAATCGTGGATCAGAATGCCACGGTGAATACGTTCCCGGGCCTTGTACACACCGCCCGTCACACCATGGGAGTGGGTTGCAAAAGAAGTAGGTAGCTTAACCTTCGGGAGGGCGCTTACCACTTTGTGATTCATGACTGGGGTGAAGTCGTAACAAGGTAACCGTAGGGGAACCTGCGGTTGGATCACCTCCTTACCTTAAAGAAACGTACTTTGCAGTGCTCACACAGATTGTCTGATGAAAATGAGCAGTAAAACCTCTACAGGCTTGTAGCTCAGGTGGTTAGAGCGCACCCCTGATAAGGGTGAGGTCGGTGGTTCAAGTCCACTCAGGCCTACCAAATTTGCACCGCAAATTTGAAGAGGTTTTAACTACATGTTATGGGGCTATAGCTCAGCTGGGAGAGCGCCTGCTTTGCACGCAGGAGGTCTGCGGTTCGATCCCGCATAGCTCCACCATCTCTGTAGTGATTAAATAAAAAATACTTCAGAGTGTACCTGCAAGGGTTCACTGCGAAGTTTTGCTCTTTAAAAATCTGGATCAAGCTGAAAATTGAAACACTGAACAATGAAAGTTGTTCGTGAGTCTCTCAAATTTTCGCAACACGATGGTGTTTTACGAAACATCTTCGGGTTGTGAGGTTAAGCGACTAAGCGTACACGGTGGATGCCCTGGCAGTCAGAGGCGATGAAGGACGTGCTAATCTGCGATAAGCGTCGGTAAGGTGATATGAACCGTTATAACCGGCGATTTCCGAATGGGGAAACCCAGTGTGATTCGTCACACTATCATTAACTGAATCCATAGGTTAATGAGGCGAACCGGGGGAACTGAAACATCTAAGTACCCCGAGGAAAAGAAATCAACCGAGATTCCCCCAGTAGCGGCGAGCGAACGGGGAGCAGCCCAGAGCCTGAATCAGTGTGTGTGTTAGTGGAAGCGTCTGGAAAGGCGCGCGATACAGGGTGACAGCCCCGTACACAAAAATGCACATACTGTGAGCTCGATGAGTAGGGCGGGACACGTGGTATCCTGTCTGAATATGGGGGGACCATCCTCCAAGGCTAAATACTCCTGACTGACCGATAGTGAACCAGTACCGTGAGGGAAAGGCGAAAAGAACCCCGGCGAGGGGAGTGAAAAAGAACCTGAAACCGTGTACGTACAAGCAGTGGGAGCCTTGATTTATCAGGGTGACTGCGTACCTTTTGTATAATGGGTCAGCGACTTATATTCTGTAGCAAGGTTAACCGAATAGGGGAGCCGAAGGGAAACCGAGTCTTAACTGGGCGTTAAGTTGCAGGGTATAGACCCGAAACCCGGTGATCTAGCCATGGGCAGGTTGAAGGTTGGGTAACACTAACTGGAGGACCGAACCGACTAATGTTGAAAAATTAGCGGATGACTTGTGGCTGGGGGTGAAAGGCCAATCAAACCGGGAGATAGCTGGTTCTCCCCGAAAGCTATTTAGGTAGCGCCTCGTGAATTCATCTCCGGGGGTAGAGCACTGTTTCGGCAAGGGGGTCATCCCGACTTACCAACCCGATGCAAACTGCGAATACCGGAGAATGTTATCACGGGAGACACACGGCGGGTGCTAACGTCCGTCGTGAAGAGGGAAACAACCCAGACCGCCAGCTAAGGTCCCAAAGTCATGGTTAAGTGGGAAACGATGTGGGAAGGCCCAGACAGCCAGGATGTTGGCTTAGAAGCAGCCATCATTTAAAGAAAGCGTAATAGCTCACTGGTCGAGTCGGCCTGCGCGGAAGATGTAACGGGGCTAAACCATGCACCGAAGCTGCGGCAGCGACGCTCATGCGTTGTTGGGTAGGGGAGCGTTCTGTAAGCCTGCGAAGGTGTGCTGTGAGGCATGCTGGAGGTATCAGAAGTGCGAATGCTGACATAAGTAACGATAAAGCGGGTGAAAAGCCCGCTCGCCGGAAGACCAAGGGTTCCTGTCCAACGTTAATCGGGGCAGGGTGAGTCGACCCCTAAGGCGAGGCCGAAAGGCGTAGTCGATGGGAAACAGGTTAATATTCCTGTACTTGGTGTTACTGCGAAGGGGGGACGGAGAAGGCTATGTTGGCCGGGCGACGGTTGTCCCGGTTTAAGCGTGTAGGCTGGTTTTCCAGGCAAATCCGGAAAATCAAGGCTGAGGCGTGATGACGAGGCACTACGGTGCTGAAGCAACAAATGCCCTGCTTCCAGGAAAAGCCTCTAAGCATCAGGTAACATCAAATCGTACCCCAAACCGACACAGGTGGTCAGGTAGAGAATACCAAGGCGCTTGAGAGAACTCGGGTGAAGGAACTAGGCAAAATGGTGCCGTAACTTCGGGAGAAGGCACGCTGATATGTAGGTGAAGCGACTTGCTCGTGGAGCTGAAATCAGTCGAAGATACCAGCTGGCTGCAACTGTTTATTAAAAACACAGCACTGTGCAAACACGAAAGTGGACGTATACGGTGTGACGCCTGCCCGGTGCCGGAAGGTTAATTGATGGGGTCAGCCGCAAGGCGAAGCTCTTGATCGAAGCCCCGGTAAACGGCGGCCGTAACTATAACGGTCCTAAGGTAGCGAAATTCCTTGTCGGGTAAGTTCCGACCTGCACGAATGGCGTAATGATGGCCAGGCTGTCTCCACCCGAGACTCAGTGAAATTGAACTCGCTGTGAAGATGCAGTGTACCCGCGGCAAGACGGAAAGACCCCGTGAACCTTTACTATAGCTTGACACTGAACATTGAGCCTTGATGTGTAGGATAGGTGGGAGGCTTTGAAGCGTGGACGCCAGTCTGCGTGGAGCCGACCTTGAAATACCACCCTTTAATGTTTGATGTTCTAACGTGGACCCGTTATCCGGGTTGCGGACAGTGTCTGGTGGGTAGTTTGACTGGGGCGGTCTCCTCCTAAAGAGTAACGGAGGAGCACGAAGGTTGGCTAATCCTGGTCGGACATCAGGAGGTTAGTGCAATGGCATAAGCCAGCTTGACTGCGAGCGTGACGGCGCGAGCAGGTGCGAAAGCAGGTCATAGTGATCCGGTGGTTCTGAATGGAAGGGCCATCGCTCAACGGATAAAAGGTACTCCGGGGATAACAGGCTGATACCGCCCAAGAGTTCATATCGACGGCGGTGTTTGGCACCTCGATGTCGGCTCATCACATCCTGGGGCTGAAGTAGGTCCCAAGGGTATGGCTGTTCGCCATTTAAAGTGGTACGCGAGCTGGGTTTAGAACGTCGTGAGACAGTTCGGTCCCTATCTGCCGTGGGCGCTGGAGAACTGAGGGGGGCTGCTCCTAGTACGAGAGGACCGGAGTGGACGCATCACTGGTGTTCGGGTTGTCATGCCAATGGCACTGCCCGGTAGCTAAATGCGGAAGAGATAAGTGCTGAAAGCATCTAAGCACGAAACTTGCCCCGAGATGAGTTCTCCCTGACTCCTTGAGAGTCCTGAAGGAACGTTGAAGACGACGACGTTGATAGGCCGGGTGTGTAAGCGCAGCGATGCGTTGAGCTAACCGGTACTAATGAACCGTGAGGCTTAACCTTACAACGCCGAAGCTGTTTTGGCGGATGAGAGAAGATTTTCAGCCTGATACAGATTAAATCGACATGTCGGAATAAGACGTGTTGATAAACAGAATTTGCCTGGCGGCCGTAGCGCGGTGGTCCCACCTGACCCCATGCCGAACTCAGAAGTGAAACGCCGTAGCGCCGATGGTAGTGTGGGGTCTCCCCATGCGAGAGTAGGGAACTGCCAGGCATCAAATTTAGCGTGCTGATATGGCTCAGTTGGTAGAGCGCACCCTTGGTAAGGGTGAGGTCCCCAGTTCGACTCTGGGTATCAGCACCACTTTTTAGGTTAAAGTTCGGCAGATTAGAAAAGAATTTGTCTGGCGGCAGTAGCGCGGTGGTCCCACCTGACCCCATGCCGAACTCAGAAGTGAAACGCCGTAGCGCCGATGGTAGTGTGGGGTCTCCCCATGCGAGAGTAGGGAACTGCCAGACATCAAATAAAACAAAAGGCTCAGTCGGAAGACTGGGCCTTTTGTTTTATTTGATGTTTGTCGGTGAACACTCTCCCGAGTAGGACAAATCCGCCGGGAGCGGATTTGAACGTTGCGAAGCAACGGCCCGGAGGGTGGCGGGCAGGACGCCCGCCATAAACTGCCAGACATCAAATCAGGCGAAAGGACATCCGAAAGGATGGCCTTTTTGCATTGTGCGAAAAAAAAAGTTGGATTCACCTTTTCAGTCCAGGAAACGCAACTTAATGGATTACCTGCGATAAAAATGCCCTAGTACGCTCTGATTTAGGATGCGCAAAAAACTCATCTGGTGCAGCTTGTTCCACTATCTCTCCGCGATCCATAAAAATCACCCGGTCAGCGACGGTTCGCGCAAATCCCATCTCATGCGTTACGCACAACATCGTCATACCCGATTGCGCCAGCCCAATCATCGTATCCAGTACTTCTTTTACCATCTCCGGATCGAGCGCGGATGTTGGTTCATCAAACAGCATAATCTTGGGCTTCATACAAAGTGAACGTGCTATAGCAACGCGTTGCTGCTGACCACCGGAGATCTGTCCGGGAAACTTCTGTGCATGTTCGGCAATTCTCACCCGCTCAAGGTAATGCATCGCCAGAGCTTCAGCCTCTTTCTTTGGCATCTTGCGTACCCAAATAGGTGCAAGGGTACAGTTCTGTAAAACGGTCAGATGTGGGAAAAGATTAAAATGCTGAAAGACCATTCCCACTTCCTGTCTGACACGCTCAATATTGCGGATATCTTCGTTAAGTTCGATCCCATCCACCACGATCCGTCCCTGTTGATGTTCTTCCAGATGATTAATACAACGAATGGTTGTCGATTTCCCGGAACCAGATGGGCCACACAGAACGATTCGTTCTCCCGGTTGCACGGTTAAATTTATATTTTTCAGTACATGGAATTGCCCATACCACTTGTTAACATTTTCAAGCGTAATCATCGCGTTAGCAGGTTGCAGTAAAATTTGGCTCATAGTGTCCTCAATGCGGTGTACGCCCGGTGTTAAAACGTTTTTCCAGATGCTGGCTATAACGTGACATGCTGAAACAGAAGATCCAGTAGATCAGCGCGGCGAAAACATACCCTTCCGTCGACATACCCAACCAGGCGGGATCAACGGTTGCCTGCTGAACGCTACTGAAAAGATCGAACAACCCGATGATGATCACCAGGCTGGTATCTTTGAAGAGTGCGATGATGGTATTTACCAGCCCAGGGATTACCAGCTTCAACGCCTGTGGCAGAATAACCAGCCCCTGAGTTTTCCAGTAACCCAACGCCAGTGATTCCGCCGCTTCATATTGCCCTTTAGGCAGTGCCTGTAATCCGCCTCGCACGACTTCCGCAACATATGCTGACTGAAACAGGATCACGCCAACCAGTGCGCGGATCAGTTTGTCGATACTGGTGCCTTCTGCCATAAACAGCGGCAGCATTACCGAAGACATAAACAAGACGGTGATTAGCGGTACGCCGCGCCAGAACTCGATAAAAATGACCGATAAGATACGCACAATCGGCATATGGGAGCGGCGGCCTAACGCCAGTAAGATCCCCCACGGTAGCGCCCCCGCAATTCCAACTGATGCAATAATTAAAGTTAGCGTCAGCCCGCCCCATTGCCGGGTTTCAACCCGCTCAAGACCAAGAAAACCGCCATACATCAGCCACCAGACGATAAGTGGATAAATCACCGCCCAGACCGCAATATAGCGACCGCGATGTGGGAATATTTTCCAGAACATCGGCGCAATCGAAACCAGGCCAATCAGTAATGCCAGATTAATTCGCCAGCGTTGGTCGTGTGGGTAAAGCCCATACATAAATTGACCAAATCGTTCGTGGATGAAAACCCAACAGGCACCGGCTTTTGTGCAGTCGGCACGCGTTGAGCCAACCCAGTTAGCCTGCAAAAATGCCCAGTTCAGCAACGGTGGAATCAATTCCCACATCAACCACAAGCAGCCAATAGTCAGCAGGCTATTGCCCCAGCTGGAGAACAGATTTTTTCGCACCCACACCATAGCGCGGCTTGAGTTATGGCTCGCCGGGCGCGGGGGATGAGCCAGTAATACTTTTGTCATCATGACTCCTTAGCGTTCAACGATCGCGATGCGGCGGTTATAGATATTCATCAGCAGCGAGATAGTCAGGCTGATAATCAGATATACCGACATGGTCATGGCTATCGTTTCGATGGCTTGCCCCGTCTGGTTCAGCACGGTGCCAGCAAACAGCGAAACCATATCCGGATAGCCAATAGCGGCGGCAAGAGAGGAGTTTTTGACGATGTTGAGATACTGGCTGGTAAGTGGTGGAATAATCACCCGCAGCGCCTGGGGAATAATCACCTGGCGTAGCGTAACCGGGTTGGGTAATCCCAGCGAGCGGGCAGCTTCATGTTGACCATAAGGCACTGCCTGAATCCCGGCGCGGATAATCTCAGCGATAAATGCAGAGGTATAAACTGAAAGAGCCAGCGTTAAGGCTGCCAGTTCGGGTATGAGAACCATACCGCCACGGAAGTTAAACCCTTGTAGCGCAGGGATATTCCAGTGCACTGCTGCACCGAAAAGCCAGTGTGCCAGTAAAGGCAAACCAATGATCAACCCAACGGCGACAGGCCAGGTTCGGCGCAGTTGTCCGGTCTTTATCTGGTGTGTTTTATTAAAGCGGAATAGCCTAACAGAAAGGGCTATAGCCATAACAACAGCCAGGATAAATGCAAGAAACCCATCTCCCAGCTGCGGTGACGGAATATAAAGCCCACGATTGCTCAAAAAGATCAGATCTAACGCACTCACCGCCTGGCGTGGTCCGGGTAAATTGCGCAACACGGCAAAATACCAGAAGAAGATTTGCAGCAGCGGCGGAATATTACGGAAGATCTCAATATAAATTGTGGAAAGCTTTCGTAGCAGCCAGTTATCCGAAAGTCTCGCCAGACCGATAAAGAAGCCCAGAACAGAAGCGAACACAATACACAATGCTGAAACCAGTAACGTGTTGAGTAAGCCAACAATAAAAACGCGTCCGTAGGTATCGCCCTGCTGGTAATTGATCAAATGCTGGACGATGCCGAAGCCAGCGCCGCGATCCAGGAAGGCAAAACCTGAAGTAATGCCGCGATTACTGAGATTCGTTACGGTGTTATGGAATAGCCAGCCTACAATGCCGACGACGGCGACAACGGCAAGGATCTGGAAAAGCCAGGCGCGCACTGTAGGATTGGCAAATGAAAGTGAACCTTTAACGGTTGTGCGGCGATGAGACATAGGAACCTCGGAAACCATAACGCTAAAGAGAGCGCCGCCGTGGCGACGCTCGTTACCTCATATCGACTTAACGCACGGGCGACGCATACTGAATACCTCCGTTGTTCCAGAGATTATTTTGCCCACGTTTAATTTTCAGCGGGCTTTCTGAACCTACGTTACGCTCAAAAATTTCCGAGTAGTTACCCACCTGTTTGATGATGTTGTAAGCCCATTTATTATCCAGCTTCAGATCCTTGCCGTAATCGCCCTCTTTACCCAGCAGATGTGCCATATCAGGCGTTGCCGGATTAGCCGCTTTTTCATCGACGTTCTGGGAATTGATGCCCATCTCTTCAGCATTCAGCATGGCGAAAAGCGTCCAGCGCACAATAGAGAACCATTCGTCATCGCCACGGCGGACTACCGGCCCAAGCGGTTCTTTAGAGATAACTTCTGGCAGCACGATCCATTCGGCAGGGTTGCTTAATTTGATTCGCAATGCATACAGTTGTGACTGATCCGAGGCCAGCGTATCGCAGCGACCAGATTCCAGTGCCTTCGCGGATTCGTCAGAGCGATCGAAGGTCACGGGCGTGTACTTCATTTTGTTCGCCTTGAAGTAATCGGCGACGTTGAGCTCGGTGTCTGTACCAGCCTGAATACAGACCGTTGCGCCATCCAGCTCTTTCGCGCTTTTTAGCCCCGCTTTATCGTGCGTCAGGAAACCAATGCCATCGTAATAAGTGACACCAGTAAATGCCATTCCCATACCTGCGTCACGAGATGAAGTCCAGGTTGTATTACGGGAGAGTAAATCCACTTCGCCGGATTGCAATGCAGTGAAACGTTCTTTTGCGGTGAGCGGGGTGTATTTCACTTTTGTGTCGTCGCCAAATACAGCGGCGGCAACGCCACGACAAACATCAACATCAATACCAGAAAACTTGCCATCTGCATCGGCATAAGAGAATCCAGGCAATCCGTCACTGATCCCGCATTGTACAAAACCTTTTTTCTTTACGGCATCGAGTGTCGCGCCAGCCTGTGCCTGATTTGCAACGGCAAGCAGCACGCTGGCGGCAGCCAGTGTGGCTATCATCATCTTTTTCATAATGCTTCCTGTGAGGCGAAAATTATCGTTATAGGACGTTTGGGAAACGCCTTTTACCTGTCTGTGGCCATCCTCTTATAAGCAAAAGTAGTGCCAGCTTTTGCGCACGATTTCGCGTCGCAATAAGCTGAGTGTAGACAGGAAATAATAAAAACAGCGCCCCGCAATGGTGCGAAAATGAAACATGCGCCACATTTTGGCGCAAAATATTTACTCGTATTTTGCTAAGCAGAATAATGATTATTGGCGTGAGTATCGGTGGGGATGATGTGATTAAAAAATAAATTAATGCGTTATTTCGACATTGAGATAATGCTGCGAGATAAAATGCTTAATTAAAATGGGATTAGCCAGCGAAATATAGCGGTGTTTAACGTATTGGTAGATTCTGTATCGTTAAACAGAGCGCGAAAGTCCGCGCTCTGTTCAGTTATTTTGACAGAGCAATGATCCCCATCGTAAGGCCGGCGACAGCCGCTGCTCCGCCAGCAATAGCCCCGGCAGTTTCCCAGTTATCCTGTGTTGTACCTTTCATACAGGTATTGGTGTGAACCAGGCGTCCCTGATCGTCATAAACCGGAACGCAGGGGGAATCGTGAGCACAGCCCGCCAGCAATGCAGTGAGCAATGCCACAGGAATTAATCTTTTCATGGTGTTACCTCAGTAATAACGCTAACGCTTAATAAGTTAACTCTCTTATTAACGAGCTGAGTACCATTTTATCACTGGAGGTTATAAATCTTGCGGAATGAATAATGACAAATTATGTGAATTGTAAAAATAGTGAAGGGAACATGGTCTACGAAAAGTTTTTAAAGAATGAGCAGAAGATTATCTTATTAATTTTTATGGTTTTCACTAAAAATAATAAAGGCGCCCGAAAGCGCCTTTATGTTTCTGATTTACCCTTTAAAGCAACGGCGGATCACGACAAAGAACACCGGTACGAAGAAAATAGCCAGCAATGTTGCAGAGACCATTCCGCCCATTACACCGATACCCACTGCGTTCTGCGCGCCACTGCCGGCACCATTACTGATAGCCAGTGGTAATACGCCGAGAATAAAGGCGAGAGAGGTCATCAGGATAGGACGCAGGCGCATACGTACTGCCATCAGCGTCGCTTCGACAACACCTTTTCCCTCTTTCTCCATCAGATCCTTAGCGAACTCAACAATCAATATGGCGTTTTTGGCCGACAAGCCAATTGTCGTTAACAAACCCACCATAAAGTAAACGTCATTTTTTTGATTAAAGATTGTCGCTGCCAGCAGCACGCCGACAATCCCTAATGGCACGACCAACATAACCGAGACAGGTATTGACCAGCTTTCATAGAGCGCAGCAAGGCACAGGAAAACCACCACGAAGGAGATTGCCACCAAAGCAGGAGCCTGGTTGCCCGATAAGCGTTCCTGGTACGACATACCTGTCCAGTCATAACCAATGCCTGCAGGTAATTTTGACGCAAGGTTTTCCATCAACGCCATGGCATCGCCGGAACTGGTTCCTGGCGCAGCTTCCCCCTGAATCTCCATTGACGGCAGACCGTTGTAGCGTTCCAGTCGTGGAGAACCATACACCCAATGTGAAGTGGTAAAGGAAGAGAATGGCACCATTTCACCATTGGCGCTGCGGACGTAAAGTTTATCGACATCTTCTGGCAGCATACGGAATTTGGCATCCGCCTGAACATAAACCTTTTTCACACGGCCACGGTCGATGAAGTCGTTAACATAAGTCCCGCCCAACGCCGTAGAAATGGTCTGATTGATGTCAGAAAGCGAAACGCCTAATGCCTGCGCCTTTTCCTGGTCAACTTCAAGTTTGAATTGCGCGGTATCTTCCAGGCCATTAGGGCGCACACTGACTAAGCTGCCAGGATGTTGCGCCGCCATGCCAAGCAGCTGGTTACGAGCCTGGGTTAGGGCATCGTGACCCAGCCCTGCCTGATCAATTAACTCAAAGTCAAAACCCGTTGCCGTGCCCAGTTCAACAATAGCAGGCATATTAAACGGAATGACAAAACCGTCGCGGATCTTACCCAATTCCATTTTGGCGCGATGGATAACCGCTTCCGCGCTGTTTTCCTCACCACTACGTTCTTCCCATGGTTTCAGGCTGACGAAGGCCATCCCGGCGTTTTGCGCCTGGCCGCTGAAGCTAAACCCGTTAACCGTAAAGACACTTTCAACGTTTGCTTTTTCATTGTGCAGGTAGTAATCCGTCACCTGATCCAACACTTTTTGCGTCCGCTCTTGCGTCGCGCCAGCGGGTAGCTGAATCATGGTCAGAAAGACACCCTGGTCTTCTTCTGGCAAGAAAGAAGAGGGGAGACGTAAAAACAACACCACCATTCCGGCAACTATTAGCGCATAGATCAGTAAATATCGTCCTGTGGAACCGAGGATTTTGCCGACGCTGTTGGTGTAGTGATTAACGCTATGATCGAAGGTGGTATTAAACCAGCCGAAGAAACCACCCTTATTTTCGTGATGCTCAGCAGAGACGGGTTTGAGCAGCGTTGCACATAACGCCGGGGTGAGAATCAATGCCACCAGAACAGAAAGCGCCATTGCCGAAACGATGGTGATAGAGAACTGGCGATAAATTGCCCCGGTAGAGCCGCCGAAGAATGCCATCGGAATAAATACCGCTGACAGCACCATCGCGATACCCACCAGTGCGCCCTGAATTTGCGACATTGATTTTTCCGTCGCTTCTTTTGGCGGGAGCTTATCCTCCATCATTACGCGCTCGACGTTCTCCACCACCACTATCGCATCATCGACGAGTAGCCCAATGGCAAGCACCATCCCGAACATCGTTAGTGTGTTGATGGAGTAACCAAAAGCGGCGAGGATGGCAAACGTCCCTAACAACACCACGGGCACAGCAATGGTGGGGATCAGCGTTGCTCGCATATTCTGCAAGAACAGATACATCACCAGGAATACCAGCATAATGGCTTCGAACAGCGTTTTTACCACTTCGTGAATAGAAAGCTGGACGAATGGCGTGGTGTCATAAGGGTAGAGAACCTTCATTCCCTGCGGGAAAAATGGCTGTAATTCCGCCAGTTTTGCCTTAATGGCTTTCGCGGTATCGAGAGCGTTCGCACCGGTTGCCAGCTTAATACCCAGACCCGCCGCCGGTTTACCGTTGATGCGAGCGATAACGTTATAGTTTTCACCGCCAAGTTCAACCCGTGCGACATCTTTCAGGCGCACAACCGAACCGTCGCTGTTCACGCGCAGGGTAACTTTGCCGAACTCTTCCGGATTTTTTAATCGCGTCTGAGCAATAATTGAGGCGTTCAACTGTTGCCCTGGTAAAGCAGGTGTTCCGCCCAACTGTCCGGCAGCAATCTGATCGTTCTGCACTTTCAACTGGTTAATTACATCAACCGGTGTCAGCTTATATTTGTTCAGCAGATCGGCGTCCAGCCAGATACGCATCGCATACTGTGCGCCAAAGAGTTGCACGTCACCAACGCCATTCAGGCGGCTAAGCGTATCTTTAACGTTAGAGGCCACATAGTCCGAGATATCGTCCTGTGTGGTGTCTGGGTTATCAGAGACAAAGCCCGCCACCATTAGATAGCTGCTACTGGATTTTTCAACGCTGATCCCCTGCTGTTGAACTTCCTGCGGCAGCAACGGCGTAGCGAGCTGGAGTTTGTTCTGCACCTGCACTTGCGCGATATCTGGATCGGTTCCGGACTGGAAGGTGAGGGTAATTGTCACGCTACCGGCGGAATCGCTGGTCGAGGACATATACATCAGGTTATCGATACCATTCATATTCTGTTCGATAACCTGCGTCACCGTATCCTGTACGGTCTGCGCATCAGCGCCCGGATAGTTTGCCGAAACAGAAACCGCAGGCGGCGCAATGGTTGGGTACTGGGCGACGGGCAATTGTAGGATCGCCAGTGCGCCCGCCATCATCAGAATAATGGCCAGCACCCATGCAAATATCGGTCGTCGAATAAAAAAGTTTGCCATGTCAGATTGCCTTACTTCGATGCAGTATCTGCGGGGGTATCGGTAGTGGCTTTAACCTGCTCTCCCGGGCGCGCTTTTTGCAGGCCGCTGACAATGACTTGATCGCCAGATTTCAGCCCTTCGCTAATCAACCATTTATCGCCAATCGCCTGGCTGGCAACGACAGGACGCGCTTCAACCTGACTTTTATCGTTAACAATCAGCACGGTTGCGTCACCACGCGGTGTGCGGCTAACGCCTTGTTGCGGGATAAGAATGGCATCGGGTTGTACACCTTCATTAATCCGTGCGCGCACAAACATACCCGGCAAAAGCGTATGTTGTGGGTTAGGGAAGACGGCACGTAGGGTTATGGAGCCGGTGCTTTCATCAACGGTCACATCGGAGAATTGCAGTGTGCCTTTCAGGGGATAGGTTTGACCGTTTTCCATGACCAACTCTACGTTGCTGGTGGCGTTTTCCTTATGCAAATTCCCTTGCACTACGGACTGCTTCAGCCTCATAAAATCGTTGCTGGATTGGGTAACATCGACGTAGATAGGATCGAGCTGCTGGACAGTTGCCAGTTCGGTCGTTTGCCCGTTAGTGACGAGCGCACCTTCGGTCACAGTAGATTTGCCGATACGTCCGCTAATTGGCGCAGTCACTTTGGTATAAGCGAGATTGATTCGGGCGCTTTCGACGGTGGCTTTTGCCGCAATCACGGCGGCATCGGCCTGGCGAGCATCAGCAATGGCTTGATCGTACTCCTGCTGACTAATGTATTTCGTTCCCACGAGTGGAACGTAACGTTTTACCGTCAAATGCGCGATGGCGGCGGCGGCTTCACTTTTCGCCAGTTCGCCCTTCGCGCTGTCATAACTTGCCTGATAGGTCGCTGGATCGATCTGGTACAGGGACTGTCCTGCCAGCACATCGCTACCTTCAGTGAAATTACGATTCAGTACGATCCCACTAACCTGTGGGCGAACTTCAGCGATACGGAAAGCGTTGGTGCGGCCTGGTAATTCAGTCTTAACTTCTAGCGGGGCCGTTTTCACAACATGAACGGTAACCTGCGGTTCACCGACGTGAGCTTTCTCTTCTCCCTTATCGTTACAACCCGCGATTAAAGCAGCGGAGATCAGAATAGAGGAGGGCAGGAGGAAAAACCTGGCATGTTTCGTCATTACTATTCCTCAAAAAACCAAAAGCGCGTTATTTACCCGAAAAGGCAACGCGTTAACTCGCAGAAAGAAAAAATACAGTTCGCTATCCTACAAATTATCATTCGTCGATGTAAGGAATAGTTATGAATACTGGCATCTAAGGCACATAAACACAAAAAAAGATTAATATTCTAATGTTTTGTTTTGCCGTTAATTGAAATGAGATGAATTACTTTCACTTAAAATGAAATATGCATTCATCAAATGAATGCATATTGGCTAAATGATAGGTTTGAATTATTTGACGATTTATAGCAACTCAATATTAGCCTCTCGTATAAATATGCGTTAGGTGATAGATTACCCTTCGCTATTTTCTCACCCTGTGTCGAATATATTTATTTTCTGAATAATTAATCATGGCAAAAAGAACCAAAGCCGAAGCCCTGAAGACCCGGCAAGAACTGATTGAAACTGCCATCGCCCAGTTTGCGCAGCATGGTGTAAGCAAGACGACACTCAACGACATTGCCGACGCCGCTAACGTCACACGTGGCGCTATCTACTGGCACTTCGAAAACAAGACCCAACTGTTTAATGAGATGTGGTTGCAACAGCCTTCATTGCGGGAGTTAATCCAGGAACACTTGACGGCTGGATTAGAGCATGACCCGTTTCAACAATTGCGTGAAAAATTGATTGTCGGCTTGCAATATATTGCCAAAATTCCCCGTCAACAGGCATTACTACAAATCTTATATCACAAATGTGAATTTAATGATGAGATGCTGGAAGAGGCAGTAATACGCGAGAAGATGGGCTTTAATCCGCAGACTCTGCGCGAAGTATTGCAATCATGTCAGCAACAAGGGTATGTAGCTAAAAGCCTCGACTTAGACGTCGTAATGATTATTATTGATGGTGCCTTCAGCGGTATTGTTCAAAACTGGTTAATGAATATAGCGGGTTACGATCTTTATAAACAAGCACCCGCATTAGTCGATAATGTATTAAGAATGTTTATGCCAGATGAAAACACAACGAAATTAATTCATAAAACAAATGAATTAGGTATCGTATAAAGTTACATTCTATTGTGAAAATCCAGTTCGTCACAGTTAACCAGTTTTAGCGGATTAACCGAGTTCATATTGCGACATTTGTCTGTTTCTGTTGCCAGTAGTTCAATCCACTGCATCAGTAAGGTATCAAACAGAAAAACGGAGACAGCGAAAACGACGAGCCACCAATACTTGCGAATCATTACCTGAGCCTGTGCATGTTTAACCAAGTCTGGCAGGAAATATACACGAAATGAATAATCTGAAAACCAGGCTTACACTTCCTTTACTTTGCAATGAGATCGGGGTCAACTTCGCTGATCCGGCTTCGTTTTGACAGGTTGCCGGTCTTTCTTTTTTTCACTTTCGCCAGATCTTCCACGGAGTAATGTGACACGACATCCAGCCGTCGAAGTCCCATCTTGATGTACTCGCTGTTAATCTCAATACCAATGAATTTTCGCCCGCTGGCGACGGCTACGGCGCCGGTAGTAAAGCTACCGGCAAACGGATCGAGAACGACATCGCCAGGGTTGGAAGAAGCGAGAATTATGCGCTTCAGTAATGCTTCCGGTTTTTGCGTCGGATGGTTTTCATATTCATCCATCAAATAACGCACGCGCGGAAAATCCCAGACATTACCCGGTACTTTTTGGTGATTGTAAGGCTGTGGAGGATTTTTGCGATAATCGATCAACGCGCGTTGCGCACCGGTTTTAGCTTCAACCAGAATAGCATCACCGTTGAACGTGTAGTTCTTTGCATCTTTCACCATCATCAGGATGGGTTCGTACATGGAGCCATAGTGTTTCTTCGCCTGCACCCCAGAACTGTCATATGACCAGACGATGCGACTTTTGATGGTAAAGAACTTGCGGCACTGGATATCGATAAAGGGCATGTTTTCCGTGCTGTTCATGATGTACATGCTGCCCTGTTTTTTCAGAACGCGGTGGCACTCTGCAATCACTTCAAACAGCCAGTCGATAAACAGATCTTCTTTCCAGGCTTCGATCAGACCATCAAAATTTTTACCGATGTTATAAGGTGGGTCGGCAAAGATCAGATCGATGCTTTCGGTGGGTAGTTTTTTAAGCTCGGCAAGCGCATCACCGTGAATAATGGTCTTAGCTTCATTACCAAACCGGGTCGGTTCACATCCTGTTCTCATGGTCACTCCCTTTGTGACACCTATAAAAAAGGCGCTTCCCCATGCCGAGTAGCGCCTTTTTAATCAAGCATTTAGCTAACCTGAATTAGTTCATGCCGTACTTTTTCAATTTTTTACGCAGCGTACCACGGTTGATGCCCATCATCAGCGCAGCACGGGTCTGGTTACCACGGGTGTATTGCATCACCATGTCCAACAGGGGCTGTTCTACTTCAGCCAGTACCAGCTCATAGAGGTCATTCACATCCTGACCATTCAGTTGAGCAAAATAGTTCTTCAGTGCCTGTTTAACCGAGTCACGCAGGGGTTTTTGGGTTACCTGATCCTGAGAGTTAACGGTAGAAACGGTCAGTACGTCAGAATTTACGCGTTGTTCGAACATAGTTCTGTCAGCTCTTTATTTCTGTTTACGCAAAATTTTCGAAGTATGCCTCCAACGCCTCCAGCTGTTCGCTGGCATCCTCAATGGCGTTGAATGTGCGCCGAAACTGGTCATTTGGAGCGTGTTCCTGGAGATACCAGGAAACGTGTTTACGTGCAATTCGGTATCCTTTTGCCGGACCATAAAAGTCATGCAGTTCCCGAACGTGCGCGCAAAGCAAGCGCTTAACCTCTGCCAAAGGCAGCGGGGGCAGCAACTCCCCAGTGTCCAGATAATGCTGGATTTCCCGAAAGATCCAGGGTCTTCCCTGAGCTGCACGGCCTATCATCAGAGCATCCGCCCCTGTATAGTCGAGCACAGCTCTGGCTTTAAGCGGGTCAGTAATGTCGCCATTCGCGATAACCGGAATGGAAACTTTCTGCTTAACTGCCCGAATACTGTCGTACTCAGCTTCTCCATTGAACAAACAGGCGCGTGTACGGCCATGAATGGTCAGAGCCTGAATGCCACAGTCTTCAGCCAGTTGGGCAATCTCTTCACAGTTACGGTGTTCCGGCGCCCAGCCGGTGCGAATCTTCAGGGTAACAGGAACGTCCACTGCATTGACGACCTCGGTAAGGATCGATTTAACGACATCCGGGTACTGCAAGAGGGCTGAACCTGCGAGCTTGCGATTCACTTTTTTAGCCGGGCAACCCATATTGATATCAATAATCTGGGCACCGCTTTCCACGTTAATACGTGCTGCATCTGCCATTTCTTTCGGATCGCTACCGGCAATTTGCACGGTACGAATACCGGGTTCATCAATGTGCACCATCCGTAAACGAGATTTGTCGCTTTCCCAAACCTGAGGGTTAGAAGACATCATCTCGGATACTGTCAATCCGGCTCCCATCTCGTAGCACAACGTCCGAAAAGGTCTGTCTGTAATGCCAGCCATGGGCGCTGCGATCAGGCGATTTCTGAGCTGATATTGTCCGATGCGCATGAGTTAAGAAATGACCATACTGTGACTGCAAGGCGGCGTATATTACGCATTTTTTGCACGAGATGAAAGGCCAAACTTTGACCAATCCTCTGAGATGGATCAAAGAATTGCATTTAAAATGAGCGTGGCGCGATAATTACTCATAAAAATCATCATATTAGAAAATAGTGACTAAAATTTACACTCCAAGAAATTTGAGTAAGTTCTCAATTTTTCTTTATGAATGAAAATTTTGGCACGCAAAATTGCGTAAATAATCAGCAAATTTACGTGCCTTTTGTGACCTTGCTCGCACTTTGCTCTGCATCACCATGCGGTGATGCGAAGGTTAATTCTTACGACCGGTAATGCGACACCACTCTTCTTTTTCCACAACCGGGTCGAGCGTGAAGTTAGCTGCATAAGCCTCACAAACGCTCTCTGCCTGGCTTGCCAGAATACCGGAAAGGCCCAGCAAACCGCCTGAAACCGGCAGGACGCTGATTAACGGTGCCAGTTCACGTAATGGGCCTGCCAGGATATTAGCGACCACCACGTCGGCTTTCATTTCTTCTGGCTGATCTTTCGGGAGATAGAGTTCCAGACGGTCAGAAACGCCATTACGTTCGGCGTTGTCGCGGCTGGCCTGAATCGCCTGCGGATCGATATCAATACCAATGGCTTTTGCTGCACCCAGCTTCAGCGCCGCGATAGCCAGAATGCCGGAACCACAACCAAAGTCGATGACTGTTTTACCGGTTAAATCGAGGCTGTCGAGCCATTGCAGGCACAGAGAGGTGGTTGGATGAGTCCCTGTACCAAACGCCAGCCCTGGGTCTAACATCACGTTAACCGCATTTTCGTCCGGCACATCACGCCAGCTTGGGCAGATCCACAGTCGTTCACCAAAGCGCATCGGGTGGAAATTATCCATCCATTCGCGCTCCCAGTCTTTATCTTCCAGTTGTTCGATTTTATGCGCGAAGCCCGCGCCGAGCAGCGGATGGTTTTCCAGAATCGCCACCACGTCATTCATGTCGGTTTCAGCGTCGAACAGACCTATCACATCGGTATCGCCCCACAGGCGAGTTTCGCCAGGCAGAGGCTCAAACACCGGCGTATCGTGGGTGTCCTGAAAAGTGATAGAAACGGCACCTGCTTCCATCAGCGCATCGCTAAGATCTTCTGCGTTCGCGCCGGTGGTGTTCAGTTTCAGTTGGATCCAAGGCATGGCAAAACTCTTTATTTATCAGTAGTCAAAACGGTAGCTTGCGGGACGGATGTACCGAAACGGTTTCCGACCAGGAAAGCCAGCAAACTTAGCAGTAACGAGGGCACGATAGGGTGGAAGCCCAGGTACTGAATATTCAGCGTCGCAAGTACGGCATACAGCACGCCGCCGACGATCATCGCACTTAGCGCGCCTTTGGCGTTGGCGCGTTCCCAATAAAGACCTAGCACCAGCGGCCACAGGAAAACGGCTTCCAGTCCACCGAAGGCCAGCAAATTCAGCCAGATGATCATTTCTGGCGGCTTCCAGGCGGCAAGCAGCAGCAACGCGCCGAGAACTAACGTAATTACTGCCGACATCCGCTTCAGACGCGTCTCATTTTGCATTTGATCCGGACGGATATTCAGATAGAGATCTTTAATGATCGTAGCGGAACTTTGCAGCAATTGGGCGTTGATTGTTGACATGATCGCAGCCATTGGTGCAGCAAGGAAGATCCCGGCAGCAAACGGTGGCAGCACTTTTACCATCAGCGTCGGGATCACCAGATCCGGCACGGTGAGATCGGGGATCACTGCACGACCTAACGCTCCGGCAAGGTGCATTCCAAACATCAGGATCGCCACTACAACCGTACCAATGATGATCCCACGATGTACTGCTTTACTGTCTTTATAAGAGATGCAGCGTACCGCAGTATGTGGCAGACCAATCACGCCAAAGCACACCAGCACCCAGAACGACGTCATAAAGGCAGGTGACAGAATATCGTCAGCACCTTGTGGCGTAACCAGTTGTGGATCGATGGTTTGCAGCGTCTCTACTGCGTTGCTTAAGCCGCCAGCAGCATGAACCACGCCGACCAGCAGCACAATGGTGCCAATCAGCATCACCAGTCCTTGCATGGTGTCGTTCAGCACGCTGGCGCGAAAGCCGCCAAAGGCGGTATACAACGCAATACTAATACCGAAAATCAGCAGCCCGGTTTCATAAGGAATACCCGCAGCGGTTTCCAGCAGGCGCGCACCGCCGATAAACTGCACGGTCATTGCACCAACGAACGCAACCAGCAAACTCAAACTCGCCAGCCACACCAGAAGACGGCTCTGGTAGCGGGCAAACAGCATATCGTTCAGCGTCACCGCATTGTAGCGGCGCGCGAGAATCGCGAACTTTTTGCCAAGAATACCGAGTGAAAGCCATACCGCAGGCAACTGGATCATCGCCAGCAACACCCAGCCCAGCCCGTATTTATAAGCAGCACCTGGCCCGCCGATAAACGAACTGGCACTGATATAGGTTGCGGTGAGCGTCATCGCCAGCACAATACCGCCCATAGAACGGCTGCCGAGGAAATACTCATTAAGGAACGTGCCCGCGCTCCGTTTACGCATCGCGTAGACAGAGATCCCGAATACCACCACCAGATAGGCGACCAGCGGTAGAATTACTTCAAGCTGCATCGTCATCCTCCAGCGGGATATCGCGATAGATAAATTTTACCATTGCCCAGCACAGTCCAATAAACAGCAGCGGCGTCAGGATGCAGGCCATCTCAAACCAGCGCGGAAAGCCGGTAAAACCGGGGGCAACGCCAGGTAAGTAAGCGGCTACTAACCATACCGCCAGATACAAAAGGGTCAGCCCCAGCGCCCAGCGCGCCTCTTTATGGGCCTGAACAAAACGAGTGTCCACGGAAGGGGTCCTCCTCATGGGGGGATACGAGAAACGGGCAATTCTACGGCAAGTCTTCAGGCAGGGAAAACAATCTGACAGAAAATTGCCGTTCAGTGCCGTTGCAAAAAGTCTTCAATGTCAGCCAGTGAGGATATCCCTTCCATCGGGCCTTGCTGCATTACGGCGAGTGCGCCGCTGGCGTTAGCATATTGTAACGCCTTGTGTGCCGGGAAACCCGACAAGAAAAGAGTGACAAAAGTAGCGCCAAAGCAGTCGCCAGCACCGGTTGGATCGATGATTTCGCTATCGTGGCCTGCAATATGCTGGGCGTGTAATGTCCCGTTTTTTAGTTGGTAATAGCTGGCTCCACGCTGGGCGCGTTTTATCGCCACATGTTTTACGCCGCCGTGGAGAAGATCGCTAATAATCTGTTCTTCTGACAGATTTTTGTGACGGGCGAAGAAAGGGAGTTCGCTTTCGCTTGGGATAAAGATATCTGTATATTCAATTAAATAATCGAGAGCCTGCGCCATTTCGGGAATACTCAGCATCTCTTTGCGAATATTGGGGTCGAAAGAGACGGTGCCGCCAGCAGATTTGATCGTTGTTATCGCTTTGCGCATGACATCGATCATACGAAATGAGAACAGTGATGAGCCCACAATGTGCAGATGATTACACTGTCTTAGCAAATCCTTATCAATGTGCCCGGCAGTAAACAAACCGCAGGCACTATTAGGAATATTAAAGACGAAATCCCGTTTCAGCGGATTTTGATAACTGACAAACGCTGTGCCTGTTACAGCATTGTTCATTATGTGGATACCATCGGTAATGACACCTTCATGACGCAGGCGTTCAATAATGAGACGGCCAAAATCATCGTTACCAACGCAACCGAAGAAAATAGCCCGCCGGGACAATTTTGCCACCTGTGCAGCAAAGAT
This sequence comes from Escherichia ruysiae, assembly GCF_031323975.1. Lineage (NCBI taxonomy): Bacteria > Pseudomonadati > Pseudomonadota > Gammaproteobacteria > Enterobacterales > Enterobacteriaceae > Escherichia > Escherichia ruysiae. Next base: position 3,132,396 of record NZ_JAVIWS010000001.1, read on the forward strand.
TGCTGGTGCGCCGCTGGGAAATGGCCCGATAAACTCCCCTGGCTGAGTGAATTTTTGTTGTGGGTTGCGGGACAAAAACTCGGCCAGCAATTCTCCCATAGCGCAGATGGTTATTGTCACAAAACCCCTCTCATTCCTGAAGCCTTTCGCGATTGGACCAGGTAAAGCAGTCATTGCTGGTATAAAGAATAACGAAATCAGCAGACTGCAATTGCTGCTGATATCGTTCGTTCATGCTGCGACTGACAATCACATTTTCTGCCTGATGAAGATGTCCGATAGCAGCCGTCGATGAATCGGTATTGGCAGTGACGATTACTGTCTTATTCTGGGCATTGTCAAAACAGAGTTGCCAGGCGGCGGCAACTCTGGGGGTATTGATATTCAGAGTACCATCTGCATCCAGATGACTGATTTCCAGAATGCTATGGGTAATGGTGAAATGCTGAAGCGCCTGTTCGAGCGGTTTTCCCGCCAGTGCGGTGTCAGGGCGCAGCATTTCACTGCCAGCCAGAATTATTTCGCCATCAATAAACTGATTTGCCAGCAGCGCATGTTCGGGATCGTTAGTGATCAGACGCAGTTTTTTTACTTCGCTGAGTAATGGAATGATCTTGCGGCAGATTGTTCCATGTCCAAGAAATAGCGTGTCACGATCGCTGATAAGGCGGGCACAATGCCGCGCAATTTCCATTTGTTGGGTCAGAGACAATATCGTAATGGGTGGTGCCGATTCAGGTTCAGGGGCGAGTGGTGTCGCAATGGCACCACCAAAAGAACGCTTTAAATACCCCTGTTGCTCCAGATAACTGAGATCGCCACGGATTGTCACGCCAGAGACGCCAAGTTGAGCAGATAAGTCATCAACTTTGATTTCACCCTGGGTAGCAACAATTTCTGCAATTTTTAATCTTCGTTTCAGTAGGTTAGATGATTTTCTCGGCACGTTAACACTCATCATTGGCCTTTAATGCGTAACACTATAGCCCCTTGTATTTTTCTTTGAAAGTTACCCTTCAACGTTATCTACATTTTGAAAACAAAATACTGGATAAAAAAACAGCAACGCAATGTATTTAATTTATTGAAATTAATAAGAAATATTTTTATTGAGATATTTTGTGATGGTTTCGTTTATAAAGTAAAAACCAACTTTAGTTATATCTTGTAAGTTATTTTGACGATATTCGACATGCATCACGCTTTTTGGCGCTTTTGCTGTGCTACTTTGCTTTCAAAATGAAAGTAATAATTCTCTTTCTTCGTTTTGTAAGAAGAACGCCGAAAAACAGGAGCCGCGATGTACATCATTTCAAGCAAAAATATGCTGAAAAAAGCCCAGTCAGAGGGATATGCCGTCCCCGCTTTCAATATTCATAACCTTGAAACATTACAGGTTGTCGTTGAGAGCGCCGCACAACTTCGCTCTCCCGTTATGCTGGCGGGAACACCCGGTACTTATCGTTATGGCGGAGTGGGAAGTTTAATTTCGTTAGTACAATCTCTGGCTCATGAGTACCGCCTGCCATTAGTCCTGCATCTCGACCACCATGAAGAGCGCGATGATATTTTTAACAAAGTACGCGCAGGGATTCGTTCAGTCATGATTGATGGTTCTCATCTGCCGTTTGAAGAAAATATAGCGCGGGTGAAAGAAGTCACTACGTTTTGCCACAGCCTTGATGTCAGCGTCGAGGCTGAACTGGGCCGCCTTGGCGGGCAGGAGGATGATCTGCTGGTGGATGAAAAAGATTCGGCTTATACCTCACCTGTTGCAGCCGCAGAGTTTGTACAACGCACACAAATTGACTCCCTGGCGGTAGCAATAGGCACTGCACATGGCTTGTATGCGAATGAACCACGTCTGGATTTTGCCCGGCTGGAACAAATTCGTCAGTTAGTGGATGTTCCGTTGGTGTTGCATGGCGCTTCGGGGTTATCGGAACAGGACATTCAGCACTGTATCCGCAGCGGTATCTGCAAAGTGAATGTTGCGACAGAACTGAAAATTGCTTTTGCCGATGCGTTAAAAGGATATTTCTACAACAATCCGGCGGCGAATGATCCTCGCCATTATATGCAGCCAGCAAAAGCCGCTATGAAGGAAGTCGTTACGCGCATTATCGGCGTTTGCGGCAGTGAAGGAAAAATTTAATACGTTGTACCCTACAAAAACAATGAGGACTGTTTATGAAAAATATTAAATTACTTGGCTCGGCAATGTTGGTGAGTCTGGCGTTGTTCTCACAAAGCTCATTAGCAAAAGAGTATAAAATTGGTGCATCATTATTAACGCAACAACATCCTTTTTATATCGATCTTGCGAATGCAATGAAAGAAGAAGCTAAAAAAGATAATGTCAATTTAAGCGTTTCTATTGCCAACCAGGATTTAAATAAGCAACTTTCAGATGTCGAAGATTTTATTACTAAAAAAGTGGATGCCATTATTATATCTCCAGTGGACTCTAAAGGTGTACAGGCTGCGATAATTAAAGCCGACAAAGCTGGTATCCCTGTTATCACTGTTGATGTTGCTGCGGAAGGTGTTCCGGTAGTATCGCATGTTGCGACCGATAACTACGCGGGAGGTGTTGAAGCGGGCAAGTTAATGGGAAAACTATTGAACGGTAAGGGGACTGTAGCCATTATTTCTTACCCGGCACTGCAATCGGTAGTTGCGCGCGTCGATGGCTTTAAAAAAGGGTTAAGCGATACACCGGAGATTAAAATTGTTGCTGAGCAACCGGGTATTACGCGTGCTGAAGCGTTAACGACGGCACAAAATATTATGCAGGCAAACGCCAACCTGAATGGGCTGTTTGGTTTTGGTGATGATGCCGCACTGGCAGCGGTTATAGCGGCGAAATCTGCGCATAACGACAATATCAAAATTATCGGTTTTGATGGCATGAAAGAAGCGCGCGATGCCGTAGACAGTGAAAAAACCTTTGCCGCAGTGATTCGACAATACCCGGATCAAATGGGCGCTAAAGCGATTGATGCCGCTGTGGATCATCTCAATGGTAAACCGGTAGAAAAAATGATCCCGGTACAACCCGGCGTTTATACAGGTAAATAATAAACATCTTCAACTCACAACAAAACGTCATCGGCGTTTTGTTGTGACACCGAGGTCATTATGACGGATGTTATTCTTGATGTTTCGCATATTGCGAAGACATTTGGTCATGTTCAGGCGTTAAAAGATATTACACTCTCCTTACGCAAAGGGCGGGTGCATACTTTATTAGGCGAGAATGGAGCGGGTAAGTCGACATTAATGAAAATACTCGCTGGAGTTTATCCGCCAACTCAGGGAACGATAAAACTACGTGGTGAAACCATCACCATTAATAATCCACAACATTCACGCCAGTTAGGGATTGCTATTATTTTTCAGGAATTAAGCCTGAGCAACAATATGACAGTGGCGGAAAACATTTATGCCAATAATGAACCACGCCGTTTTGGCATTATTAACGATAAAAAAATGCTCGCAGATTGCCAGAGTCTGCTCGCGGAACTGGGCATCCCACTGGATCCGCTGGAAATGGTCGGCAATATGTCGATGGCGCATCGTCAACTGGTAGAAATCGCCAAAGCATTAAGCTACGCGGCGGATGTCGTGATTATGGATGAGCCGACATCTTCGCTCAGTGATAACGAAGCAGAGATTTTGTTTAATATTATTGAAAAGTTAAAACAGCGAGGATGTGCGGTTATTTATATCTCTCACCGCATGGATGAAATTATGCGGATTTCGGATGATATTTCAGTGATCCGCGATGGTGAATATATTGCAACGCATGAAAAGAAAAACAGTGATATCCAGCATTTGATTGCCCAGATGGTTGGGCGGGAAATGAAAAATATCTGGCCAGCACGTCTTGGGGAAAAGCCGGATGAAAATGTTCCTGCAAAACTGGAAGTAAAAAATCTTTCCCATCCTTCGCTCTTTAAGGAGGTTAATTTTGCTGTTCGCCCGGGGGAAGTGCTGGGATTTTTTGGCCTTGTAGGTGCCGGGCGTTCTGATGTTATGAAGGCGCTGTTTGGCCTTATTCCGTACCACGGAACAGTGTTGATTGATGGCAAAGAGGTCAGGATCGCTAATCCCAAACAGGCCATTGATCATGGAATTGCTTTCGTAACGGAAAACCGCAAGGAAGAAGGGTTGGTGCTGATGCACGACGTCAATATGAACACGCACCATGTGGCGTTTCAATATAACGCTTCGCGGATGGGACTCATTAATCACCGGCAAGAAGAGGCGAGAACGGTTAAATCTGTCGCCAGAATGAACACAAAAGTGAGTTCCGTACATCAGGCTGTGGGGGCGCTGAGCGGCGGCAATCAACAAAAAATCGTGTTATCGAAATGGCTGGAGAAAACCCCGCGAATTTTATTGCTTGATGAGCCAACGCGCGGTGTGGATGTCGGCGCAAAATTTGAAATTTATAACGTGATACGCCAACTGGCGGCGGCGGGGACGGCCATTATTCTGGTGTCTTCTGAACTGCCAGAGGTTATGGCGCTAAGCGATCGTCTGGTGGTGATGCGTAATAAAACAATTGCCGATATTTATTCATGTGAAAATTTAACGCAGACGCAAGTAATGACCGCTGCAACAGGAGTGCGCTAAATGACAGAGAAAACTCTCTCCAGTCCAAAACGTTCTGAAATTTCCATCGCAAATAGCTTTAAAAAAGTCTTCAGGCAATATGGCGGTATCCTCAGTGGAATGGTGGTGTTAATCATTCTGTTCAGTTTTATTAATGACAGTTTTTTTACCACCAATAACATCACCAACATCATTCTTCAGGTGTCGATAATTGCAATTACCGCCTATGGAATGACTTATGTTCTTTTACTTGGCGATATTGATTTATCGGTCGGTTCAACTATTGCATTGATTGGTACATTTGCTGCGCTTGGGGCTTCATGGGGAATTCCATTTATTTTATTGGTTCCATTATCCATTATTGCAGCACTGGCTCTGGGGATGATAAATGGTGGCTTGACGGCTATAGCGGGTATCCCTTCGTTTATTGTTACTGTTGCTACCATGGGAATATTTCGAGGCATTGCTTATATTGTCACTGACGGTATGCCTGTCATGATTAAAGATGATGCCTTTCTGGCGCTGGGGAACGGTGAATTTCTCTATATACCTATTCCTATCTGGATATTAATCATCTTATTGCTGGTTAATCATTTTATTCTTACTAAAACAACCTTTGGTCGGAAAATATATATTACCGGCGGTAATAAAGAAGCGGCAATCTATTCGGGTATTAATGTAACTCGCCTAAAAATTAAAGTCTTTATGATTACGGCGGTGTTGGCAGGCATTAGTGGGATGATCCTCGCCTCGCGCCTTTACTCAGGGCAGCCGAATTCCGCACTTAGCTACGAGTTGGATGCCATTGCTGCTGCCGTATTGGGGGGCACCAGTCTCAACGGTGGTTATGGCACGGTGGTGGGTACGGTGATCGGCGCATTAACCATAGGCATTATTAATAATGGTATGAACTTAATGAACGTTCCTTATTTCTACCAGATGGTGGTTAAAGGATTAGTCATTCTGGTAGCCGTTTATTTTGACGTAAGAAATAAAAGAAAACGCAGCTAATTATTTCAAGGAATTAATCATATGAATAAGGTCTTCACAATTGGAGAAATTCTGGTTGAAATTATGGCGAGTAAAATCGGCCAGCCATTTGACCAACCGGGTGTCTGGAACGGCCCTTATCCCAGTGGCGCGCCTGCTATTTTTATTGACCAGGTAACACGTCTGGGGGTTCCATGCGGTATCATTAGCTGTGTGGGGAATGATGGTTTTGGCGATATTAATATTCATCGCCTGGCGGCTGATGGTGTTGATATTCGAGGGATTTCCATCTTACCTCTGGAGGCTACCGGTAGTGCTTTTGTGACGTATCATAAGTCAGGCGACCGTGATTTTATTTTTAACATTAAGAATGCCGCGTGCGGTAAATTATCAGCGCAGCATGTTGATGAAAATATTCTGAAGGACTGTACCCATTTTCATATTATGGGCTCATCCCTGTTTTCATTTCATATGGTAGACGCAGTAAAAAAAGCAGTAACCATCGTTAAAGCAAATGGTGGTGTTATTTCTTTCGACCCTAATATTCGGAAAGAGATGCTCGATATTCCAGAAATGCGCGACGCCCTCCACTTTGTTCTTGAGTTAACGGATGTCTATATGCCCAGCGAGGGCGAAGTGTTGCTCTTGTCGCCACATTCGACGCCGGAGCGTGCAATCGCTGGTTTTCTTGAAGAAGGTGTTAAAGAGGTGATTGTGAAGCGCGGCAATCAAGGTGCCAGTTACTACTCCGAGAATGAGCAGTTTCATGTTGAGAGCTATCCGGTGGAAGAAGTCGACCCAACCGGTGCGGGAGACTGCTTTGGTGGTGCGTGGATTGCCTGCCGCCAGCTAGGGTTTGATGCCCATCGGGCATTGCAATACGCCAACGCCTGCGGTGCACTGGCGGTAACCCGACGCGGCCCGATGGAAGGGACTTCCCGGTTGGCGGAGATCGAAGCGTTTATCCAGTGCCATAGCATGACTATTCGGGAAGCCGCGCAATGAATAATGAAATATGGCCGTGGATAGGCGAGCTCTCGCAGGTTGCCGGGATTAAACACTATGAATTACGTAGTGGCAGAGCAAAGGGCACGGAAGCGTTTGATGTCCGCACAGGTGCGGGGCTGGCGTTTACGGTGGTAAAAGATCGTGCGCTGGACATTGCCTGGGCCAGCTATAAAGACACGGCGCTTTCTTTCATCACCCCCAACGGCATCGTCGCGCCAGCTTTTTTTGAGCCGCATGGCAACGGTTTTTTGCGTAGCTTCTATGCGGGATTATTAACCACCTGCGGGTTAAGCTACATCGGTACGCCCTGTGAAGATAATGGCGAAACGTTAGGATTACATGGGCGCCTGGCTGCGACACCAGCTGAAGAGGTGGGATATCGCACAGAACGAACCTACGACGGTATTGAATTTATCATCAATGGCAAAGTGCGGGAAACGCGGCTGTTCGGTGAAAATTTGACACTTGAGAGAACCATTTGCTGCCGCTATGGCGAAAATGTGCTGCGCATTGAAGACAGGGTTACTAATCAAGGTTTCACCCGCCAGCCGCTACAAATTCTCTATCACTTTAATTACGGCTGGCCTTTATTATCGCCACGGGCAGAAATATTGCTGTCAGCGAAAAGCGTGACGCCACGGACTCCGCGCGCGGCGGAAGGGTTAGCCAACCATCTGGAGATTTGTGCCCCGCAGCCAGGTTTTGACGAGCAGGTTTACTATCTCACGTTAAATAGCGACGATGACGGAATGAGTAAGGTTGCGCTAGTGAATGCCGAACTGGGATGGGGAATTTACGAAAAATTCGACACCCGGCAGCTACCCAATTTTATCCAGTGGAAAAATTTAGGTGCAGGCGAATATGTTATGGGACTGGAAGTGAGCAACAGTTTCCCTGATGGGCGCGATAACGAGCGAGCACAGGGGCGTTTGCCGTTTATTCAGCCTGGTGAAACGAAGATATATTTTTTCGAACTGGGGATTGTCGAAGGCGATGCTGAAATTACTGCGTTAAAAACGGAAATTGCAGGCTACCGTTAGCGGCAATAAAAACACCGGGCAGTGTTAACAGGCCCGGTGTGAATGCATTCATTGTTAAACGCGATGAAAGCACCGCGCATCACAATTATTTTTCCTGAAGACCGAGTTTTTTCTCCAGATAGTGGATGTTAGTGCCACCATGCTGGAAGTTCTCGTCGTTCATGATGCGGATCTGCAGATCAACGTTGGTTTTGATACCGTCGATGATCAGCTCCTGCAGCGCATTCTTCATGCGAGCAATCGCCACGTCACGGTTTTCACCGTAGCAAATCAGTTTACCGATCATTGAGTCATAGTACGGCGGCACGGTGTAGCCAGCGTAGATATGAGACTCCCAACGCACGCCAAAACCGCCAGGTGCGTGGAAACGGGTGATTTTGCCCGGGCTTGGCAGGAAGGTATTCGGATCTTCGGCGTTGATACGGCATTCCACCGCATGGCCGCGAACGTGAACTTCTTCTTGCTTGATCGACAGCGGTTGACCTGCCGCGATACGCAGCTGTTCTTTGATCAGGTCAACGCCGGTGATCATTTCAGTAACCGGGTGTTCTACCTGAATACGGGTGTTCATTTCGATGAAATAGAACTCGCCGTTTTCGAACAGGAACTCGAAAGTACCTGCACCGCGATAGCCGATATCAACACACGCTTTAGCGCAACGTTCGCCGATGTAACGACGCAGTTCTGGGGTAATGCCCGGTGCTGGTGCTTCTTCGACCACTTTCTGGTGGCGGCGCTGCATGGAGCAGTCACGTTCCGCCAGATAGATAGCGTTGCCCTGACCGTCCGCCAGTACCTGGATCTCGACGTGGCGAGGATTTTCCAGGTATTTCTCCATGTAAACCATATCATTGCTAAAAGCAGCTTTTGCTTCCGCACGGGTCATGGAGATAGACTGCGCCAGTTCAGCGTCGCTGCGCACAACGCGCATACCGCGACCGCCGCCGCCACCGGAGGCTTTGATAATCACCGGATAACCAATGCGTTTTGCAATGGCGCGGTTTTTATCCATATCGTCGCCCAGCGGGCCGTCAGAACCCGGTACGCAAGGAACGCCAGCTTTTTTCATTGCTGCAATTGCAGACACTTTGTCGCCCATCAGGCGAATAGTGTCTGCTTTCGGGCCGATGAAGATAAAGCCAGAGCGTTCAACCTGCTCGGCAAAATTGGCGTTTTCGGAAAGGAAGCCGTAACCCGGATGGATTGCTACTGCGCCGGTGATTTCAGCGGCGCTGATGATAGCCGGGATGTTCAGATAACTTTTTACTGACGGAGCCGGGCCAATACAGACCGTTTCATCTGCCAGTAATACGTGTTTTAAATCGCGATCCGCGCTGGAGTGCACAGCGACAGTCTTAATGCCCAGTTCTTTACAGGCACGAAGAATACGCAATGCAATCTCGCCACGGTTGGCAATAACAATTTTATCCAGCATGTTCGCCTCGTTACTCGATGACGACCAGCGGCTCGTCAAATTCTACCGGTTGTCCACTTTCGACCAGAATTGCTTTCACAGTACCGGATTTGTCTGCTTCGATCTGGTTCATCATTTTCATGGCTTCAACGATGCACAGGGTATCGCCCACGTTCACTTTCTGACCCACTTCGATGAACGCTTTCGCGTCCGGGCTTGGGGTGCGATAGAAAGTACCAACCATTGGGGAACGTACGATGTGACCACTGATTTCCGCTGCTGCTGGCGCTTCCATGGAAGGAACGGTCGCCGGAGCGGCTGCGTTAGATTGAGCTGGCTGCTGCATCATCGGTGCAGCGTAAGCTTGTTGCATCATCGGGAAACTAGCGGCAGGTGCTGCACGGCTGATGCGTACTGACTCTTCGCCTTCAGAAATTTCCAGTTCAGAGATGCCTGATTCTTCAACCAGCTCGATCAGTTTTTTAATCTTACGAATATCCATGAGTGGGTTCCGTACTCTTTGTTTAGTGTGATTGTGACAGGCGTTTCACCGCCGTCTGTAAAGCGTATGCCCCGACAGCTGTATGCATAGCGATAAATTCCAGCTGACCGGGACGCCGGTCTATTTTGCCCCAGAGCGTCAATGTGAGACTTGACGGACATTGTGCAGCGATCTGCTGCTATCCTCCGGCAAAAAACAAAATATACCTTCGTTGCGCCATTGTCACCTTTTCCGCAGCTTAAAAACCGCGTTAGGGAGAACGAAGTCGCACATTATAACGATTTCGTAGCAATTGGCAGCTAAATACTGGTCTTATCAGGGAAGATAATCAACAGCTAACATGTAAATAACTTTCAACGCCGCGCATTTTGCAACAAGCCGCACAGTTCATGAAATTAGCGCCACCATTGACGGAACTTCTTAAAACGTAAGGCTAAAAGTAATAAAGCCAGCCCGGCGTAGATAACCGGCTGTGGTGAGATAATCTTCACTGACCACAGATAATGTATGGGAGCCAGGATCGCAACCAGATAGACGAAGTTATGCAACTGTTGCCAGCGTTTGCCTAATTTTCGCTGCATCGCCTGCGTGGAAGTCAATGCTAAAGCCAGTAAAATCAGCCAACTGACAATTCCGAGCGTTAAATAAGGTCGGGTGATTAATTCCTGACCGAATAACGTCAGGTTATTCACGCCCAGTTCCAGTAAGGCATAACTGGTTAAGTGCAGCGTTGCCCAGACGAAACACCATAAACCCAGCAGGCGGCGGGTGCGTATCAATAAGGGCTGTTTAGCATAGCGCGCTAATGGCGTAATTAATAAGGTCGCCAGCAAGAATTTCAGCGCAGTCCGACCGGTAAAATGTTGAATATCTTTCACCGGGTCGGCGCTTAATCCGCCATGATTAATTGCCCATACCAGCCAGACAAACGGCAAAAATCCGGCAAGATGCAGGCAAACTTTCAACCATGTCACTTGTTTTGCTGTCAGTCGCACTTAAAAATTCTCCCGTAAATCCAGGCCACGATAAAGCGACGCCACTTGATCGGCGTATCCGTTAAACAGCAGCGTTGGCTGGCGTTGTACATCCAGAATGCCGCCTGAACCAATCAAACGTTCGGTAGCCTGCGACCAGCGGGGATGATCAACATGCGGATTGACGTTGGCGTAAAAGCCATATTCATTGGGCGCTGCCAGATTCCAGGTGGTTGGCGGACGTTCACGGGTCAGCTTAATACTGACAATCGATTTAATCCCTTTAAAGCCATATTTCCACGGCACAATCAGTCGCACCGGTGCGCCATTTTGTGGCGGTAGCGCCTTGCCATAGACACCGACGGTCATCAGCGTGAGTGGATGCATCGCTTCGTCGAGACGTAATCCTTCTATATAAGGATATTTCAGGCCACCGCCAATAAACCGATCCTGCTGGCCTGGCATCTGTTCCGGCGCATAAATGGTTTCGAAGGCGACGTATTTCGCGTTACTGGTTGGTTCCGCCAGTGCCAGTAATTTGTGCAGCGGGAAACCAATCCACGGTACTACCATCGACCACGCTTCCACACAGCGCATACGGTAAATCCGCTCTTCCAGCGGGAAACGATGGGTTAAGGCGTCATGGTCGAGCGTTAATGGTTTGGCGACTTCACCACTGATTTTCAACGTCCACGGATCGGTTTTCAGGCTGCCGGCATTTGCCGCTGGATCCGCTTTATCCAGCCCGAACTCATAGTAGTTGTTATAGCCGGAAACTTTATCTTCCGGCGTGAGCGGCAGGTTATTTTGCCAGGCGGCAGGTTTACTAAACTCCAGCGGCTTCCCGGCTGGCGCGGGCGGACGATCGTTGCCCTTAAACCAGCTAAGCAGGTCGGCATGTGTAGTGGTTGGCAGAGAAAGTGCAGCCGCGCTGATGCCTAACGTTTTCAGAATCTGCCGACGTTGCATAAAAAAAGCCGATTCGGCAGTGACATCGGCTTCTGTAAATTGACGAATTTTTTTCATAACAGACTCCCGGTATGCTCCTGATTACTATGGCAGGGAGAATGTCAAAGTGCTGCTAAAATTCGTTAGTTATATGTAAATTATTTTGTACGAAATCTTAACTTATTTTTACCAGAGTGCGCCCCTGCACCTGGTTATTAATAATGGCTTCGGCAAACTTCGGTGCCTCTGTCAGTGAGATTTCTTTTGCTGCTTGTGAATAGAATGATTCCGGTAGATCGGCGACCAGACGCTGCCAGGCCTGCGCCCGACGAGCTGGTGGCGTCATGACTGAATCCACTCCTTGCAGACGGACGTTGCGCAGAATAAACGGCATTACCGTGGTTGGCAGAGCAAAGCCACCCGCCAGACCACAAGCCGCCACGCAGCCGCCGTAGTTCATTTGTGCCAGCACTTTCGCCAGTACTTTGTCACCAACAGTGTCAATTGCGCCTGCCCAGAGTTGCTTTTCCAGGGGACGGGACTCAGCAAACTCATCGCGGGGCAGAATACGGCTGGCTCCTAAACTTTTCAGATATTCATGGGTATTTTCGCGACCAGATACAGCAACGACCTGATAACCCAACTTATGCAGCAGCGCCACAGCCGTACTGCCGACGCCGCCGCTGGCGCCCGTCACCACAATCTCGCCATCCTGCGGACGAATACCGGCATCTTCCAGTGCCAGTACGCACAGCATGGCGGTAAACCCGGCAGTACCGATAACCATCGCTTTACGCGCGTCCAGACCCTGCGGCATCGCAACCAGCCAGTCACCTTTTACGCGCGCCTGTTGTGCCAGCCCGCCCCAGTGGTTTTCACCGACGCCCCAACCCGTCAGTAACACTTCCTGACCGGCATGAAAACGAGGATCTTCACTGGCGCGTACAGTTCCGGCGAAGTCAATACCAGGAATCATCGGAAAATTACGGATGATTTTTCCTTTACCGGTAATCGCCAGCGCATCTTTATAATTCAGACTCGACCAGTGGACATCGACCGTCACATCGCCTTCCGGCAGGCGACTTGCGTCCAGAGTCTGTACAGATGCGAGGGTTTTACCGTCCTGCTGTTCTAAAAGTAACGCCTGCATAAGAGATCCTCATGTGCATGATGGATTGGAAAATAATTTCTGAAGACTATACTCGCTAATGGAAAAGCAAAGCCGATGAAGCGCAATAAATTGCGAGATAAATCTGATTTGCTAGTATGCCCGCGTCCTCACTATCGGAGTTAACACAAGGATGAGATTAACGACGAAATTTTCGGCCTTTGTCACGCTGCTCACCGGGTTAACAATTTTTGTGACCCTGCTGGGCTGCTCGCTTAGTTTCTATAACGCCATTCAGTATAAGTTTAGTCATCGTGTTCAGGCAGTGGCGACGGCGATCGATACCCACCTTGTGTCGAATGACTTCAGCACGTTGAGGCCACAAATCAGCGAACTGATGATGTCTGCGGATATCGTTCGCGTGGATCTTTTGCACGATAAAAAACAGGTTTATACCCAGTCCCGCAATGGTAGTTACCGTCCGGTGGGAACCAGCGATCTGTTTCGCGAACTGACTGTGCCGTTGATTAAACATCCGGGGATGTCGCTGCGTTTGGTTTATCAGGACCCGATGGGCAACTATTTCCACTCGTTGATGACCACCGCACCGCTCACCGGTGCGATTGGATTTATCATTATTATGCTCTTCCTGGCAGTACGCTGGTTACAACGACAACTTGCCGGGCAAGAATTGCTGGAAACCCGCGCTACACGTATTTTAAATGGCGAGCGTGGCTCGAATGTGTTGGGAACCATCTATGAATGGCCGCCCAGAACCAGCAGTGCGCTGGATACGCTGCTTTGTGAAATTCAGAACGCACGCGAACAGCACAGTCGTCTTGATACACTGATCCGCTCCTATGCTGCTCAGGACATCAAAACCGGCCTCAATAACCGACTTTTTTTCGATAATCAGTTAGCAACGTTACTGGAAGATCAGGAGAAAGTGGGGACTCACGGGATCGTGATGATGATCCGCCTGCCGGATTTCAATATGTTGAGCGACACTTGGGGGCACAGCCAGGTTGAAGAACAACTCTTCACCCTGACAAATCTGTTATCGACATTTATGATGCGTTATCCCGGGGCGCTATTGGCGCGTTATCACCGTAGCGATTTCGCCGTGCTGTTGCCACATCGGACATTAAAAGAGGCGGAGAGCATTGCCGGGCAATTGATCAAGGCGGTCGATACCTTACCGACGAATAAAATGCTCGATCGTGATGATATGATTCACATCGGCATCTGTGCCTGGCGTAGCGGGCAGGATACCGAACAGGTGATGGAACATGCGGAATCCGCCACGCGCAATGCGGGATTACAGGGCGGCAATAGCTGGGCTATTTACGATGACTCGTTACCTGAAAAAGGACGCGGTAACGTTCGCTGGCGGACGCTCATCGAGCAAATGCTGAGTCGCGGAGGCCCGCGTCTTTATCAAAAACCGGCGGTTACTCGTGAAGGGCTGGTTCATCATCGCGAACTGATGTGTCGTATCTTTGATGGTAACGAAGAGGTCAGTTCGGCGGAATATATGCCGATGGTGTTGCAGTTTGGCTTATCGGAAGAGTATGACCGTCTGCAAGTCAGTCGCCTCATCCCGCTGTTACGCTATTGGCCACAAGAAAATCTGGCGATTCAGGTCACCGTTGAGTCGTTGATTCGACCGCGTTTCCAGCGTTGGCTACGTGATACGCTGATGCAGTGTGAAAAATCACAGCGAAAACGCATAATTATTGAACTTGCAGAGGCTGATGTTGGTCAACATATCGGTCGCTTGCAACCAGTCATTCGTTTGATGAATGCTTTAGGGGCTCGGGTCGCCGTCAACCAGGCTGGTTTGACGCTGGTAAGTACCCGTTGGATCAAAGAACTTAATGTTGAATTACTCAAGCTCCATCCGGGGCTGGTAAGAAACATTGAGAAGCGAACAGAGAATCAATTGTTGGTTCAAAGCATGGTAGAAGCGTGTTCCGGGACCAACACCCAGGTTTACGCTACTGGTGTACGTTCGCGAAGCGAGTGGCAGACCCTGATTCAGCGTGGGGTTTTGGGTGGGCAGGGAGATTTTTTTGCGTCCTCACAGCCACTTGATACTAACGTGAAAAAATATTCACAAAGATACTCGGTTTAACCTGCCGTTTGATCCGTTTTCACGTAGAATAACGCGCGCTGCGTTTCACGGGAGCGTGCTTGTCTGTTCGCCAGATTGTTGCAGCACATATGCAGATTAATGACCTTACGCAGTTGCAAACAGGCGAGGAATGCATGCTGATGCATTTAGCCTCTCTGGACTCAGGTAGAGATTTGTAACAAAGGAAACAAACTGCACTAATTTTCACCGTAGCAGATGATTTTTGCGCCTTGTCGCTGCTGCGTGTGGTTGGTAAAGTAAGCGGATTTTCTTTTCCGCCCCAGCTTTCAGGATTATCCCTTAGTATGTTGAAAAAATTTCGTGGCATGTTTTCCAATGACTTGTCCATTGACCTGGGTACTGCGAATACCCTCATTTATGTAAAAGGACAAGGCATCGTATTGAATGAGCCTTCTGTGGTGGCTATTCGTCAGGATCGTGCCGGTTCACCGAAAAGCGTAGCTGCAGTAGGTCATGACGCGAAGCAGATGCTGGGCCGTACGCCGGGCAATATTGCTGCCATTCGCCCAATGAAAGATGGCGTTATCGCTGATTTCTTCGTGACTGAAAAGATGCTCCAGCACTTTATCAAACAAGTGCACAGCAACAGCTTTATGCGTCCAAGCCCGCGAGTTCTGGTTTGTGTGCCGGTTGGCGCTACCCAGGTTGAGCGTCGTGCTATTCGTGAATCCGCGCAGGGCGCAGGCGCCCGCGAAGTATTCCTGATTGAAGAGCCGATGGCAGCAGCAATCGGTGCCGGCTTGCCGGTATCTGAAGCAACCGGCTCCATGGTGGTTGATATCGGTGGTGGTACTACTGAAGTTGCCGTTATCTCTCTGAACGGTGTAGTTTACTCCTCTTCTGTACGTATTGGCGGTGACCGCTTCGACGAAGCGATCATCAACTACGTTCGTCGTAACTACGGTTCTCTGATCGGTGAAGCGACTGCAGAACGTATCAAACACGAAATCGGTTCTGCTTATCCGGGCGATGAAGTCCGTGAAATCGAAGTTCGTGGCCGTAACCTGGCAGAAGGCGTGCCACGCGGCTTTACATTGAATTCCAACGAAATCCTCGAAGCGCTGCAAGAACCGCTGACCGGCATCGTTAGCGCGGTGATGGTTGCGCTGGAGCAGTGCCCGCCGGAACTCGCTTCCGACATTTCCGAGCGCGGAATGGTGCTCACTGGCGGTGGTGCGCTGCTGCGTAACCTTGACCGTTTGTTAATGGAAGAAACCGGCATTCCAGTTGTTGTTGCTGAAGACCCGCTGACCTGTGTGGCACGCGGTGGCGGCAAAGCACTGGAAATGATCGACATGCACGGCGGCGACCTGTTCAGCGAAGAGTAATCGGATGCAGGCAGGGGGAACATCTGTTTACCCTGCCTGGTCTGATACGAGAATACGCATAACTTATGAAGCCAATTTTTAGCCGTGGCCCGTCGCTACAGATTCGCCTTATTCTGGCGGTGCTGGTGGCGCTCGGCGTTATTATTGCCGACAGTCGCCTGGGGATGTTTAGTCAAATCCGTACCTATATGGATACCGCCGTCAGTCCTTTCTACTTTGTTTCCAATGCTCCTCGAGAATTGCTGGATGGCGTATCACAGACGCTGGCCTCGCGTGATCAACTAGAACTTGAAAACCGGGCGTTACGTCAGGAATTGCTGTTGAAAAACAGCGAACTGCTGATGCTTGGACAATACAAACAGGAGAACGCGCGCCTGCGCGAGCTGCTGGGTTCTCCGTTGCGCCAGGATGAGCAAAAGATGGTGACCCAGGTTATCTCTACGGTTAACGATCCGTATAGCGATCAAGTCGTTATCGACAAAGGCAGCGTTAACGGAGTTTATGAAGGCCAGCCGGTCATCAGCGACAAAGGTGTTGTTGGCCAGGTGGTGGCGGTCGCCAAACTGACCAGCCGCGTGTTGCTGATTTGCGACGCGACCCATGCACTGCCAATTCAGGTTCTCCGTAATGATATCCGCGTAATTGCTGCGGGTAACGGTTGTACTGATGATTTACAACTTGAGCACCTGCCAGCGAATACTGATATTCGTGTTGGTGATGTATTGGTGACATCTGGTCTTGGTGGACGCTTCCCGGAAGGTTATCCGGTGGCGGTCGTCTCTTCTGTGAAACTCGATACCCAGCGCGCTTATACCGTGATCCAGGCGCGTCCGACTGCGGGACTGCAACGTTTGCGTTATCTGCTGCTGCTGTGGGGCGCAGATCGTAACGGCGCTAACCCGATGACGCCGGAAGAGGTGCATCGCGTTGCTAATGA
Source organism: Escherichia ruysiae (assembly GCF_031323975.1). Taxonomy (NCBI): domain Bacteria; kingdom Pseudomonadati; phylum Pseudomonadota; class Gammaproteobacteria; order Enterobacterales; family Enterobacteriaceae; genus Escherichia; species Escherichia ruysiae. The sequence goes on from NZ_JAVIWS010000001.1 coordinate 3,149,420, forward strand.
ACGTCTGATGCAGATGATGCCGCAGGTATTGCCTTCGCCAGACGCGATGGGGCCAAAGTTACCTGAACCGGCAACGGGGATCGCTCAGCCGACTCCGCAGCAACCGACGACAGGAAATGCAGCTACTGCGCCTGCTGCGCCGACACAGCCCGCTGCTAACCGCTCTCCACAAAGGGCTACGCCGCCGCAAAGTGGTGCTCAACCGCCTGCACGTGCGCCAGGAGGGCAATAGTGGCGAGATATCGTAGCCAGGGGCGCTGGGTTATCTGGCTCTCTTTCCTCATCGCCTTGTTACTACAAATTATGCCCTGGCCGGATAATCTCATCGTTTTCCGGCCAAACTGGGTATTGCTCATCTTGCTGTATTGGATCCTGGCCTTGCCCCATCGCGTAAATGTGGGCACAGGTTTTGTGATGGGTGCCATACTGGATCTGATCAGTGGCTCTACGCTCGGTGTCCGGGCGTTGTCGATGAGTATCATTGCTTATCTGGTAGCACTGAAATTCCAGCTTTTCCGCAACCTGGCATTATGGCAGCAGGCGCTGGTCGTCATGTTGCTTTCGCTGGTAGTGGATATTATTGTTTTCTGGGCAGAGTTTTTAGTGATCAACGTCTCTTTCAGACCCGAAGTGTTCTGGAGTAGTGTAGTCAATGGTGTGCTCTGGCCGTGGATTTTCTTGCTGATGCGCAAAATCCGTCAGCAGTTTGCAGTGCAATAAAGGTTTCTATGACTTCTCTGTATTTAGCTTCCGGTTCTCCGCGTCGTCAGGAGTTACTTGCGCAACTTGGCGTGACCTTTGAACGTATTGTTACGGGCATTGAGGAACAGCGCCATCCGCAGGAGAGCGCGCAGCAGTATGTTATGCGTCTGGCGCGTGAGAAAGCACAAGCAGGTGTTGCTCATACTGCGCAGGATCTCCCAGTACTGGGAGCGGATACCATTGTTGTCCTGAATGGGGAAGTGTTAGAGAAACCGCGCGATGCAGAACATGCGGCGCAGATGTTGCGCAAATTATCGGGACAGACTCATCAGGTAATGACGGCGGTGGCGCTGGCAGACAGCCAGTACATTCTCGATTGTCTGGTGGTCACCGATGTGACGTTCAGAACGTTAACAGACGAAGACATCGCGGGCTATGTTGCCAGCGGTGAACCGTTAGATAAAGCAGGTGCATACGGTATTCAGGGGCTGGGTGGTTGTTTTGTCAGGAAGATAAATGGCAGCTATCACGCCGTAGTCGGCTTACCGCTGGTTGAAACGTATGAATTATTAAGTAATTTTAACGCACTGCGTGACAAAAGGGATAAACATGACGGCTGAATTGTTGGTAAACGTAACGCCTTCGGAAACACGAGTGGCGTATATTGATGGCGGTATTCTGCAGGAAATTCATATTGAACGTGAGGCGCGACGCGGAATAGTAGGCAATATCTACAAGGGTCGTGTAAGTCGTGTACTTCCGGGTATGCAGGCGGCTTTTGTAGATATTGGGCTGGATAAAGCCGCGTTTCTTCATGCATCCGACATCATGCCACACACCGAATGTGTGGCGGGTGAAGAACAAAAGCAGTTCACGGTGCGCGATATTTCGGAGCTGGTGCGTCAGGGACAAGATCTGATGGTGCAGGTGGTGAAAGATCCGCTTGGCACCAAAGGTGCGCGTCTGACCACCGATATCACGCTGCCGTCTCGCTATCTGGTGTTTATGCCAGGGGCTTCTCACGTTGGGGTTTCCCAACGCATTGAAAGTGAATCTGAACGTGAACGCCTGAAAAAAGTGGTCGCAGAGTATTGCGACGAGCAGGGCGGATTTATCATCCGTACTGCGGCGGAAGGGGTTGGCGAAGCGGAGCTGGCCTCCGATGCTGCCTACCTGAAACGCGTCTGGACCAAAGTGATGGAACGTAAAAAGCGTCCACAGACCCGTTATCAACTGTACGGCGAACTGGCGCTGGCGCAGCGTGTTCTGCGTGATTTCGCCGACGCTGAGCTGGATCGTATTCGCGTTGACTCGCGCCTGACTTACGAAGCGTTGCTTGAGTTCACTTCGGAATACATTCCCGAGATGACCAGTAAGCTGGAACATTACACCGGACGCCAGCCAATTTTCGATCTCTTTGATGTCGAAAACGAAATCCAGCGGGCGCTGGAACGCAAAGTAGAACTGAAATCCGGCGGCTATCTGATTATCGACCAGACCGAAGCAATGACCACCGTGGACATCAATACCGGGGCGTTTGTTGGTCATCGCAATCTGGACGACACCATCTTCAATACCAATATTGAAGCGACGCAGGCTATCGCTCGCCAGTTACGGTTGCGTAATCTGGGCGGGATTATCATTATTGATTTCATCGACATGAATAATGAAGATCACCGTCGCCGCGTACTGCATTCGCTGGAACAGGCGTTGAGCAAAGACCGGGTGAAAACCAGCGTTAATGGTTTTTCGGCGCTGGGGCTGGTGGAGATGACGCGTAAACGCACCCGCGAAAGCATTGAGCACGTACTGTGTAATGAATGCCCAACCTGTCACGGTCGCGGAACGGTGAAAACCGTGGAAACCGTATGCTATGAAATCATGCGTGAGATCGTTCGCGTGCACCATGCTTACGACTCTGACCGTTTCCTGGTCTATGCTTCCCCGGCAGTAGCTGAAGCCTTGAAAGGCGAAGAATCGCACTCGCTGGCGGAAGTGGAAATTTTCGTTGGCAAACAGGTTAAAGTACAAATTGAACCGCTCTACAACCAGGAGCAGTTTGACGTCGTAATGATGTAAACAGATGCTGGGCCGCCATCCGGCAAAGGGTTTTTGAGTCACATTTTTAGCAGACAAGGAGTGACGGGTGAGGCGATTGCCGGGGATTTTACTGCTTACTGGAGCCGCGCTCGTAGTGATCGCTGCGCTGCTGGTCAGCGGCCTGCGTATTGCTTTACCGCACCTCGACGCCTGGCGCCCGGAAATCCTTAACAAAATTGAATCCGCGACGGGTATGCCGGTGGCAGCCAGTCAGCTCTCCGCCAGTTGGCAAAATTTTGGCCCAACACTCGAAGCGCACGACATCCGCGCTGAGTTGAAAGATGGCGGTGAATTTTCAGTTAAACGCGTCACCCTGGCGCTGGATGTCTGGCAGAGCCTGCTGCATATGCGCTGGCAGTTTCGTGACCTCACTTTCTGGCAACTGCGCTTTCGCACCAATACACCCATCACCAGTGGTGGTAGCAATGATAGCCTGGAAGCCAGCCATATCAGCGATCTGTTTCTTCGTCAGTTCGATCACTTCGATCTCCGCGATAGCGAAATCAGCTTCCTGACACCATCCGGTCAGCGCGCTGAACTGGCGATCCCGCAACTCACCTGGCTTAACGATCCACGTAGACACCGTGCGGAAGGTCAGGTAAGTCTCTCCAGTCTGACCGGACAACACGGCGTGATGCAGGTGCGCATGGATCTGCGTGATGATGAGGGACTGTTAAGCAATGGTCGCGTCTGGCTTCAGGCTGATGACATTGACCTGAAGCCGTGGCTCGGTAAATGGATGCAGGACAATATTGCGCTGGAAACGGCACAGTTCTCCCTTGAAGGCTGGATGACCATCGACAAAGGCGATGTGATCGGAGGCGACGTCTGGCTGAAACAGGGCGGTGCAAGCTGGTTGGGCGAGAAAAAAACGCATTCGCTGTCGGTGGATAATCTGACTGCGCACATAACGCGCGAACATTCGGGCTGGCAGTTTTCCATTCCTGATACGCGGATCACCATGGACGGCAAACCCTGGCCGAGTGGAGCTTTGACGCTGGCCTGGATACCAGAACAGGACGTTGGCGGCAAAAACAATAAACGTAGTGACGAACTACGGATTCGCGCCAGCAATCTGGAGCTGGCGGGGCTGGAAGGCATACGCCCATTAGCAGCGAAACTTTCACCTGCGCTGGGTGATATCTGGCGTTCAACCCAGCCGAGCGGCAAGATCAACACGCTGGCGCTGGATATCCCGCTTCAGGCGGCAGAGAAAACCCGCTTTCAGGCGTCGTGGAGCAATTTGGCCTGGAAACAATGGAAATTACTGCCGGGTGCGGAACATTTCTCCGGGACGCTTTCAGGAAGCGTAGAAAATGGTTTGCTGACGGCTTCCATGAAGCAGGCGAAAATGCCTTATGAAACGGTATTTCGCGCACCGCTGGAAATTGCCGACGGTAAGGCAACCATAAGCTGGTTGAATAATGATAAAGGTTTCCAGCTGGATGGGCGTAACATCGACGTTAAAGCCAAAGCCGTCCATGCGCACGGCGGTTTTCGTTACCTGCAACCTGCTAACGATGAACCCTGGCTGGGGATTCTGGCTGGCATCAGTACCGATGATGGTTCACAAGCCTGGCGCTATTTCCCGGAAAACCTGATGGGGAAAGAGTTAGTCGATTATCTAAGTGGCGCAATTCAGGGCGGTAAAGCGGATAACGCGACGCTGGTTTATGGCGGCAATCCACATCTTTTCCCTTACAAACACAACGAAGGTCAGTTTGAAGTGCTGGTGCCGCTGCGTAACGCGAAGTTTGCCTTCCAGCCGGACTGGCCTGCATTAACTAACCTTGATATTGAACTGGACTTTATTAACGACGGTTTATGGATGAAAACCGATGGCGTTAATCTGGGCGGTGTGCGCGCCAGTAACCTCACTGCGGTGATCCCTGACTACTCGAAAGAAATGTTGCTTATTGACGCTGACATTAAAGGTTCGGGTAAAGCCGTTGGTCCTTACTTTGATGAGACGCCGCTGAAGGATTCGCTGGGGGCGACCCTGCAAGAACTCCAGCTCGACGGCGATGTGAATGCTCGCTTACATCTCGATATCCCGCTGAATGGCGAACTGGTTACAGCGAAAGGTGAAGTGGCGCTGCGCAACAACAGCCTGTTTATCAAACCCCTCGACAGCACCCTGAAAAATTTGAGCGGTAAATTCAGCTTTATCAATGGTGATCTGCAAAGTGAACCACTGACCGCAAGCTGGTTTAACCAGCCACTGAACGTGGATTTTTCCACCAAAGAAGGGGCGAAAGCCTACCAGGTTGCGGTGAATCTCAACGGCAACTGGCAACCGGCGAAAACCGGCGTTCTGCCTGAAGCGGTGAACGAAGCGTTAAGCGGCAGCGTGGCCTGGGATGGTAAAGTGGGCATTGAGCTGCCTTATCATGCTGGCGCGACCTATAACGTAGAGCTGAACGGCGATCTGAAGAATGTGAGTAGTCACTTACCTTCGCCGTTAGCCAAACCCGCTGGCGAATCGCTGCCGGTTAACATTAAGGTCGATGGCAGCCTCAATAGCTTTGAATTAACCGGACAGGCTGGTGCGGATAACCATTTCAACAGCCGCTGGTTGCTCGGTCAAAAGCTGACGCTCGATCGCGCCATCTGGGCGGCAGACAGCAAAACGCTTCCACCGTTACCGGAACAGAGTGGTGTTGAGTTAAATATGCCGCCAATGGACGGCGCCGAGTGGCTGGCGCTATTCCAGAAAGGCGCGACGGAAAAGGTTGGCAGCGCGGCGAGTTTCCCTCAGCACATTACGTTGCGTACACCGGCGTTGTCATTGGGGAATCAGCAGTGGAATAACCTGAGCATCGTCTCGCAGCCGATGGCAAACGGTACGCAGGTTGAGGCGCAAGGGCGTGAAATCAACGCTACGCTGGCGATGCGTAATAACGCGCCGTGGCTGGCGAATATTAAATATCTCTATTACAACCCGAACGTGACGAAAACCGGTGGTGAATCAACGAATTCATCACCTTTCCCGACCACGGAGCGCATCAGCTTCCGTGGCTGGCCGGACGCACAAATACGTTGCGCAGAGTGCTGGTTCTGGGGGCAAAAATTCGGTCGCATCGACAGCGATATCACCATTTCCGGCGATACGTTAACGCTGACCAATGGACTGATTGATACTGGTTTCTCGCGACTCACTGCCGATGGTGAATGGGTTAACAATCCGGGGAATGAACGCACCTCGCTGAAAGGAAAACTGCGCGGCCAGAAAATTGATGCCGCCGCAGAATTTTTTGGTGTCACGACGCCAATACGCCAGTCGTCATTTAATGTGGATTACGATTTACACTGGCGTAAAGCACCGTGGCAGCCGGATGAAGCGACGTTGAATGGCATCATTCATACCCAACTGGGCAAAGGCGAAATTACCGAAATCAGCACCGGACATGCCGGGCAATTGCTGCGCTTATTGAGCGTTGATGCCCTGATGCGTAAGCTGCGTTTTGATTTCAGAGACACCTTTGGCGAAGGGTTCTATTTTGACTCCATTCGCAGCACCGCGTGGATTAAAGACGGCGTTATGCACACCGATGACACGCTGGTGGATGGCCTGGAAGCGGATATCGCCATGAAAGGGTCGGTGAATCTGGTGCGTCGCGATCTGAATATGGAAGCGGTTGTCGCGCCGGAAATTTCCGCGACGGTGGGGGTGGCTGCGGCCTTTGCGGTTAACCCCATTGTCGGCGCTGCGGTGTTTGCCGCCAGTAAAGTGCTGGGGCCGCTATGGAGCAAAGTCTCCATTTTGCGCTATCACATTTCTGGTCCGCTGGACGATCCGCAAATCAACGAAGTATTGCGCCAACCGCGTAAAGAAAAAGCGCAATGATTTGACGAGGGCGCGTAATTGCCCCAATCTCTTATGATAATCGTTGCCAAAGGCCAACGAGCCGGAACATAACCGTAGGTCGGATAAGGCGTTCACGCCGCATCCGGCAGCCGTAAAAAATCCTCTACCGCAGTAACTAACGAGTAGCAAAAACGATGAGTCTGAACCTGGTAAGTGAACAATTGCTAGCGGCGAATGGCCTGAAACATCAGGACTTGTTCGCGATCCTCGGTCAACTGACCGAACGTCGCCTTGATTATGGCGATCTCTATTTTCAGTCGAGCTATCACGAATCCTGGGTTTTAGAAGACCGCATTATTAAAGATGGTTCTTACAACATCGATCAGGGCGTTGGCGTGCGTGCAATCAGCGGTGAAAAGACCGGATTTGCTTACGCTGACCAAATCAGCCTGCTGGCGCTGGAACAAAGTGCGCAAGCGGCGCGTACCATTGTGCGTGACAACGGCGATGGCAAAGTACAGACGCTGGGCGCGGTAGAGCATAGCCCGCTGTATACCTCGGTTGACCCGCTGCAAAGCATGAGCCGTGAAGAGAAGCTGGATATCCTGCGTCGTGTCGATAAGGTTGCTCGCGAAGCGGACAAGCGCGTACAGGAAGTGACTGCCAGCCTCAGTGGCGTCTATGAATTAATTCTGGTTGCGGCCACCGACGGCACGCTGGCAGCGGATGTGCGCCCTCTGGTGCGTCTTTCTGTGAGCGTTCTGGTCGAAGAAGATGGCAAACGCGAACGCGGCGCCAGTGGCGGCGGCGGTCGTTTTGGTTATGAGTTCTTCCTTGCCGATCTCGATGGCGAAGTCCGTGCGGATGCATGGGCAAAAGAAGCCGTGCGTATGGCGCTGGTCAATCTTTCTGCTGTTGCCGCACCTGCGGGCACCATGCCGGTAGTTCTCGGCGCTGGCTGGCCCGGCGTGCTGTTGCATGAAGCGGTCGGTCATGGCCTGGAAGGCGACTTCAACCGCCGTGGTACTTCAGTCTTTAGTGGACAGGTCGGGGAGCTGGTGGCTTCTGAACTGTGTACCGTGGTTGATGATGGCACGATGGTCGATCGCCGTGGTTCGGTAGCGATTGATGATGAAGGTACGCCAGGTCAGTACAATGTGCTGATTGAGAACGGCATCCTGAAAGGTTACATGCAGGATAAACTCAACGCGCGCTTAATGGGTATGAAGCCGACTGGCAATGGTCGCCGTGAATCGTACGCTCACCTGCCCATGCCGCGTATGACCAACACCTACATGCTGCCGGGTAAATCGACCCCGCAGGAAATTATTGAATCCGTTGAGTATGGCATCTATGCGCCGAACTTCGGTGGCGGCCAGGTGGATATCACCTCCGGCAAATTTGTCTTCTCCACCTCAGAAGCGTATCTGATTGAAAACGGTAAAGTAACGAAGCCAGTGAAAGGCGCAACGTTGATTGGTTCCGGCATCGAAACCATGCAGCAGATTTCGATGGTGGGCAACGACCTGAAACTGGATAACGGCGTGGGTGTCTGCGGCAAAGAAGGGCAGAGTTTGCCGGTTGGCGTGGGTCAGCCGACGCTTAAAGTCGATAACCTGACCGTTGGCGGTACTGCGTAATCTATCCTGGCCGGTAAGCGTCGCATCAGGCATTGGTTGCCGGATGCGGCGCTTACCGACTTACGCACATAAATTACTTTTCTTTCCCGCGCCCGTGCATCTCCTGAAACAGCTTACCGACCTCAACAAAATAATCTGTCAGTGAGTTGATCACGACCTGCACCTTCAGTGGCAGCTTATCTTTTTCGGTATATAACGCATAAACCGGGCGTGGATCTGACTGGTAACGCGGCAGCAGGATCTCCAGTTCCCCGCGATTGATCTCGTTGATCACCCACATCAGCGGCACGTAGGCGATGCCGGCGCCTGCCGTCAGCCAGCGCACCAGCGTCATCGGATCATTTGTGACAAACCGTCCTTGCGGGATCAGTCGTGTTGAGATCCCTTCTGGCGCGATCAGTTCAAATTCATTGTCCGGGCGCACGCTGTATTCCAGCCATGAATGACTACTTAAATCGGCGGGTTTTTCCGGTATGCCGTATTGTGTGAGATAGCTTTTAGCTGCGCACACCACCATTGGCATCGCGCCCAGACGGCGGGAAAACAGGCTGGAATCCTGCAATGCGCCGACGCGGATCACCACATCCAGACCATCAGCGATCAGGTCGGGTGCAGGTATACCTGTGACCAGATTCACGCTCAGGCCTGGGTACTCTTTCAGCATTTTTGCTGTCAGCCCGGCGAGAACATTTTGTGCCATAGTTGAAGAACAGCCAATGCGCAGCGTCCCGATGGGGGTGTTATTGAAGGCATACAATTGCTCATGGACATCCTGCACTTCATGGAGCATCCGACGGCAGCCCTGGTAGTAAATTCTACCGGCTTCAGTCAAGCCAATGCTGCGTGTGCTGCGGTTTAACAGCTTTACCTGCAACTCATCTTCCAGTTTTGACACCGTCTGACTGATGGACGAAACGCTCATCTGTAGCTGTCTGGCGGCGGCGGTAAAAGAGCCAAATTCAACTACTTTGGCAAACACCGACATACGTTTTAGTCGTTCCATTATTCACTCTGACTTAAAAGTGATTTAGATCACATAATATAGATAACAGCATAACAGTTACGCTAATATATTAAATATCAATCTACAGCAATGTTGCTCTCGCCCGGCTTTCCATGCCCTTCTCTGCGGCGACAGATGCTGAAAATAATAACGCCTGCTCTCTCTATACAACCAAGGTCAACATGAGTCTGTTTCCCGTTATCGTGGTGTTTGGGCTGTCCTTCCCACCGATATTTTTCGAATTGCTTTTATCACTGGCGATTTTCTGGCTGGTGCGCCGGGTACTTGTGCCAACAGGTATCTACGACTTTGTCTGGCATCCGGCGTTGTTCAACACCGCGCTCTATTGCTGCTTGTTTTATTTGATATCGCGACTGTTCGTTTGAGGTTGAAGTGAAAACACTAATAAGAAAATTCTCCCGTACGGCCATCACGGTCGTATTAGTCATTCTGGCCTTCATCGCAATTTTTAATGCCTGGGTCTATTACACCGAATCCCCGTGGACGCGTGACGCACGCTTTAGCGCCGACGTCGTTGCGATCGCGCCGGACGTATCCGGACTCATTACTCAGGTAAATGTTCATGATAACCAGCTGGTGAAAAAAGGACAGGTACTGTTCACCATCGACCAGCCACGCTATCAAAAGGCGCTCGAAGAAGCGCAAGCCGATGTTGCTTATTATCAGGTGCTGGCACAGGAAAAACGCCAGGAGGCCGGACGTCGTAACCGTCTCGGCATACAGGCGATGTCTCGCGAAGAGATAGACCAGGCCAACAACGTACTACAAACGGTTCTGCATCAGTTAGCGAAAGCGCAGGCGACCCGCGATCTGGCAAAACTGGATCTTGAACGCACGGTGATCCGCGCACCGGCGGATGGCTGGGTGACCAACCTCAACGTCTATACCGGTGAGTTTATTACCCGTGGCTCAACGGCGGTTGCGCTGGTGAAACAGAACTCCTTCTATGTGCTGGCCTATATGGAAGAAACCAAGCTGGAAGGGGTGCGCCCTGGGTATCGCGCAGAGATCACGCCGCTTGGCAGTAACAAAGTGCTGAAAGGTACGGTTGATAGCGTCGCTGCCGGGGTCACCAACGCCAGCAGTACGCGCGATGATAAAGGAATGGCGACTATCGACTCTAACCTGGAGTGGGTGCGTCTGGCGCAACGAGTTCCGGTACGTATTCGTCTCGATAATCAGCAAGAGAACATCTGGCCTGCGGGCACCACCGCGACGGTGGTGGTCACTGGCAAACAGGATCGTGACGAAAGCCAGGATTCGTTCTTCCGTAAAATGGCTCATCGCCTGCGTGAGTTTGGTTAATCACGATGGGTATTTTCTCCATTGCTAACCAACATATTCGCTTTGCGGTAAAACTGGCGACCGCCATTGTGCTGGCGCTGTTTGTTGGCTTTCACTTTCAGCTGGAAACGCCACGCTGGGCGGTACTGACAGCGGCGATTGTTGCCGCCGGCCCGGCCTTTGCAGCAGGTGGCGAACCGTATTCTGGCGCTATTCGCTATCGTGGCTTTTTACGCATCATCGGCACATTTATCGGCTGTATTGCCGGGCTGGTGATCATTATTGCGATGATCCGCGCCCCTTTGCTGATGATTCTGGTGTGCTGTATCTGGGCCGGTTTTTGTACCTGGATTTCTTCACTGGTACGAATAGAGAACTCCTATGCGTGGGGACTGGCTGGTTATACCGCGCTGATCATTGTGATCACCATTCAGCCGGAACCGTTGCTGACGCCGCAGTTTGCCGTCGAACGTTGTAGTGAGATCGTTATCGGTATTGTGTGTGCGATTATGGCGGATCTGCTCTTTTCTCCGCGATCGATCAAACAAGAAGTGGATCGGGAGCTGGAAAGTTTGTTGGTCGCGCAATATCAATTAATGCAACTCTGTATCAAGCATGGCGATGGTGAAGTTGTCGATAAGGCCTGGGGCGACCTGGTTCGACGCACCACGGCGCTACAAGGTATGCGCAGCAACCTGAATATGGAATCTTCCCGTTGGGCGCGAGCTAATCGACGTTTAAAAGCGATTAATACGCTATCGCTGACGCTGATTACCCAGTCCTGCGAAACCTATTTGATTCAGAATTCGCGCCCGGAATTGATCACTGATACTTTCCGCGAATTTTTTGACACGCCGGTAGAAACCGCGCAGGACGTCCACAAGCAGCTCAAACGCCTGCGAAGAGTTATTACCTGGACCGGGGAACGGGAAACACCTGTCACCATTTATAGCTGGGTCGCGGCGGTAACACGTTATCAATTGCTCAAACGCGGTGTTATCAGTAATACAAAAATCAACGCCACCGAAGAAGAGATCCTGCAAGGCGAGCCGGAAGTAAAAGTAGAGTCAGCCGAACGTCATCATGCGATGGTTAACTTCTGGCGAACCACACTTTCCTGCATTCTGGGCACGCTTTTCTGGCTGTGGACGGGTTGGACTTCCGGCAGTGGCGCAATGGTGATGATTGCGGTAGTGACGTCACTGGCGATGCGTTTGCCGAATCCACGCATGGTGGCGATCGACTTTATCTACGGGACGCTGGCGGCGTTGCCGTTAGGGCTGCTCTACTTTTTGGTGATTATCCCAAATACCCAACAGAGTATGTTGCTGCTGTGTATCAGCCTTGCCGTGCTGGGATTCTTCCTTGGCATTGAAGTACAGAAACGGCGACTGGGTTCAATGGGGGCGCTGGCCAGCACCATCAATATTATCGTGCTGGATAACCCGATGACGTTCCATTTCAGTCAGTTTCTCGACAGCGCATTAGGGCAAATCGTTGGCTGTGTATTGGCGTTTATTGTTATTCTGTTAGTGCGGGATAAATCACGCGACAGAACCGGACGCGTATTGCTTAATCAATTTGTTTCTGCTGCTGTTTCCGCGATGACCACCAATGTCGCGCGTCGTAAAGAGAACCATCTTCCGGCACTTTATCAGCAGTTGTTTTTGCTGATGAATAAATTTCCCGGAGATTTGCCGAAATTTCGCCTGGCGCTGACGATGATTATCGCGCACCAGCGCCTGCGTGATGCGCCGATCCCGGTTAACGAGGATTTATCGGCGTTTCACCGACAAATGCGCCGCACAGCAGACCATGTGATATCTGCCCGTAGCGATGATAAACGTCGTCGGTACTTTGGGCAGTTGCTGGAAGAACTGGAAATCTACCAGGAAAAGCTACGCATCTGGCAAGCGCCACCGCAGGTGACGGAACCGGTGCATCGGCTTACCGGTATGCTCCATAAGTATCAACATGCGCTGACCGATAGTTAAGTTAAAACCGACGCCAAAAGCGTCGGTTTTTTCATGTCTATACTTAGCGATGAACGGCAGAACTCGCCGCGAAACGTGACGGTGGCAACAGATGAATATCTATACATTTGATTTTGATGAGATTGAGAGTCAGGAGGATTTTTATCGCGACTTTAGCCAAACCTTTGGCCTGGCGAAAGATAAGGTACGCGATCTCGACTCTCTATGGGATGTGTTAATGAATGATGTCCTGCCGCTACCGCTGGAGATCGAATTCGTTCATCTGGGAGAGAAAATGCGTCGCCGTTTTGGCGCGTTAATATTGCTGTTTGATGAGGCAGAGGAAGAGCTGGAAGGGCATTTGCGTTTTAATGTTCGTCATTAGCGCAAAAAAAAGCCCCCGAACCGGGGGCAATATCGTCGGACAAGACGATGAGGGTTTATTTGTACAGTTCAGCCGTAGCGTGCCAGGTGTCACCGCTACGAGCTTCAGTAATCTGGTAGGCCGTTGCGCCTTTTTCTTCCGCTTTTTTATTCAACATTTCACGCATATCCATCGGCGAAGACGCCACCCCGCTGACGGACACTGTACCGATAGCTTCACGGTTTTGCGCTTGTGAAGCATTAATGGAATCGGCAGCGAAGGCACCGAAAGAGAGAACAGAAAGTACGCTTAATACAGCAACAGTGGTTTTGATTTTCATGATTTTTACCTCGACATAATCTTTTAGCTGGGCCTTTGTTTCGTGACCCATATCACAAAATCAAGTATACACTAATTATTTGGCTAATTAATACCACGCTAACTGTTTCTATTGGATTTAAAGTGTTAAAAATATTAATTTTTATAACAAAGTGGAATTAAAAACATAGGGCACCATTATAAATGTCATTAATTTCAATATGATATAGTTTTTTGCATAATGTGCGATTATTACCCTATGTATTCGATATGTGAATGTTTTGTCGCAGCAAAGCGCACTATTCGTTAATAGATGACAGGGGAAAGCAGGGGGATAAGAGGCGAATGCAGCATTTTTCCCGCCGCCAGAAGCGGCGGGGTAGAGATTAAAGCTCCTGGTCGAACAGCTCTAAAATCGCTTCGTACAGGTCTTTGACGGTAAAACCTTTAGCAGGGGTGGTAAAGATGGTGTCATCACCGGCAATGGTGCCAAGAATACCTTCTGCTTTGCCCAGAGAGTCCAGCAGACGCGCAATTAATTGTGCCGCGCCAGGGCTGGTATGAATCACCACAACAGCGTCATTGTAGTCGATATCCAGCACCAGATTTTTCAGCGGACTGGAGGTGGTTGGTACGCCCAGTTCAGCTGGCAGGCAGTAAACCATTTCCATCTTGGCATTGCGGGTACGTACAGCACCAAACTTGGTTAACATCCGCGAGACTTTAGACTGGTTAATATTGTCAAAGCCTTGCTCCTGCAATGCGGCGACGATTTCGCCCTGGGAGCTAAATTTCTCTTCTTTAAGTAACGCTTTAAACGCTTTAACTAATTCTTCTTGCTTAGCCGAGCTTCGCATAAGTCACCCGATATGGTGGTTGATACAACATTATTGTGCATACAGATGAATTTTTATGCAAACAGTCTGCCCTGGAGAAGGCTGAAATAATGTTATGAAAGAGCGGGATTTTATCAAATTTCGTTATTGAGAAACATGCCTGCGTCACGGCATGTAAATTTCGCTTAAAAGTAAATTAATTGTTATCAAAATGATGTTGTTTTGGCTGAACGGTAGGGTATATTGTCACCACCTGTTGGAATGTTGCCCTAATGCATAAGCGACTGTTAATTACGTAAGTTAGCTCCCTGATTACGTCAATTAAATGCATAAACGCCAAATTTGCGTGACTACACATTCTTGAGAAGTGGTCATTGTAAACAGGGAATTTGTGGATTAAGGTCGCGGCAGCGGAGCAACATATCTTAGTTTATCAATATAATAAGGAGTTTAGGATGAAAGTCGCAGTCCTCGGCGCTGCTGGTGGTATCGGCCAGGCGCTTGCACTACTGTTAAAAACCCAACTGCCTTCAGGTTCAGAACTCTCCCTGTATGATATCGCTCCAGTCACTCCCGGTGTGGCCGTCGACCTGAGCCATATCCCTACTGCTGTGAAAATCAAAGGTTTTTCTGGTGAAGATGCGACCCCTGCTCTGGAAGGCGCAGATGTCGTTCTTATTTCTGCAGGTGTTGCGCGTAAACCGGGTATGGATCGTTCTGACCTGTTTAACGTTAACGCCGGTATCGTGAAAAACCTGGTACAGCAAGTTGCGAAAACTTGCCCGAAAGCGTGCATTGGTATTATCACTAACCCGGTGAACACCACTGTGGCTATCGCTGCAGAAGTGCTGAAAAAAGCCGGTGTTTATGACAAAAACAAACTGTTCGGCGTTACCACGCTGGATATCATTCGTTCCAACACCTTTGTTGCGGAACTGAAAGGCAAACAGCCGGGCGAAGTTGAAGTGCCGGTTATTGGCGGTCACTCTGGTGTTACCATTCTGCCGCTGCTGTCTCAGGTTCCTGGCGTAAGCTTCACCGAACAAGAAGTGGCTGATTTGACCAAACGTATCCAGAACGCGGGTACTGAAGTGGTTGAAGCGAAAGCCGGTGGCGGGTCTGCAACCCTGTCTATGGGCCAGGCCGCTGCACGTTTTGGTCTGTCTCTGGTTCGCGCACTGCAGGGCGAACAAGGCGTTGTAGAATGTGCCTACGTTGAAGGCGACGGTCAGTACGCACGTTTCTTCTCTCAACCGCTGCTGCTGGGTAAAAACGGCGTGGAAGAGCGTAAATCTATCGGCACCCTGAGCGCATTTGAACAGAACGCGCTGGAAGGTATGCTGGATACGCTGAAGAAAGATATCGCCCTGGGCGAAGAGTTCGTTAATAAGTAATTGATTAGCGGATAATAAAAACCGGAGCACAGACTCCGGTTTTTTGTTTTGAGCGCACGACTTAATTAGTCGCTGGATATTCCTGAATGGTGACCTGCAACGTTAGCTGCTTATCGTCACGCATCACTACAACTGGGATCACTGAGCCAGGTCGGATTTCCGCAACCTGATCCATCGTCTCCAGTGCGGAGATGGCTGGTTTGTTATCCACAGAGATAATCAGATCGTTGACCTGGATACCCGCGTTAGCCGCCGGACCATCAGGTGACACTTCGTTAACCACAATCCCTTGCAGTTGATCGATGCCGCCGCCCTGCGCGTGCAAAGGTGCGATTTCTCGTCCACCAATGCCAATGTATCCACGGATCACGCGACCATCGCGGATCAGCTTATCCATAATTTTGGTTGCTAACTGGAAAGGAATCGCAAAGCCGATACCTTCCGGCGTTTCGCCATCGTTACTCTTATCAAACGACAGCGTGTTGATACCCATCAGTTCTCCCAGCGAGTTCACCAGCGCGCCGCCGGAGTTACCGTGGTTAATGGAAGCATCGGTTTGCAGGAAGTTTTGCCGCCCGGTCGGGTTCAGGCCGATTCGACCTGTGGCACTGATAATGCCCTGGGTAATGGTCTGCCCAAGGTTATACGGGTTACCGATCGCCAGCACCACATCGCCAATGTGCGGTACGCGTCGTGAATTGATAGGAATAGTGGGTAAACCACCAGTGGCATTAATTTTAAGCACCGCCAGATCGGTTAGAGAGTCAGATCCCACCAGTAATGCTTCAAAAACACGACCATCCTGTAAGGCGACGATGATCTGATCGGCGTCGTTGATCACGTGTTTATTGGTGATGATATAACCGCGTTGATCCATGATCACGCCAGATCCCAGTGTACGGATCTCAAGCTGGTTGTGTGAGGCGGTGTTCAAACCACGGTTATAAACGTTGACTACCGCTGGCGCGGCGCGGCGAACCGCCAGATTATAGCTGGCAGGCGTCTCATCGGTACTGTCGAATTGCGGTGTGGAAAGCGGGTTAATGCTGCGCAGCGAAGGCATGGCAACCAGCAGAATAGCGCCGACAATTAATCCAATCGCAACGGAACGTAAGAGCTTCACAAACATGATGGAGGCGTCATTAAAAAAGGGAACGGCAGCAGCATACCACGAGTTAACCGGACATCACACGTCAGCCTGATGCCCGGTTTACGACATTAACGCATTAGCAGGTAAATGCTCTCATTGCCACGTACGATCTGCAGGGCGATGATGGCCGGTTTTGTCGCCAGCACTTTGCGCATTTCAGCGATCGAATTCACCCGATCGCGGTTGACGCCAATGATCACATCATCTTTTTGCAAGCCAGCCTGAGCGGCGGGGCTTCCTTTGACAACCTCATCGATCTTAATACCTTTGCCGCCATCTTTTAGCTGACCGTCACTCAACGTCGCGCCTTCCAGCGCAGGTGTGATCATCTCGGCACTGGCTGACGATGAGGTGCTGGTATCGAGCGTCACTTCTACTTCCAGCGGTTTGCCGTTACGCAGCAGGCCGAGTTTCACTTTCGTGCCCGGCTCGGTGGTCGCGATACGGGAACGCAACTCAGCAAAGCTATTCAGCGGTTTGCCGTTGAGACTGGTAATAATATCGCCTGCTTTCACGCCTGCTTTTGCCGAGCCAGAACCTGGCAGCACTTCGCTGACAAACGCGCCGCGCTGAACGTCTAAATTAAATGCTTTGGCGATATCGGCACTCATTTCGGTGCCTTTAATGCCTAACAGGCCGCGTTTGATTTCACCAAAGTCGATAAGTTGCTGCGCCAGGGTACGCGCCATATTACTCGGAATGGCAAAACCAATTCCTACGCTACCGCCGCCCGGGGCAAGGATTGCGGTGTTGATGCCAATTAATTCACCGTTAAGGTTTAACAGTGCACCGCCGGAGTTACCACGGTTAATAGAGGCATCGGTCTGAATAAAGTTTTCCAGACCTTCGAGATTTAACCCGCTGCGGCCTAATGCGGAAACAATCCCGGAGGTGGCGGTTTGCCCAAGACCAAACGGGTTGCCGACCGCGACGGCAAAATCACCGACGCGCAGTTTATCGGAGTCGGCAATGGCAATTTGCGTTAATTTGCCGGGATTCTGAATTTGCAACAGGGCAATATCGCTCTGCTCATCACCGCCAATCAGCTTCGCATCAAACTCACGCCCGTCATTGAGCTGAATACTGATTTTCTGTGCCTGATTAATGACGTGATTGTTGGTCAGCACATAACCTTTATTGGCATTGATTATGACGCCGGAACCTAAACCTTCGAAAGGTTGCGCAGGCTGATCCGGTAAATCATCACCAAAAAACTTTTTGAATTCTTCCGGAATTTTCTGCTCCTGGCTGGCGGTTCCTTCGACTCGAACACTGACCACTGCGGGAAGCACTTTTTCCAGCATCGGCGCCAGACTGGGCAGTGGCGCTTGACCGGCAACCTGGCCGGGAATCGATGCGATGGCCTGAAACGGCGCCGAGAGAGTTAACCCGACACTTAACGCTAATGCACTCAACAGCTGGGTTTGCTTTTTCATTATTCCTGCTCTCGTACCTGAATGATAAGAAAAAGAGATTCAAAACAGTTTGATGTTATTGAATTTTCAGATGGTAAACAATGAGACACCAGATTAAATGATAGTCGGGGGAAGAAGAGAAGAGGAGGGCGCAATGGCTGCGCCCGCAAAATAAATTAGTCGCGCTTCGCGCCGGTACGTAACAGGCCGGATGCGCCTTCAGAATAGTCACGCGGCATCTGCACCGGAGCCTGATCGTTGCTGGCTTCAGATTCTGCCAGACGATTGCGGAACGGGTTGGCTTCAGCAGACAGTTCCGGCAGCAGGCTGCTGGAGCTTTTCGCCATGTGTTGATACAGCTGGCGATAGTCGTGCGCCATAGTATCCAGTAATTCCGCGCTGCGGGCAAAGTGGTTAACCAGCTCTTCGCGATACTCGTCCAGTTCAGCTTTATTCTTTTCAAGTTCGTACTGCAACGCCTGTTGCTGGCGCAGTTTACGATTACCAAAACGCATGGCCACAGCACCAATAATGATGCCGACGACTAACCCAATTAGCGCATATTCCCAGGTCATGAACATCTCCCGTTGTCTTTTGTTTCCGTAGGGTGTTGGCTTCAGGCTCCATGCCTGCGGCTGATTATGCCACTATAACCGTTAATTCCACAGAAGTGGAATCCCGACTGCATATCGCGTAGTGTAGAACGGCCTTTTTTTCGTCAACCGTGAACAACGGCACACCGATTATTCAAGGAATAACAAGAACATCATGCAAAGCGTTACCCCGACATCGCAATACCTGAAGGCGCTCAATGAAGGCAGCCATCAACCCGACGACGTACAAAAAGAGGCCGTCAGTCGGCTGGAGATTATCTACCAGGAATTAATCAACAGCACGCCGCCAGTCGCCAGGGCTAGCGGGTTAATGGCACGGGTCGGTAAGCTGTGGGGTAAGCGCGAAGATACAAGCAACGCGCCGGTGCGTGGCTTATATATGTGGGGCGGTGTAGGGCGCGGAAAAACCTGGTTGATGGATCTTTTCTATCAAAGCTTGCCGGGAGAGCGAAAACAGCGGCTGCATTTTCACCGTTTTATGCTGCGGGTGCATGAAGAATTAACCGCATTGCAAGGGCAGAGCGATCCGCTGGAAATTATTGCCGATCGCTTTAAAGCCGAAACTGACGTGCTCTGTTTTGACGAATTTTTTGTTTCTGATATTACCGACGCCATGCTGCTGGGTGGCCTGATGAAAGCATTGTTTGCTCGCGGCATAACGCTGGTGGCGACGTCAAATATTCCACCGGATGAGCTTTATCGCAATGGCCTGCAACGTGCGCGTTTTCTTCCTGCAATTGATGCCATTAAACAGTATTGTGATGTTATGAACGTGGACGCCGGTGTTGATTATCGGCTGCGTACCCTTACTCAGGCGCATCTGTGGCTGTCGCCGCTTAATGATGAAACGCGTGAGCAGATGGATAAGCTGTGGCTGGCGCTGGCAGGTGCAAAACGAGAACAAGCCCCTACGCTGGAAATCAATCATCGACCGCTGGCGACGATGGGCGTAGAAAACCAGACGCTGGCGGTGTCATTTACCACGCTGTGCGTTGATGCCCGCAGCCAGCATGACTATATTGCGCTCTCACGTCTGTTTCACACGGTGATGTTGTTTGATGTGCCCGTCATGACGCGGTTGATGGAGAGTGAAGCGCGGCGTTTCATTGCGCTGGTGGATGAATTTTACGAGCGCCATGTCAAGCTGGTGGTGAGCGCGGAAGTACCTTTGTATGAGATTTATCAGGGCGAGCGGCTGAAGTTTGAGTTCCAGCGTTGCCTGTCACGTCTGCAAGAGATGCAAAGCGAAGAGTATTTGAAGCGCGAGCATTTGGCGGGTTAAAACCTGTCACAAATCACAAAAAGGGGTCGATCTTTGACCCCGACTTCTCTATAATCTTGCGACCCCACGTTACAAGAAAGTTTTTTTCCCAAAACTTTTTGTGTGCTGGCATAGGCTATTCGAAGGGGTAGGTTTGCCGGACTTTGTCGTGTGAACCTCAACAATTGAAGACGTTTGGGTGTTCACCAACGTGTAACTATTTATTGGGTAAGCTTTTAATGAAAACTTTTACAGCTAAACCAGAAACCGTAAAACGCGACTGGTATGTTGTTGACGCGACCGGTAAAACTCTGGGCCGTCTGGCTTCCGAACTGGCTCTGCGCCTGCGCGGTAAGCATAAAGCGGAATACACTCCGCACGTAGATACTGGTGATTACATCATCGTTCTGAACGCTGACAAAGTTGCTGTAACCGGCAACAAGCGTACTGACAAAGTGTACTATCATCACACCGGTCACATCGGTGGTATCAAACAAGCGACCTTTGAAGAGATGATTGCTCGCCGTCCTGAGCGTGTGATTGAAATCGCGGTTAAAGGCATGTTGCCAAAAGGCCCGCTGGGTCGTGCTATGTTCCGTAAACTGAAAGTTTACGCGGGTAACGAGCACAACCACGCGGCACAGCAACCGCAAGTTCTTGACATCTAATCGGGATTATAGGCAATGGCTGAAAATCAATACTACGGCACTGGTCGCCGCAAAAGTTCCGCAGCTCGCGTTTTCATCAAACCGGGCAACGGTAAAATCGTTATCAACCAACGTTCTCTGGAACAGTACTTCGGTCGTGAAACTGCCCGCATGGTAGTTCGTCAGCCGCTGGAACTGGTCGACATGGTTGAGAAACTGGATCTGTACATCACCGTTAAAGGTGGTGGTATCTCTGGTCAGGCTGGTGCGATCCGTCACGGTATCACCCGCGCTCTGATGGAGTACGACGAGTCCCTGCGTTCTGAACTGCGTAAAGCTGGCTTCGTTACTCGTGACGCTCGTCAGGTTGAACGTAAGAAAGTCGGTCTGCGTAAAGCACGTCGTCGTCCGCAGTTCTCCAAACGTTAATTGCTTTCTGCTCCGGCAGAATACAATTTGCGAAAAAAACCCGCTTCGGCGGGTTTTTTTATGGCTAAAATCTGAATCAGCGTAAAAATGGAAAGGTGCTTTTTGCTACCGCCTGACAGGCAGGTAAAACAAAAACAACATCGCCGATAAGGGATTAAGTCAACCATTTCAGACTAAAGCGCATCTCTTTTTCCCCATTTCTGGTATCGACTTACCACAAAGGTCGCAAAATCTGGTAAACTATCATCCAATTTTCTGCCCAAATGTCGGGTATTGCTCATTTTTTGTTTGATTTTCGAACAAAGAGAGTCGTTCCTTACTGGGTAACATAACTTCTGACTGGCCACCTGGTGGCTGGTAGCAGTAAAAATTCTGACTATACCTGGAGGTTTTCATGGCTGTCGCTGCCAACAAACGTTCGGTAATGACGCTGTTTTCCGGTCCTACTGACATCTATAGCCATCAGGTCCGCATTGTGCTGGCTGAGAAAGGTGTAAGTTTCGAGATCGAACACGTGGAAAAGGACAATCCGCCTCAGGATCTGATTGACCTCAACCCGAATCAGAGCGTTCCGACCCTGGTGGATCGTGAACTGACCCTGTGGGAATCTCGCATCATTATGGAATATCTGGATGAGCGTTTCCCGCATCCGCCACTGATGCCTGTTTACCCGGTAGCTCGCGGTGAAAGCCGTCTGTACATGCACCGTATCGAAAAAGACTGGTACACGCTGATGAACACCATCATCAACGGTTCAGCCTCTGAAGCCGATGCCGCACGTAAGCAACTGCGCGAAGAACTGCTGGCGATTGCGCCGGTCTTCGGTCAGAAGCCGTACTTCCTGAGCGATGAGTTCAGCCTGGTCGATTGCTACCTTGCTCCGCTGCTGTGGCGTCTGCCGCAACTGGGCATCGAGTTTAGCGGCCCGGGTGCGAAAGAGCTGAAAGGCTATATGACCCGCGTCTTTGAGCGTGACTCTTTCCTTGCTTCTTTAACTGAAGCAGAACGTGAAATGCGTCTGGGCCGGAGTTAATCTGTATGGATTTGTCACAGCTAACACCACGTCGTCCCTATCTGCTGCGTGCATTCTATGAGTGGTTGCTGGATAACCAGCTCACGCCGCACCTGGTGGTGGATGTGACGCTCCCTGGCGTGCAGGTTCCTATGGAATATGCACGTGATGGGCAAATCGTACTCAACATTGCGCCGCGTGCGGTTGGCAATCTGGAACTGGCGAATGATGAAGTGCGTTTTAACGCGCGCTTTGGTGGCATTCCGCGTCAGGTTTCAGTACCGCTGGCTGCCGTGCTGGCTATCTACGCCCGCGAAAATGGCGCAGGAACAATGTTCGAGCCTGAAGCTGCCTACGATGAAGATGCCAGTATCATGAATGATGATGAAGCGTCGGCAGATAATGAAACCGTTATGTCGGTTATTGATGGCGATAAGCCCGATCACGATGATGACCATCATCCTGACGATGAACCGCCACAGCCTCCACGCGGTGGACGCCCGGCATTGCGGGTTGTGAAATAAATGATAAACAGGCCCATGTGGCCTGTTTTGCTATCTACCTTCTTTTCGCCTGATTTTAATACTGTGTTACGATAACTTCGCTATTATCCGTCAACATATTTTCCCAGAAAGAGCTCTATGAACGCATTTGATCCGCAAGCAGAAGATTCTCCGGCTACTATCGGTCGTAACTTGCGTCGTCGTCCACTGGCGCGCAAAAAACTCTCCGAAATGGTGGAGGAAGAGCTGGAGCAGATGATCCGCCGTCGTGAATTTGGCGAAGGTGAGCAACTGCCATCTGAACGCGAACTTATGGCGTTCTTTAACGTTGGGCGTCCTTCGGTACGTGAAGCGTTGGCGGCGTTAAAGCGCAAAGGTCTGGTACAAATTAATAATGGTGAACGCGCTCGTGTCTCGCGTCCTTCTGCGGACACCATCATCGGCGAGCTTTCCGGCATGGCAAAAGATTTTCTTTCCCATCCTGGCGGGATAGCCCATTTCGAACAGTTACGTCTGTTCTTTGAGTCCAGCCTGGTGCGCTATGCGGCTGAACATGCCACCGATGAACAAATTGATTTGCTGGCCAAAGCACTGGAAATCAACAGTCAGTCGCTGGATAACAACGCCGCGTTTATTCGTTCAGATGTTGATTTCCACCGTGTGCTGGCAGAGATCCCTGGGAACCCGATCTTTATGGCGATCCACGTTGCTCTGCTCGACTGGCTGATCGCCGCCCGTCCGACAGTCGCCGATCAGGCGCTGCACGAGCATAACAACGTTAGTTATCAGCAGCATATTGCGATCGTTGATGCGATCCGTCGTCACGATCCCGATGAAGCCGATCGCGCATTGCAATCGCACCTCAACAGCGTTTCTGCCACCTGGCACGCCTTCGGTCAAACCACTAACAAAAAAAAATAATGCCACTTTAGTGAAGCAGATCGCATTATAAGCGTTCTGTATGATGTGTTGCTTATTTGATCTGGTATAACAGGTATAAAGGTATATCGTTTTTAACAGGCAAGCATCACTTCAGAGGTATTTATGGCAACAAATTTACGTGGCGTAATGGCCGCACTCCTGACTCCTTTTGACCAACAACAAGCACTGGATAAAGCGAGTCTGCGCCGCCTGGTTCAGTTCAATATTCAGCAGGGCATCGACGGTTTATACGTAGGTGGTTCAACCGGCGAAGCCTTTGTGCAGAGCCTTTCCGAGCGTGAACAGGTACTGGAAATCGTCGCGGAAGAGGCGAAAGGCAAGATTAAATTAATCGCTCACGTAGGTTGCGTCAGCACTGCTGAAAGCCAACAACTTGCGGCATCCGCTAAACGTTATGGCTTTGATGCCGTCTCTGCCGTTACGCCGTTCTACTATCCTTTTAGCTTTGAAGAACACTGCGATCACTATCGGGCAATCATTGATTCAGCGGATGGTTTGCCGATGGTGGTGTACAACATTCCGGCGTTAAGCGGCGTTAAACTGACCCTGGATCAGATCAACACTCTGGTTACGTTGCCGGGTGTCGGGGCGCTGAAACAGACCTCTGGCGATCTCTATCAGATGGAGCAGATCCGTCGTGAACATCCTGATCTGGTGCTCTACAACGGTTACGACGAAATCTTTGCTTCCGGCCTGCTGGCGGGCGCTGATGGTGGTATCGGTAGTACCTACAACATCATGGGCTGGCGTTATCAGGGCATCGTTAAGGCGTTGAAAGAGGGCGATATTCAAACCGCGCAGAAACTGCAAACCGAGTGCAACAAAGTCATTGATTTGCTGATTAAAACAGGCGTATTCCGTGGCCTGAAAACAGTTCTTCACTATATGGATGTGGTGTCCGTTCCGCTGTGCCGCAAACCGTTTGGTCCGGTGGATGAAAAATATCTGCCAGAACTGAAGGCGCTGGCTCAGCAGTTGATGCAAGAGCGCGGGTGAGTTTTTCCCCTCACTCGCCCCTACCGGGTGAGGGGAAATAAACGCATCTGTACCCTACAACTTTCATACCAAAGCGTGTGGGCAACGCCCATCGCGGGAGACTCACAATGAGTACTACAACCCAGAATATCCCGTGGTATCGCCATCTCAACCGCGCACAATGGCGAGCATTTTCCGCTGCCTGGTTGGGATATCTACTTGATGGTTTTGATTTCGTTTTAATTGCCCTGGTACTCACCGAAGTACAAGGTGAATTTGGGCTGACGACGGTGCAGGCGGCAAGTCTGATCTCCGCAGCCTTTATCTCACGCTGGTTCGGCGGCTTGATGCTTGGGGCTATGGGGGATCGTTACGGGCGTCGTCTGGCAATGGTCACCAGTATCGTTCTCTTCTCGGTCGGGACGCTGGCTTGTGGCTTTGCGCCAGGCTACATCACTATGTTTATCGCTCGTCTGGTGATCGGCATGGGGATGGCAGGAGAATACGGTTCCAGCGCCACCTATGTCATTGAAAGCTGGCCAAAACACCTACGTAACAAAGCCAGTGGTTTTCTGATTTCCGGTTTCTCTGTGGGTGCTGTCGTTGCCGCTCAGGTTTACAGCCTGGTGGTTCCGATCTGGGGCTGGCGTGCGCTGTTCTTTATCGGCATCTTACCGATCATCTTTGCTCTCTGGCTGCGTAAAAATATCCCGGAAGCGGAAGACTGGAAAGAGAAACACGGGGGTAAAGCACCGGTACGCACAATGGTGGATATTCTTTACCGTGGTGAACATCGCATCGCCAATATCGTGATGACACTGGCGGCAGCTACTGCGCTGTGGTTCTGCTTTGCCGGCAACCTGCAAAATGCCGCAATCGTCGCTGTTCTTGGGCTGTTATGCGCCGCAATTTTTATCAGCTTTATGGTACAGAGTACGGGCAAACGCTGGCCAACCGGTGTGATGCTGATGGTGGTTGTGTTGTTTGCTTTCCTCTACTCATGGCCGATTCAGGCGCTGCTGCCGACGTATCTGAAAACTGAGCTGGCTTATAACCCACATACGGTCGCCAATGTGTTGTTCTTTAGTGGTTTTGGTGCGGCGGTGGGTTGCTGCGTCGGTGGCTTCCTCGGTGACTGGCTGGGAACGCGCAAAGCCTACGTTTGTAGCCTGTTAGCTTCACAATTGCTGATTATTCCGGTGTTTGCGATTGGCGGCGCAAACGTCTGGGTACTCGGTCTGTTACTGTTCTTCCAGCAAATGCTTGGTCAGGGCATCTCCGGGATCTTACCGAAACTGATCGGCGGTTATTTCGATACCGACCAGCGTGCAGCGGGGCTGGGCTTTACCTACAACGTCGGCGCACTTGGCGGCGCACTGGCTCCAATCCTCGGCGCGTTGATCGCTCAACGTCTGGATCTGGGCACTGCGCTGGGATCGCTCTCGTTCAGTCTGACGTTCGTGGTGATCTTGCTGATTGGTCTGGATATGCCATCCCGCGTTCAGCGTTGGCTGCGCCCGGAAGCGTTGCGGACTCATGACGCTATCGACGGCAAACCATTTAGCGGTGCCGTACCGTTTGGCAGCGCCAAAAACGATTTAGTCAAAACCAAAAGTTAATTCTGTAGCCCGGTCTCTGTACCGGGTCTTTCGCTAAGGGAAGATGTATGTCGTTACTTGCACAACTGGATCAAAAAATCGCCGCTAACGGTGGACTGATTGTCTCCTGCCAGCCGGTTCCGGACAGCCCGCTCGATAAACCCGAAATCGTTGCTGCCATGGCATTAGCGGCAGAGCAGGCAGGTGCGGTTGCTATTCGCATAGAAGGTGTGGCAAACCTGAAAGCCACGCGTGCGGTGGTGAGCGTGCCGATTATCGGGATTGTGAAACGCGATCTGGAGGATTCTCCGGTACGTATCACAGCTTATATTGAAGATGTTGATGCACTGGCGCAGGCGGGCGCGGACATTATCGCGATTGACGGCACCGACCGACCGCGTCCGGTGCCTGTTGAAACGCTGCTGGCACGTATTCACCATCACGGTTTACTGGCGATGACCGACTGCTCAACGCCGGAAGACGGCCTGGCATGCCAAAAGCTGGGAGCCGAAATTATTGGCACTACGCTTTCTGGCTATACCACGCCTGTAACGCCAGAAGAGCCGGATCTGGCGCTGGTGAAAACGTTGAGCGACGCCGGATGTCGGGTAATTGCCGAAGGACGTTACAACTCGCCAGCGCAGGCGGCGGATGCGATGCGCCACGGCGCATGGGCGGTAACGGTCGGTTCTGCCATTACGCGTCTTGAACACATTTGTCAGTGGTACAACACAGCGATGAAAAAGGCGGTGCTATGACCACACTGGCGATTGATATCGGCGGTACTAAACTTGCCGCCGCGCTGATTGGCGCTGATGGGCAGATCCGCGATCGCCGAGAACTTCCTACGCCTGCCAGCCAGACACCAGAAGCCTTGCGTGAAGCCTTGGCCGCGTTAGTCTCCCCGTTGCAAGCTCATGCGCAGCAGGTTGCCATCGCTTCAACCGGGATCATCCGCGATGGCAGCTTGCTGGCGCTGAATCCGCATAATCTCGGTGGATTACTACATTTTCCGTTAGTCAAAACTTTGGAACAACTTACCGATTTGCCGACCATTGCTATTAACGATGCGCAGGCCGCAGCGTGGGCGGAGTATCAGGCGCTGGAAGGCGATATAACCGATATGGTGTTTATCACCGTTTCCACTGGTGTTGGCGGCGGTGTAGTGAGCGGCGGCAAACTGCTTACCGGCCCAGGCGGTCTGGCGGGGCACATCGGGCATACGCTTGCCGATCCGCAGGGGCCTGTCTGTGGCTGTGGACGCACAGGTTGCGTGGAAGCGATTGCTTCTGGTCGCGGTATTGCGGCGGCGGCGCAGGGTGAGCTGGCTGGCGCGGATGCGAAAACCATTTTCACGCGCGCCGGACAGGGTGACGAGCAGGCGCAGCAACTGATTCATCGCTCCGCACATGCGCTGGCAAGACTGATTGCCGATGTTAAAGCCACGACTGATTGCCAGTGTGTGGTGCTCGGCGGCAGTGTTGGGCTGGCGGAAGGGTATCTGGCGCTGGTGGAAACGAATCTGGCTAAGGAGCCAGCGGCATTTCATGTTGAGTTACTGGCGGCGCACTACCGCCATGATGCAGGTTTACTTGGGGCTGCGTTGTTGGCTCAGGGAGAAAAATTATGATGATGGGTGAAGTACAGTCGTTACCATCTGCCGGTTTACATCCAGCACTACTGGACGCGTTAACGCTGGCATTAGCTGCCAGGCCGCAGGAAAAAGCGCCGGGTCGTTACGAATTGCAGGGCGACAATATCTTTATGAATGTCATGACGTTTAACACTCAATCGCCCGTTGAGAAAAAAGCCGAATTGCACCAGCAGTACATTGACATCCAGCTGTTATTAAACGGCGAGGAGCGGATTCTGTTTGGTATGGCAGGTACTGCGCGCCAGTGTGAAGAGTTCCACCATGAAGATGATTACCAGCTTTGCAGCGCCATTGAGAACGAGCAAGCCATCATCCTGAAACCGGGAATGTTCGCCGTGTTTATGCCAGGAGAACCGCATAAACCGGGATGCGTTGTCGGCGAACCTGGTGAGATTAAAAAGGTGGTAGTGAAGGTTAAGGCCGAGTTAATGGCTTAAAATTTAGTTGGATAGCTCGTTTTATAAATTCGCCAGACACTGTCTGGCGAATTTATTGTTACCTCGCTTAAACTTCCAGCCAGTTCATAATGCCGTCTGCCGCCTTACGACCTTCGGCAATGGCGGTCACCACCAGATCCGAACCACGCACGATGTCACCACCGGCAAAGATTTTCGGATTGCTGGTTTGGAAAGCGTTTTCGTTACCTTCCGGAGCGATAATGCGACCCTGTGAATCCAGCTCAACGCTGTGTTCTGCCAGCCATTCCATGCTGTGCGGGCGGAAACCAAACGCCATGATCACCGCATCTGCCGGAACGATATGTTCGGAACCTGCCACGATCTCCGCGCGGCGACGGCCTTTAGCGTCCGGTTCGCCCATTTCGGTGCGCACCATTTTCACGCCGCTGACTTTACCGTTGCCATTTACTTCAATACCCAGCGGCTGGACGTTGAATTTGAACTCTACGCCTTCTTCCCGCGCGTTTTTCACTTCGCGGCGGGAACCCGGCATGTTCTCTTCATCACGACGATAGGCACAGGTAACGTGCTTAGCACCCTGGCGCACGGAAGTCCGCACGCAGTCCATCGCGGTATCGCCACCGCCAAGTACCACCACGCGTTTACCTTCCATGCTGACGAACGGTTCATC
Organism: Escherichia ruysiae; assembly: GCF_031323975.1. Classification (NCBI taxonomy): domain Bacteria; kingdom Pseudomonadati; phylum Pseudomonadota; class Gammaproteobacteria; order Enterobacterales; family Enterobacteriaceae; genus Escherichia; species Escherichia ruysiae. The sequence goes on from NZ_JAVIWS010000001.1 coordinate 3,178,152, forward strand.
GCGGGTTTCGCCAAAGCCCATCAACTGTTTGGTGTTGGCGATGAGGAACGGCAGCGCCGCGTACACGCCATCGGCATCTTCGTTTTCTAATCCGCCGCGCATGGACTGATAAGTCCCGACGCCAAGGAACACGGCATCGTAATCACTCAGCAGATCGTCCAGCTGTACGTCGCGGCCCACTTCGGTATTGAGTTTGAATTCAATACCCATGCCGGTGAAGATTTCACGGCGGCGCGTCATTACCTCTTTTTCCAGCTTGAAAGCCGGAATACCGAAGGTCAGCAAGCCGCCGATTTCCGGGTGACGGTCGAAGACGACAGCTTTGACACCGTTGCGTGTCAGCACATCCGCACACGCCAGACCTGCCGGGCCTGCGCCGATAATCGCCACTTTTTTACCCGTCTGCTTCACGCCGGACATATCCGGACGCCAGCCCATTTCGAACGCTTTATCATTGATATAACGCTCAATATTGCCGATGGTCACTGCGCCAAACTCATCGTTCAGGGTACAGGAACCTTCGCACAGACGATCCTGCGGGCAAACGCGTCCACACACTTCCGGCAGGGTATTGGTTTGATGCGACAGTTCTGCCGCTTCAAAAATACGTCCCTCGTTGGCGAGCTTCAGCCAGTTCGGGATGTAGTTGTGTACCGGGCATTTCCACTCGCAGTATGGGTTGCCGCACGACAGGCAGCGGTCAGCCTGCGCTTTGGCCTGGCCTTCGGAAAACGGCTCGTAAATTTCAACAAACTCAATTTTGCGGATCTTCAGCGGTTTCTTTGGCGGATCAACGCGCTGCAGGTCGATAAATTGATAAACATTCTGACTCATTGTTGCTACCCCTTATTGCGCCTGCACGCGCAACTCTGCTGCGCTACGACTACGGTGCCCCAGCAGTGCTTTTACATCACTGGACTTCGGTTTAACCAGCGCAAATTTAGTGGCGAAGATTGACCAGTTCGCCAGAATCTCTTCGCCACGCTGAGAACCGGTATGCTGCACATGCTCAGTGATAAGACCACGCAGATGCTCTTCATGGATCGCCAGAGAGTCAACGTTTAAGACCTCGACCAGTTCCGGGTTAACGCGTTTGCGGAAATCACCACTTTCGTCGAGAACGTAAGCGAAGCCGCCGGTCATGCCCGCACCGAAGTTAACACCGGTTTTACCCAGAATACAGACGATACCACCCGTCATGTATTCACAGCCGTTGTCGCCAATGCCTTCTACCACGGTAATCGCACCGGAGTTACGCACGCCAAAACGTTCACCCGCGCGGCCAGCGGCATACAGACGACCGCCGGTCGCGCCATACAGGCAAGTGTTGCCGATAATGCTCGCCTCGTGGCTGCGGAAGGCCGAGCCAACCGGAGGACGAATGGCGATTAAGCCGCCCGCCATGCCTTTACCGACATAGTCGTTGGCATCGCCCGTCAGATACAGCTCCACGCCGCCCGCGTTCCACACGCCGAAACTCTGGCCTGCGGTGCCGTTGAAGTACGCTTTAATCGGATCGGCAGCCAGCCCCTGATCGCCGTGCGTCTGGGCGATATAACCTGAAAGCGATGCGCCCACGGAACGGTCGGTGTTACGAATATCGAACCAGAAGGTTTTACTCTGACGCTCATCGACAAACGGTTTCGCCTGTTGCAGCAACTGCGCGTTCAGCAGACCGTTATCGAACGGCGGGTTGTTTTCGGTGCAGTAGAGCGCCTTACCAGGATGCGGCTCGGCAGTCTCCAGCAGCTTCGATAGCGCCAGTTTTTGCTGTTTAGCGGTGAAACCATCCAGCTCTTTTAGCAGGTCGGTGCGACCAATCAGATCCACCAGACGCGTCACGCCCAGCTGTGCCATCAGCTCGCGGGTTTCACGGGCGATAAATTCAAAGTAATTCGTCACCTTGAACGGCAGGCCGTGGTAGTGATTTTTACGCAGTTTTTCGTCCTGAGTTGCCACGCCGGTGGCGCAGTTGTTCAGATGGCAAATACGCAGATATTTACAGCCGAGCGCCACCATTGGGCCAGTGCCGAAACCGAAACTTTCCGCGCCGAGGATGGCTGCTTTGATGATATCGACGCCGGTTTTCAGACCGCCATCAACCTGCAAACGGATCTTATGACGCAAGCCGTTGGCAACCAGCGCCTGTTGTGTTTCAACAAGCCCCAGCTCCCACGGGCAGCCTGCGTATTTCACCGACGAAAGTGGACTTGCTCCAGTGCCGCCGTCATAGCCTGCGATGGTGATCAAGTCCGCATAGGCTTTCGCCACGCCGGTGGCGATAGTGCCAACGCCCGGCTCAGACACCAGCTTCACGGAGATCATCGCTTTCGGGTTAACCTGTTTCAGGTCGAAAATAAGCTGCGCTAAGTCCTCGATAGAGTAGATATCGTGATGCGGCGGCGGGGAGATCAACGTTACGCCGGGTACGGAATAGCGCAGTTTGGCGATGTAAGGAGTGACTTTATCGCCCGGCAACTGACCGCCTTCGCCTGGCTTCGCGCCCTGAGCGACTTTAATCTGAATCACGTCGGCATTGACCAGATACGCCGGAGTGACGCCGAAGCGACCGGAAGCGACCTGTTTAATGCGCGAGACTTTGTTGGTGCCGTAGCGCGCCGGATCTTCACCCCCTTCACCGGAGTTGGAGTTGCCGCCGATGCTGTTCATCGCTTCCGCCAGTGCCTCGTGGGCTTCCGGGCTTAACGCGCCGATAGACATCGCAGCGGTATCGAAGCGTTTAAACAGTTCGCTTGCCGGTTCAACATCAGCAATGTTGACCGCGTTTTCACCCGGCGTAATTGCCAGCAGATCGCGCAGCGTTGTTGCCGGGCGCTCGTTAACCAGCTTCGCGTATTCCTGATAGTCGCTGTACTCGCCGCTCTGTACCGCCTGCTGCAGCGTGCGCACGACGTCTGGATTGTAGGCGTGGTATTCGCCGCCATGCACATATTTCAGCAGGCCGCCCTGGCTGATGGGCTTACGCGCCAGCCAGGCTCGTTTTGACAGATTCAGCAGATCCTGCTGGAAGTCTTCGAAGCCTGCCCCGCCAATGCGGCTGACCGCGCCCTGGAAGCACAGGCTCACAACATCATCGTGCAGACCGACCGCCTCAAACAGTTTCGAGCAGCGGTAAGAGGCGATGGTGGAGATGCCCATCTTGGACATGATTTTGTACAAGCCTTTGTTGATGCCGTTACGGTAGTTGAGCATCACAGTACGATAATTTTTGGCAATCGCGTGGGTGTCAACCAGGCGACCCAGTGTTTCATAGGCAAGGTACGGATAAATAGCCGTCGCGCCGAAGCCCAGCAACACGGCGAAGTGGTGTGGATCGCGGGCGCTGGCGGTTTCGACGATGATGTTGGCGTCGCAACGCAGGCTTTGATCGACCAGACGGGTCTGGATCGCGCCAACCGCCATCGGGGCTGGAACCGGCAGGCGATCTTTAGCGATATTCCGGTCGGAAAGCACCAGCAGCACGGTGCCGCTACGCACCATTTTTTCGGCTTTATCGCACAGCTCTTTGACCGTCGCTTCGAGCGTGTTTTTGGTTGCGTCAAAGGTGATATCCAGCGTATCTGCGCGGTAGTGCTCTTCTTTCATGGTCGTGAGCTGTTTGAAATCAGAGTAGAGCAGAATCGGCGATTTAAAGCTTAAACGGTGTGCCTGGCCTTCGGCTTCACAGAAGACGTTCATTTCGCGCCCGATGCTGGTAGCGAGCGACATAACATGCGCTTCACGCAGCGGGTCGATTGGCGGATTAGTGACCTGGGCAAACTGCTGGCGGAAGTAGTCGTAAATAATGCGCGGCTGGCTGGAGAGCACGGCGAATGGGGTGTCGTCGCCCATCGAACCGACAGCTTCCTGACCGTTTTCGCCCAGCACACGGATCACAGAGTCCAGCTCTTCCGCGCTGTAGTTAAACTGTTTCTGGTAGCTGGCAAGCGTGTCGTCGTCCAGTTCACGGCTACCCACTTCTTCATCGGGCAAGTCTTCAAACGGCACCAGGCGGCGAACGTTTTTCTCCATCCACTCTTTATATGGATGGCGGCTTTTCAGGTCATCATCGGTTTCTGCCGAGTGCAGAATACGCCCACTGCGGGTGTCGATCACCATCAGTTCGCCCGGCCCCACGCGGCCTTTTTCAACCACTTCGTCAGGCTGATAATCCCAGATGCCGACTTCAGAGGCGCAGGTGATGAGCTTATCTTTGGTGATGACGTAGCGCGCCGGACGCAGACCGTTACGGTCGAGGTTACAGGCAGCGAAGCGACCGTCTGACATCACGATGCCCGCCGGGCCATCCCACGGCTCCATATGCATGGAGTTAAAATCGAAGAACGCGCGCAGTTCCGGATCCATATCCGGGTTGTTCTGCCAGGCTGGTGGAACTAACAGACGCATGGCGCGGATGATATCCATCCCGCCTGCCAGCAGCAGTTCCAGCATGTTATCCATCGAACTGGAGTCAGAGCCGGTTTCGTTGACGAACGGCGCGGCGTCGTGCAAATCCGGGATCAGCGGCGTCTGGAATTTATAAGTACGGGCGCGCGCCCACTGACGGTTACCGGTGATAGTGTTGATTTCGCCGTTGTGCGCCAGATAGCGGAACGGCTGCGCCAGCGGCCAGCGTGGCACGGTGTTGGTGGAGAAGCGTTGATGGAACAGGCAGATAGCAGATTCCAGACGCAGATCCGCAAGATCCAGGTAAAAGCGCGGCAAATCCGCCGGCATACACAGACCTTTATAGATGTTGACCAGATTCGACAGGCTACAGACGTAGAAGTCTTTATCGGCTTCGAGACGTTTTTCGATGCGGCGACGGGCGATAAACAGACGGCGCTCCATATCGCGCGGACGCCAGCCTGCCGGGGCGTTCACAAAAATTTGCTCAATGCGCGGCAGCGAGGAGAGGGCGATTTCACCCAGTACACCTTCGTTGGTAGGGACATCACGCCAACCGACAATCGACAAGGTTTCGCGTTGTAGCTCTTCTTCAACGACGCGGCGTGCGGCGGCGGCGAGTTCAGGATCTTTATTCAGGAAGATCATCCCGACGGCGTAGTTTTTCGCTAAACGCCAGCCGCGTTCCTGCGCAACGATGCGAAAAAAGCGATCCGGTTTTTGTAACAGCAGGCCGCAACCGTCACCAGTTTTACCATCAGCGAGAATCGCGCCACGGTGCTGCATACGAGCCAGTGCGTGTATTGCAGTACGCACTACCTTGTGGCTAGGTTCGCCTTCTATGTGGGCGATCAGGCCGAAACCACAGTTATCCCTCTCAAGGGATTTATCGTACAACATATCGTGAACCTCCCCCAGGCTCTGCGGGAACCCCACTACCGAACCGCTGCGCACGGGCACAGAAAGAGCATGGCGACGGGGTTTGCGTTTCATACGCTTACCTCGCATTCGCCCCCTTTTTTGTCCTTTTCGCATCAGTTAATACGGTGAAGAGGGGAACTCAATTACTGCATAAATATGATGAGCAGGCTGCTCATCCAGAAAGCTTCCAGCGGATTTCCAACTTATCGGGAAAGCTGATACAGGTCAAATGGCAAGCTTATTGGTCTGGAAATGTGCTTTAGCGCAAAAATCTTTATTAAGATATTGAAATTAAACTAAATTTGTTATTCTTAATTAATGGAAAGAGAAAAAGGAAAACGTTGAGTGCCTGACTACTTTAGCGGCGAGTTAACCCTTATCCTGCCTTGAATTGACGTTTGAAGCAGTGTTTTATACTGTCTTAAGAGGAAAAGGCATTTCATGCTACTGTTTTTGTTTAAAATCCATTAGCGGATAAAAAAATCCGACGCAAGATAAGCAAAAGTAATTTATGTGCTATTGCATTAAATTTCAGTAATTGTGATTTATTATGCAGTTGGTATAAGCGGGTCGGGACGATTGATCCAGGTCATCGCCGAATTGAGCTAAAAATGGCAGGCTTTGGCCTCTTTTCAAGGCGCGGTCTATCAGATTATGCAGTTACAGAAATTAGTCAATATGTTTGGTGGGGATCTTACCCGTCGTTACGGGCAAAAGGTGCATAAACTGACGCTGCATGGCGGTTTTAGCTGCCCGAATCGTGACGGAACCATCGGACGCGGCGGATGCACATTCTGTAATGTTGCTTCGTTTGCCGACGAAGCGCAGCAACACCGCTCCATTGCTGAACAGCTGGCGCATCAGGCGAATCTGGTTAACCGTGCGAAACGCTATCTGGCCTACTTTCAGGCTTATACCAGCACCTTTGCGGAAGTTCAGGTGCTGCGTTCCATGTATCAACAGGCGGTGAGCCAGGCCAATATTGTCGGTTTGTGTGTTGGTACGCGCCCGGACTGCGTGCCGGATGCGGTGTTGGATCTGCTTTGTGAATATAAAGACCAGGGCTACGAAGTGTGGCTGGAGCTGGGGCTGCAAACCGCGCACGACAAAACGCTGCATCGCATCAATCGCGGACATGATTTTGCCTGCTATCAGCGCACGACCCAGCTGGCGCGTCAGCGTGGGCTTAAGGTGTGTTCTCACTTAATTGTCGGCCTGCCTGGCGAAGGGCAAGCGGAATGTTTGCAAACACTGGAGAGAGTGGTTGAAACCGGCGTGGACGGCATCAAGCTTCATCCCCTGCATATCGTGAAAGGCAGCATTATGGCGAAAGCCTGGGAAGCGGGACGTTTGAACGGTATTGAACTGGACGATTACACGCTGACGGCGGGAGAGATGATTCGCCATACGCCACCGGAAGTTATCTACCACCGCATTTCCGCCAGCGCCCGTCGCCCGACGTTACTTGCTCCGCTGTGGTGTGAAAATCGCTGGACGGGTATGGTCGAGCTGGATCGCTATCTGAATGAACATGGCGTACAGGGATCGGCGCTGGGACGTCCGTGGCTACCTCCAACGGCGTAGGCCATTGAGGGGAATTCCGCATTTCTCACACAATTTATAACGTAACTGTCAGAATTGGGTATTATTGGGGCAGGTTGTCGTGAAGGAATTCCCTAATGAAGCAAATTCGTCTGCTGGCGCAGTATTATGTTGACCTGATGATGAAGTTAGGTCTGGTGCGCTTCTCAATGTTGCTGGCGCTGGCCCTTGTCGTTCTCGCCATTGTGGTGCAAATGGCGGTGACCATGGTGCTGCATGGTCAGGTCGAAAGTATTGATGTTATTCGTTCTATCTTCTTTGGTCTGCTGATTACGCCGTGGGCGGTCTACTTTCTTTCGGTGGTCGTCGAGCAACTGGAGGAGTCACGACAACGTCTGTCACGGCTGGTGCAAAAACTGGAGGAGATGCGCGAGCGCGATCTGAGCCTCAACGTTCAGTTAAAAGACAATATTACCCAGCTTAATCAGGAAATCGCCGTTCGTGAAAAAGCTGAAGCTGAATTGCAGGAAACCTTCGGTCAGCTGAAAATTGAAATCAAAGAGCGTGAAGAGACACAAATTCAGCTCGAACAGCAATCCTCTTTTTTACGTTCCTTCCTTGACGCCTCTCCTGATCTGGTTTTTTACCGTAACGAAGATAAAGAGTTTTCCGGCTGTAACCGTGCAATGGAATTGCTAACCGGGAAGAGCGAAAAACAACTGGTTCACCTGAAACCTGCTGATGTTTACTCGCCGGAAGCCGCCGCGAAAGTTATTGAAACCGATGAGAAAGTGTTTCGTCATAATGTGTCACTGACTTATGAACAGTGGCTGGATTATCCGGACGGACGCAAAGCCTGCTTTGAAATCCGTAAAGTGCCGTACTACGACCGTGTGGGTAAACGGCATGGTTTGATGGGCTTTGGTCGCGACATTACCGAGCGTAAGCGGTATCAGGATGCGCTCGAACGCGCCAGCCGCGACAAAACGACGTTTATTTCCACCATCAGTCACGAATTGCGTACACCTCTGAACGGTATCGTTGGTTTAAGCCGCATTCTGCTGGATACCGAACTTACTGCCGAGCAGGAAAAATATCTCAAAACTATCCATGTTTCGGCCATCACTCTGGGGAATATCTTCAACGATATTATCGACATGGATAAGATGGAGCGCCGCAAGGTTCAGCTTGATAATCAGCCGGTTGATTTCACCAGCTTCCTTGCCGATCTGGAAAATCTTTCCGCATTGCAGGCGCAACAAAAAGGGCTGCGCTTTAATCTGGAACCGACGCTACCATTACCGCATCAGGTCATTACCGACGGTACGCGTTTACGGCAGATCCTGTGGAATCTCATCAGTAACGCCGTCAAATTTACCCAGCAAGGTCAGGTTACCGTGCGCGTGCGCTACGATGAAGGCGACATGCTGCATTTTGAAGTGGAAGACTCAGGCATCGGCATTCCGCAGGATGAGCTGGATAAAATTTTTGCCATGTATTACCAGGTGAAAGACAGTCACGGCGGTAAACCTGCCACCGGCACCGGCATTGGTCTGGCCGTTTCTCGTCGGCTGGCGAAAAATATGGGCGGCGATATTACTGTTACCAGCGAACAGGGCAAAGGTTCAACCTTTAGGTTGACGATCCACGCACCGTCGGTGGCAGAAGAGGTCGATGATGCGTTTGATGAAGACGATATGCCTTTACCGGCACTAAATGTGCTGCTGGTGGAAGACATTGAACTGAACGTTATTGTCGCGCGTTCTGTACTGGAAAAATTAGGTAACAGCGTTGATGTAGCAATGACCGGCAAGGCGGCGCTGGAGATGTTTAAGCCGGGCGAATATGACCTGGTATTGCTGGATATTCAGTTGCCAGATATGACCGGGTTGGATATCTCTCGTGAACTGACGAAGCGTTATCCGCGCGAAGATTTACCGCCGCTGGTGGCTTTAACTGCCAATGTGCTGAAAGATAAACAAGAGTACCTCAATGCTGGAATGGATGATGTGCTGAGTAAGCCGCTTTCCGTACCGGCGCTAACCGCGATGATCAAGAAATTCTGGGATACCCCGGATGATGAGGAGAGCACGGTGACGACAGAAGAGAACAGCAAATCTGAAGCATTACTCGATATTCCCATGCTGGAACAGTATCTCGAACTTGTAGGGCCGAAGTTGATTACCGACGGGTTAGCGGTGTTTGAGAAGATGATGCCGGGCTATGTCAGCGTGCTGGAGTCGAATCTGACGGCGCAGGATAAAAAAGGCATTGTCGAGGAAGGGCATAAAATTAAAGGCGCGGCGGGTTCAGTGGGGTTACGCCATCTGCAACAGCTGGGTCAGCAAATTCAGTCTCCCGACCTTCCTGCGTGGGAAGATAACGTAGGTGAATGGATTGAAGAGATGAAAGAAGAGTGGCGTCACGACGTAGATGTGCTGAAAGCGTGGGTTGCGAAAGCTACTAAAAAATGACCCCGGCTAGACCGGGGTGCGCGAATACTGCGCCAACACCAGGGAAATCTTGGCTGCGCCGTAAATTATTATGATGAGTTACAAGGGCACAGCACTGTTTTTCAGGCCGCACGCAGTTAAGATAGCAAATCTTAAATGATTTGTTACATGAATCAGTTAAATGTGTGATGCGTAGCATTTTTATTAAAAAGATTAATGTGTTTCAGTCAGTTGCGAAAGGATGATCACAATGAAGAAAATTGGCGTAGTTCTGAGCGGGTGCGGCGTTTATGACGGTTCCGAAATTCATGAAGCTGTGTTGACGTTACTGGCGATATCGCGTAGCGGCGCGCAGGCGGTCTGCTTTGCACCGGATAAGCAGCAGGTTGACGTTATCAACCATTTAACCGGCGAGGCGATGACGGAATCGCGCAATGTGCTGATTGAAGCCGCGCGTATTGCGCGTGGTGAGATCCGTCCTCTGGCTCAGGCCGATGCTGCCGAACTGGATGCGTTGATTGTGCCTGGTGGCTTTGGTGCGGCGAAGAATTTAAGCAATTTTGCCAGCCTTGGCAGTGAATGCACTGTTGAGCGTGAATTAAAGGCGCTGGCGCAAGCGATGCATCAGGCCGGTAAACCGCTTGGTTTTATGTGTATTGCCCCTGCGATGCTGCCGAAAATTTTCGATTTCCCACTGCGTTTGACCATCGGTACTGATATCGATACCGCAGAAGTGCTGGAAGAGATGGGCGCAGAGCATGTACCGTGTCCGGTCGATGATATCGTGGTTGATGAAGACAATAAGATTGTCACTACACCGGCTTATATGTTGGCACAGAACATTGCGGAAGCGGCGAACGGCATTGATAAGCTGGTTTCCCGCGTGCTGGTTCTGGCTGAATGAGTAAAAGCCGCTTAACGGCGTTCGGTTTCGTTCGTCGTTTTCTTCTGCGGTTAGTGGTTGTCCTCGCCGTTTTATGGGGCGGGGGCATCGCGTTGTTTAGCATAGCGCCTGTCCCGTTCTCAGCGGTGATGGTCGAGCGACAGGTCAGTGCCTGGCTGCATGGCAATTTTCGTTACGTGGCGCATTCTGACTGGGTCAGTATGGATCAAATCTCGCCGTGGATGGGGCTGGCAGTGATTGCCGCAGAAGATCAGAAATTCCCTGAGCACTGGGGCTTTGATGTCGCTTCCATTGAGAAAGCCCTGGCGCACAACGAGCGCAATGAAAATCGTATTCGCGGCGCATCAACGATTTCTCAGCAGACAGCCAAAAATCTCTTTTTATGGGATGGGCGTAGCTGGATACGTAAAGGGCTGGAAGCAGGTCTGACATTGGGGATAGAAACGGTCTGGAGCAAAAAGCGTATCCTGACGATTTACCTGAATATCGCCGAATTTGGCGATGGTGTGTTTGGTGTTGAAGCCGCAGCGCAACGCTATTTCCACAAACCCGCGAGCAAACTCACTCAGTCGGAGGCTGCCTTACTGGCAGCGGTACTTCCGAACCCACTACGCTTTAAAGCTTCCGCACCGTCAGGCTACGTGCGTAGCCGTCAGGCGTGGATTTTACGGCAGATGCATCAGTTGGGCGGTGAGTCGTTTATGCGACAACACCAGCTGGATTAAGCTTCGCGCGAGGTGAGGGTGAGTTTCTTGTTCTCACTGAGTTGTGCGCCTTTCTTCAGGGCGACCGATAACGCGGGTTGAGCGATAAAACGTTGCCACAAACGCTCTTGCTTACGTAGACAACACCACTTCGACCAGGTCGCCAGCGGAATCCACGTGCTTTCACCAATGTTGTCACAGACGACGGGAATGATTTCTGACTCGCTGATGCGGTGGCAAAGAATATTCTGCGGCTTCAGCGACATCGTCACGATGCGGTTATCCTGCAAATAACGCTTCAGCTGCTTCAGTAACTGACGCAACTGAGCAACATCTTCTTCGTAACGGCATTGTCCAGCAAATTCGGTCAATGTAATAGACGGCTTGCCATCAAAATCGGCAATGACATCGTAGACATAACCGGTTCCACAATCCGTCTCAACCGTACCGTGATAGCGTGGAATACCGCTCCAGTCTTTCAAACGACGACCAAGGTGCGCATAGTACTTTAACTCACGGCGGATCTCTTTATCACCACCGTCGCCACGGTGGTAGACAATCTTGATACAGCGTTGGGCATCTTCCGGATGCGCATAACATTTCCGATGTCTTCCGGTGCCCAGGGGACTTTGTTCAGATAAGCGAATCATGCCATCTCCTGGAAATATTTTCTGACAATCTCCAGTATGAGGACTTAACTTAAACAAAACCTAAACAGGACTTTTTAAGGTTTTCTTAAGGTTTTGTTCGTACAGAAAAGAGCACAAAATGTACAAGTTGCGAAAAATGAGGACATTTTCCGCTTGTACTTTTTTCACCCCTACGGGCTGAAGGTGTATATCTGGGGGGAATTAAGCGTCAGGGTTATGAAGATTAATCTTCATCGAAACCAGAGTTAAAGAGGGCGATAACGGCGGCCAGTGCTTCCACTTCCTGTGGACCGGTCGCTTCGACTTCAATCTGCCGTCCTTTGGCGGAGTCCAGCATCAGCAGCGCAATAACGCTGTTCGCTTCAGCCTCGGTGCCTTCGTCATTACGTAACAGCACTTCAGCGTCAAAACCCTGCATTAATTCAAAGAGTTTCATGGCAGGCCGGGCATGCATGCCCAGCTTGTTTGTGATTTCAACAGTTTGCTTGACGGTCATGGTTTACGTTTTTCCAGCGTACGATGGCGTGACTGGACGTTTTTACCGCGCGAGCGGAAGTAGTCTGCCAGCTGTTCTGCAATATACACCGAACGGTGCTTCCCGCCGGTACAACCAATGGCGACCGTCAGGTAGCTACGGTTGTTGGTTTCCAGCATAGGTAACCATAGCTCAAGGTAGCTTCGCGTCTGGTAGATAAAATTGTGTACTTCTGTGTGGCGGTCGAGGAACGCGGCGACAGGTTTATCAAGACCTGTCATTGGACGCAGTTTCGGATCCCAGTGCGGGTTCGGCAAGAAGCGCACGTCAAAGACGTAATCGGCATCGATAGGAATGCCGTGTTTGAAGCCGAAGGACTCAAAGACCATCGTCAGTTCACGCTCGCGTTTTCCCAGCAAACGGGTACGCAACATTTCTGCCAACTCGTGAACGGACATTTCTGAGGTATCGACAATCAAATCTGCCCGCGAACGCAGTGGCTCCAGCAGATCGCTTTCTTTGTCGATAGCACTTTCCAGCGACAGGTTCTTGCTGGAGAGCGGATGCAGACGGCGCGTATCGCTGTAACGACGAATCAGGGTGTTACGATCAGCATCCAGGAACAGCAGTTGCGGTGAGAAAGCATCAGGCAGGTTACTCATCGCCTGTTCGAATATTTCTGGTGACTCCGGCATATTACGAACATCAATGCTGACGGCGGCAGAAATCTCGCGATCGGCGAGCGTGCGAGCCAGATCGGGTAACAGCACTACGGGAAGGTTATCCACGCAGTAAAAACCCATATCTTCCAGCGCACGCAGGGCGACAGATTTACCTGAGCCTGAACGTCCGCTGACGATCATCAGTACCATGTACTGTTTCTCCTCACAACGTCTAAAAGAGACATTACAGAATAACTACGCTTCATCCGGAGTACCTTCGGTATCCGTAATGATTTGATACAGCTCTTCATCACTCTGGGCTGCACGTAAACGGCGGCAGATGGTTTTGTCCGCCAGACGTTTCGCCACCAGCGAAAGAGTATGCAGGTGCGTTTTAGTTTGGTCAGCCGGCACCAGCAGGGCAAAAAGTAAATCCACCGGTTGGTTGTCGATGGCATCGAAAGCTATAGGCGTTTCGAGCTGAACGAAAACACCAACGGCACGCAGAGTATCTTCTTCCAGTTTGCCATGCGGAATGGCAATGCCATTACCGATACCGGTACTGCCCATTTTTTCCCGCGTCAGAATAGCTTCAAAAACCACCTGAGGCGGCAGGCTGAGTTGTTTCGCAGCCAGTTCGCTGATAATTTCCAGTGCACGTTTTTTGCTCTGACAGTGGACGCGGCTTCGCGTACATTCCCTGTTAAGAACACTGCTAAGCTGTAGAGTTGTATCATTATTTGTCATAATTTCACCTAAGAACCTGACCACTCAAATCGTGGGACAGGTTCGGAGCATTAACTGTACAAATGGCCCGTTGTGTCGCACAACAGGCCGCCATGCACTTGCTAATTGCCCGGACAATTAGTGTTGTTTCAATTTATCTTTATGCTTGGTCAACTGGCGTGCCAGCTTATCAATTAAGCCATCAATGGCAGCATACATGTCCTGACCTTCCGCGCTGGCATGAATTTCGCCACCGTTTACATGCAGTGTTGCATCTGAGGTATGGGTGACTTTCTCCACTTTCAGAACAACATAGACCTGGTTGATTCGGTCAAAATATTGCTCAAGTTTGGCAAATTTTGATGTGACAAATTCGCGCAGGGCCTCGGTGATCTCGACGTTATTTCCGGTAATGTTGAGCTGCATAGTGTCTTCCTTATCGGTTGGGTCAAACGAGCTGTTTACGCTGGTTTGACGGCGGAATGGATAAAGACTCTCGGTATTTCGCAACAGTGCGGCGTGCCACCATGATACCTTGTTCCGACAGCAAAGAGGTTAACTTGCTGTCGCTCAACGGTTTCGCTGGGTTTTCCGCCGCGATTAATTTCTTCACCAGCGCACGAATCGCCGTGGACGAGGCTTCGCCGCCGCCCTCGGTATTGACGTGACTGGAGAAAAAATACTTCAGTTCAAAAATGCCTCGTGGACTATGCAGGTACTTTTGCGTGGTCACGCGAGATATCGTCGATTCATGCATTTCGACGGCCTGGGCGATGTCGGCCAGTACCATCGGTTTCATATATTCTTCGCCTTGCTCAAAGAAGGCTTGCTGCTGTTCAACAATACAGCGACTCACGCGCAGTAGCGTATCGTTACGGCTTTCCAGACTCTTAATCAACCATTTGGCATCCTGCAGATTGCTGCGGATAAACTGGCTGTCGCCATCGTTACGTGTGTTATTGCACATCGAGGCGTAGTGCTGGTTGATTTGCAGACGCGGAATGCTGTCGCTGTTGAGTTCCACCGTCCAGTGGCCGTTATGCTTACGCACCAACACATCTGGAATGACATATTCCGGCTCACCGGTCTGGATCGACTGGCCGGGGCGTGGATCGAGCGACTGGATCAGATTGACGGCTTCTTTCAGCACATCTTCTTTCAGACGCGTGACGCGCATTAAAGTGCGGAAGTCGTGATTGGCTAACAGATCGAGATGATCGCTAATGATCAGCCTGGCCTCTTCCAGCCACGGCGTGGTCTTATCGAATTGGGAGAGTTGGATCAGCAGACAGTCGCGCAGATCTTTCGCCGCTACACCGACCGGGTCAAACCGTTGGATCCGCTTGAGGACCGCTTCAACTTCATCGATGTCGATCTCTTCATCGCCCATGCTTTCGAGAATATCTTCCAGTGGGACGGTGAGATAACCGGTATCATCAACGGCATCAACGATGGAGGTGGCGATAGCGCGGTCAGTGTCGGAAAACGGTGTCAGCTCGACCTGCCACATCAGGTAATCCTGCAAGGTCTGCGTCGTTTCGCCTTGATAGACCGGTAGCTCGTCGTCGATATAGTCACCGCTGGTGCCGGACGGCGTACCGGCTGTATAGATGGTGTCCCAACTGGCGTCGAGCGGCAGCTCTTCCGGCATCTCTTTTTGTTCGAGCGCGTCAGCGGTGTCCAGCGTTTCGCTGTCTGGCGTTTCGTGAGTGTCGATTTCATCATGAGTGTCGATTTGCTCAAGCAGTGGATTACTCTCCAGCGCCTGCTGCAGCTCCTGTTGAAGTTCCAGCGTGGACAGCTGCAACAGACGAATTGCCTGTTGTAGCTGAGGCGTCATCGCCAGTTGCTGACTAAGCCTGAGTTGCAAACCTTGCTTCATGTTCAGAATCGTACTCTCCTGCTAAAACGTCGCGAGCTTCTACCCTATCAGAGTCTGAAGTCTTCCCCAAGGTATACACGCTTAACATGTTCGTCTTGTAAGATTTCTGTAGGTGTGCCGTGGGCGATCAAATGCCCCTGACTAACGATATAAGCGCGTTCACAAACTGCCAGTGTTTCACGCACGTTATGGTCGGTGATCAGCACGCCCAGGCCGCTGTCGCGCAGGTGCTCAATGATGCGTTTGATGTCGATAACCGAGATCGGGTCAACCCCGGCAAACGGTTCATCAAGCAGAATAAATTTCGGATTCGCAGCCAGTGCGCGGGCAATTTCTACACGGCGACGTTCACCACCGGAGAGCGATTGCCCCATGCTGTCACGCAGGTGCTCAATGTGAAACTCTTCCATCAGCTCGTTCGCACGGTCTTCACGTTGTTCAGCAGACAAATCGTCACGAATTTGCAGTACCGCCATCAGGTTATCGTAAACGCTGAGGCGGCGGAAAATGGAGGCTTCCTGCGGCAGATAGCCGATACCGCGACGCGCGCGCGCGTGTAATGGCAGCAGGCTGATATCGTCATCATCAATAATGATGTTGCCTGCATCGCGCGGCACAATGCCAACAACCATGTAGAAAGTGGTGGTCTTACCGGCACCGTTTGGCCCCAGCAGACCGACAATTTCTCCGGAGTTGACGGTCAGGCTGACGTCTTCTACCACGCGGCGACCCTTGTAGGCTTTTGCAAGGTTCTTTGCTGTTAATGTTGCCATAACGAATTAATTACCTTTCTTCTGCGCCGGGGTCTGGCCTTTGTTGTTTTTATCCTGCAACTGCGACGGCACCAGAACGGTGGTTACGCGCTTACCTTTATCGCTGAAAGCCTGCATTTTCTGCTCTTTCACCAGATAAGTGATTTTATCGCCCTTTATATTGCTATCGACCTGCTGCAGATAAGCATTACCGGTCAGAACGACAAAATCTTTCGCCAGTTCGTAATGCATCTGGGAAGCGTGACCTTCGACAGGTTTACCGTTGTCCTGCATTTGATAGAACGTCGCTGGCTTACCGTAGCCATCGATCACTTCTTTGCCCTGCTCGCCGCCCGGGCGGGTAACGACCACTTTATCGGCATTAATTTTGATGGTGCCCTGGGTAACGATGACGTTACCCGTGAAGGTGACTACGTTGCCTTGCATATCAAGAGATTGCTGATCCGACTCAATGTGAATCGGCTGGTCAGTGTCTCCGGTAACGGCAAATGCCGGAATACTGGCGGCCAGAAGTGAGCTGGCAAGCACAAGATTAAGGCTGAGTTTGTTTGTTTTGAATTTCATAGGATGTTCTAACCTTTTCAATCAGCTCGGCGTTCTTGCTGCGTAAGTTGCCGCGCATTTTCAGACCGCTGGAGTTAAATGTTGTTCCGTATAACGTGACGAGGTCTTCAGAGGTAACATCCTGCGTCACCAGATTGATCTGCGCGTTATCCGTCGTGATTCTGCGAAGTTGAGAGTCCGGCACGAGTGCGTTGACTTCAACGTGTCCATATAAATAGAGCATCCGATCATTGGTCAGCTTGGCTTTATCCGCTTTTACGGACCATGTCGGGATTTTATCCTTATCAAACGTAGTAAGTACCGGTTGCGTAAACCACGAAACGGCCTGATCGGAATAATATTCAACGTGTTGAGCAATCAATCGATAGCTTAGCGCCCCTTCTGGGTTATAGACGAGCGTGTCCGTATGCTCGCTTTTATAGGTGGGATCATTGTTGTTGACGACCACCTGGGCGGTATCGTCTTTCTCGGTCATGTTAATGCCGATCATCACCAGAACCGCCAGTGATAGCACAATGATAACCCAACGTCTGGCTTTACTCATATCGATTGCCCTTTGGCTTCATCCAGTTTGCCCTGCGCCAGGAGTAATAAGTCGCAAACTTCACGCACTGCGCCACGACCGCCAGCAATGCGAGTCACGTAATCGGCGCGCGGGAGCAACAGCGGATGCGCATCGGCCACGGCTACGCTTAGGCCCACTTTTTCCATTACCGGCCAGTCGATGAGATCATCCCCAACGTAAGCCACGTTTTCCGGGGCGATCGCCAGTTTTTCCAGCAGATCGCTAAAGGCGATAAGTTTATTCGACTGCCCCTGATACAAGTGAGTAATCCCCAATGTGGCACAGCGATCTTCTACCAGTTTAGCCTTTCGCCCGGTAATGATGGCGACTTCAATATCAGAGGTGAGCGCACAACGAATGCCATAACCATCACGAACATTGAACGCTTTAAGTTCTTCGCCGTTGTTGCCCATATAAATCAGGCCATCTGACAGCACGCCATCGACGTCAAGGATCAGCAGACGAATATTTTCTGCTTTTGCCATAACGTCGGCACTGACAGGGCCGTAACAGGTCTCAAGTGACGCACCTGCTTTATTCATTGTTGTTTATCCTTGAATCTTTACACTACGCCAGCACGCAGTAAATCATGCATATGTAACACACCGAGTAAATGGTCGCCATCGGCAACCATTACGGAGGTGATATGGCGGGACTGCATTAAGTTCAGTGCCTCAACGGCCAGAATGCCAGGGCGTACGCGAATTCCCCCCGGCGTCATCACATCGGCAATACTTAATTGACGGACATCCACGCCCATATCGAAGACACGGCGTAAATCACCGTCGGTAAAGATGCCTTCAATCATCATATTGTCATCGCAAATGACGGTCATACCAAGATTTTTGCGGGTAACTTCCAGTAATGCATCGCGCAGGCTGGCGGTTTTTTTGACATGCGGGATTTCATCACCCGTATGCATAATATCGTTTACGCGCAGTAGAAGTTTACGACCCAGTGCGCCGCCGGGATGTGAGAGCGCAAAATCTTCGGCGGTAAAGCCGCGCGCTTTTAACAGAGCGACGGCGAGCGCATCGCCCATAACCAGCGTGGCGGTGGTGCTGCTGGTCGGTGCCAGCCCCAACGGGCAGGCTTCTTTTGCTACTTTAACACACAGATGCACATCTGCGGCACGAGCCATGCTGCTCTCCGGGCGACCGGTAATGCAGATTAACGGCACGTGAAGACGCTTAAGCACCGGAATCAAGGCATTGATTTCGCTGGATTCACCAGAGTTAGAGATAGCTATTACCACATCCTGCGGGGTGACCATGCCTAAATCGCCATGCGCGGCTTCGCCAGGATGGACGAAAAATGACGGAGTACCGGTGCTGGCAAAGGTCGCGGCCATTTTGCGTCCAATGTGTCCCGATTTGCCCATCCCCATAACCACGACTTTACCTTTACACCAAAACATCTTTTCGCAAGCGAGCGCGAAATTCTGATTGATGTATTGATCAAGCTCCGCCAGGCATTCACGTTCAATCGCCAGGACTTCTTTACCTGCTTGCTGAAAGTCAAAACCCGGTTGCAACTCTACGTGCGACATAATGCGTTTCCAGTTATTCAACGAGTATTGGCGATAACCAGTACAACATCGCCAGCCATACGATAAATCCGCCTGTTAATAATACCCCTACGCCACGGCCCGGTTGCGGGGAGCGTCGCCAGCACAGCAACGCAAAAATAATGCTTACCAACAACATCACGCTGTAGTCACGGCTGTACGCCAGTGGGTTAATCTCCCCTGGCGTAATCAGCGCCGGCAGACCCAGCACGATGACGATATTAAAAATATTCGCGCCAATGATATTACCGACGGCGATGTCGTTTTCACCTTTGCGAACACCGGCTATCGCGGTTGCCAGTTCCGGCAGACTCGTGCCGATAGCGATTGCCGTCAGACCAATAGTCAATTCGCTGATGGCAAAGTAATTCGCCAGAACGGTGGCGTTATCAATCACCATCCGCGTTGCCACTGGCATGATGATCAGCGCAATGCCAAGCCATAAAAATGCGACGGGTAAACCGCCTTCACGCGGTAGCTCTGCAAGCTGCTCTCTGGTCAGGCTATCGGTTCCCTGACGTTCGGCCTGATGTGCAAGTTTAACAATGAACAGCAGCCATAGCACAGCCAGAAAAAGGAGAAAGATACCATCGCTGCGGCTAAGTTGTCCGTCATAGAGTACGGAACCGGCCACCACGCTGACGAATAACATTAATGGTAACTCGCGGCGCAGAACATCGGAATGGACGGTAAAAGGGCGCACCAGTGCGGTCAGACCGAGGATCAGCAAGATATTGATAATGTTTGAGCCAAGCGCCGTACCGACGGCTAAATCGCGTTGTTCGTGCAGTGACGCGGCAAGCGAAACAATAATCTCAGGAAGCGACGTGCCAATACTGACCACAGTCATGCCAATGATCAGCGGTGGGATGCCAAAAGTGCGGCAAAGAATGGAAGCGGCAAATACCAGACGATCGGCACTGTATACGACCAAAAGTAAACCAACAATTAACAGTGCCGTAGCTAAAAGCATCTAACGTCCTTTCTTCAGGTATACTCGCCGGTCGCTGAAGATTCTCAGAAAGCCGTAACGGATTCTTAATTTTGACTTTATGCGGCTAAAAAGTAAAACAAATGCCAGCTTTAGCTAACCACGGCGGGTAATATTCTGTAAATATGTTGGGTTCAAGGTTAAATTGAGCACCATGCTTAGAAAATCAACGCAAGACGAAGGGTGAATTATGGAGCAGTCTGTGGCGAATTTAGTCGATATGCGCGATGTCAGTTTTACGCGTGGCAATCGCTGCATCTTCGATAATATTTCCCTGACCGTGCCGCGAGGGAAGATCACGGCAATCATGGGGCCATCGGGCATCGGTAAAACGACGCTACTCCGTCTGATTGGCGGGCAAATCGCACCAGATCACGGTGAGATCCTTTTTGATGGCGAGAATATTCCGGCGATGTCTCGTTCGCGCCTGTACACTGTGCGCAAACGGATGAGCATGTTGTTTCAGTCCGGGGCGTTGTTCACAGATATGAACGTATTTGACAACGTTGCCTATCCACTGCGCGAACATACCCAGCTCCCCGCGCCATTGTTGCATAGCACGGTGATGATGAAGCTGGAAGCCGTGGGGCTGCGTGGAGCGGCTAAACTGATGCCTTCTGAGCTTTCCGGCGGGATGGCTCGTCGCGCTGCACTGGCGCGTGCGATTGCCCTGGAGCCGGATCTCATCATGTTTGATGAACCGTTTGTTGGGCAGGATCCGATCACTATGGGCGTACTGGTGAAGCTGATTTCTGAGCTGAACAGCGCGTTGGGCGTGACCTGCGTGGTAGTTTCTCATGATGTGCCGGAAGTCTTAAGTATTGCGGATCACGCCTGGATTCTGGCGGATAAAAAAATTGTCGCTCACGGTAGCGCCCAGGCGTTGCAGGCGAATCCTGATCCGCGCGTACGTCAGTTTCTGGACGGGATAGCTGACGGACCTGTTCCGTTCCGCTATCCTGCCGGCGATTATCACGCTGATCTTTTACCAGGGAGTTAAGCCACTCATGCTGTTAAATGCGCTGGCCTCGCTTGGACATAAAGGGATTAAAACCCTGAGAACGTTCGGACGGGCCGGGTTAATGTTATTCAATGCGCTGGTCGGCAAACCGGAATTTCGTAAACATGCGCCGCTGCTGGTGCGTCAGCTCTATAATGTCGGCGTCCTGTCAATGCTGATTATTGTGGTTTCTGGCGTATTCATCGGAATGGTGCTGGGTCTGCAAGGTTATCTGGTTCTGACCACTTATAGTGCGGAAACCAGTCTGGGTATGCTGGTGGCGTTATCGCTACTGCGTGAACTGGGACCGGTGGTTGCTGCGTTGCTGTTTGCCGGTCGAGCCGGTTCGGCGTTAACCGCAGAAATCGGCTTGATGCGCGCCACAGAGCAGCTCTCCAGCATGGAGATGATGGCGGTCGATCCGCTGCGTCGGGTTATTTCTCCGCGTTTCTGGGCTGGGGTTATTTCATTGCCGTTGCTGACGATTATTTTCGTCGCCGTGGGGATCTGGGGCGGATCGCTGGTCGGCGTGAGCTGGAAAGGTATTGATAGCGGATTCTTCTGGTCGGCAATGCAAAATGCCGTCGACTGGCGTATGGATCTGGTCAACTGTCTGATTAAGAGCGTGGTGTTCGCTATTACGGTGACGTGGATTTCGTTGTTTAACGGCTACGACGCCATCCCGACTTCTGCCGGGATTAGCCGGGCAACCACTCGCACCGTTGTCCACTCGTCTCTGGCTGTTCTGGGGCTGGATTTTGTGCTGACCGCATTGATGTTTGGGAATTGAGTTCATGCAAACGAAAAAAAATGAAATTTGGGTGGGTATCTTTTTATTAGCAGCACTGCTGGCGGCGCTGTTTGTCTGCCTGAAGGCGGCAAACGTGACGTCCATACGTACTGAACCGACCTACACGCTTTATGCGACGTTCGATAACATTGGCGGCCTGAAAGCGCGCTCTCCGGTCAGCATTGGCGGCGTTGTCGTCGGTCGGGTGGCAGATATTACGCTGGATCCGAAAACCTATTTGCCGCGCGTGACGCTGGAAATTGAACAACGTTATAACCACATTCCTGACACCAGTTCGCTGAGCATTCGTACTTCCGGCCTGCTTGGAGAGCAATATCTGGCGTTAAACGTCGGTTTTGAAGACCCCGAACTGGGTACTGCTATCCTGAAGGATGGCGATTCGATTCAGGACACCAAGTCTGCGATGGTGCTGGAAGATCTCATTGGTCAGTTCCTTTACGGCAGTAAAGGCGATGACAATAAGAATAGTGGCGATGCGCCAGCTGCTGCGCCAGGTAATAATGAAACCACTGAACCTGTGGGTACAACGAAATAATTTCAGGAGAACCGACGCATGTTTAAACGTTTAATGATGGTCGCTTTGCTGGTGATTGCACCGCTGAGTGCGGCAACTGCGGCAGACCAAACCAATCCGTATAAGCTGATGGACGAGGCGGCGCAGAAAACGTTCGATCGCCTGAAGAATGAGCAACCGCAAATCCGGGCCAACCCGGATTACCTGCGTACTATCGTCGATCAGGAACTGCTGCCGTATGTGCAGGTGAAATACGCTGGTGCACTGGTACTGGGTCAGTATTACAAGGGCGCGACCCCAGCCCAACGTGATGCATACTTTGCCGCTTTCCGTGAGTACCTGAAGCAGGCTTATGGTCAGGCGCTGGCGATGTATCACGGGCAGACTTACCAGATTGCGCCAGAACAGCCGCTGGGTGATAAAACCATTGTGCCTATTCGCGTTACTATTATTGATCCGAATGGTCGCCCGCCGGTGCGTCTGGACTTCCAGTGGCGTAAAAACTCCCAGACTGGCAACTGGCAGGCTTACGACATGATTGCCGAAGGCGTCAGCATGATCACCACTAAACAAAACGAGTGGGGAACGCTGCTGCGTACCAAAGGTATTGACGGCCTGACCGCGCAACTGAAATCAATTTCTCAACAGAAAATCACTCTGGAAGAGAAAAAATAATGAGCGAGTCACTGAGCTGGGTGCAGACGGGCAACACTCTGGTATTAACCGGAGAGTTGGATCAAGACGTACTGCTACCGCTTTGGGAAGTGCGTGAAGAAGCGGTGAAGGGAATTACCTGCATCGATCTTAGCCGCGTGTCCCGCGTCGATACTGGTGGACTGGCGCTGCTGCTCCACCTTATCGATCTGGCGAAAAAGCAGGGCAACAGCGTGACGCTTCAGGGGGTAAACGATAAGGTGTATACCCTGGCAAAGTTGTATAATTTGCCGTCTGATGTCCTGCCTCGTTAAATTTTTTCAGGCTGGATAAGACGTTAACCGCCTGTCCGGCCAATCCGCCTGCAAGTCGAGCCTTGTTTGATTTATCAGCAAGGCTTTTTGCTTATTTATGCCAGCGCAACTTTGCTCTAAGATGTTTTGCTGGTTTATTAACTGATGAATGAAGATCCCATGGAAAATAATGAAATTCAGAGCGTGCTGATGAACGCTCTCTCCCTCCAGGAAGTCCACGTTTCCGGCGATGGCAGCCACTTTCAGGTTATTGCCGTGGGTGAGATGTTTGACGGCATGAGCCGGGTTAAAAAACAGCAGACGGTTTATGGTCCGCTGATGGAATATATTGCGGATAACCGCATTCATGCTGTGTCGATCAAAGCGTATACCCCTACGGAGTGGGCGCGAGATCGCAAACTGAACGGCTTTTGAGCTATGGGCGATTTGCCGGTAGCGGATATGAATTGTTAACTGAGAACAAACTAAATGGATAAATTTCGTGTTCAGGGGCCAACGAAGCTCCAGGGCGAAGTCACAATTTCCGGCGCTAAAAATGCTGCTCTGCCTATCCTTTTTGCCGCACTACTGGCGGAAGAACCGGTAGAGATCCAGAACGTACCGAAACTGAAAGACGTTGATACGTCAATGAAGCTGCTAAGCCAGCTGGGTGCGAAAGTAGAACGTAATGGTTCTGTGCATATTGACGCCCGCGACGTTAATGTATTCTGCGCACCTTATGATTTAGTCAAAACCATGCGAGCCTCTATCTGGGCGCTGGGGCCGCTGGTGGCACGTTTCGGTCAGGGACAGGTTTCGCTGCCAGGCGGTTGTACGATTGGTGCGCGTCCGGTTGATTTGCATATTTCCGGGCTTGAGCAATTAGGCGCGACGATCAAACTGGAAGAAGGTTACGTAAAAGCTTCCGTCGATGGGCGTCTGAAAGGCGCGCATATCGTGATGGATAAAGTCAGCGTCGGCGCAACCGTGACCATCATGTGTGCTGCAACCCTGGCGGAAGGCACCACGATTATTGAAAACGCCGCGCGTGAACCGGAAATTGTCGATACCGCGAACTTCCTGATTACGCTGGGCGCGAAAATTAGCGGTCAAGGCACCGATCGTATCGTCATCGAAGGTGTGGAACATTTAGGCGGCGGTGTCTATCGCGTGCTGCCGGATCGCATCGAAACCGGCACGTTCCTGGTGGCAGCGGCAATCTCTCGCGGCAAAATTATCTGCCGTAACGCCCAGCCAGATACTCTTGACGCTGTGCTGGCGAAACTGCGTGACGCAGGAGCGGACATTGAAGTAGGTGAGGACTGGATTAGCCTGGATATGCATGGCAAACGTCCGAAGGCCGTTAATGTCCGCACTGCGCCGCATCCGGCGTTCCCGACCGATATGCAGGCTCAGTTCACGCTGCTGAACCTGGTGGCAGAAGGCACCGGATTCATCACCGAAACGGTCTTTGAGAACCGCTTTATGCACGTGCCAGAGCTGAGCCGTATGGGCGCGCAAGCCGAGATTGAAAGCAATACCGTTATTTGTCACGGTGTCGAAAAACTTTCCGGCGCACAGGTCATGGCGACCGATCTGCGTGCATCAGCAAGTCTGGTGCTGGCTGGCTGTATTGCGGAAGGGACTACGGTTGTTGATCGTATTTATCACATCGATCGCGGCTACGAACGCATTGAAGACAAATTGCGTGCATTAGGTGCGAATATCGAGCGTGTGAAAGGCGAGTAATCGTCTGAAAGCTGGCAGCCCCGTTCGCGGGGCTACCGCCAGACCACTCATTTTTTCGGTTTAGTGTAGCTGCGCATTAACTGCGTTCTGTCGATAAACTCATGGGTCTGCGGATCATGGTAGCGTGATGGCCATATAACCCAGGGGTCAGTACCCAGGGCTTTCGCAATAATCATCTCTCCCTTTGGCCATGGACGCGATAATGCATTTGCCAGCGTCGAGGAACTCAAACCATTTCTGCGAGATTCCGCCGCCATTGACGTTCCCTTCTTGCGCAAACCCGCAATGATGTCAGCGGGATGCCAGTCAATGAAATTACTCTCCATCTTGCCTCACTCCTTAAGTTAGTCGCTTTCATTCAGAACATGTGTTCTATCGAGCATCACTATACTCCTGATGGCGCATTGCTCTAAAAAGTTCATGTAAATAGTGTGAAGATTCAGAATATATAAAGACAAACAGCTGATTATTCAGATGGTATTGCACTGAATAAGTGTTTTTATGGAACTTACTGGAGTTATCCCGCGCAATGCGCGGGATAAAGGGAAGGAATTAACGATCGCGTTGAACCGCGATATGTGCAAGGCCGATTAACGCCTCTCGCCACGGGGTATCCGGGAGTATCTGT
Organism: Escherichia ruysiae; assembly: GCF_031323975.1. Lineage (NCBI taxonomy): Bacteria > Pseudomonadati > Pseudomonadota > Gammaproteobacteria > Enterobacterales > Enterobacteriaceae > Escherichia > Escherichia ruysiae. The sequence goes on from NZ_JAVIWS010000001.1 coordinate 3,203,587, forward strand.
AACGCTTCGATGGCTTTGTCTGCCTCTTCCTCGGCACGCTGACGCGTCCATTCAAGAGATCCACACGCGTTCATTGCTTCCAGAACTGGTTCCAGAAGATGACGCCCGTTGCCTTGCTCAATAGCAGTACGGATCATTTGCGCCTGCTCCGGTGTACCATTATGCATCGCATGTAGCAGCGGCAGCGTCGGTTTACCTTCGTTCAGATCGTCCCCGACGTTTTTACCTAACTGTTCACCATCGGCGCTGTAATCGAGCAAATCGTCGATGAGCTGAAAAGCGGTGCCGAGGTAACGTCCATAATCCTGCAGGCCTTTTTCCTCTTCCGGTGTACATCCTGCCAGAATCCCGGAACACTGCGCAGCAGCCTCAAACAGACGTGCAGTTTTGCTGTAGATAACGCGCATGTAGTTTTCTTCGGTGATATCCGGGTCGTTAACGTTCATCAGTTGCAGAACTTCACCTTCTGCAATGACGTTTACGGCTTCGGACATCACTTCCAGCACTTTGAGCGAGCCGAGGCTGGTCATCATCTGGAACGCGCGGGTGTAAATAAAATCGCCTACCAGCACGCTGGCGGCATTGCCAAACGCGGCGTTGGCGGTAGCTTTACCACGGCGCATATCTGATTCATCCACAACGTCGTCGTGTAGCAGAGTCGCTGTGTGGATAAACTCGATCAGAGCGGCAATGGTGACATGCGCATTTCCCTCATAGCCAACAGCTCGTGCAGCCAGTACAGCAATCATCGGACGAATACGTTTACCGCCGCCGCTGACGATGTAATAGCCTAACTGATTGATCAGTTGGACGTCGGAATTAAGCTGCTCAAGGATTGCCGCATTAACACCCGCCATATCTTGCGCGGTTAACTCATTGATTTTTTCTAAATTCATCGCAAAAGCCGGGCTTTTCGCCCCGATTACCTTACTGTGAACAAAGGCAACTTAGGGTTTATGGTTAGGAATATAGGGTGATTGTACTGAAAAAATGGCACAGATAAACGTTACCGTACAAGTTGTGTTTTTTTTCTTCGTGTATTGACTGTAGCACTTGTCAAAGGCGTGCGTTTTGCGTAATATTCGCGCCCTATTGTGAATATTTATAGCGCACTCTGAATCATTGAAAAGGTGTGCGCGGAAGCGGAGTTTTATATGTACGCGGTTTTCCAAAGTGGTGGTAAACAACACCGAGTAAGCGAAGGTCAGACCGTTCGCCTGGAAAAGCTGGACATCGCAACTGGCGAAACTGTTGAGTTCGCTGAAGTGCTGATGATCGCAAACGGTGAAGAAGTCAAAATCGGCGTTCCTTTCGTTGATGGCGGCGTAATCAAAGCTGAAGTTGTTGCTCACGGTCGTGGCGAGAAAGTTAAAATCGTTAAGTTTCGTCGTCGTAAACACTATCGTAAGCAGCAGGGCCATCGTCAGTGGTTCACTGATGTGAAAATTACTGGCATCAGCGCCTAAGACCTGAGGAGAGATTTCAAATGGCACATAAAAAGGCTGGCGGCTCCACACGTAACGGTCGCGATTCAGAAGCTAAACGCCTGGGCGTTAAGCGTTTCGGTGGCGAATCCGTTCTGGCGGGTAGCATCATCGTTCGTCAACGTGGCACCAAATTCCACGCTGGCACTAACGTAGGTTGCGGTCGTGACCACACTCTGTTTGCTAAAGCAGACGGTAAAGTGAAATTCGAAGTTAAAGGCCCGAAAAACCGTAAATTTATCAGCATCGAAGCTGAATAAGTTTTTCGCGTCCCGGTAACGGATGAAAGCCCCGCAACACGTTGCGGGGCTTTTTACATTCGATAGCCGGTAAAAATGCGCATCGTGCGGCGTTAATCCGCAAATGCGTTTTGCAGGGATTACGGTATGAAGCAGCAGGCAGGCATTGGCATTCTTTTGGCGCTCACCACAGCAATTTGCTGGGGGGCGTTGCCAATCGCAATGAAGCAGGTGCTGGAGGTGATGGAACCTCCGACAATTGTGTTTTACCGTTTCTTGATGGCGAGTATTGGCCTTGGTGCCATTCTTGCGGTGAAGAAGAAGCTGCCGCCATTACGCGTGTTTCGTAAGCCACGCTGGTTGATATTACTGGCGGTGGCGACTGCCGGGCTGTTTGGGAACTTCATCCTGTTCAGCTCATCCTTGCAATACCTGAGTCCGACCGCTTCGCAGGTGATTGGGCAACTCTCGCCGGTTGGCATGATGGTTGCCAGCGTATTTATCCTGAAAGAGAAAATGCGCAGCACCCAGGTTGTGGGAGCATTGATGCTCCTGAGCGGCCTGGTGATGTTCTTTAACACCAGTCTGGTCGAGATATTTACAAAGCTCACCGATTACACCTGGGGAGTTATCTTTGGGGTCGGTGCGGCGACGGTTTGGGTGAGTTATGGCGTGGCGCAAAAGGTTTTATTGCGTCGGCTGGCCTCACCGCAGATCCTGTTTTTACTGTACACTTTATGTACAATCGCGCTCTTCCCTCTGGCAAAGCCAGGGGTGATAGCGCAGCTTAGCCACTGGCAGCTCGCATGTTTAATTTTTTGCGGACTGAATACGTTGGTAGGATATGGCGCCCTGGCGGAAGCGATGGCTCGCTGGCAGGCAGCGCAGGTGAGCGCGATAATCACGCTCACCCCACTGTTTACGCTGTTTTTTTCAGATCTTTTATCACTGGCCTGGCCCGATTTCTTCGCCAGACCGATGTTAAACCTTTTAGGTTATCTCGGTGCGTTTGTCGTGGTTGCGGGCGCGATGTATTCCGCCATTGGTCATCGTATTTGGGGCGGATTACGTAAGCATACAACGGTGGTATCGCAACCCCGCGCAGGCGAATGATTTACGGAGAATAAAATGAAGTTTGTTGATGAAGCATCGATTCTGGTCGTTGCAGGTGATGGCGGTAATGGTTGCGTGAGCTTCCGCCGCGAAAAATATATTCCGAAAGGCGGCCCGGATGGCGGCGACGGTGGTGACGGCGGTGACGTATGGATGGAAGCCGACGAGAACCTGAATACGCTTATCGATTATCGTTTTGAAAAATCTTTCCGCGCCGAGCGTGGTCAGAATGGCGCAAGCCGCGACTGCACCGGTAAGCGTGGTAAAGACGTGACGATTAAAGTACCAGTAGGTACGCGTGTTATCGATCAGGGCACCGGTGAAACCATGGGCGATATGACCAAACACGGTCAGCGTCTGCTGGTTGCTAAGGGCGGCTGGCACGGTCTGGGCAATACTCGTTTCAAATCGTCCGTTAACCGTACACCACGGCAGAAAACCAACGGCACGCCGGGCGATAAGCGCGAGCTGCTGCTGGAGCTGATGCTGCTGGCGGACGTCGGGATGCTGGGGATGCCAAATGCTGGTAAATCGACATTCATTCGCGCTGTTTCGGCGGCTAAACCGAAAGTAGCGGACTATCCATTTACCACTCTGGTGCCAAGTCTGGGTGTGGTACGAATGGACAACGAAAAGAGCTTCGTTGTTGCCGATATTCCAGGGCTGATTGAAGGCGCTGCGGAAGGCGCAGGTCTGGGGATTCGCTTCCTGAAGCACCTGGAACGTTGCCGCGTCCTGTTGCACCTTATCGATATCGATCCGATTGACGGCACCGATCCGGTTGAAAACGCGCGTATTATTATCAGCGAGCTGGAAAAATACAGTCAGGATCTGGCGGCGAAACCGCGTTGGTTAGTCTTCAACAAGATCGATCTGCTGGATAAAGCGGAAGCCGAAGAGAAAGCGAAAGCGATCGCTGAGGCGCTGGGCTGGGAAGATAAATATTATCTGATCTCTGCGGCAAGCGGACTGGGCGTGAAAGATCTCTGCTGGGATGTGATGACCTTTATCATTGAAAACCCGGTCGTGCAGGCCGAAGAAGCGAAACAGCCAGAGAAAGTCGAATTCATGTGGGATGATTATCACCGTCAGCAGCTTGAAGAAATTGCTGAAGAGGATGATGAAGACTGGGATGACGACTGGGACGAAGACGACGAAGAAGGCGTTGAGTTCATTTACAAGCGTTAATTACTGATGACAAACGCCAAATAGCCTGATGCGCTACGCTTATCAGGCATAAACAAAGCGCACTTTGTCAATAATCTGAAACCCCGACCATGCGCCGGGGTTTCTTTTTGACTAATTGTTCTGATAAATATCTTTATACAAGCGGCTTTCAAAGCGCACTAACGGAATACGGCGATTACGCTGATCCGCCGGTTCTACTGCATAGCCAGAAAGATATTGCACAAATGCCATTCGTTGCCCGCTCGCTGTGGTAATGAATCCCGCCAGGTTATATACCCCCTGCAACGAACCGGTTTTCGCTGAGACTTTGCCATCCACGCCCGCCTGATGCAGACCCGCACGGTACTGTAACGAGCCGTCATAACCCGCCAGCGGCAGCATAGAGATAAAGTTAAGCTCATTGTCATGTTGGGCGATATATTGCAGCACCTGCATCATGGTGGCAGGCGCAATCAGGTTATGGCGTGAAAGTCCCGAGCCGTCGGCAATAATCGTGTTGCCAATATCGACACCGGCTTGCTGACGCAGAATTTGGCGCACGGCGTCCGACCCGGCCCGCCATGTTCCAGGCACATTGAAGCGCGCATGGCCTATCATGCGGAAAACCGTATCGGCGATCATGTTGTCTGATTTTTTCAGCATAATCTTAAGCAGATCATGCAAAGGAGCCGATTGTTTACTGGCCACCACCGTTCCCGGTTCGTTAACCTGCGTTTGTCGCAGCAGTGTTCCGCTCCAGGTGATACCCGCTTGTTTTAACTCATCTTTCAGAATCGCCCCGGCATAGCTGGCACCATCTTGCACCGCAAAGGCTAACGGTAGAGGTTCGGAACGTTGTGGCAGGCATCCGGTCAGCGTAAAGCGGTTCAGGTCGCCTGGCACGACATCCAGCTCGCAGTATTGCGCTTCGGCAGAACCACGGGGTAGGGTGCGTACCTGGCTGAACATCGTAACGGGGTAATAAGATGCCACGCGTATAAAAGCCATATCACCGGGTTTTTGGGCGCTGTAGAGCGAGACGGAGAAGCAATTGCGGTCAACGATGGCAGCGGCGGGTGGTGCGCTAAAGCATTGTGTCATGTCATTCCATGGCCAGCCGGGAGCTTTATCATGGCTGGCAAAAATGGAGGTATCTATGAGTACATTGCCATCGATTTGTGTGACACCAGATTTTTTCAGAGTCGCGACCATATTGCGAATATCCTGACGTTTTAACGTCGGATCGGCACCAAATCGCGCCACTAAATCGCCTTTAAGCACTCCGTTTTCCACATTACCTTTGGTTTCAAGCGTAGTGGTAAAACGAAAATCGGGGCCGAGTTGAATCAACGCAGCCAGCGCAGTGATTACTTTTTGCGTACTGGCGGGCAGCGCCATCTGCTGACTGTGGTAATCAATCGTGGGGGCAGACGCGCCGACTTTTTGCACCATCAGGGCAAGGTTGGCACCAGCGGGAAGTTGAGTAATGTACTCATCAACATTCGCAGCCTGAACACTGAACGCTATACAGCTGGTCAATCCGATGATAAATCTGGAAAATCGCATAATCTCGCGCTAACAACCTGGAATCGAGCCGTCATACTACGGCGCAACGCCCTATAAAGTAAACGATGACCCTTCGGGAACTTCAGGGTAAAATGATCATCAAAATGTGAATTGTAGCTGACCTGGAACCTGTTTCCGGGTCGGTATTTTTTTGCTTCTGGCCTGGTGAGGAGTTATGCCGGGCTGACCGAACAGCCGGGGTGGGTGGAGACTCGCCCCATCAGGAATATTCAAGAGGTATAACAAATGCAAGCTATTCCGATGACCTTACGCGGCGCTGAAAAATTACGCGAAGAGCTGGATTTTCTGAAATCTGTGCGCCGTCCTGAAATCATTGCTGCTATCGCGGAAGCGCGTGAACATGGCGACCTGAAAGAGAACGCTGAATATCACGCTGCGCGTGAACAGCAGGGCTTCTGCGAAGGCCGTATCAAAGACATCGAAGCCAAGCTGTCGAACGCGCAGGTGATTGATGTCACCAAAATGCCAAACAATGGCCGCGTTATTTTTGGTGCTACCGTAACGGTGTTGAATCTGGATTCTGATGAAGAACAGACTTATCGCATCGTAGGCGATGACGAAGCTGACTTTAAACAAAACCTGATTTCTGTAAACTCACCTATCGCTCGTGGCCTGATCGGCAAAGAAGAAGATGATGTTGTGGTCATCAAAACGCCAGGCGGCGAAGTAGAATTTGAAGTAATTAAGGTAGAATACCTGTAAGAATTACCCAATACTCAAGATGTTGATGTATTGTAAAGAAAGGAAAAAGGCCGCTATGCGGCCTTTTATCAACGAACAGAGCGTGGCATTTTGCTCTCCTGCCTGCGGAAAATCCCTCGTTTTACACAGAAAATGTGTGTAACTTTAGGATAATCTTAGCGTGGCAGCGAGATTTTACGTTCTTTAGTTGGGCGATAAAGCACCAGCGTTTTACCGATGACCTGTACATTACAGGCGCCGGTTTCGCGCACGATAGCTTCCACGATCAAGGTTTTAGTTTCGCGATCTTCGGTGGCGATTTTCACCTTGATGAGTTCATGGTGCTCTAACGCTTGTTCAATCTCGGCCAGCACCCCTTCGGTCAAACCATTACTGCCAAGCAGAACAACTGGCTTGAGCGGATGTGCCAGACCTTTCAGGTGTTGTTTTTGTTTAGTACTCAGATTCATCGTATTTTTTTGCTTACGTTGGGATTGAAAACGGGTCATTCTACCGCCATCTCCCATATATCACCAAATAGGCGCGTAAAAATTTACGCAATTGGTTACGATGAGTTATCCCAATGGGAAAGTTAAATGACAGGTAAGAAGCGTTCTGCCAGCTCCAGCCGCTGGCTTCAGGAACACTTTAGCGATAAATATGTTCAACAGGCACAGAAAAAGGGGTTACGTTCCCGTGCCTGGTTTAAACTTGATGAAATACAGCAAAGTGACAAACTCTTTAAACCGGGAATGACGGTTGTCGACCTTGGTGCTGCCCCGGGTGGTTGGTCACAATATGTGGTCACCCAAATTGGCGGCAAAGGCCGCATCATCGCTTGCGATCTTTTACCTATGGATCCTATCGTTGGTGTGGACTTTCTTCAGGGCGATTTTCGTGATGAACTGGTGATGAAAGCACTGCTGGAACGCGTAGGCGACAGCAAAGTCCAGGTTGTCATGTCCGATATGGCACCAAACATGAGCGGAACACCGGCGGTGGATATCCCCCGTGCCATGTATCTGGTGGAACTGGCGCTAGAAATGTGTCGTGATGTGTTAGCGCCGGGTGGCAGTTTTGTAGTGAAGGTGTTCCAGGGCGAAGGTTTCGATGAGTATCTAAGGGAAATTCGCTCCCTGTTTACGAAGGTCAAAGTTCGTAAGCCGGACTCTTCTCGTGCACGTTCGCGGGAAGTGTATATTGTAGCGACCGGGCGTAAACCCTAACCGGGAGATTTCAGACGAAAGTTTGAAAGATGCTGGATATAGAGTATCCTGACGCTGTTTTTAACACAGTTGTAATAAGAGGTTAATCCCTTGAGTGACATGGCGAAAAACCTAATACTCTGGCTGGTCATTGCCGTTGTGCTGATGTCAGTATTCCAGAGCTTTGGGCCCAGCGAGTCTAATGGCCGTAAGGTGGATTACTCTACCTTCCTACAAGAGGTCAATAACGACCAGGTTCGTGAAGCGCGTATCAACGGACGTGAAATCAACGTTACCAAGAAAGATAGTAACCGTTATACCACTTACATTCCGGTTCAGGATCCGAAACTACTGGATAACCTGCTGACCAAGAACGTCAAGGTTGTCGGTGAACCGCCTGAAGAGCCAAGCCTGCTGGCTTCTATCTTCATCTCATGGTTCCCGATGCTGTTACTGATTGGTGTCTGGATCTTCTTCATGCGTCAAATGCAGGGCGGCGGCGGTAAAGGCGCGATGTCGTTCGGTAAGAGCAAAGCGCGCATGTTGACGGAAGATCAGATCAAAACGACCTTTGCTGATGTTGCTGGTTGCGACGAAGCAAAAGAAGAAGTTGCCGAACTGGTTGAGTATCTGCGTGAGCCGAGCCGCTTCCAGAAACTGGGCGGTAAGATCCCGAAAGGCGTCCTGATGGTCGGTCCTCCGGGTACGGGTAAAACGCTGCTGGCGAAAGCCATTGCAGGTGAAGCGAAAGTTCCGTTCTTTACCATCTCCGGTTCTGACTTCGTAGAAATGTTCGTCGGTGTGGGTGCATCTCGTGTGCGTGACATGTTCGAACAGGCGAAGAAAGCGGCACCGTGCATCATCTTCATCGATGAAATCGACGCCGTAGGTCGCCAGCGTGGCGCTGGTCTGGGTGGTGGTCATGATGAGCGTGAACAGACCCTGAACCAGATGCTGGTTGAGATGGATGGCTTCGAAGGTAACGAAGGTATCATCGTTATCGCGGCGACTAACCGTCCGGACGTTCTCGACCCGGCACTGCTGCGTCCTGGTCGTTTCGACCGTCAGGTTGTGGTTGGTCTGCCAGATGTCCGTGGGCGTGAGCAGATCCTGAAAGTGCATATGCGTCGCGTACCGTTGGCGCCAGATGTTGATGCGGCAATTATTGCTCGAGGCACACCAGGCTTCTCCGGTGCAGACCTGGCGAACCTGGTGAACGAAGCGGCACTGTTTGCGGCACGTGGCAACAAACGCGTTGTATCAATGGTTGAATTCGAAAAAGCGAAAGACAAAATCATGATGGGTGCGGAACGTCGCTCCATGGTGATGACGGAAGCGCAGAAAGAATCGACTGCTTACCACGAAGCTGGCCACGCGATTATTGGTCGTCTGGTGCCGGAACACGATCCGGTGCACAAAGTAACGATTATCCCGCGCGGTCGCGCGTTGGGTGTGACCTTCTTCCTGCCTGAAGGCGACGCAATCAGCGCCAGCCGACAGAAACTGGAAAGTCAGATTAGTACCCTGTACGGCGGTCGTCTGGCAGAAGAGATCATCTACGGACCAGAACATGTTTCTACCGGTGCGTCGAACGATATTAAAGTTGCGACTAACCTGGCGCGTAACATGGTGACCCAGTGGGGCTTCTCTGAAAAACTCGGTCCGCTGCTGTATGCGGAAGAAGAAGGTGAAGTTTTCCTCGGTCGTAGCGTGGCGAAAGCAAAACATATGTCCGATGAAACCGCGCGTATCATCGACCAGGAAGTGAAGTCACTGATTGAACGTAACTATAATCGTGCGCGTCAGTTGTTGAACGACAACCTGGATATTCTTCATGCGATGAAAGATGCACTCATGAAATATGAAACCATCGACGCACCGCAGATTGATGACTTGATGGCTCGTCGCGATGTACGCCCGCCTGCAGGTTGGGATGAGTCGGGAGCATCTAACAATTCTGACAATAATGGCACTCCAAAGGCGCCGCGTCCGGTTGATGAACCACGTACGCCAAATCCGGGTAACACCATGTCAGAGCAGTTAGGCGACAAGTAAGTTCCCGCATCAGATGACTGTATTTGTACCGAAAACCCCGGGGCGTGCTCCGGGGTTTTTTCTTATCAATTTATACCAGGGATAACACCATGAAACTCTTTGCCCAGGGCACTTCACTGGATCTTAGCCATCCTCACGTGATGGGGATACTCAACGTCACGCCAGATTCTTTTTCTGATGGTGGTACGCATAACTCTCTGATTGATGCAGTGAAACATGCGAATCTGATGATCAACGCTGGCGCGACGATTATCGACGTTGGTGGAGAGTCTACGCGTCCAGGTGCAGCGGAAGTGAGTGTTGAAGAAGAGTTGCAACGTGTTATTCCGGTGGTTGAGGCAATTGCGCAACGATTCGAAGTCTGGATCTCTGTGGATACCTCCAAACCGGAAATTATCCGTGAGTCGGCGAAAGTGGGCGCTCACATCATTAACGATATCCGCTCCCTTTCCGAACCTGGCGCTCTGGAAGCGGCTGCGGAAACTGGTTTACCCGTATGCCTGATGCATATGCAGGGAAATCCAAAGACCATGCAGGAAGCGCCGAAGTATGACGATGTTTATGCTGAAGTGAATCGCTACTTTATTGAGCAAATAGCACGCTGTGAACGGGCGGGTATCGCAAAAGAGAAATTGTTGCTCGACCCGGGATTCGGTTTCGGTAAAAATCTCCACCATAACTATTCATTATTGGCGCGTCTGGCTGAATTTCACCATTTCAACCTGCCGCTGTTGGTGGGTATGTCACGAAAATCGATGATTGGACAACTGCTGAACGTGGGGCCGTCCGAACGCCTGAGCGGTAGTCTGGCCTGTGCAGTTATTGCTGCGATGCAGGGCGCACACATCATTCGTGTTCATGACGTCAAAGAAACCGTAGAAGCGATGCGAGTGGTGGAAGCCACTCTGTCTGCAAAGGAAAACAAACGCTATGAGTAATCGTAAATATTTCGGGACCGATGGGATCCGTGGTCGTGTTGGGGATGCGCCGATCACCCCTGATTTTGTGCTGAAGCTGGGCTGGGCAGCAGGTAAAGTGCTGGCGCGTCATGGTTCCCGTAAGATCATTATTGGTAAAGACACGCGTATTTCTGGCTATATGCTGGAGTCGGCGCTGGAAGCGGGTTTGGCGGCAGCGGGACTTTCCGCACTTTTTACCGGCCCGATGCCAACACCGGCAGTGGCTTATCTGACGCGTACCTTCCGCGCAGAGGCCGGGATTGTGATTTCCGCATCGCATAACCCGTTCTACGATAATGGCATTAAATTCTTCTCTATCGACGGCACCAAACTGCCGGATGCGGTAGAAGAGGCCATCGAAGCTGAAATGGAAAAAGAGATTAGCTGCGTTGATTCGGCAGAACTGGGTAAAGCCAGCCGTATCGTTGATGCTGCGGGTCGCTATATCGAATTTTGCAAAGCCACGTTCCCGAACGAACTTAGCCTCAGTGAACTGAAGATTGTGGTGGATTGCGCAAATGGCGCGACTTATCACATCGCGCCAAACGTGCTGCGCGAGTTGGGAGCGAACGTTATCGCCATCGGTTGTGAGCCGAACGGCGTAAACATCAATGCCGAAGTGGGGGCAACTGATGTTCGTGCGCTACAGGCACGCGTATTGGCTGAAAAAGCAGATCTCGGCATTGCCTTTGACGGCGACGGCGACCGCGTGATTATGGTTGACCATGAAGGCAATAAAGTCGATGGCGATCAGATCATGTATATCATCGCGCGTGAAGGTCTTCGTCAGGGGCAGCTGCGTGGTGGCGCGGTGGGTACATTAATGAGCAACATGGGGCTGGAACTGGCGCTGAAACAGTTAGGCATTCCATTTGCACGTGCGAAAGTGGGCGACCGCTACGTACTGGAAAAAATGCAGGAAAAAGGCTGGCGTATCGGTGCAGAGAACTCCGGTCATGTGATCCTGCTGGATAAAACTACTACCGGTGACGGCATCGTTGCTGGTTTGCAGGTGCTGGCGGCGATGGCGCGTAACCATATGAGCCTGCACGACCTTTGCAGTGGCATGAAAATGTTCCCGCAGATTCTGGTTAACGTGCGTTATACCGCAGGTAGCGGCGATCCGCTGGAGCATGAGTCTGTTAAAGCCGTGACCGCCGAAGTTGAAGCGGCGCTGGGTAGCCGTGGGCGTGTGCTGTTGCGTAAATCCGGCACTGAGCCGTTAATTCGCGTGATGGTTGAAGGTGAAGACGAAGCGCAGGTCACCGAGTTTGCTCACCGTATCGCTGATGCGGTAAAAGCGGTTTAATGCGATAACTAACTGGCTAAAAAGGCGGCGATTGTCGCCTTTGTTTTTCTTATGCACATCTATTTTGCTGTTTTTTTCCGCAGTTGATACAATGCAATAAAATTGCCCTTGCGAAGGTCATTCGCTTTGGTTAGTATTCACACCCGCTTCAGTGGGAAAGATTAAATTCTCCCGCTTTATTGGTTGAAGCATTGGTACGCGGCAACTCCGCAAGGAACAGGTTGATTATGTACGAAGCTCTTTTAGTAGTTTTCCTTATTGTAGCAATTGGCCTTGTTGGTCTGATCATGCTGCAGCAAGGTAAAGGCGCTGATATGGGAGCCTCCTTCGGAGCAGGCGCTTCCGCTACGCTGTTTGGTTCAAGTGGTTCTGGCAACTTCATGACCCGTATGACGGCTGTGCTGGCAACGTTGTTCTTCATCATCAGTCTGGTGCTGGGTAACATCAACAGCAACAAAACCAATAAAGGTAGCGAATGGGAAAATCTGAGTGCTCCGGCGAAAACCGAACAAACTCAGCCAGCTGCTCCGGCTAAGCCGACCAGCGATATCCCGAACTAAGAATAGTATCTGTGCTGAGGTGGTGGAATTGGTAGACACGCTACCTTGAGGTGGTAGTGCCCTAACGGGCTTGTGGGTTCGAGTCCCATCCTCAGTACCAATATTCCAAAAGAAAGACGCTGAAAAGCGTCTTTTTTTGTATCTGTTGCCCGTCTGAATAGCGTTAAACAAAGTTTTCTGCATCATTATTTTCTACAAGCGCAATCGCCCTATGTTGCATAGGTTGTGATTACATAATCGTTGTAGATACCGTTTGAAGAGGCTGAAGATTACCAACAGAGTTCAGAGCATTGATGGATGCGCATAAATCAAATTTGTGAGTGCTCACTTTTCCTGCCAAAACCGCAAAATAACGTCAGCAAATTTGTCGGAAATAATCCCCCGACGGGCTGCCGAGCTAAAATGACTGCTTCGTAGCGCCGTTGTCCAGTTTTCTGGCGTTCGGTACGCTGAACCGTAATATCCCGTGATTAAATCGTCCGGATCTTCATCAGGCTCGTTCGTTAGCCCTCGTTCGTCTTGTTGCTGGAAGCCGACAAAAATAATATTGGTTAAGGCATTCTTTTTGTAATTGCCATAAATAGTTTCGTACGCATGAGGATAATTTTCTTTCCAGTACCAGGTGGTATCGCCGCAGAACCACGGAGCAGCGGAAGTGTTAGTATTCAGAAGCTGAGAACTGTACTGCTTTAAATCCTTACGAAAGGCCTCAAGCATATTATTAAAATATTGAGGGTGTAACGCGTAGTCACTCGTCATTAAATCAAATTCGCCCTGCATCCAGCATACGCCGAGGAATTTATTCTGCGGATTCTTCGCCAGTGCAGCTCGCGTTCTGTTGACTAAATCCTGATACAGCGGAGTATCCGTTCCCCAACGACATGCATCATGGCTGGCTCCGTGCTGTTCTGAATATGTTCCTTCGCAGCCTGCGGTAAAAGCCGATCCGCCACGACAACAAGGAACGATGAGAACGCCAGCATTATCAGGAATGAAGGGGAGTAATTTCCGCGCAATATGTAGTGCCTGTCCAACTGTACCGTATTGTGTTTGATGATCCGTTGCCAGAGGATGGTGATAATCCCGCATATCCTGAACATCGTGTGGGCAGTGAGTCAGTGGAATAATGTCATTAAATTGACATGACGAGCCACCGGGATGCGTCTGTGTAAATCTTGCCAGTTGTTTTATTCTGGGGTGAGGCGCATCTTCACTGTCTGGTAAGGGAAGTCCTTCGCCATATGCCATGGCATTAGATTGTCCTGCAACGGTAAGAACATAGTAATAATCGGGCGATATTATCGTGTTCATATATATGCGTAATTGAAATGACAACAGGTGATGAGCCATTGATCGCAGGGCTCCTTTGCTGGAGCCCTGAAAAGTTAGTTTTGTACAGTAACTTTATTATCTTTCACAGAGAGCAACACTGAATCCGCCACAGCTTTGCCGCCCGTAGTTTCACCGCCAATAATCAATAAATTATTATTCCAGGGCAATGATACTCCGTAGGCCCGACCTTGCGACAGTTCGCCAGATTTCTCCCATTTCCCGTTATGCCAAAGATGAATATCGGCGCTATACGATTTTTTCAGACCTTCATGCGCATAGTTTTTACCGTTCTGGTAATTTTCTCGTGAACCTTTGAATCCGGCTCCCCCGGCAAATATAAGAGAGTCATTGCTAATACCTGCAAAACCGCCAGCTACGCCATCTGGGGAGGAGACGGGAGAAAGTTTATTCCATTTTATGCCATTGCCGGTGAAATCAAGCTCAAATACAGCATCAGTTCGCAGTCCTGGTTTGGCTTCGCCATTAATAAGCCAGGTTTTATCACCTTTATTTACTACCGCTGCACCAGCCGTACCATACCAGGGGGATTCGCCAGTGTAACTCCATTGCTGTGTAGAGGGATCAAAAGACAACAGGAACTTATTGAAGAAATAATCTTCTGCTTTTTTGTCAAAATAGTGGGTGTTGATTTTATCTATAGCCGCTGAATCTTTTCCTGCCTCCTTGAGATCTTCAAAATAGCCATTAAAGATATTTTGGTTAACGCCGCCAGTAATATAGGCTTTGCCGTTGTGTACAAAGGTCACATGACCTGCCATGCCCATCGGTGCGTGCGACATTAATTTAACCCAGGTATTGGTTTTGGGATTATATTTGTGTACGTCGTTGAATACCTGAGTTAACCCCTCACTGTTTTTACCAACACCGCCAAATACATACAAATTACCATCAATAAAGGCAGAGGTTGCTTGATCTCTCGGGCCAGCGGGGAATTCCGCCAGAGCTATCCATTTTTTATCTTTGGCTTGCGTATCCAGCTTGTACCATGCCGTACCTGCGCTACCTAAACCAATGTAGACAGTGTCGTTATCAATTACACCAGTACCACTTTTAAATGGCACAGGAGTTTCTGGTAATACCGACGCGTTTGCGGCACATGAAGCCATCATGATAGCAAGTGCCGTTATTGTTTTATTCATTGTGACTGTCTCCTGTCTACTACAGTTTAAATGACACACCAATGCGATAACTGTTTTCCGATAAATTATCTCTACCGTTGTAAACACCCTGACGGTCAAGGTAGTCATATTCTATGTATGGCGTAATATCGGGCGTCATATGGTATTGTAGAACAAATGCATTTTCCGTCGCCCATTTCTTATGGTTTGCATAGCGATAATCGTTTTGTTTGCTGTACAGCGTCGTTTGCCATGCGAAGGTGAAATCACTATTAATATTGTAAGTGACATATCCATCCCAACGATGAACGTTATCACGAGACATATCACCAGATAAGTCTTGTTGTCGGTAAGCTTTCCAGTCGTAACGATAGCGAATGCCAAAATTGAGATCTTTTGTCGCATCCCATGACAGTTTTACGTAAGGTCCATAGCGTGTGCCATTGCTGCTAAAATGGGTTAACATTCCTGGGCGCACGGTCCATTGATCATCAAGTTTAATCGCGTAATTAACTTCAACCTGAACATCATTTAATGCGGCATTTTCCTTTTTATTATCATGAATGGTATTCCAGGTATTACTTTCCATACTTGCCCACCATCCATTTTTCCACCCCTCACTGACTTTGAGTCGAGTTTCATAGGCATGGCTTCCACTACGATATCCACCACGCACATCCAGTGTTGCAGCCTGAGAAATTAATGGTGACGAAAAGCAGAGTAATAATACGCCAGAAAGTATTTTAGCCTTTTTCATAAATTTCACTCATTTGTAGAATACAGAAAGTAATACGAAGTCCGAATAAACAAATAGCATTTATGTTATGTGCTCTTTTTTGCCAGGCTTATAGCGTCATTGGCCACGGATAATTATGTTTTATTTTTTTTTGTATAATGCCTCCTGTGAGAAATTGCTTTCCACATAATTTAAGATAAACAGAGATCTGGATTAAATACCTGAGTATTAAATCTATTCTGATGTTTATTTGATTTTAGTGTTCGTAAGCTATTTCACTTACTAAATCCATTTTTAGCCAGTGTCATAAAATGGATTGTTTGTTGATCTCATTTTCATACTCCTGTCAGACTGAAGTGCTCTTTCATCACCCGATAAGAGAGGACGCCAAGGATGTTTGTATTAGATTGCGATATGAGTCGTCTTATTTATCTCTTGTGTGTACCTTTATACCTGTTATACCAGATCAAAAATCACGCAATCCATACAACAAAACCAGATTTGCAATTCGCGTCACAAAATATGTCGATATTTTTCGAAGGTAAAGATGTTATGTAAGGCCAGATGGTCATTCTCGACTGCCTTCATGAAACTGAAGTTTTGTTATTAACTAATTGTTTATAATGTATTTTTAATGATTTTCGGCAGTGCCGGGTTTACAAGCTAACTCCTCAGGTATGGTGAAAATGAGTGTTTATCCGCTATCAGATTGACAATAATTCTCATCATAAAATATGTTTTAACGTTCTGAGACTAAGGGCAACCTGGTATGTAGTAGAGGAGTTTCTGATCCTGTCCAGGGCTGGCTCGTTGATGTTCAGCACACTTCAGGATGGGGGGGAATCGGTTATTTGCCGTATCACCAGTAAATAGCAGTGAGTAAGAAAAGATTAAGTTGAAGTAACCACACCACATTTAACACGAATGTAGATGAAAAAAGGTGCGTGCAGACTTCCCCCCATATCTTTGGACAATACACGGTCTGGAAAGGAATATAACAATCTCACTGCATGAATTTACAAACCAAAGGGTAATAATGGCTAGGGAACTAAGCATTAGCATGATAATAGCCACTTAAAAATTAAGGAATCTCATGAAATAGCAATTTTGAGGGAAATGGAGTTGACTAATAATGTTATATGTGAGATAGCGCGTTGAACAAAAAATTAAATTTTGCTGAATTTTTTTATGTTGATTTTACTTGTTACAGAACATATCACGTGATATATAGATAAGATTAGTTACATTGATGATGAGGGTTATTATTAGATTCGTCTCAGATTGAAAATATATAAAAGAACATAGCATGCAAGAGCATAGCGTTGTATGGCAAAGTTATTATAAGTAGCTATCGCCATTCTATTTAAGTTCATTCAAAAGAGCTGGTCCACTTGCGTTAGTCATTAAGCAAACATTCGCTTTTATAAACATAATCAGGATTACAATGTTGGATTATTGCTAACCCAGCACAGCTAGTGCGCGTCTGTAATAATAAGGGAAAACGATGAAGAATAAGGCTGATAACAAAAAAAGGAACTTCCTGACCCACAGTGAAATCGAGTCACTCCTTAAAGCAGCAAATACCGGGCCTCATGCTGCACGCAATTATTGTCTGACTTTGCTTTGTTTTATTCATGGCTTTCGGGCGAGTGAAATTTGCCGATTGAGAATTTCGGATATTGATCTGAAGGCAAAGTGCATATATATCCATCGATTAAAAAAAGGCTTTTCAACGACGCACCCGCTATTGAATAAAGAAGTTCAGGCTTTAAAAAACTGGTTGAGTACGCGTACTTCTTATCCACATGCTGAGAGTGAGTGGGTATTTTTATCACGCAAAGGGAATCCGCTTTCTCGTCAACAGTTTTACCATATTATCTCGACTTCAGGTGGTAATGCCGGGCTATCACTGGAGATTCATCCGCACATGTTACGCCATTCGTGTGGTTTTGCTTTGGCGAATATGGGAATAGATACACGACTTATCCAGGATTATCTTGGGCATCGTAATATTCGTCATACCGTCTGGTATACCGCCAGCAATGCAGGGCGTTTTTACGGCATCTGGGACAGACCCAGAGGTCGACAGCGTCACGCTGTTTTATAAAGATGGATGAGATACCAGGGATGGTGTTAAAACCTACATTATTCTTACGATATTTCAATAATAATTAACCATTTATTAATTGATGTTATTGTTGGTGTAATTCTTAATTATCATAATAAACATTAGCTTAACCATACCCATACAAAATACAATGGTTTATTTTATTCGAAATAAACAAACAAAAGCATTCATAAATTTACATATCACTTAGATCCTTCTCTTTCTGCACTTTTTTCTTTATTTTTTAAGCAACTGGGAGTTAATCAGGTGCTATCTATTGTTATATTGAATTAAATCAATGAAAATAGATGTTGTCACATCAGTGATATTTTATTTTTGTATGATGTTTAATGTAATTGACTGATAACCACATAACTTTATGTGTGATTATCTTTTTATCTATTGGGCTAATTTTGACCGTTTGAGGTTTCCTATAGGTATTCATTCAAATATATCTCAGTCAGGAGTACTACTATTGTGAGTAAACGTCGTTATCTTACCGGTAAAGAAGTTCAGGCAATGATGCAAGCGGTTTGCTATGGGGCAACGGGCGCCAGAGATTATTGTCTTATTCTGTTGGCATATCGGCATGGGATGCGTATTAGTGAGCTGCTTGATTTGCATTATCAAGATCTTGACCTTAATGAAGGTCGAATAAATATTCGCCGACTGAAGAACGGATTTTCTACAGTTCACCCATTACGTTTTGATGAGCGTGAAGCTGTAGAACGCTGGACCCAGGAACGTGCTAACTGGAAAGGCGCTGAGCAGACCGACGCCATATTTATTTCCCGTCGTGGAAGTCGACTTTCTCGTCAGCAGGCCTATCGCATCATTCGTGATGCCGGTATTGAAGCTGGAACCGTGACACAGACTCACCCTCATATGTTAAGACATGCTTGCGGTTATGAACTGGCGGAGCGTGGTGCTGATACCCGTTTAATTCAGGATTATCTGGGGCATCGAAATATTCGCCATACTGTGCGTTATACCGCCAGTAATGCAGCACGTTTTGCCGGATTATGGGAAAGAAATAATCTCATAAACGAAAAATTAAAAAGAGAAGAGGTTTGATATAACTTATTGATAAGAAAATGAAAAAATAAAGAAATACAAGACAATTGGGGCCAAACTGTCCATATCATAAAAAAGTTTCGTATTTTTTCTCAAGCATAAAAACATCAAAAAACGACAAAAATCAACTAACTGTTTGATATGTAGACTATTTCTATTGTAAATTAATTTCACATCACCTCCGCTTTACGTAAAGATAACGTCTCTCTTTCTCGAAGCAACTTCCTCATTCTTCTCTCCAAAAACCACCTCATTCAATATAAAAATCTATAAATAAATATAATCACAGAACATAAAGCCAACAAATAAACTGAAAAAGTTCGTGCGCGATGCTTTCCTCTATGAGTCAAAATGGCCCCAAATGTTTCATTTTTTGGGGGGAAACTGTGCAGTGTTGGCAGTCAAACTCGTTTCCAAAACAAAGTGTACAGAACGACTGCCCATATTGATTTATACGTAGATTTAAAAAGGAAAGCAGCATGAAAATTAAAACTCTGGCAATCGTTGTTCTGTCGGCTCTGTCCCTCAGTTCCACAGCGGCTTTGGCCGCTGCTACGACGGTAAATGGTGGGACAGTTCACTTTAAAGGGGAAGTTGTTAACGCCGCTTGTGCGGTTGATGCAGGCTCTGTTGATCAAACTGTTCAGTTAGGTCAAGTGCGTACCGCTTCGTTGGCACAAGAAGGTGCAACCAGTTCTGCTGTCGGTTTTAACATTCAGCTGAATGATTGCGATACCACTGTTGCAGACAAAGCAGCCATTGCCTTCCTTGGCACAGCAATTGATGGAAATCATACCAACGTACTGGCTCTGCAGAGTTCAGCTGCGGGCAGCGCAACAAATGTTGGTGTGCAGATCCTGGACAGAACGGGTACTGCGCTGGCGCTGGACGGTGCGACATTTAGCGCACAAACAACCCTGAACAACGGAACCAACATCATTCCGTTCCAGGCACGTTATTTTGCAACCGGTGCTGCAACCCCTGGTGCTGCTAATGCGGATGCGACCTTCAAGGTTCAGTATCAATAACCTACTCAGGTTTAGGGACGTCATTATGGGCAAGGATGCCCACTCCTTGTGCGATAAGAATAATGATGAAAAGGACGAGATTATTTCTAGTAGCGTTGTTGCTGCCGATGTTTGCTCTGGCCGGAAATAAATGGAACACCACGTTGCCCGGCGGAAATATGCAATTTCAGGGCGTCATTATTGCGGAAACTTGCCGGATTGAAGCCGGTGATAAACAAATGACGGTCAATATGGGGCAAATCAGCAGTAACCGGTTTCATGCGGTAGGGGAAGATAGCGCACCGGTGCCTTTTGTTATTCATTTACGGGAATGTAGCACGGTGGTGAGTGAACGTGTGGGCGTGGCTTTTCACGGTGTCGCGGATGGTAAAAATCCGGATGTGCTTTCTGTGGGAGAGGGGCCAGGGATAGCAACCAATATTGGTGTAGCGTTGTTTGATGATGAAGGAAACCTCGTACCGATTAATCGTCCTCCTGTGAACTGGAAACGGCTTTACTCTGGCTCTACTTCGCTACATTTCATCGCCAAATATCGTGCTACCGGGCGTCGGGTTACTGGCGGCATCGCCAATGCCCAGGCCTGGTTCTCTTTAACCTATCAGTAATTGTTCAGCAGACAATGTGATAACAGGAACAGGACAGTGAGTAATAAAAACGTCAATGTAAGGAAATCGCAGGAAATAACATTCTGCTTACTGGCAGGTATCCTGATGATCATGGCAATGATGGTTGCCGGACGTGCTGAAGCGGGAGTGGCCTTAGGTGCGACACGCGTAATTTATCCTGCAGGGCAAAAACAAGTGCAACTTGCCGTGACAAATAATGATGAGAATAGCACCTATTTAATTCAATCATGGGTAGAAAATGCCGATGGTGTAAAGGATGGTCGTTTTATCGTGACGCCACCTCTGTTTGCGATGAAGGGAAAAAAAGAGAATACCTTGCGTATTCTTGATGCCACAAATAACCAATTGCCGCAGGATCGGGAAAGTTTGTTCTGGATGAATGTCAAAGCGATTCCGTCAATGGATAAATCAAAATTGACCGAGAATACGCTACAGCTCGCAATTATCAGCCGCATTAAACTGTACTATCGCCCGGCTAAATTAGCGTTGCCACCCGATCAGGCCGCAGAAAAATTAAGATTCCGTCGCGGCGCAAATTCTCTGACGTTGATTAACCCGACACCCTATTACCTGACGGTAACAGAGTTAAATGCCGGAACACGGATTCTTGAAAATGCATTGGTGCCTCCAATGGGCGAAAGCACGGTTAAATTGCCTCCTGATGCAGGAAGCAATATTACTTACCGAACAATAAATGATTATGGCGCACTTACCCCAAAAATGACGGGCGTAATGGAATAACGCAGGGAGAATTTTTCGCCTGAATAAAAAGAATTGACTGCCGGATAATTTTAACCGGAGGAATAATGTCATATCTGAATTTAAGACTTTACCAGCGAAACACACAATGCTTACATATTCGTAAGCCTCGTCTGGCTGGTTTTTTTGTCCGACTCTCTGTTGCCTGTGCTTTTGTCGCACAGGCACCTTTGTCATCTGCCGAACTCTATTTTAATCCGCGTTTTTTAGCGGATGATCCCCAGGCTGTGGCTGATTTATCGCGTTTTGAAAATGGGCAAGAGTTACCGCCGGGGACGTATCGCGTCGATATCTATTTGAATAATGGTTATATGGCGACGCGTGACGTCACGTTTAATACGGGTGACAGTAAACAAGGGATTGTCCCTTGCCTGACTCGCGCTCAACTCGCCAGTATGGGGCTGAATACAGCTTCTGTCTCCGGTATGAATCTGCTGGCGGATGATGCCTGCGTGCCATTAACTACAATGATCCATGACGCTACTGCGCATTTAGATGTTGGTCAGCAGCGACTCAACCTGACGATCCCTCAGGCATTTATGAGTAATCGCGCGCGTGGTTATATTCCTCCTGAGTTATGGGATCCCGGTATTAATGCCGGATTGCTCAATTATAACTTCAGTGGAAATAGTGTGCAGAATCGGGTTGGGGGTAACAGCCATTATGCATATTTAAACCTACAGAGTGGGTTAAATATTGGTGCATGGCGTTTACGCGACAATACCACCTGGAGTTATAACAGTAGCGACAGTTCATCAGGTAGCAAAAATAAATGGCAGCATATCAATACCTGGCTTGAGCGAGACATCATTCCGTTACGTTCCCGGCTGACGCTGGGTGATGGTTATACCCAGGGCGATATTTTCGATGGTATTAACTTTCGCGGCGCACAATTGGCCTCAGATGACAATATGTTACCCGATAGCCAAAGAGGATTTGCCCCGGTGATCCACGGTATTGCGCGTGGTACTGCACAGGTCACTATTAAACAAAATGGGTATGACATTTATAATAGTACGGTGCCACCGGGGCCTTTTACCATCAACGATATCTATGCCGCAGGTAATAGTGGTGACTTGCAGGTAACGATTAAAGAGGCTGACGGTAGCACGCAGATCTTTACCGTACCCTATTCGTCAGTCCCGCTTTTGCAACGTGAAGGGCATACACGTTATTCCATTACGGCAGGAGAATACCGTAGTGGAAATGCGCAACAGGAAAAACCCCGCTTTTTCCAGAGTACATTACTCCACGGCCTTCCGGCTGGCTGGACAATATATGGTGGAACGCAACTGGCGGATCGTTATCGTGCTTTTAATTTCGGTATCGGGAAAAACATGGGGGCACTGGGCGCTCTGTCGGTGGATATGACGCAGGCTAATGCCACACTTCCCGATGACAGTCAGCATGACGGGCAATCGGTGCGTTTTCTTTATAACAAATCGCTCAATGAGTCAGGCACGAATATTCAGTTAGTGGGTTACCGCTATTCGACCAGCGGATATTTTAATTTCGCTGATACAACATACAGTCGAATGAATGGCTACAACATCGAAACACAGGATGGTGTTATTCAGGTTAAGCCGAAATTCACCGACTATTACAACCTCACTTATAACAAACGCGGGAAATTACAGCTCACTGTTACTCAGCAACTCGGGCGCACATCAACACTGTATTTGAGTGGTAGCCATCAAACTTATTGGGGAACAAGTAATGTCGATGAGCAATTCCAGGCTGGATTAAATACTGCGTTCGAAGATATCAACTGGACGCTCAGCTATAGCCTGACGAAAAACGCCTGGCAAAAAGGACGGGATCAGATGTTAGCTCTTAACGTCAACATTCCTTTCAGCCACTGGCTGCGTTCTGACAGTAAATCTCAGTGGCGACATGCCAGTGCCAGCTACAGCATGTCGCACGATCTCAACGGTCGGATGACCAATCTGGCTGGTGTATACGGTACGTTGCTGGAAGACAACAACCTCAGCTATAGCGTGCAAACCGGCTATGCCGGGGGAGGCGATGGTAATAGCGGAAGTACAGGCTACGCCACGCTGAATTATCGCGGTGGCTACGGCAATGCCAACATCGGTTACAGCCATAACGATGATATTAAGCAGTTCTATTACGGAGTCAGCGGTGGGGTATTGGCTCATGCCAATGGCATAACGCTGGGGCAGCCGTTAAACGATACGGTGGTGCTTGTTAAAGCGCCTGGCGCAAAAGATGCAAAAGTCGAAAACCAGACGGGGGTGCGTACCGACTGGCGCGGTTATGCCGTGCTGCCTTATGCCACTGAATATCGCGAAAATAGAGTGGCGCTGGATACCAATACCCTGGCTGATAACGTCGATTTAGATAACGCGGTCGCTAACGTTGTTCCCACCCGTGGGGCAATTGTGCGAGCAGAGTTTAAAGCGCGCGTTGGAATAAAACTGCTCATGACGCTAACCCACAATAATAAGCCGCTGCCGTTTGGGGCGATGGTCACATCAGAGAGCAGCCAGAGTAGCGGCATTGTTGCGGATAATGGCCAGGTTTATCTCAGCGGAATGCCTTTAGCGGGAAAAGTTCAGGTGAAATGGGGAGAAGGGGAGAGTGCTCACTGTGTCGCCAATTATCAACTGCCACCAGAGAGTCAGCAGCAGTTATTAACTCAGCTATCAGCTGAATGTCGTTAAGGGGGCGTGATGAAAAGCAAACCTTTTTATCTTCTCTGCGTTTTTTTGTCGCTGGTTGTCAGTCACGCCAGAGCCGCAGATAGCACGATTACTATTCGCGGCTATGTCAGGGATAACGGCTGTAGTGTGGCCGCTGAATCAACCAATTTTACCGTTGATCTGATGGAAAACGCAGCGAAGCAATTTAGCAACATTGGGGCGACGACTCCAGCCGTTCCATTTCGTATTGTGCTGTCACCCTGTGGTAATGCCGTTTCCGCCGTAAAGGTTGGGTTTACCGGTGTTTCAGATAGCCACAATGCCAACCTGCTTGCACTTGATAATACGGTGTCAGCGGCCGCAGGGCTGGGAATACAGTTTCTGAATGAGCAACAAAATCAGATACCCCTTAATGCCCCATCGTCCGCGATTTCGTGGACGACCCTGACGCCGGGTAAACCAAATACGCTGAATTTTTACGCCCGGCTAATGGCGACACAGGTGCCTGTCACTGCGGGGCATATCAATGCCACGGCAACCTTTACTCTTGAATATCAGTAACTGGAGATGCTCATGAAATGGCGCAAACGTGGGTATTTATTGGCGGCAATGTTGGCGCTCGCAAGTGCGACGATACAGGCAGCCGATGTCACCATCACGGTGAACGGTAAGGTCGTCGCCAAACCGTGCACAGTTTCCACCACCAATGCCACGGTAGATCTCGGCGATCTTTATTCTTTTAGCCTGATATCTGCCGGAGCGGCATCGGCCTGGCATGATGTTGCGCTTGAGTTGACTAATTGTCCGGTGGGAACGTCCAGGGTCACCGCCAGCTTCAGCGGGGCAGCCGACAGTACCGGATATTATAAAAACCAAGGGACCGCGCAAAACATCCAGTTAGAGCTACAGGATGACAGTGGCAACACATTGAATACTAGCGCAACCAAAACAGTTCAGGTGGATGATTCCTCACAATCAGCGCACTTCCCGTTACAGGTCAGAGCATTGACGGTAAATGGCGGAGCCACTCAGGGAACCATTCAGGCAGTGGTTAGCATCACCTATACCTACAGCTGAACCCGAAGAGATGATTGTAATGAAACGAGTTATTACCTTGTTTGCTGTACTGCTGATGGGCTGGTCGGTAAATGCCTGGTCATTCGCCTGTAAAACCGCCAATGGCACAGCTATCCCAATTGGCGGTGGCAGCGCCAATGTCTATGTCAGCCTTGCGCCCGCCGTGAATGTGGGGCAAAACTTGGTCGTGGATCTTTCGACGCAGATCTTTTGCCATAACGATTACCCGGAAACCATTACAGACTATGTCACACTGCAACGAGGTTCAGCTTATGGCGGTGTGTTATCTAATTTTTCCGGAACCGTAAAATATAATGGTAGTAGCTATCCTTTCCCGACCACCAGCGAAACGCCGCGCATTGTTTATAATTCGAGAACGGATAAGCCCTGGCCGGTGGCGCTTTATCTGACGCCTGTCAGCAGTGCGGGTGGCGTTGCGATTAAGGCAGGCTCATTAATTGCCGTGCTTATTTTGCGACAGACCAACAACTATAACAGCGATGATTTCCAGTTCGTCTGGAATATTTACGCCAATAATGATGTGGTGGTGCCCACTGGCGGCTGTGATGTTTCCGCTCGTGATGTCACCGTTACACTGCCGGACTATCCCGGTTCGGTGCCGATTCCTCTTACCGTTTATTGTGCGAAAAGCCAAAACCTGGGGTATTACCTTTCAGGCACAACCGCAGATGCGGGCAACTCGATTTTCACCAATACCGCGTCGTTTTCGCCAGCACAGGGAGTCGGCGTACAGTTGACGCGCAACGGAACGATTATTCCAGCGAATAGCACTGTGTCATTAGGGGCAGTAGGGACTTCGGCGGTAAGTCTGGGATTAACGGCAAATTACGCACGTACTGGAGGGCAGGTGACTGCAGGTAATGTGCAGTCGATTATTGGTGTTACTTTTGTTTATCAATAAAGAAATCACAGGGCTTGCTAATGCTGGTACGTAATATTACGTGATGCGCCAGGCTACCTGCAAAACCTGCATGTTAGCCCTTTGTAGGCCAGATAAGACGCGCCAGCGTCGCATCAGGCATACACAAAGCGCACTTTGCTGGTCTGTTCCCCTCACCCTAACCCTCTCCCCGGAGGGGCGAGGGGACTGTCTGGGCACATTTTTAGACTTTGTCATCAGTCAGAGCCTGCCATTGGCAGGCTCTGGTGTTCCTTTACGCTACCATGCTGATAATCAACACAATAATCAGCCCAACCACGGAGTTGACCAGTTCCAGCAGACCCCATGTTTTTAACGTGTCTTTTACCGACAGGTCAAAATAACCCTTAAACAACCAGAAAGATGCATCGTTAATGTGGGTGAGGGTGTTGGAACCTGCAGCCGTCGCCAGCACCAGCAGCGCCGGATTCACGCCAACCAGTTGACCGGTTGCCGGATCAAGGATTGCAGCACTGATAATCCCGGCGGCAGTCATCGCCGAAACCACACCCTGACCGGTCGCCAGACGAATCAGTACGGTGATCAGCCACGCCATGATGTAGGGCGAAATATTGCCATGCGACATCAACATGCCGATGGTGTCACCAATGCCGGTGTCGATGATGGTCTGCTTCAGTACGCCGCCAGCACCGATGATCAGAATCACCATCGCAATGCTTTTTACCGAGCTTTCAAAGGCGTTCATTACCCACTGCATATCGTGCCCGCGCGCGGTGCCAAAGAGTACGAATGCAACCACCATCGCAATAAACATTGCAATCGGCGAGGAACCGATAAAGTTAACCACTTCCCAGGCAGGGGTCTCTTTTACCAGCCAGATATTGGCGATGGTGGTGGAGATCATAATGATCGCTGGGATCAGCGGCACCAGAATCGAAACGCCGAAAGAAGGCAGATTGTTCATATCTACCGGTTGATCTGCTTTCAGAAATGACGGCGTTGGGCGTTCCAGATTACCGAGGAACTTCGGCAGGATCAGGCCAGCGCAGATTACACTTGGGATCGTCACCAGTACGCCATAGATATAAACCATCCCCATATCCGCGCCATAAGCATTTACCAGCGCCACCGGGCCCGGCTGCGGCGGGAACAGTGAATGTGCGGTAGTGGCAGCTGCTACTGCCGGAATAGCCAGTTTCAGGAACGGGATTTTGGCTTCGGCTGCAATCACGATCACCAGCGGTGCCAACATGATAAAGGCCACTTCATAGAACATCGCCAGACCGAAAATCAAGCCGATGATAATCACCGATATCTGAACATAGCGCAGACCGAGACGCGCCAGCAGCGTGTGCGCTATCTGGTGAGCCGCGCCAGAGTCGACCATCAATTTACCGATGACCGCACCGAATACCACGATGATCGCCAGTTCCCCCAGCGTGTTGCCGAAGCCCGCTTTCATGGTGTGAAGCAGCGACATCAAATCCATGCCCGCCAGCATCCCGACGGACAGCGCCGCCACTAGCAAAGCCACCATTGAATTGATTTTGAACTTCAAATTCAGTACCAGCATCAGGCCAATGCCGAATACCACCCAGAGAATGTTAAGCACATGCATAACGTTTTACCTTACCTGGTTGAACCGTTGTTATTTTGGGCGACATGTTATGTAAATTGGTCAACCATTGTTGCGATGAATATCACATACCCTGATCAATAACCGTTGTTTACCCTTGCTGTAATTTGCAACAATCGGCGGGAGAGTAGATTTCTTGTGATGTGGTTAACCAATTTTAGAATCCGGGTTGACATGTCTTACCAAAAGGTAGAACTTATACGCCATCTCATCCGGTGCGACGCCACGGCTGTGGTCTGGTTGTTCATCCGGATACCTAAACAACTCCGGGGTTCCGCGTCTCTTCGCTGTTGAACCCACTATGTGAAAGAGGAAAAATCATGGAACAGACCTGGCGCTGGTACGGCCCAAACGATCCGGTTTCTTTAGCTGATGTCCGTCAGGCGGGCGCAACTGGCGTGGTTACCGCGCTGCACCATATCCCGAACGGCGAAGTATGGTCCGTAGAAGAGATCCTCAAACGCAAGGCTATCGTTGAAGATGCTGGCCTGGTGTGGTCTGTCGTAGAAAGCGTGCCAATTCACGAAGATATCAAAACCCATACCGGCAACTATGAGCAGTGGATCGCTAACTATCAGCAGACCCTGCGCAACCTTGCGCAGTGCGGTATTCGCACCGTGTGCTACAACTTCATGCCAGTGCTCGACTGGACCCGTACTGACCTCGAATACGTACTGCCGGACGGCTCCAAAGCCCTGCGTTTCGACCAGATCGAATTTGCTGCGTTTGAAATGCACATCCTGAAGCGCCCAGGCGCGGAAGCGGATTACACCGAAGAAGAAATTGCTCAGGCTGCTGAACGCTTCGCCACTATGAGCGACGAAGACAAAGCGCGTCTGACCCGTAACATCATTGCTGGTCTGCCGGGCGCGGAAGAAGGCTACACCCTCGACCAGTTCCGTAAGCACCTGGAGCTGTACAAAGATATCGACAAAGCGAAGCTGCGCGAAAACTTTGCGGTCTTCCTGAAAGCCATTATTCCGGTTGCCGAAGAAGTTGGCGTGCGTATGGCTGTTCACCCGGACGATCCGCCGCGCCCGATCCTCGGCCTGCCGCGCATTGTTTCCACCATTGAAGATATGCAGTGGATGGTTGATACCGTAAACAGCATGGCGAACGGTTTCACCATGTGCACCGGTTCTTACGGCGTGCGTGCTGACAACGATCTGGTTGATATGATCAAGCAGTTCGGTCCGCGTATTTACTTCACCCATCTGCGTTCCACCATGCGTGAAGATAACCCGAAAACCTTCCACGAAGCGGCGCACCTGAACGGTGACGTTGATATGTACGAAGTGGTGAAAGCGATTGTTGAAGAAGAACACCGTCGTAAAGCGGAAGGCAAAGAAGACCTGATCCCGATGCGTCCGGACCACGGTCATCAGATGCTGGACGACCTGAAGAAGAAAACCAACCCAGGTTACTCCGCGATTGGTCGTCTGAAAGGCCTGGCCGAAGTTCGCGGTGTCGAACTGGCGATCCAGCGCGCTTTCTTTAGCCGTTAATACCCACCGGCATGGCTGCGCGCCGTGCCGGTTCCTTCTTCCTTGCCGTCACTCTCTGAAGACGGATTCTGGAGTTTACGATGACTACTATTGTTGACAGCAATCTGCCGGTTGCCCGCCCGTCATGGGATCATTCTCGTCTGGAATCACGCATTGTGCATCTCGGTTGCGGGGCGTTTCACCGCGCGCACCAGGCGCTGTACACCCATCATCTGCTGGAAAGCACCGACAGCGACTGGGGTATCTGCGAAGTTAACCTGATGCCAGGTAACGACCGTGTGCTGATCGAAAACCTGAAAAAACAGCAACTGCTGTACACCGTGGCGGAAAAAGGTGCAGAAAGCACTGAACTGAAAATTATCGGTTCGATGAAAGAAGCTCTGCATCCGGAAATCGACGGTTGCGAAGGTATTCTCAACGCAATGGCGCGTCCGCAAACAGCGATTGTCTCCCTGACGGTCACGGAAAAAGGTTACTGCGCCGATGCGGCAAGCGGTCAGTTGGATCTCAATAACCCGCTGATCAAGCACGACCTGGAAAATCCGACCGCGCCGAAGTCCGCGATTGGTTACATCGTTGAAGCTCTGCGCCTGCGTCGTGAAAAAGGGCTGAAAGCGTTTACCGTAATGTCCTGCGACAACGTGCGTGAAAACGGTCATGTGGCGAAAGTTGCCGTTCTGGGGCTGGCTCAGGCGCGCGACCCACAGCTGGCGGCATGGATTGAAGAAAATGTCACCTTTCCGTGCACCATGGTTGACCGCATTGTTCCGGCGGCGACGCCAGAAACCTTACAGGAAATTGCTGATCAACTGGGTGTTTACGATCCGTGCGCGATTGCCTGTGAACCGTTCCGTCAGTGGGTGATTGAAGATAACTTCGTTAATGGTCGCCCGGACTGGGATAAAGTGGGCGCACAGTTCGTTTCGGACGTTGTACCATTCGAAATGATGAAACTGCGTATGCTCAACGGCAGCCACTCTTTCCTGGCGTACCTTGGTTACCTCGGTGGCTATGAAACCATTGCTGATACCATGACTAACCCGGCTTATCGCAAAGCCGCCTTTGCCCTGATGATGCAGGAACAAGCGCCAACGCTGTCGATGCCGGAAGGGACTGACCTGAACGCCTATGCGACGCTGCTGATCGAGCGTTTCAGCAACCCGTCTCTGCGTCACCGCACCTGGCAGATTGCGATGGACGGCAGCCAGAAGTTACCGCAGCGTCTGCTGGACCCGGTGCGTCTGCACCTGCAAAACGGCGGTAGCTGGCGTCACCTGGCGCTCGGCGTGGCGGGCTGGATGCGTTACACCCAGGGTGTGGATGAGCAAGGCAACGCCATCGACGTAGTTGACCCGATGCTGGCTGAATTCCAGAAGATCAACGCGCAATATCAGGGAGCAGAACGCGTAAAAGCCCTGTTGAGCCTGAGCGGTATTTTTGCAGATGATCTGCCGCAGAATGCCGACTTTGTTGGCGCAGTGACAGCGGCATATCAGCAACTGTGCGAGCGCGGCGCGCGCGAATGCGTGGCTGCACTGTAACTGACTGATTACCATACAGACTTACTGGTCAATCAAACCAATATTTGGTTGACCAGTTTTCGTTTTTTTGCCTACCTGTACGTGCCAACTTCCAGTGCTAATGGTATAGTTTGTCATTGACGATCAACGTAAGATCGCCCGATGCGCACGCTTATCGAGCCAGGGTATCAATCGCAACTTATTAAATACGCACTCTTTGTCGGTCGGATAAGGTGTTCACGCCGCATCCGGCAATAATTTGATTAACCGCACCTAACGGACACAACATCATGAAATCTGCCACCTCTGCGCAAAGACCTTACCAGGAAGTCGGGGCGATGATCCGCGATCTGATCATCAAAACACCGTACAATCCTGGCGAACGACTGCCGCCGGAGCGTGAAATCGCAGAAATGCTCGAGGTTACGCGTACTGTGGTGCGTGAGGCGTTGATCATGCTGGAGATCAAAGGGCTGGTAGAAGTGCGGCGCGGCGCCGGTATTTATGTTCTCGACAGTTCAACCAGCCACACTGCCGACAACGCAGATGCCAACGTCTGCAATGACGCCGGTCCTTTTGAGCTGTTACAGGCGCGTCAGTTACTGGAAAGTAACATCGCGGAATTTGCCGCTTTGCAGGCCACCCGCGAAGATATCGTCAAAATGCGCCAGGCATTGCAGCTTGAAGAACGCGAACTGGCCTCCAGCGCACCGGGCAGCAGTGAAAGCGGCGATATGCAGTTCCACCTCGCCATCGCGGAAGCGACCCATAACAGTATGCTGGTGGAGTTGTTCCGTCAGTCCTGGCAGTGGCGTGAAAACAATCCGATGTGGATCCAGTTGCACAGCCATCTGGATGACAGCTTGTATCGCAAAGAGTGGCTGGGCGATCACAAACAGATCCTCGCTGCGTTAATCAAAAAAGACGCCCGTGCGGCGAAGCTGGCAATGTGGCAGCATCTGGAAAATGTGAAACAGCGCCTGCTGGAATTTTCCAATGTTGATGATATCTATTTTGACGGCTATCTCTTCGACTCCTGGCCGTTGGATAAAGTTGACGCCTGACCCTTATTTCTGGTGCCAAGTTGAGCAGCTTTGCACCAGGCCTTTTAGCCACGTAATAACCGATATTATTAATAAACGATGAGTAATTTAATAATTACTTATTACATGTCTTTTATAAGCATTTTATATCTATTTAAATCTGAGTGATTATTCGGAATAATCAAAATATATTGATTTGTTTCTGTCTGGTTTAGTGACTTTTATCAAATTATATCTTTTTAAATAAAAAGTAAGTGGATCTTCATTTCTGTTCAGGGTCTTATACTTTGCGGGCGAGAATCAAGCCTGTTATCAGGCACGGATGCAATGAGCAAAAAGGAATGACTATGGAAAATGAGCATCAACCCAGTGGTGTCAAGCCGTCAGGGCAAGATATCGATGCCGCTAAACGTCAGGAGTGCGCAAAATGATGCGCCAATTACTTCAGACCGTATTACCTGAAAACACAGGCAGCAATACATCATCGCTGCGTGATTCCGTATGTCGGGATCTCTTTCAACTTTTCAATTCTCCTCATTCACCGCTACCTGCATTACTTATTTCAGGTATGCCAGAGTGGCAAGGGGATAATCAGAGCGACAAACATCTCCAGAGCTGGTATTGCCGTCAGTTGCGTTCCGCTCTTTTATTTCATGAACCACGTATTGCTGCATTGCAAGTGAGTCTGAAAGAAGCATATTGCCACGATCTGACGATCAGTCTGGAGATGATGCTGTACCACGACGATGAACCTCTGACGTTTGAGTTGGTCTGGCAGCCTGGCGGTTGGTACAGTGCGACGGTGGGAAAAGTCAGCTAAATACCATCTTCTGCGTTTTACTCTGTCAGCCGTCCGAACGGGCTTCTACGTCCATTCGGGCGGCAGACAACCGCTTATGCAGTTTCAAACGTTCCTTTCACACACGCCTTGCCGTCTTTGACCATCAGTTTGCCGTGAGCGTACACCTGCTCAATGCGCAGTTCCGGTGTCATAACCAGCAAATCCGCGTCATTGCCGGGCAGAATTTCACCTTTCCCTGTCAGGTTGAGGAAACCGGCGACGCTGCTGGTGAGTGGACGCACGGCATCGCTGATACTGAAACCGAAGTCTTTGACCAGCACCTGTACGGTTTCCAGTAAAGTCTCAAAACCGGCAACGCCGATATGCGTTAAATTCCCCTCGTCGTCAAAGAACGGCTGGCTACCGTTGCCGTCGGAGCTGAGGGTGATGCGAGCCAGCGGAATACCCGCCTGAACGGCGCGGGCAATCCCTTCTGCAGGGGCAACCGGCTCGTCAATGCTGCTGGTGATGTCGATGGTGCCGCCTTTCAGGGCGAACTCCAGCGCCTGTTCAAACAAAGGAACGTTACGGTTAACGTGCGTCGGCAGTAACTTGCTGATTGGCACATCGCAGTTTTCCAGGAGGTCATAGATTGGCTGTAACGCCTTTTTGCTGTCGCCCATGTGGAACACGGTGACGCCAGGTTTACCGCCGAGCAAGCCACCAACGCGGGATTCTGCCGCCATATTAGCCAGATGATAAACATCCGGTGCGGCAGAGCGGTGATCAGAAATGGCACATTTCACACCAATCACCCGATCAATAATCGCCACATCTTTTTCCACGGAACCCGTAATGGTGCGGGAAGGTACATGATACGCACCGGTCAGCATCCAGGCGCTGATACCTTCTTCATTGAGCGCACGGGTCTTGGCAAGGAGGGATTCCGGGTGGCGAGAGATAGAGTCGGTGCCAAGCAGGCCAACCACCGATGTGACGCCCGCTTCCGTCAGGCGGCTTAACGCCACTTCCGGCGTGCGTGTCGTGGGACCAGCTTCGCCGCCGCCGCCAATCAAATGAACGTGTTGATCAATAAAGCCAGGGCAGAGGATCTGCCCACTGAGATCGACAACCGTGCAGTCCGGTACGATGTCAGAAGGGATATTGCTGGCAACGGCGATAATCTTGCCGTTAGCGACGAGGACATCGCAAACTCCCCGATCTTCCGGCGCATACAAATGCGCTCCCTGCAGCAGGATGAAACCGGCTGCGGAATAATCAATCATGTAAACTCCTTGTTAAACAATAAACTGCATAACCCAGATCGACAGAAAAGCGTTAATCACGCAGACCGTAATGATATGCAGATGGTATTTAGCATTCACTTCGGCTGTCTCCAGGCTGCGACCGACATTTTGCACCGTGCTGGCCATTAAATACATTGCGGGCAGTAAAACGGTGTTAATGGTCAGACTGACAGCAACTGTTGCGGTTGAGTTTCTTGACTGGCAAGGGAAATGCCCCAAAGGAAAATACCAGGGCGCTCTTCTCTGGTATGGCGGGGAGAAAAATCCCCCCTTATGAAGTCGCCGTTTGCAGCTTAAATAATTGCACTGTGCTGATGAGCGCGGCAATAAACAGCGCCGCTGCGCCACAAAGCGTGGAGTTGGCGAGCGCCGACGTTCCGTTGCCGAGCATACTGGTCAGTGCCGGGCCGAGAATTTGCCCAATGCCATAAATAAGCGTCACAAAGCCTAACAGGTTGAGATTTCCCGGCACACTAAGCTGGCGGGCGATGGTCATCACCAGCGAGGTCGTGCCCATAAAGGTGCCGCCAAAGCCAATACTGCTGATGATGAGTAATAAAGGAGAACTGCTGGCGAGGGTTAACAGTACGCAGATAGCCTGTACCAGCAAATTCACCGTCAGGCAGGGTAACGCCCCCCAATGTTTTGCTGCCCACAACCAGCCAAAGCAGCCTGGCACAATCGACAAGCCGACCAGCGTCCAGAGATGGGCGGTCAGTAACGGCAGGCCGGCGTCTTTCGCCATGAGCGGCAGATAAGTGGCAACGATGATATAACCAAAACCCGCCAGACCGTACAGAATAGCCAGCAACCACCAGCTCATAGGTTGTTGATTGGTTTTTGCTAACGGCGCAGGCGTGATGGTGTTTTTTTTCGAGGGGATCAAAAGCGCCAGTACAATCAATATCATGCCAGAAAGCGCCCCGGCACCTTGCCATAGCATTTGCGAGGAGAGGGCAAAATGCAGCCCAGCCAGCACATATTCATTGCCTAGTGCGATGCCAACACCAACGCCAGAAAACAGTGCCGCAAGTACAAAAGGATGGCGGGTATGTTGCATGATGAGCGTCGAGCCGAAAATCAACATCCCGGCGCTGGCGATACCCGCCAGAAAGCGAACCAACAACACCAGAATAAACGATGGCAACCACGCCATCGCGAGGATCAACAAGCCGGTTGCCAGGGCGCAAGCCAATAAAAACGGGCGCAGACGTGAGGGTAAATGAAATGCGCCGAATGAAAACAACAGGCTTCCAGCCAGATACCCAGCGTAGTTGCCGCTGGCAATCCACGATAGTTCGTTAAATGAAAACTGCCCCTCCGCCAGCATAACTGGCAGCATCGGCGTATAAAGAAAGCGACCTAACCCCATACCTAAGGTCAGAACCAGCATCCCGAAAAGCGCGGTGCTGAAGGAAAAGCGTTCTACGGGATGCGATGACGGGGACATGTTTTACCTTGCTTGTCTTTTTGTTGTTAACAAGTTAATAACAAAAAGGTGAAACATGCCAGTCTGTTAATGTGATGATGTAGGGGTAAAGCGATAAAAACGATTCGGTTCGCCAACGATATAAATATTGCCAGAGGCATCCATCGCAATCCCTTCAGCCTGTTTGATGTTATGTGACAAACCCCGACTGCCTTTGGTAAGTGACATCTCACCGATCACTTCCCCAGTGGCGGTCACTTCCTGCAGTACGCGTGACTCATGAGACAGTACCAGAAGCGTATTTTTTTGTTGGTTAAATTCTGCGCCGGACACATCATCTAAAGTAAATTGACGTTGTAGTTCCTTGTCTTTGCTGATGTGCAATTCATTGCTACTTAGTAGCCCGTTAACTTTGTAGACCTCAATCGGATTTTTCTCTTTAAAAAACCAGAAGGTGTGATCCTGGCGAGAATAAGCCAGCCCTTCAAAACCACTATTGGTTGGCGTTTCCTGCAACGGAATTTTTATTTTTTTGAGGATTTTTACTTCTGACTTTTCATTAAGTGAAATCACATAAATGGCATAATCGCGTTCATCACTGATGACGAATTTATTATCACCAATATATTCGATAGTCTCGAGATCTTTCACAAAATCCAGAGGAATGGTGCGGAGCAGATCCCCATTCGTGGTCATTTCAACAATCGCCGCAGGTTTATTGATAGTGCTAAACAGGGTATTACTCTGCGCAGACCAGGTCAGTGAGGAGATATTATTCGTTACACCTGCAATCTCTTTGCCATCAATAGTCACGTGGTAATTTTGAAACCCTGCGGGATAACTGCTTTTGCGAGCGCAAGATTGCACGAAGAAAGCACACACTGCCACAATGGCAAAAAGAATAATAATGCTGATACGTTTACTTAACGAAAACCTTTTTGTCATGGCATATCCATCCAACAAAATCAATAAGATATCGATAAGTATACGTAGTGATCTTAATGAATCCTTAACGCGGAGCCAGAGCGTAATGCGCAATGCATTTCCTGTCGCTGTCTTTCTTCCTGTTACTGACGAATGCAGGCAGATATCGCATTCAGCTCGTTGCGCAATGACAAAGATTGCGCAGGCTCTTTCTCTGCTTCTTCGAGAGTTTCAGTTGAGGTGGAGCAACCGCATCGCAGGCCGTTAGCATCTTCTGCGGCATAAACGTGCAGTAAGTGCCGACCAGCGGAATGCCGCATTTCGGAGAACTGCTCGAAAATGGCGACAAATGGCATGATTTTCCTTCCCCGTACACGGGAGACAATGAAAAAGGCCGCATTATTACCATGATTTGAGTTTGCTTTATTTGTTCTCTCTCGCGGTTAAAAATTGCCGAGGGGTAACAAAGTCGGGATTTGCGATAAAAGATACAGTATCAATCCAATACAACCACCAACCAGCGTACCGTTGACGCGGATAAACTGGAGATCTTTGCCAATATTTAACTCGATTTGCCGCGACATATCCCGCGCATCCCAGCTTTTCACCGTGTCAGTAATGTGGCGTGTCAGGAATGCCGAAAACTCTGGTGCGACGCGGTGCGCAGCCTGTTCGAGATGACCATTTAACGACGCCCGCAAGGCATCATCGGCAATTAACGTCTCGCCAAACCATTGACCCGCCCGCGCGATACGTTCCTTCACGCGAGAATCTTCGCTATTGATATCGGCCTTCAACCATTCCCGCAAATCCCCCCACAATTCACCGAGATAGCGGTTAAACGCTTCATCTTCTTTCAGATACGCTTTGATATTGTCGGCGCGCGCCGCCATTTCCGGATCGTTTTTCAGCTTATCGATCAGTGCAAAGGTAGCGCGATCAAACGCATGGCGGATCTGATGCGCGCGATCGCGGCTGATATCATCAAGCAAAGAGTTTACCGCATCAGAAACCAGCTCCGCACTGTGTTCACCCAGCCATTCAGTCGGCAAAATTTTCGCTTTCAGCGGATGCTCGCTCTCCAGCCAGCGGACGATCTGTTGGGCGATAAATTTGCGTGATTTATCGCGCTGGAGCAGGGCGATCAGTTGTGCGATCAGAGTATCCAGCAGCACCTGATGACGATCGTTTTTGGTCATGCTTTCCAGCATTAACGCACTGGTGCCGGAAAGATCCACTTTATCAATCGCCCGATGCACCGCGCGCTTAAGCAGACGCTGAATACGCGCATCATCGGTAAGTTCGAGAAAACCACTCATGATCTGCAAAAGATGCTGCCCAACGCGGCGGGCGTTTTCCGGCTGACTAAACCAGTTACCGATTAACAACGCCGGTTCATGACGACGAATTAACGCCACCAGGGATTGGGTATCGAGAAATTTTTCCTGTACGAACTGACCGAGATTTTCGCCAATCCGGTCTTTATTACGCGGGATAATCGCCGTATGGCGAGAAATAATCGGAATCGGCACGCGGCGAAACAGCGCCACCACCGCAAACCAGTCAGCCAGAGCGCCGACCATTGCCGCCTCCGCAATCGCCTTCACGCCGCTCACCCAAAAATTGGGGGGCAAAAAAAGCGTAACGATAAAAGTCGCGGCAGCAACGAGCAGTAAAGAGAGCGCCAGCATTTTGGCGCGTCGGAGTTCAATGATTTTATTCATATCGTAAGAATAGAGCCTGACGGCAGGTTCACGCAAAAATCGAGATGCCTTCCAGAAAAATGTATCGCTTGCAGGAGAACAAAAATAGCCTGGAAAGCGCCTCGGGGAATGAGATATTGCCGGGTGTGAGCGGAATTAGGAATCGCTAAAGTCGGACTATCTCTTCAACAGGTGACGGATCGCCATGACAAACTTCACGACCAGTACGCCGCATGACGCATTATTTAAATCCTTCCTCACGCATCCTGACACCGCGCGGGATTTTATGGAGATCCACTTACCAAAAGGTTTACGTGAACTGTGCGATCTCGACACCTTAAAACTGGAATCAGCCAGCTTTGTCGATGAAAAATTGCGGGCGCTGCACTCCGATATTTTATGGTCGGTAAAGACCCGCGAAGGCGATGGTTATATCTATGTGGTGATTGAACATCAGAGCCGCGAGGATATTCATATGGCCTTTCGCCTGATGCGATATTCCATGGCGGTGATGCAGCGTCATATAGAGCATGATAAACGCCGACCACTACCGCTGGTCATTCCGATGCTGTTTTATCACGGCAGTCGTAGTCCTTACCCCTGGTCTTTGTGCTGGCTGGACGAATTTGCCGACCCGATTACCGCTCGGAAACTTTATACCGCTGCGTTCCCGCTGGTGGATATCACTGTGGTGCCGGACGACGAGATTGTTCAGCATCGCAGAGTCGCCCTGCTGGAGTTGATCCAAAAGCATATTCGCCAGCGCAATATGATGGGGCTGATTGATCAACTGGTAGCATTACTGGTTACAGAGTGCGCTAATGACAGCCAGATAACCGCGCTGTTAAATTACATTTTACTGGCTGGTGATGAAGCGAGTTTTAAGGAGTTTATCAGCGAACTTACCAGGCGAATGCCACAACACAGGGAGCGAATCATGACGATTGCAGAGCGAATTCATAATGCGGGATGGCTGTTGGGAAGGGAAGAAGGGAGGATCGAAGGCAAAGAAGAAGGGGAACAGCGCCTTCTCCGATTATTTTTGCAAAATGGTGCAGATCCTGAATGGATACAAAAGATTACCGGACATTCATCAGAGCAAATACAGGCATTAGGTCAGTCTTTGCCTGACAGTTACCGCGATTCAGGGATCGAATAATAATCAGAGACTGATGACAAACGCCAAACTTCCTGATGCGCTACGCTTATCAGGCTTACATAGCCCATGCAATATATTGAATTTGCAATATTCTGTATGCCGGATAAGGCGCTCGCGCTGCATCCGGCATGAACAAAACGCTTTTTGCCTAAGCCATGCTGGAACGTAGAGATGTTGCTATAGAGACAAAACGAGCCACAAGCTATTCGTCAGAGGAAATTCAGGCGCGTCGTCACGATGCCGTATTTATTCCATTGCCCGATACACGGCCTCGCCAATTTGCTTCAGTGCTTCGCGGTAGGTTTCGCTGAGCGGCAAAGCGCAGTTGATGCGCAGGCAATTACGGTATTTACCGGAAGCTGAGAAAATCGAGCCTGCCGCCACCTGGATTTTCATGCGGCACAATTGCCGCGCGACGCAGACCATATCGACCTGTTCAGGCAATTCTATCCACAGTAAAAATCCACCTTTCGGGCGCGTAATACAGATTTCGCAGGGAAAATATTCCCGTATCCAGCAGGTATAAAGCGCCATATTGCGCTGATAATTCTGCCGCATCCGCCGGATATGGCGATGATAGTGACCTTCCTGCACAAACGTCGCCGCCGCCATTTGCGTGGACGGTACATTAAAGCTGCTGGTGGCGTATTTCATATGCAGCAGTTTATCGTGATATCGCCCCGGCGCGACCCAGCCCACGCGCAGGCCTGGCGCAATGCTTTTACTGAACG